>NZ_CP090003.1:360000-960000 GCF_021390195.1 Flagellimonas sp. CMM7 | reverse complement strand
CTTCTGAATCTACTTGATGTTTAGCACGATGGGTTTCCGCTATTTTTAGTGTCGTATTTACTTTGAAAGGGATAGGGTCTACTTTTAAGGTTTCAATATTCACTTTTTGAATTTTTCCACCTGCCCAAAAGACAATTTCCTTGTTATTGGGTGTCCAACTAAAATTTGGATAGGTGCCAAACAGGGCCCAGGCTTCCATTTGATCTTTGTTCAACGCATCATATATGGGCCATTCTTCCCCTGTTTCTAAATCATGAATGAACAAAACAGTTTTGGTGCGGACACGCTTAACAAAAGCTAGTTTTCTGTTATCTGGCGATACGGTTGGTCTAGATGCACTGCCTGGTCCACCAGTTATAGTAATGGTTTTTCCAGTTTCAAAATCATATCGTTTAACAACATAAATCTGTGAGTTTGGGTTTTTGTTATATTGAAAAAAACCTCCAGAATACATGTCTTCACAATAATAGAGGTATTTTCCATCACTGGAAATGGAAGGCTCATTTACATCTTGCTGGTCATTTTTCCTCTTGGTCAGTTGCAAGCCAGACCCACCGGTAATATGATATTGCCATAATTCTCCCGCCCCCAATGAACGTTGGGAAGTAAAATGCTTTCTAGCGATGATGTGATTCCTATCTGCAGTCCAAACAGCATTGTTCAGTAACCTGAATTTCTCCTTGGTAATTTGCTTTGCATTCGTTCCATCAGTGTCCATAATCCAAATATTATCACCACCGCCAGCATCAGAAGTGAAGGATATTTTTTTTCCATCTGGACTAAAACGTGGTTGCACCTCAAACGGTAGTCCAGAACGCAGCACTTTTGGAGTTCCACCAGTTATCGGCATAACATAAATGTCTCCTAACATATCAAATGTAATTTGACTACCATCTGGGCTAACGTCAAGATTCATCCATGTTCCTTCATCAGTTTCCAAGGTAATATCATTGATTTTCCAATCGGTATATGGATTAGAAACATCCCATTTTTTGTCATCTTTTTTTTCTTGGCCAAAAGAGCAGAATGTAAATAGGACAAGGAGGGTGGAGAGTACTATTTTGTTTTTCATTTTTGATGTGTGTTAGTCATTGAACAAAATACGCATAAAAGGGATATTTTCTTGAAATGAAACTTTAAAATTTTATTGGGTTTTAAAGACCAAAACATTTTTATATTTTTGGCCTCAATTATTGAGGAAAGATTTGACCGATTGCAACCTCCATAAAAAATGCTAAAAAGTGGTGTAAACTTCTTTGGGCTTTGCCGTCAAATCTCCTCCAACAAATTTTATATATATGCCATATCTGTTTACATCAGAATCTGTTAGTGAAGGACACCCAGATAAAATAGCGGATCAAATTAGTGATGCACTTTTGGATAATTTTTTGGCTTTTGACCCTGAAAGCAAAGTAGCCTGCGAAACTTTGGTCACCACTGGTCAAGTAGTATTGGCCGGGGAGGTTAAAAGCCACACGTATTTAGATGTTCAAAATATTGCCCGTGGGGTTATCAATAACATTGGATATACCAAAGGAGAATATCAATTTAGTGGAGATTCTTGTGGAGTGATTTCTTTAATTCATGAGCAGTCACAAGACATAAATCAAGGGGTTGATAGAGGGAAAAAGGAAGAACAAGGCGCTGGAGATCAAGGGATGATGTTCGGTTATGCGACCAAGGAGACTGAAAATTACATGCCTTTGGCATTAGATATATCTCATAAGATTCTTCAAGTATTGGCAGAACTTAGAAGAGAGGGCACTCAAATAAGTTATTTAAGACCAGATGCAAAAGCACAGGTAACTATTGAGTATTCTGATGATAACGTGCCCCAGCGTATAGATACGATTGTGGTTTCCACGCAACATGATGATTTCGATTCGGATGATCAAATGCTATCAAGAATCAAAGAAGATATTATCTCTGTTCTTATTCCAAAGGTTGTGGATAAACTCCCGAAAAGCATTCAAGCTCTTTTTGATGACCAAATCAACTATCACATAAACCCAACTGGAAAATTTGTGATTGGTGGACCACATGGAGATACAGGTCTTACCGGGCGTAAAATAATTGTGGATACTTATGGGGGGAAAGGAGCCCATGGAGGTGGTGCTTTTAGTGGAAAAGACCCGAGTAAAGTGGATAGGAGTGCAGCGTATGCTGCAAGGCATGTGGCAAAGAATTTAGTTGCTGCTGGTGTAGCTGATGAAATTCTAGTGCAGGTGAGTTACGCAATAGGAGTGGTAGAGCCCACCTCAATTTTTGTGGACACTTATGGTACATCCAATATTGGTTTGTCAGATGGTGAAATAGCTGAAAAAGCTTCGGAGTTGTTTGATATGAGACCATTTGCAATAGAAGAACGTTTAAAACTTAGAAATCCTATCTATCTAGAGACAGCCGCTTATGGCCACATGGGAAAACAACCCCAAACCCTTACTAAAGTTTTTGAATCGCCATATAATGGAAAGATTGAAAAGGACGTGGAGTTGTTTACGTGGGAGAAACTGGATATGGTCGAAGCGGTAAAAACCGCATTTGGTTTATAAATTAGATTTTGTTTCAAAATTAAAAGGGAGCCATTGTTTGGTTCCCTTTTTTTATTGGCATACTCGTATGAACTTTAGTAGTTTTATGAAATAAAATTCTTCTTTATGAAAAGTACCGTTCAATTTACATTTTTAAGTATTTGTCTTCTGTTAGCAGTTGTTAGTTGTAAAAAAACCGTTAAACAAGATGCTGTTGAACAAGAGGATACATATGTGGCTGATAATTATACGAAGCAGGAAGTTGATATTGAGATGCGTGATGGTGTTACTTTACATACTACTATATATTCTCCAAAGGATGTCTCTAAAGAATACCCCATATTGATGCAACGAACTCCTTACAGCTCAAGACCATACGGTGAAGGGAATTTTAGAAAACAAATTGGGCCCAACATTCACTTAATGAAAGAAGGAAATATTATTGTGTATCAAGATGTGCGAGGTAGGTGGTTGAGCGAAGGGCATTACGAAAATATGCGTGCCTATATTCCAAATAAAACTTCCAATGAGCAAGTAGATGAAAGCACGGATACCTATGATACCATTGAGTGGTTGATAAATAATGCTGAAAACAACAATGGTAAGGTGGGTGTTTGGGGAATTTCTTACCCTGGCTACTACGCAACCTATGCCACTATTGATGCACATCCTGCGTTGAAGGCATCTTCTCCCCAAGCGTGTATTGGCGATTTCTTTTTTGATGATTTTCACCATAACGGGGCATATCTATTGAGCTATTTTAGAGTAACATCACTTTTTGGTACGCCACGGCCAAATAATGACCAGCCCATTGACACCGCTTGGTATTCTTTTCCAGACATACAAACAGAGGATCAATATCAATTCTTTTTGGATGCTGGCCCTTTAAAAAACCTCAACTCATTTTTTGAGTACGAAACTGTTGATACACCTACTATGCGACCAGAAGGAGTAACAGACGATTATTTTTGGAATGAACTAAAAGAGCACCCCAATTACGATGAGCTATGGCAGAGTCGTGGGTTGATTCAACATTTGGATAAATCCAAATCACACGTGGCTACAATGATTGTTGGAGGCTGGTTTGATGCAGAAGATTTATATGGTCCTTTAGAAACTTATAAGAATATTGAAAAACATACTGATGGGTACAACACTATGGTCTTTGGTCCTTGGGACCATGGGCGCTGGGCAAGACGTAATGGAAGAAGTTTGGTTGGCAACTACTATTTTGGTGATTCCATATCAGAATTTTACCAAGAAAAGATTGAAACGAAATTCTTTAATCATTTTCTAAAAGGAGAAGGGGACAAAAATAGTGGACTTCCTGAAGCCTATGTTTTTGATTCAGGACGCAAAGAATGGAAAGAATATGATTCTTGGCCACCAAAAGGCATTGAAAAGCAAACTATGTTTCTTTCAGAAAATCAGGAGTTAACCAGTGAGCAAAACGACGTTTCGGGAATCAAGTTTATAAGTGATGTCAAAAAACCGGTTCCCTATTCCGAAGATATTAAATCCGTACTTACACCAAGAAAATATATGACAGATGATCAGCGTTTTGCTGCCCGTCGCTCAGATGTTCTTGTTTTTGAAACCGATATGATGGAAGAAGATTTAACCTTGGCAGGCGATATTTTGGCAAAGCTAAAAGTAGCTACTACTGGGACTGCTTCAGATTGGATTGTAAAGATTATCGATGTACATCCTGCAAATACAGAAACCAATGAAGAAATGCAGGATCATCTTAAAATGAGCAATTACCATTTAATGATTCGAAGTGAGGTGCTGCGCGGACGATTTAGAAACAGTTTTTCAAACCCGGAGCCATTCACTCCAAATAAAAAGACCGATGTCACCATTAAATTGCAAGATGTTTTTCATACCATTAAGAAAGGCCACAAGCTTCAGATACAGGTACAAAGCACTTGGTTTCCATTAATAGATTTAAATCCGCAAACCTACGTTGAAAATATATTCAAAGCGGATGCAGAAGATTTTAAAACACAGACCCATACGGTCTTTACGGACTCCAATATTGAGTTTTCAATTTTAAAATGAAAATAGCTTCAGCCAAGAAAATTAAGCAACCATGGCCCACTAAAGCGGTTATGGAACAAATTTATGAGGCTAAGCTTTGGGGAGGCAATGGTTCTGATTTTTATTCAGGGAATGGATCGCATCTTCCTGAATTGGTCAACCCGTATGTCGATGTCTTGCAATCGTTTTTAAAATCTTTTGAAAATCCATTAACAGTTTGTGATTTAGGTTGTGGAGATTTCAATATTGGCGCAGCATTGGCTGGAGACGCCAAAAAATACATTGCGGTGGATATTGTTGAACATCTGATCAACTTTAACACGAAGAAATTCCAAAGTCCAAATTTGGAATTCCGTTGTTTGGATATAGCGAAGGATAAATTACCAGCAGCGGATTGTGCCATTTTAAGGCAAGTGCTGCAACATTTATCGAATTCGGAAATCAGAAATATTGTGGACAAACTCTATAACTTTAAATATGTGATTTTAACGGAGCATTTGCCTCAAGGTGATTTCTCTCCCAATACCGATATCATTTCGGGTCAGGGAATTCGATTGAAAAAACAAAGTGGCGTGGATATATGTAAAGCCCCATTCCATTTAAATGCAAAGGAAGCAAAACAGCTGTTGTCCCTTAAATCACCAGATCATAATGGAAGATTGGTAACAACCTTGTTTAAAATGTTTTGAGTATGAGAAATCTATCGGTCATATCCTTGGAAAATCAGTGGAATTCGCAAAATTTCTAAAAATCATTAGGATATTAGAAGATTCTGCCTTTATATTTGTCCTCATAAGTTCAAACACGTATTGAATAGTTATCAAGAAAGGTGGAGGGATTAGACCCTATGAAGCCTTAGCAACCCTTTGTTCCATATAAAGAAGGTGCTAAATTCTATCCACAGATGTGGAATAGATAACGAAAAACAAATAGCGAAAGCTGTTTTTTCTCTTTCTTATAACTTTTTGATTTATCCTATCATCCTATGGATTGAGTAGGGTTTGGCTTTTTATTTTATCGATTCTAATAATTTAAAAAACTAAAATCATGAGTGATCAAAAATTTTCAACCAATGCCTTGCATGCAGGACATGACACCACGCAAACCGGTGGCACCAGGGCAGTACCTATTTACCAAACAACATCTTATGTGTTTAACGACACGGAACATGCTGCCAATCTATTTTCATTGGCGGAACTTGGGTTTATTTATACACGTTTAAATAACCCTACCAATCAAATACTTCAAGAAAGGCTTGCTGCTATAGAAGGTGGAGTGGGAGCTGTAGTTTTTGCTTCTGGTACAGCCGCCATTTCCACGGGATTGTTGACGTTGTTAAAGGCTGGTGATCATATCGTGGCTTCCAGCAGTTTATATGGAGGTACATTTAATTTGCTAAACGTAACCTTACCTCGATTGGGTATTACTACCACGTTTGTAGATGCCTCTGATCCTTCTACTTTCAAAGATGCAGTGCAAGAAAATACCAGAGCGTTTTTCGTTGAATCCTTGGGCAATCCAAAATTGGATGTGTTGGATTTAAAAGCGATTTCTAAGGAGGCGAAAGCTGCTAAAGTGCCATTTATTGTTGATAACACCGTGGCAACTCCAGGACTATTAAATCCTATTGAACATGGTGCAAATCTTGTGATTCATTCATTGACCAAGTATATTGGAGGACAAGGTAACTCTTTGGGTGGTGCCATTATAGATGCCGGAACCTTTGATTGGGCCAATGGTAATTTTCCTGAATTTACAGAACCATCTGCCGGGTACCATGGTTTGGTTTATAGTGAGGCATTAGGCGCAGCTGCCTTTACGTTTAAATTGATTTTGGAAGGTTTGCGTGATTTTGGTGGCGCTTTAAGTCCCTTTAATGCTTTTCAAATTATTCAAGGCCTGGAAACTTTGCCTGTAAGAATCAAGCAGCATAGTGAAAATGCTTTGGCTTTGGCAGAATGGTTACAAGGTAGAGAAGAAGTAGCTTGGGTAAACTACCCAGGACTAAAAGGGAACAAATACTATGAGCTGGCAAAAGAATACTTGCCAAAAGGACAAAGTGGATTAGTGACCTTTGGGGTGAAAGGAGGTTTTGAAGCTGCAAAAAAGTTGACTGATGCAACCAAGATATTCTCCTTATTGGCAAATATTGGTGATACCAAATCTTTAATTATTCATCCAGCAAGTACAACGCATCAGCAATTGACAGAAGAACAACAATCCGATGCAGGGGTATCTCAAGACTTGATTAGATTATCAGTCGGGCTGGAAGATTTATCTGATTTAAAGGCTGATTTGGTGCAGGCTTTCACAGCTATAGGTTAATCCGTTTCAGCAAAGTAAATAATTAAGATTTCATGCTTCAGCACTTAAAAATTCAAAACTACAATACACTCAGTGAGGTTGTTCAAGACTTACAATTGTCTTATCAAGTATTTGGTAGGGAATTGCATACTGCACCCATTGTTTTGGTAAATCATGCGCTTACAGGGAATTCCAATGTTACGGGAGAAGAAGGGTGGTGGTCAGATTTAATTGGTAAGGATAAATGTATCAACACAGATACCTATACCATTTTGGCTTTCAATATTCCAGGAAATGGATATGACGGTTTTGTCATTGATAATTACAAGGATTTTGTTGCTGGTGATATTGCACGGATTTTTCTTTTGGGATTGAAGCAACTTAAAATTGAAAAGCTGTATGCAATTATTGGTGGTTCTTTGGGCGGTGGTGTAGCATGGGAAATGACTGTACTGAATCCAAAAATTACAGAGCATTTAATTCCTGTTGCTTCTGATTGGAAGTCTACAGATTGGTTGATAGCGAATTGCCAAATTCAGGAACAATTTTTAGTGAATTCCAAGCAACCTGTTCATGATGCTCGTATGCACGCTATGCTTTGTTATCGTACTCCGGAATCTTTTAAGGAACGCTTTAAAAGAAGCACCAATGAAGAACTCCAGGTTTTCAATGTGGAAAGTTGGTTGATGCATCATGGTGAAAAACTTCAGGGACGATTTCAACTTTCGGCATATAAACTAATGAATCAGTTGTTGAAGACCATTGATGTTACCAGAAATGGGGATAATGCTTTTGACTTGATTGAACAAAGTGACACAAAAATTCATATTGTTGGTGTTAACTCGGATTTGTTTTTTACTGCAGAAGAAAACAAGGAAACTTTTAGGCATTTGGCTCAGGCCAATGCAAACGTAACATATGGCGAGATACAATCTTTGCATGGGCATGATGCTTTTTTAATTGAATTTGAACAATTGGAAAAGCTTTTGGAACCAGTTTTTCAAAAAAACGGAAAAACAGATGGCATAAAAATCCTGAAGTTTGGAGGTAAATCCTTGGCCAATGGAGAAGGGATTGAAAATGTTCTGAATATCATTTCAAAAAAAGCAAAAGAAAGGGAGAATTTTGCGGTAGTACTTTCAGCTAGAGATAAAGCAACGGATCAATTGGAATCAATGCTTAAAAAAGCATCAAAAGGAAAGGATTTCAGTGAAGACTTAAATGTTTTTTCAAGCTATCAAAAAGGCAATACTTCTAAGATTGATATAAAAGAAGAACTTCAGCAAATAGAAAAGCTTTTAAAAGGGGTTTCACTTACTGGGGATTACAGCTTAAAAACTAAGGATGAACTATTATCCTATGGGGAATTGCTTTCAGGAAAAGTTGTAAGCTCGTTATTGGAGAAATCTGGAATCAAAGCACAGCTTATTGATTCCAGAGCATTGATTAAAACAGATGATACATTTAATAATGCTGAGGTTGACGAAGCAATTTCCAAAGAAAATGTAATTCGTTGTTTTAAAGAACTGGATTCAGACGTTGTACCCATTATCACAGGCTTTATAGCATCTAATAGAGAAGGGGAGACTACAACTTTAGGAAGAAATGGTAGTAATTATTCTGCGGCGCTGTTGGCCAATTTTTTAGATGCCGAAGAACTGGTAAACTATACCCATGTGGATGGTATTTTTACGGCCAATCCGGATTTAGTTAGCGATGCCAAGTTGATTGATGTTATTTCTTATGCTGAGGCTAACGAACTTGCAAATTTTGGAGCTAACATTCTACACGCTAAGACAATTATACCACTTATTGAGAAAAATATTCCCTTACGGATTCTTAATACATTCAATAGTGATAATGGAGGAACACTTGTAGGCCCTAAAACTGATAATGGGGGTATAAAATCCTTGTCTGTAATAGAGGATGTTGCGTTGGTTAATCTTGAGGGAAGAGGTCTTTTAGGTAAAGTAGGAATTGACGCCCGTATTTTTAAGGCCTTAGGACAAAACAATATAAATGTTGGGATAATCTCCCAAGGCTCTTCCGAAAGAGGTATTGGGTTAGTAGTAGAATCCAAAAAGGCCCAAAAGGCAAAAAGAGTATTGGATTTGGAATTTGAAACGGATTATAGCTCCTATGATATCAACCAGATTACTTTGATGGAGGATGTATCTGTAATTTCAATTGTAGGTATGGATTTAAGTACGTTTCATAAGCCGTTCAATGCCTTGGTGAAAAACCAAATAACCCCTTTACTTTTTAATAATACAGTTTCAGGAAAGAATGTGAGTTTGGTGGTCAAAAAAGCTGACTTGCATAAGGCAATAAATGTGGTTCATGGTCAAATCTTTGGAATTGCAAAAAAAATCAATCTGGCCATTTTTGGACATGGTAATGTTGGAGGGACCCTTATAGATCAGATTTTATACTCTGAAAAGAATATTGAAGAACGAAAAGGAATAGACCTTAGAGTATTTGCTGTCTCAAACTCAAAGAAAGTATTGCTCAATGCAAATGGGATAACAAAAGATTGGAAAAGAGATTTGGATACGGAAGGAAAACCCTATCAAATTGAGGACATCATATCTTTTGCGCAAGCGAATCATCTGGAAAATTTAATAGCTGTGGACAACACGGCAAATGAAGTTTTTGTATCCAACTACGAACTTTTCATTACAAATGGATTTGATTTGGTTTCATCAAACAAAATTGCCAATACTTTAGGTTTTGATTATTATAAATCAATTAGAAATCATCTTGAAAAAAATCAAAAGCAGTATCTCTATGAAACCAATGTTGGTGCTGGTTTGCCGCTTATAGATACTATAAAATTATTACATCTTTCAGGGGAGAATATCACCCGAATAAAGGGTGTTTTCTCGGGTTCTTTGAGCTATATATTCAATACTTTTTCAGAAAAAGAAGCAACATTTTCAACCATTGTAAAAGAAGCAATGAATAAAGGATATACCGAGCCAGACCCAAGAGAAGACCTTTCAGGTAATGATGTAGGTAGGAAATTATTGATTTTAGCACGTGAATTGGACCTTCAAAATGAGTTTACAGACATTGAAATAGACAACTTAATACCAAAAGATTTGCAGTCCGTCAGTTTTGAAGAGTTCATGGGCGCGATATCTGTAATGGATGAGAAATTCGATAAGATCAAACAAGATCAAAAGGATGGATTTGTATTGCGGTACATTGGAGATTTGCATGGAGACTTGCAACAGGATAAGGGAATACTAGAGGCAAAACTGGTTTCCGTTCCAAAAGAAAGCGCATTAGGGCAGGTTAAGGGCTCAGACTCTATTATTGAAATTTATACCGAATCATATGGGGAAAATCCTTTGGTGATTCAAGGGGCAGGAGCGGGTGCTGCTGTTACCGCAAGAGGAGTTTTTGGAGATATTTTAAGAATAGCAGAAAAAATATAATGAAGAAGGAGAGAAAATTTGAAACAGAGGCGATAAGAACACAGCTGGAGCGTACCCAATTTTTGGAGCATTCCACTCCAATGTACTTAACATCCAGTTTTGTGTTTGAGGATGCAGAGGATATGAGAGCTTCGTTTGCGGAGGAAAAAGAACATAATATCTATTCAAGATATTCCAATCCAAACTCTTCAGAGTTTATAGATAAGGTGTGTAAAATGGAAGGTGCGGAAAATGGTTTTGCTTTTGCTTCTGGGATGGCAGCGGTATTTTCCACATTTGCCGCTTTATTGCAGAGTGGAGATCATATTGTCTCTGCCAAAAGTATTTTTGGTTCAACACATACACTTTTCACTCAGTTTTTCCCCAAATGGAATATCGGCACAAGCTATTTTGATATCAACAATTTAGGGGCTGTTGAGGAACTAATTACTCCCAACACAAAAATTATATATGCTGAATCCCCTACAAATCCAGGTGTGGATGTCTTGGATTTGGAAGTTTTAGGAAACATTGCCAAAAAACATAACCTCATATTTATTATTGATAATTGTTTTGCATCACCCTATTTACAGCAACCCATAAAATTTGGAGCAGATTTGGTAATTCATTCTGGGACAAAGTTAATGGATGGTCAAGGAAGGGTTTTGGCCGGAATTACGGTTGGGAACAGTGAACTCATAGACAAGATTTATCGTTTTTCCCGTATTACTGGACCGTCACTCTCCCCATTTAATGCTTGGGTGTTATCCAAAAGTTTAGAAACTTTGGCACTTCGGGTTGATAGACATTGCTCCAATGCATTGCAATTAGCAACATACTTAGAAGGTCATAAAAAAATAGATTGGGTAAAATATCCATTTTTAAAATCCCACCCCAAATATGAAGTAGCTAAAAAACAGATGAAAGCTGGAGGTTGTGTGGTGGCTTTTGAAGTAAAAGGAGGCATAGAAGAGGGAAAAAAGTTCTTCGATGCAATTAAGTTATTGTCCCTTTCTGCCAATTTAGGGGATTCAAGAAGTATTGTGACGCACCCAGCATCAACCACCCACAGTAAATTGACTAAAGAAGAGCGGGAGTCAGTTGGAATTTCTGATGGTATGGTGCGGATTTCCGTTGGTTTGGAACATATTGATGATATTATTGCAGATATTGAGCAAGCACTGGACTAGAAGGTCAAAACGGTCTTTATATAGGGGAAGTCAATTGTTAATTTTCCCTATATTCGTAAGATGCTCTCCAAGAAGACAAAATATGGCTTAAAAGCCCTTACATATCTAGCCTCAGTTGATAGTAAGGAGCCTGTGCAAATTGCTGAAATAGCCAAACATGAGAACATTTCCCAAAAGTTTTTAGAGAGTATTTTGTTGACGCTAAGGCGAAATGGATTTCTAGGTTCCAAAAAAGGAAAGGGTGGGGGATATTATCTTATTAAAGAACCTAAAGATATTTTAATGACTTCCGTGATGAGGGTTTTGGAGGGACCAATTGCGATGGTACCTTGTGTAAGTCTTAATTTCTACGAAAAATGTGATGATTGCCCCGATGAAAACAAATGTTCAGTCAATAAACTAATGCTCCAAGTCAGGGACAGCGCGCTCGAAGTATACCGAAACAACACCTTGGCAGATTTGATTTCCTAGATTAATATTCCTCAATTTTTTTGAGTTCTGGTCGAAATATTTATAATAAATCATATGGCATTTGTTATAATCTACAAAAACCATAGGGTAAATGTAATTTTATTACCCTTTTAACGATTTACTTTGATAAATAATTCTATTTTTGATTATCCTATTAAATCTATAGGAATATAATTTTACAAATGATAGCAGATCAGTTAGTAATCAATAGTAGGGGAAATAAAAATACTTTTTCAAAGGACAAAACTTCTGAAAAACCCAAACGCAGTGTTGCAAAATCAGTTAGTTGGAGAATAATTGGGACCTTGGATACTATTCTTATTTCTTGGGTGGTAACCGGAACCTTATCATTGGCATTCTCAATTGGAATGGTTGAACTGGTTACAAAAATGGTGCTGTATTTTTTTCACGAAAGAATTTGGAACAGTATTAACTGGGGTAAATAAACAATTGAAAATATGGCATTCTTAAAAGAAGAAATAGAAAGTTTAAACCGTCAATTTAGAGGGATAGCTCCACAGGAGATTATTTCTTGGGCTTTAAACAATAGCAAGCGACCGGTGGTCACCACCAATTTTAGACCATACGAGGTTGCCATTCTTCATGCGGTCACCGACGTCTCTATAGAGATTCCCATTCTTTGGTGTGATACTGGGTACAATACCCCCAACACGTACAAACATGCCGAGGAGCTGATTTCCCGTTTAGGGTTGAATATCAAATTATATGTTCCAAAACAGACATCGGCACATCGCGATTCCATAATGGGAATTCCACAAATTGATGACCCTTTACATAGTGTGTTTACAGAACAAGTAAAACTGGAACCGTTTAGAAGAGCAATGGAGGAGCATAAGCCAGATGTATGGTTTACCAACCTCAGAAAAGGACAAACAGCACATAGAGATTCATTGGATGTGTTAAGTTTAAGTAATGATGGGGTGCTCAAAGTAAGTCCCTTTTATTATTGGAACGACACGCAATTGGATGCCTATTTGGAAGAGCATCAATTACCAAACGAACATAAATATTTTGATCCAACCAAGGTTTTGGAAAACCGTGAATGTGGATTACACACCTAAATCAATAAAGTTTTGGATACACTACTAGAAGAAATACAAAACCCCAATACACTTGGCTTGTTGAATAGACCAAATGCCAACGCATTGGAGCACGAAGCCATTTATATTATCCGCGAGGTAGCGGCGCAGTTTGAAAAACCAGTATTGCTGTTTTCAGGAGGAAAAGACTCTATAACCTTGGTACGTTTGGCACAAAAGGCATTTTGGCCAGCAAAAATTCCTTTTCCATTAATGCATATCGATACCGGGCATAACTTCCCAGAAACCATAGAGTTTAGAGATAAGTTGGTTGAGGAATTAGGAGTAGAATTGATTGTGCGAAATGTACAAGATTCAATAGATCAAGGCAAAGTAATTGAGGAAACGGGGAAGTATGCCAGTAGAAACATGTTACAAACGACCACTTTACTGGACGCCATTGAAGAATTCAAATTTGATGCCTGTATTGGTGGAGCAAGAAGAGACGAGGAAAAAGCAAGAGCAAAGGAGCGCATTTTTTCTGTTCGTGACGATTTTGGTCAGTGGGATGAAAAGAACCAACGCCCAGAGTTGTTCGATATGTTGAATGGCGAGATTGAAATAGGTCAGAACGTAAGAGTATTTCCTATCAGTAATTGGACGGAATTAGATGTGTGGAGTTATATCCAAAAAGAGAACATTGAAATACCATCCATCTATTTTGCACATCCAAGGAATATCTTTTTAAGAGATGGACTAATCTGGTCTGCGGAGGATGATGTGGTGTTTAGAGCAGACGACGAAAAGGTAGAGGAACGCATGGTAAGGTTCAGGACGGTGGGAGATATGTCTTGTACAGCAGCGGTAGAATCCTATGCAGACACCATTGAAAAGGTAGTTTCAGAAATTCGAGAATCTAAGATTTCCGAACGTGGCGCAAGAATTGACGACAAGCGTTCAGAAGCAGCAATGGAAAAACGTAAACAACAAGGATATTTCTAACAGCCATCAAAAAGAAAAAATGGAAGTTTTAAAAATAGCAACAGCAGGTAGTGTGGACGATGGTAAAAGTACCTTGATAGGAAGACTGCTTTATGATACCAAATCGTTGACAGATGATAAATTAGAGGCCATTGAAAAGACAAGTAAGCAAAAAGGATACGATTATCTTGATTTTTCCTTAGCTACAGATGGTTTGGTGGCAGAAAGAGAGCAAGGGATTACTATTGATGTAGCTCATATTTACTTTTCAACAGCATCAAAAAGTTACATTATTGCGGATACTCCCGGTCATGTGGAATATACCAGAAACATGGTAACAGGTGCCTCTACTTCCCAAGCGGCCATCATTTTAATAGATGCCAGAAAAGGGGTAATAGAGCAGACTAATAGACACTTTTTCATCAATAATCTTCTTCGGGTTAAAGAAGTGATTGTTGCTGTAAACAAAATGGATTTGGTAGACTTTTCACAAGAAAAATATAATGCTATCAAAGCTGATTTTGAGCAATTAATGGGTAAACGCGATTACGCAGACCAAAAAATCACATTTATTCCTGTTAGTGCTCTAAAAGGAGATAACGTAGTAAGTAAATCTCAGAATACACCTTGGTACCATGGTGAAACCATATTAGAGCATTTAGAAGGTTTGGATTTGGCCGCGGTATCAAATGTGGGCACTCCACGTTTTCCGGTGCAATATGTAGTTAGACCAAAAACAGAAGAGTTCCATGATTTTCGTGGATTCGCTGGAAAAGTATATGGTGGAGAGTTGAGTGTAGGGGATGATGTGGTGGTGTTACCATCTATGACCCGCAGTAAGATCAAGAACATATACTTTCATGATCAAGAATACCAAACAGCGCCAAGACGCTCATCGGTTACCATTACTTTGGAAGATGAGGTGAATGTTAGCAGAGGTGACATGTTGGTTAAAACTGGGGATTTGCCTACCATAGATAAGGAGCTAACAGCAACGATATCTTGGATGGACTCGGATAATTTGAGAACTGGAGGAAAATATGTAGTTCAGCATGGAGTAAACAAAGTATTGGCAAAAGTGGATGCCATTGAGCACAAGATACATCCAGATTACTCTGGTATTGAAGAAAATGTATCGACTTTGCAAATGAACGATATTGCCAAAGTCCGTTTAAAATTGAATAGACCAATTTTCTATGATCGTTTCAAGGATCATCGTACCAATGGTTCCTTTATCATTTTAGATAGCAGAACAAATAACACCGCCGGAGTAGGGTTTATAAACTAACAATTTGACCAAAAACACTCTTAGGGATTAAATAAACACATTTTAAAACCTATTAAACAGATAGGAAAAATAGAAATATATGCAAAGCTTTAGAACAGAAATCGAAAATCCAGTAGTAGCGAAAGATATTATTGAATTGGAGAATAAGATTCGTCAGTTTAAAGGAGGTAAAATAGATGAGGAGAAATTTCGAAGCCTTCGTTTGGCCAGAGGAGTTTACGGACAGCGCCAAGAAGGGGTTCAGATGATACGTATTAAGTTGCCCTATGGTAAAGTAACATCCAACCAATTACTTCGTATTTGTGATGTTTCTGATGAATATTCTAGAGGAAGACTCCATATTACTACGCGCCAAGACATTCAGATTCACTATGTGGATTTGGATCGGACTCCAGAACTCTGGGCGCAATTGGAAAAAGACGATGTTACCCTGCGTGAAGCTTGCGGAAATACAGTGCGTAATGTAACCGCCAGTGAAACGGCCGGTATAGATGTAAACGAACCTTTTGATGTTTCTCCCTATGCACATGGCGTTTTTCAATATTTCCTTAGAAACCCTATTGGGCAGGAAATGGGAAGAAAGTTTAAAGTTTCCTTTTCAGCAAGTGATTCAGACACTGGACTTTCCTATATGCATGATTTAGGATTTATTGCCAAAATCCAAAATGGAGAAAGAGGCTTTAAAGTAATGTTGGCAGGAGGTTTGGGGTCTCAACCCAGACATGCGGATGAATTGTATGATTTTCTGCCAACAGATAAAATAATTCCTTTGATGGAAGGCGTAATCCGCGTTTTTGATAGATATGGAGAACGAAAAAGTAGGGCAAAAGCTCGTATGAAGTTCTTGTTGAAAGACATTGGTTTGGATGGATTCAAAGCTTTGTTGGAAGAAGAACAATTGGCAATTCCGCACCAAACATACCCGATTGATTTTGAAAATTATCCAAAACCGCAAGTGGCAATTGCTGAGGTTCCTTTAGTAGAAATTGAAGACACTGATGCATTTGACCAATGGAAATCTACTAATGTGGTGCCTCAAAAACAAGAAGGTTTTGTTGCAATAGGTATTAAAGTTTTGTTGGGTGATTTCTACACTGACAAGGCCAGGAAATTAGCGAAACTGGTAAAATACTATGCAGCAGGAGAGTTGAGATTATCACTTAGACAAAATATTCTAATTCCATACGTAAAAGAAGAATTAGTCCCTTTTTTCTATGCAGAATTGGAAAAATTGGGGTTTGTAGAAGCAGGATACAATAAAGCATTGGATATCACAGCTTGCCCAGGAACCGATACCTGCAATTTAGGTATTGCCAGTAGTACAGGAATAGCTGAAGAATTGGAGCGCGTAATTAAAGCGGAATATCCACAATACATCAGCAACCCTGATGTGGTCATTAAAATTAGTGGTTGTATGAATGCCTGTGGACAACACAATATGGCAAATATTGGTTTCCAAGGAATGTCTATTCGTACCAAGGATAAATTAGTTGCACCAGCCTTACAGGTTTTATTGGGCGGAGGTAACTTCGGAGATGGAAAAGGAAGATTTGCAGATAAAGTGGTGAAAATTCCAAGTAAAAGAGGACCTCAAGCCTTAAGATTGATTTTAGACGATTTTAATGCAAACGGTAATGGAACTTCTTTTGCAGATTATTATGCAGAAAAAGGAGAGCATTACTTCTATGATTTTCTAAAGCCACTTTCAAATATAGAGAACCTTACCCAAGATGATTTCATTGATTGGGGGAATGCTGAAAAATATAAGAAAGAGATTGGCATTGGGGAATGCGCAGGAGTGATAGTCGATTTGGTAGCAACATTATTCTTTGAAAGCGAGGAGAAGATTCAAAATGCTGCAGATGCGTTAGCACAAGAAAAATGGGCCGCAAGCATTTACTATTCATATCAATCCATTGTAAACTCAGCCAAAGCGCTTTTAACTTCAGAAAAAGTAAAGACGAACAATCATGCCAGTATCATCAAGGATTTTGACAGATTGTATGTGGAGACCGGCAAGATAGATTTAGCCGTAAGTTTTGAAGATTTAGCACTTCAGTTGAACAAAAATAGACCATCTCAAGCGTTTGCTGAAAGCTTCCTTGAGGATGCAAAAGCAGTATTGGAGCAGTTGGAAGCATATAGAAAATTAGAATTGGCGCATGTATAGAGGAAAACTTACAGTAGTAGGAGCAGGTCCTGGAGATGTCGATTTAATTACCCTTAAGGGTGTGAAGGCATTGCAGGCTGCAGATGTAGTTTTATATGATGCCTTGGTAGATCCTCAGCTGTTGGATTATGCACCAAATGCAGAGCAAATCTTTGTAGGTAAACGAAAAGGCTGTTATGCCTATCAGCAAGATCAGATTAATGAACTTATAGTTAGTCGTGCTCATTTGAATAAGCATGTTGTGCGATTAAAAGGAGGAGATCCTTTTGTTTTTGGTCGAGGAGCTGAAGAAATGGAATATGCAGCTAAACAAGGTGTTGAAGTAGCTGTAGTTCCAGGAATTTCTTCCTCGGTATCCGTACCAGCATTTCAAAATATTCCTGTAACCAAAAGAGGAGCTACAGAGAGTTTTTGGGTAATCACAGGGACTACGAAGGAGCATAAACTATCCAAAGATGTTGCCTTGGCAGCAAAATCAAATGCCACGGTGGTGATTTTGATGGGAATGTCAAAGCTGACAGAAATAATGGAGCTCTTTAAGAATGAAGGGAAATCGAACGTTCCAGTTGCTATTATTCAAAATGGCACTACGGATAAAGAGAAAATAGGTATTGGTACTGTTGCTTCTATTGAGTACAAGGCAAGGGAGCAGCAGTTATCCAATCCTGCCATTATTATTATTGGCGAGGTGGTCAGTCATCGACAAAGAATACTGGAAGTCCAAAGAGAATACAATCAGAAAGAAATAGTGTTATTAGAAAAAGAATAAGATGATTAAAACAGATATACTTATCATAGGAGCAGGTCCTACAGGGTTATTCACGGTATTTGAAGCAGGTTTACTAAAACTGAAGACGCATTTAATAGATGCATTGCCTCAGCCCGGTGGACAGTGCTCAGAAATTTACCCAAAGAAACCCATTTATGATATTCCTGCTTACCCAGAGATTTTAGCTGGTGATTTGGTGAATCGATTAATGGAGCAGATAAAACCATTTGAACCCGGTTTTACCTTAGGAGAACGTGCAGAAACCCTAGATAAACAAGAAGATGGATCTTTTATTGTTACCACAAACAAAGGAACTAAACATCATGCCCCAATTGTGGTTATAGCTGGGGGACTAGGTTCTTTTGAACCCAGAAAACCGATTATCCCCAATATTGGCGATTATGAGGACAAAGGAGTTTCATATATCATAAAAGACCCGGAAGTATATCGAAATAAAAAAGTGGTCATTGCAGGTGGTGGAGATTCCGCATTGGATTGGGCCATTTATTTGGTAGATGTGGCTTCAGAAGTGGCTTTGGTACACAGAAGGAATGAATTTAGAGGTGCTTTGGATTCCGTTGAAAAAGCTTCGGAATTGGCCAAATTGGGTAAAATTCAGCTGTACACCGAAGCAGAAGTAAAAGAGGTACATGGCAAAAACGAACTTCAGGCCGTTGTCATCAAACATAATAATGAAACCAAAGGAGAAACGTATTTGGAAACAGATAGTTTTATTCCATTGTTTGGTCTTTCCCCAAAACTTGGACCAATAGGGAACTGGGGCTTGGAGATTGAAAAAAATGCTATCAAAGTAAATAACGGAAAAGATTACCAGACCAATATACCAGGAGTATTTGCCATTGGAGATGTAAACACTTACCCGGGAAAATTAAAATTGATTTTATCTGGATTCCATGAGGCTGCCGTAATGTGTCAGTTTGCATATCAAATTATAAACCCAGATAAACGATTTGTGATGAAATATACCACAGTTGGTGGAGTTGAAGGTTTTGACGGAACTAAAAAAGAAGCCAAAAAAGAAGTGGTACAAAGTATAGTCTAAAGTTTTTTTAGATTATTTGAGTTAGTCAAAAACCTTCCTTTGTGGCCACTTAGGGAGGTTTTAACGCTACAAAAAGAGAATTAAAGTTGTTTTTGAAGCCAAAGAGTGGTTATTTTGTTCTCAGTTCATTTATAAATTTGAGATTGTTATCAAGAAAGGCGGAGGGATTAGACCCTATGAAACCTTAGCAACCCTTTACTCTTAAAGAAGGTGCTAAATTCTACCTTAAATCAAATTCTTGGTTTTAGGAAGGATAACGTAACGAATACTTTTCACTGTATTTCCTACACTTTTCTTGATACAATAGTATAACTCTTAATAAAGGGTAATTGTGTTATGAATAATATTGAAGCTGTTTTACAAGAGCGTATTTTAGTGTTGGATGGTGCCATGGGTACCATGTTGCAACGGTATAAATTTCAGGAAGAAGATTTTAGAGGGGAGCGGTTCAAAGATTGGAAACATCCTCTTCAGGGGAATAACGACCTTTTATCATTGACCCAACCACATGCCATTGCGGAAGTACACAAAAAGTATTTTGAAGCCGGAGCAGATATTGTAGAAACCAATACATTTTCTGGAACGACCATCGCCATGGCGGATTATCATATGGAAGATTTGGTCTATGAACTCAATTATGAATCTGCCAAAATTGCCAAAAAAGTAGCTGAAGAGTTCACGGCAAGGGAACCTCATAAACCAAGATTTGTTGCAGGAAGTATTGGCCCCACGAATAAAACAGCCAGCATGTCACCAGATGTAAATGACCCTGGATATAGAGCAGTCTCTTTTGATGAATTACGGATAGCCTATAAAGAACAGGTGGAAGCATTGTTGGATGGGGGAGCAGATGTTTTATTGGTAGAAACCATTTTTGATACCTTAAACGCCAAAGCGGCATTGTTTGCTATTGAAGAAGTCAAAGAGGAAAGAAGTATTAAAGTGCCCATAATGGTCAGTGGAACCATAACCGATGCTTCAGGGCGTACTTTATCTGGTCAAACGGCAGAAGCTTTTCTAATATCCATTTCTCATATTCCTATTATTTCTGTTGGGTTTAATTGCGCTTTAGGCGCAAAACAACTGGTACCTCATTTAGAGGTATTATCAGCAAAAACAAATTATGGGGTTTCTGCCCATCCTAATGCTGGATTGCCAAACGCCTTTGGGGAATATGATGAAACTCCTGAGCAAATGGCAAGTCAAATAAAAGAATACTTGGAAAAAGGTCTTGTAAATATTGTGGGCGGTTGTTGCGGAACTACCCCAGAGCACATTAAGGCCATTGCGGATTTGACAATAGAATATGAACCACGTAAGGCTTTAGTAGAAAACGTATGATTTTGGAAGTAGCTATTTTACAAGTTAAACAAGAGAAGCAGACGGCGTTTGAAGAAAACTATGTTAAAGCTTCTTCAATAATTTCATCAATGCGAGGGTATGTCTCCCACGAACTTAAAAAGTGTATTGAAATAGAAGACCAATATATTCTTTTGGTAAACTGGCAAACTTTGGAAGATCATGAAATAGGTTTTCGTCAATCCCAGGATTATCAAGAGTGGAAAAAGTTATTACATCATTTTTACGACCCTTTTCCTAAAGTATTACATTATAGCTAATGACTAAGATCAAACCAAAATATTTAAAACTTAGTGGACTAGAGCCATTAGTTATTACCCCGGATAGCAACTTTATAAATGTTGGGGAACGAACCAATGTGGCTGGATCAAAAAAATTCCTTCGGTTAATCAAAGAAGAAAAATTTGATGAGGCGTTGGATGTAGCCAGACACCAGGTAGAAGGAGGAGCTCAGGTAATAGACATCAATATGGACGACGGCCTTATTGATGGAAAAGAAGCCATGGTCAGGTTTTTAAACTTAATTGTGGCCGAACCAGATATAGCAAGGGTTCCCATAATGATAGATAGTTCCAAATGGGAAATCATTGAAGCTGGTCTTCAAGTAGTTCAGGGAAAGTGCGTAGTAAATTCCATCAGTTTAAAAGAAGGAGAAGAGCAATTTATACATCAAGCTACATTGATAAAACGATATGGTGCTGCTGTTATCGTTATGGCTTTTGATGAGGTAGGTCAGGCAGATAATCTGGAACGACGTAAAGAGATTGCGGAGCGATCGTATCGAATTTTAGTGGATCAGGTCAAATTCCCAGCTGAGGATATCATATTTGATCTTAACATTTTCCCTGTTGCAACCGGAATGGAAGAACATCGGTTAAACGCCTTGGATTTTATTCAGGGAACTAAATGGGTAAAGGAGAATCTCCCTCACTGCAGTGTTAGTGGCGGAGTGAGCAATGTTTCATTTTCTTTCAGAGGAAATAACCCAGTCAGGGAAGCAATGCACTCTGTGTTTTTGTATCATGCCATTAATGCAGGAATGAACATGGGTATTGTAAACCCCGCTTTGTTGGAAGTTTATGATGATATTCCAAAAGATTTGTTGGAACATGTTGAAGATGTAATCCTAAACCGCAGAGATGATGCTACCGAACGATTATTGGAATTTGCAGAAACTGTTGTAGGGAAGGCAAAGGAAAACAAAGTTGATTTGTCTTGGAGAGAAGAACCTTTGCAGGCCAGAATCACAAGAGCTTTGGTGAAAGGAATTGATCAGTTTATTCTTGAAGATATTGAAGAAGCACGCTCAAATGCTTCCAGACCGTTGGAGGTTATCGAGGGGAACTTGATGACCGGAATGAATGTGGTAGGGGATTTATTTGGAAGTGGGAAAATGTTCCTTCCCCAGGTGGTAAAATCGGCACGAGTGATGAAAAAAGCCGTAGCGTATTTAGAACCCTTTATAGAAGAAGAAAAAAAGAACAATCCTGATCTTAACACCTCACAAGGAGCTGGAAAGGTGTTAATGGCTACTGTTAAAGGAGATGTTCACGATATTGGAAAAAATATCGTAAGTGTGGTTCTTGCCTGCAACAACTATGAAATTGTAGATATGGGGGTCATGGTTCCCCCTGAAAAAATCATTCAAAAAGCCAAAGAAGAACAGGTCGATATTATTGGTTTAAGTGGGTTGATTACACCATCTCTGGATGAAATGGTCTTTTTGGCCAAAGAAATGGAACGACAAGAATTTACTGTTCCCCTGTTAATAGGTGGTGCTACTACGAGTAAAGCTCATACCGCAGTAAAGATTGATCCTCAATATAGTCAAGCAGTGGTTCATGTTAACGATGCTTCAAGAGCAGTGACAGTTGTTGGAGATTTACTACAGAAAGAGACTTCTAATAACTATAAAAAATCCATCAAGTTGGATTATGAGAGTTTTAGAGATAAGTTTTTGAATAGAACCAAACAAAAAGAATATTTGACATTGGCAGAAGCCAGACAAAATAAACTTCAAATAGAATGGAACGCTTCAGATATCAAAAAACCAAATGAATTAGGTGTTCAGGTATGGGAAGATTTTGATTTAAAGAAACTTAGGGACTTTATAGATTGGACACCTTTCTTTAGAAGTTGGGATTTACATGGAAAATATCCAGCCATTTTAAAAGACAATGTAGTTGGAAATCAAGCTACAGAACTTTTTGAAGATGCACAGGTTATGCTGAAGCGAGTTTTGGATGAAAAATTGTTGAAAGCCAAAGTTATTTTTGGTTTATTTCCTGCAAACACCATCAATAACGACGATATTGAGGTTATTGCCTCTCCTGTCAGTTCGAGCGCAGTCGAGAACAAAGATCCCAAATATATTTTTAGAACCCTTCGTCAGCAACTTAAAAAAAGAGCGGGAGTCCCAAACATAGGACTGTCAGATTTTATCGCTCCAAAAGAAACGGGGATTCAAGATTATATGGGTTGTTTTTGCGTTACTACCGGATTTGGCACTCAAGAATTGGCTGCAGAATTTGAAAAGAACCTTGACGATTACAGTTCCATAATGATTAAGGCTTTGGCAGACCGTTTGGCAGAGGCCCTTGCGGAATACCTCCATAAAGAAGTGCGGACTAAATACTGGGGGTATGCATCAAGTGAAACCCTGTCCAATACCGATTTAATTGATGAAAAGTACAGAGGAATAAGACCGGCGCCAGGTTACCCAGCTTGCCCCGATCATTTGGAGAAACTGACTATTTGGGAGTTGTTAAATGTAGAAGAAAAAATAGGAGTACAGCTTACCGAAAGTTTAGCCATGTGGCCAGCAGCAAGTGTAAGCGGATATTATTTTGGACATCCAGAAACCAAATATTTTGGCTTGGGAAAAATAAAACAAGACCAAGTTGAGGATTTTGCCAAAAGGAAAGAAATTAAGTTGGAGGAAGCGCAAAAGTGGCTTGCTCCCAATATTGCTGAAGAATAATCAATGAAAGTAACAGACCACATTAAAAAAGCAAAAGGAGAAACGCTTTTCAGTTTTGAAATTATACCACCAGTAAAGGGGAAAAGCATTCAGGAACTCTACAATAATATTGACCCTCTCATGGAATTTAAACCACCTTTTATAGATGTTACCACTTCTAGGGAAGAGTTTGTGTACATAGATCGGGATGGTCTTTTGGATAAAAAATTAACGCGGATGCGTCCTGGGACCTTGGGGATTTGTGCTTCTATAACCCATAAGTACAATGTAGATACAGTGCCCCATGTTTTATGCGGAGGATTTACCAAAGAAGAAACCGAATATTTACTGGTGGATTGTCATTATTTGGGAATAGACAATGTAATGGCTTTGCGTGGAGATGCCATGCGAGAAGAGAAATACTTTGAACCCACCAAGGGAGGTCACCCATACGCATCGAGCTTGGTTGAGCAAATTCAAAAATTGAACTGTGGTAACTATTTGCATGAAGTGATTGAAACGGACAATTGTTCAGATTTTTGCATTGGTGTAGCTGGGTATCCTGAGAAACATATGGAATCTCCTTCCTTAAAATCAGATTTAAAGAGGTTGAAACAAAAAGTGGATTTAGGAGCAGATTATGTTGTTACACAGATGTTTTTTGACAATCAAAAGTATTTTGAGTTTGTTGAGGAAGCAAGAAAAATGGGCATTACCGTTCCTATAGTTCCTGGAATAAAACCAATAGCGGTTAAACGGCATTTACAATTACTTCCACAAGTATTCCGTGTAGATATTCCACAAGATTTGGTAGATGCAGTGGAAGCTTGCAAAACCAATAAGGAAGTCCGTCAGGTTGGTGTGGAATGGTGTATTCAACAGTCCAAGGAATTAAAAGAAGCTGGAGCGCCCGTATTACATTATTATTCTATGGGCAAATCGGATAATATCAAAGCCATTGCGAGAGAGGTATTTTAATTTCCTATTTTAGCGCCTCATGAAGCGCCTACTTTGTTTATATATTCTTATATGTGGTAGCTACGGATTTTCCCAAAAAGAGGAAGTTCCAAAAAAGTTTGTGGTAGATGTAAACCAGTTTTATGGTTCCATAGTATTGCATAACCCGGATATTTCACATTTAATAACAAACCACCCCGGAGGAGTTATTTTAGGATTAAGCAGAAAACGGTTTGGGAATGAAGAATGGGAATCACAATATGGATACCCTGATACTGGTGCTTCATTCGTATATCAAAACACAAACAATTCAACTTTAGGGGATCTCTTTGGGCTGTATGCGCATTACAATTTCTACTTTTTAAAACGAAATCTCCAACTCCGCATTGGACAAGGACTGGCTTACAACACAAATCCGTATGATAAAACCGAAAATTTTAGGAACAATGCATATGGTTCCCATATATTGGCTTCTACCTTGGTCATGTTCAATTACCATAAAGAGAACCTTTTTGCTGGTTTAGGGCTAAAAGCGGGAATCTCATTGCTACATTACTCCAACGCTAATTTTAAAGCTCCAAATACTTCTACCAACACCATGGCTTTTAACGTAGGGTTGACCTATGATTTGGATTCTGAAAAATCCTATGAATTCATTCAAACAGAAACAACAGAGAACGTTGCCGAGCCCATTCGATACAATTTGGTTTTAAGAGGTGGTGCAAATGAAAGCGACATTATTGACCTTGGTCGATATGGATTTTTTATTCTCTCGGCATATGCAGATAAGAGACTTGGAAGAAAGAGTGCTTTACAATTTGGGACAGATGTGTTCTTTTCAACTTTTTTAAAGGAAGTGATTCGTTTTCAATCTATTTCATTTCCAGAACTTAATGTAGCTTCGGATACGGATTACAAACGTGTTGGACTTTTTATAGGTCATGAACTTTTTGTAAACAAAATGAGCGTGATTGCACAATTGGGATACTATGTATATTATCCCTTTGATTTTGAAGGTAAGATTTATAACAGGATAGGGCTCAAACGCTATTTTGGAGATAAAATCTTCGGAGCGGTAACCCTAAAATCTCATGGTGCCAAGGCAGAAACTGTTGAATTTGGAATAGGAGTTCGTTTATGAAAAAATGGGTAATCACATATCTGGCTTTGTTTTTAATTGCATGCAATGGTGAAAATACCCCTGATTGTTTTCAAAACGCGGGTGATTTGGTTCGAGAGACTGTGGATGTTAATGAATTCACTAATATTACAGTCTTTGAGAACATCAATTTAGTAATAAGACAAGGGGCTGAGCAAGTAGTTGAAATTGAAACAGGAGAATTCCTTCGGAAGGAGGTCTCGGCTCAGGTAGAAGATAATCGTCTCATACTCAGAAACGAGAATGGTTGTAATTTTTTTCGTGATTATGGGTTGACCACAATTTATGTTACCTCACCAAATATTGAAGAAATACGCAGCAGTACTGGTCTCTTGATTTCTAGTGATGGAGTATTAAATTACCCAAATCTCTCCCTATTATCAGAAAGCTTTGCAGAACCAGACGCGGAAACTACAGATGGTTCTTTTGATTTAGAGGTGGCATCAGAAAATGTAAGCATTGTGGTAAATGGTATTGCTTTTTTTCAACTTAGAGGGACTACCACCAATTTAACCCTTACCCTGGCAGCGGGAGATTCTAGAATTGAAGCTAAAAATCTAGTTGCGCAGAATGTCAGTATGGATCACAGAGGGTCAAATGATGTGTTTGTGAATCCGGAGCAAAGAATTAGTGGGGTCATAAGGGGGACAGGGGATGTTATAAGTAACAACCGTCCGCCTGAAGTTGATGTTGAGGAACTCTTCAACGGACGATTGATTTTTAATGATTAGAATATTGGAAGCTATTATTTAATTGGGATGTAGATCTCAGTTTTTAACTTTTCTTCTTCGGTTTTCTCTGCATTGTTCAAATATTTTTCACGTACTGGCTCATCTCTTAATTCATATTCACTTTCAAGTAGCCAAGTGTTGAAAATATGGTCATAGACATATCTGAAATTGGTATAACTACCCTGATAAAGAAAAACAGCAAACTTTCCACCTTTTAATGTTTTTGTGCCCACTTTTCCAGAAGGTTTTGCTTCTTTATGGATAATAAGACAGGCATCATAACGAATATTGCTTTCCTCCGTTACGTTAGGGTCATCAAAGGGTTGTCCAAAATGTTCAATACCCGCAGTAAACAATTTCTGCTTCTTCACTTCTTGCCATAAGGTTGCCCATGCAGAAGGATAATCCATTTTGTTATAAGCACCTTTCATGGTAACATAAAGACAATTTTTGTCATCAAGAGTGATGAATTTTGGTTTTTTAATGTTTAATGATTTTGTTTCCATACTGTTTGTCATTTTTAAATTGAATGTTTTATTTTTCCGATACTCCGAAGGAGTTGTATTAAAATGCTGCTTAAAGACCTTGGTTAATGAAGAAGGCGTTTCATAGCCCACCTGATAACTCACCTCCTCAATGGGTAAGGATGTATACCGGATCATTTTGGCAGCGGTTTCTATTCGTGCCCTTGTAATGTAGGCTCCAATGGGTTCACCTAACAATGCTCTTGTAATTCTATGAAAATGAAAAGGTGAAAAATGAGAAAGCTCAGCTAAGGTCTTAATGTCTATTTTTTCATCTAAATGATTATGAATGTATTCCACAATACGATTTAATTTTTGATGATAGTATGCCTTGTTATTTTCAGATGGTGCCATATCTTTTGTATTGTTGAGACAAATGTATAAGGAAATGGAAGTAAGCACTTTTTCATTCTTGCTGACTTTAATTTTTGATTTTCGACATCATTCCAAATTAAATCAAGAATCTTATTTTTCAATTGAGGGATTTCTCACTATGTTCGGAATGACAAAAATCTAATCTTGGGAACAATACAAACCTTTTTCAATAATTTGTTTAATTCAAGAGTTAAAACTAAATCACTTGATAGGCTCCAAGGATTTAAAAAGTATGATGCCATCCTACATAATCTAGTAGCTGAGAAGAAAGTACCGGGAATGGCTGTTACCATTTTAAAGGATAGTCAAATTGCATTTGAAAAAGGATATGGATATGCAAGTCTAGAAGAAAAGATTAAGGTAAATCCAAAGAAAACCGTATTCCGAATTGCCAGTATCTCAAAATGTATCACAGGCATGGCATTGGCAAAAATGGTAGAGGAAAAGATAGTGGATTTGGATACTTCATTTTATGACTACGTACCATATTATCCAAAAAAGAAAAACGATTTTACCTTAAGGCACCTGGCCGGTCATACAGCAGGTATAAGGGGGTATAGAGGTAAGGAATATGCTTTAAACAAACCTTATTCAATTATAGATAGCATTGAAGTTTTTAAGGATGACCCCTTGGTTTTTGAACCCGGTAATGGGTATTTGTATAACAGTTTTGACTTTGTATTGTTGTCTCTTGCAATGCAGGAAGCCAGTGGAGTTTCTTTTGAAAAATATGTAAAGCAGAAAATACTAGACCCCTTAAGAATGCTAGACACTTTCCCGCCCAGTCAGGTAGACCTTAATCACAAGGAGAAATTCAAAGCAACGACGTTTTACACTAAGACCGCAATCGGTTTTAAAAATTCGGTGCCTGTCAATAATTACTTCAAATTGGCAGGAGGAGGCTATTTATCTACCGCTAATGATATTTCTAAACTGGGACAAGCTATTTTAGAAGAGAAGTTGGTAAAGCCCGAGATACTGAAAGAGATACTCACTTCACAAATTGTTGATGGTAAACCTACGTACTACGGATTAGGCTTCCAGGTTAGTCAAGATAACTTGGGAAAGAACTTTGTTGGTCATATAGGCAATAGTGTAGGGGCTTATTCTAATTTCTTCGTTTACCCTTCTGAAGGAATAGTGATTTCTATACTAATAAATTGTTCGGACCCAAAAGTACAAGAAGATTTGGATGGTATTCAAAGCTTGTGTTGAGAAAAATCAATCAAATTTTAATAAGTTAGGAATCCTTACTATATTTGTATCGCAATAATGCAAAACTTAAATAGTAGTACAAATGAACAAATCAGTTTTTTATCATGCGGGTTGTCCGGTATGTATCAGTGCAGAGCAAGACCTTATATCTCTAATCGGGGAAACAAATGTGGCAATAGTTAATATTGGAGAGGAGAGAAGTAGAATTTCAGAAGCAGAAGAATTAGGTGTTAAATCAGTGCCCGCTTTAGTAACTCCCAACGGAAACATCTTGCATATTAATTATGGCGCTTCAATTGAAGAGGTAAAAGGGTAGTCTATTTTTTTAATGCTTAAAGTTAGGAATCCTAACTTATTAAAATTTTATTTATGAAAACGGATAATTTATTAGTCATCGGCATGTTATTGGCCGGTAGTTTATTTACCTCCTGTGCTCAAAAAAGTCCATACAATAATGAAGATTTTCAAATAAAGGCTGCACAAGTTACCCATGAGATAGACTTAGGAGTAACCGTTTGGGAATTGGCAGTTAGCGGAACAGCGGGTGCCACGTTACCCACGGCAGTTGGACAATTGGACGGTGCTCCAGTTTTGGGATATGTTTTTCCTACAAGCTTGCAAACTACAGATGTAGGTTTTAACGAAACTGAAGGTATTGTGGCTTTAGCTTTGACTTCTCACCCAGATTTTGACGATACTCCGTTATGGGATGAAAACAATGACGCTATTTTTAACAATGATGGTATAATTTGGCATCCGCATTGGGTTGTATTGACAGAAGATAAACGAGTAACTGGCGGTCTTTCTGTGAAGCAATTTAAAAAGGCCGATGAAACAGTAGTGCTTCCGCCAACAAATCCAGGGATGCCAATGTATATGGACTCTCCAGGATATCCTGTGCTTACCAAAAATAGTATCATTAAGGTTGTTGTTCCGGACTATCGAATTAATAACAGAACAGATTTTAAGTATGATGGAGTCACTGCTTTTATGAAAGTAAATACCAGTGTTGATGATATGCCTATGTTGGGCGTTTACGAAGTTTTCAGCGTGGCCAGCGGCGATTTGTCTTTACCATATACCGTAAAATAGAAGTATGCAAGTTTCAGTTTGGGATACTTATGTTCCGCGGGAAGATGGTAAGGTTATGCACTTTGATATTTTAGTGCCAAGCACCTTAACGGACATAGATGTTATATTTGGTTTTGGTGAGAAGTATTTGTCTTCTAAAGCTTTTAAAACGGGTAGGCTATCTGCGAATGAATGCAAATTTTGCCATATGCAGGAGGCGCCCTTTATCGTAACCGAAAATATAGAGAGAGACGGGTATCATATTATTGAAATGGAAAATTGCTCCTAATTTAATTAGGATAACTAACTTTGCCTGTCGAACAATCGGCAGGCTTTGTTTTTATGAATAGCAAAAGTGTTTTTAATCCAGAACGACAGCAAGATGATCTTTCCAGTAAAATAATTACCGGTTTAGAACGTATATCACAGGCGTTTAAGGCACTTCTATGGGAAAAGGCAAAGCAACTTGGCCTAAGCCCTATTCAGATTCAAATTTTGATTTTTGTTGCCTATCATAAAAGTGAATTCAACAACGTGAGCTTTTTGGCTCAAGAGTTCAATGTTACCAAGCCCACTATTAGTGACGCCATAAGGGTATTGGATAAAAAAGGCTTTATTATCAAAGACTATTCTTCACCGGATAATCGAAGTTATTCAATTTTACTCTCAGGTTCTGGAAAAGAGATTGTCTCAAAGACAGAACATTTTGCAAACCCATTGGTAGATCAGTTAGACTCAGTAGAGACTGAAGAAAAGGAAAACTTGTTCAAGACGTTGAGCAAGTTAATATATCAATTAAACCAAACAGGTGTTTTAACGGTGCAGCGCACATGCTTTGCGTGTAAGTTTTATCAAAAAACAGCAGCTAATCACTATTGCCATTTGTTAGAGAAACAATTAAAACATTCGGACATTCGTCTTGATTGTATTGAGTTTGAAGAAAGAACATGATTTCCGAAGTGCTATTGAAAAAATATGGAGCGGAGCAAGTATTTCTCAAAAAAAAAGAATCGCTTTTTGGGATTGATACTTTGCCTAGATATTACTTTCAGGTTATTTCTGGAAAAATCAAGATGAATAATTTTAATGGAGATGGCAAGGAGTTTATACAGGGAATATTTTCTGGAGGTTCAAGTTTTGGGGAACCTCCTTTATTTGCTGATTTGGACTATCCCGCGTATGCCGAAGCTGTAGAGGACAGCACAGTATGGAAGCTTGAAAAGAGGCGCTTTTTTGAATTACTTAAGGAAAACCCAGATACACACCTGGCATTGACAAAGGTATTGGCCAGCAGGCTGCATTACAAGGCAACCATGGTGGCAGAAATTTCCTCTGAAAGCCCTGAGCATAGATTGTTAAGGCTTATCGATTATTTCAAAACACATATTCATAAGATTCCTGAAGACGAGCAGTATTTAGTAGAATTATCTAGGCAACAAATGGCTGACCTCACTGGCCTAAGGGTGGAAACGGTTATTCGGGCTATAAAATCTTTAGAAAAGAAAAACATACTCCAACTTCAATCCCATAAAATAATTAGGTAGGGTAAGCTGTTTTATGATTTAAGTCATAAAAATGAGTGTTCTGTCTAGGATAATTTTGTTCCATAATATGACAAATGACATATATAATGGAACTCTATTCAAAAGGTTTGCAAGAATTTAAAAGAAGTATCAATGGGTATTCCCCAATATTTATAATAGGTCAAAGCTGTTTAGGTTCGGTAGCAGCAATGTATATTTTAATGAATGGAGCATCCGCCATTCAAATGTTTCAGTTGTTTCTGGTTACTATAGCATGTATGGGTTTTAACGCTTCTGTGCTTTCTCAGCAAAGTCCAAAAACTGTGTTTAATCTATTAATAATTAGTGTTGTTATCAGTACAGTGGTATTAATACTAAATTTGCTGTAATATGGCAAGAGTGCAAATAGAAACACGCAAAGAGGTTCGCCTATTGGTAACCCAGTTCTACGAAAAAGTAAGAAAGGATGCCGAAATAGGTCATTTCTTCAATGAAACCATTGATGATTGGCCCACTCATATGGACAAATTGGTAGATTTCTGGGAAACCAATTTATTTTTTGTTCAGAAGTATAAAGGGAATCCTTTGGTTGTCCATGCAGAGTTGGATGAAAAGATGAACCACCAAATAACTAATTATCATTTTGGAATTTGGTTACGGCATTGGATTGAAACCATAGACGCCAATTTTGTGGGCGAAAATGCGGAAAAAGCAAAACAAAGAGCCCGAAACATAAGTGTGAGAATGTTCATGACGATTTTTGAACATCGCAAGCGTTTGCCCTCCAATTAAATAAAACTTTCTTTAGATACGGTCATTTGCAAATTCTTCACAGAGGGCCAATGTTTCTTTTACATCTTCTAATGTTGTTCTTGGGTTGATGAGGCACATCCGTAAGACCGTTTTGCCGTGTAATACAGTGGTCACCAACAATGCCTTTCTAGAAGAAACCACCCTTTCTGAAATATATTGATTGATAGCATCCAACTCTTTTTTTGAACGTTTTTTTGAAATTGGATTATACCTAAAGTTAATGATTGCCAAGGTAGCTGGAAAAACAACTTGCCAATGCTTACTGCTTCTCAATAATGTTTCTACTTCTTCGGCCAGATCTATATTATAGGTAATGGCATTTCTAAATTCTTTAAGCCCATAGGTTTTTAATGACATATAAAACTTAAGAGCCCTAAACATTCTCGTAAGTTGAATACCGTGGTCATAAAAATTAATTTCTGAAGTATTTCCTTCAATATCCCTAAGATATTCAGGTTTTTCAGTGAAAGTATGGCTCAAATGTTTATGGTTTCTTACCAAAAGACATCCCATTTCATAAGGTTGAAAAAACCATTTATGGGGATCTACCGTTAAAGAATCGGCTTTTTCAATACCTTTTAAAAGTTGTTTTCCCTTTGCAGATAGAATTGCGGCCGCACCATAAGCCCCATCAATGTGGAACCAGATGTCTTCTTTTTTACAAATAGCTGCAAGCTCAGAAAGAGGATCTATAGTTCCGGTATTTGTAGTACCAGAAGTGGCTATTAAACAAAAAGGGAAAAGCCCTTCTAACTTATCTTTCGCAATACAGTTTTTAAGCTTGTTTATGGCAAATTTAAATTCAATATCTGTTGGTATTATTCTGATCTGCTCCTTTTTAAATCCCAAGACACGAATTGCCTTAATGTTTGATGAATGGGCCTGATCAGAAAGATATATGACCGCTTTTGAGAAATCCTCACCACATTTAATTCTCCTAGCTGTAGTTAATGCGGTTAAATTAGCCATGGAACCTCCACTGGTAAAAATACCGCCTCCTTTTTTCTGCGGAAATCCAAATATTTTTAACAACCATTGCAGTGTTATAATTTCCAATTCGGCAGCTGCAGGGGATGCTACCCACCCTCCAGAAAAAATATTGAAACCGGTTGCAAGAGTATCAGCCATTACGCTAACGTAGTTGCTTGGGCCGGGAACAAAAGAGTATGATTTTGGGTGAGACATATCCGTGCTATTGGTCATCACCTTTTCCAAAACAAAATTGAGTACATCCAATGGCTCAGACCCCTTTTCCGGTGCTTCTTCCAGAAAAAGGGAATCCATTTCTTCCCTAGATCCCTTAGCTACGGGGAGTTTACTGTTTTGAGTATGGTAATGTTCAATTATAGCATCTATAACTTGGTTGCCATACGCTTTCATTGCTTCTTTTGATAATTCCAAGCTAGCAAATTCTTTTTTCATGAAATCGGATTAAATCGCAAGTGCAAAAGTACCGATTTGAATATTTGGATAACATGATGTTTGGTTTAAAATAATATGGAAAAAAGTATTAGTGAAATAGAGGTGCGAAAAAGGATCTTTAGATTGTTTCAACAAACTAAATACTGTAAATTTATTCGGTAAGTACTAGTGATGCAGAAACCCTTTTTATTTATCGTTTTTCTCATATTCGGTTTTCAACTTTCAGCTCAAAATGCTATTTCCGGTTTTGTCAATCTAGAAAACCCGGAAGAGTGGGAGACGAATGTGCGGTTAAGTAAGTTGTCATTAAGCAATCTGGAAAAAGAAGGTGATGGAAAATCGGTTGCAATTGCCAAAATTGGAAAAGATGGTTCTTTTGCTTTTAATAAAAAGTACATTTCAGAATCAAACAAACTTTACCGTCTTTCAATTAAGCGGATTAGAGAGGTAATAAATGATACGGTAAAAAAGGAAGTAGATTTTATTCTTTCCAACAAAGACCTTATAAAATTTAAAAAGGGAAAAAAGCTGTTTGCCAATTTTGAAACCACCAATAGTGCACAATTGGAATGGCAAAAGTTCAAGAGCTTTGAGTCCAATTTAGTTGGACAGTATTTATCTTCTGAAGAAATGACACTGCCTAGAAAAGGCTATGTAAAAGATTCACTTCAAATATTGATGGTAAAATTAATTGGCATTAAACAGTTGGAAAGCAAACAGTTGTTGGATACCGATATTGCCCAAAATGAAGCATACTATCTAAACTTACTTTTAGAGTTACAAGCAAGCGATTTGGATCCTTTGGCCTATGCGTTTTTAGAGAAGAAATTGGCTTATTTGGCTAACGTATACCTAAAAAAGGAGTTGCAACAAAGTAGATGGATAAACTTTGGATTACTCTCTATGGTTCTACTATTGGGTTTTGCAACCATAAAAATAAGAAGAAAGCGGCAAGAATCAATGATTTCCGTTTTAAGCAAGCAGGAGAAGACTGTCCGTAACCTTATACTTCAAGGAAAAAGCAATAAGGAGATTGCCAATGAACTTTTTATAAGCCTTAGCACGGTTAAAACGCACATTACCAACATTTACAGCAAATTAAATGTTGCCAACAGGCAAGAACTACTGCAAAAGAGTACGGGTACTAGTACCTAAATCAGACCTTGTATATTTTATAACAGCATTTTTCACGGTTTACTTTGCTTCAAAATTTAATTGTTTTGAAGTATTTGTATTGGATTCTTTTCTGTTTCGTCGTTTCATCGGGCTATTGTCAAAATCGATATGCCATATCCGGAAGGGTAGTTGGTGAAGATGGCAACTTAATATCCATAGGTGATGTTCTACTGTATGATGTGAATCAAGACAAATTGATAAAATATACTCAATTGCTTGATGGAAGTTTCCTTGTGGAAGATCTTCCGGAAAGCGATTATCATTTAAAGGTTTCTGTTCTTGGGTATCAAAACTTTGAAAAAAAAATCCTTCTCGATCAAAGTAGAAAATTACAAATTACATTAAAGGAAAGTACAACTGAGCTTGAGGAAGTGGAAGTGGTGGCAGCCAAAAACCCAATAACTAACAAAGATGGTAACCTAAAGATTGATGTTAAGAACCCAGTTTTTTCTGCAATACCGGACCCCTTGGACGTTTTGTCCAAACTCCCAAATGTTCAAGTATCTGCGAATAGAGAATCCATTTCAGTTATTGGTAAGGGAAATCCTTTGATTTATTTAGGAGGTCAGCGAATCAGTTTTGAAGAATTTACCGCTTTGCCAGTGGATAATATAGATAGTATTGAATTGATCAACAATCCCTCTGCAAAATATGAGGCTGAGGGCAGGGCAGTGCTGTTGGTTACAAGAAAAAAAGAAGTAGAGGAAGGTGTAAAAGTGAATACGAGTGAAACGGCTTCTTTCAGAAGAAATTTCAACAATTATTTAACTTCGAATGGAAGTTATTCCAATGGAAAATGGGTTGTTCAAGGAAACTTTGCCTATAATGATCTAGGGCAATGGGAAAGTCATACGTTTGCATTTGATATCCCTGGGGAAAATATTTTTTCAGATTATCTGGTATTGATTCCGTTGAACAAACGTAAAGAAATAAATAGTGGTTTGGGTTTCTTCTATCCCTTAGAAAAAGATGATTACATTTCATTCAGTACAACCTTTAAGAGACAAACGAATAAGGCTCCCATAGAAACTGAAACTTTTATTGAAAGTGAAGATGGGGAAGACAATATTATCTCGGATTCCAAAAACGATAATACCAAGGATTATTTCACCGGTAATTTTAACTATAATAAAAGAGTGGCTAAAAACTTTGATCTTTTTACGGGATTTCAGTACTCTTCTTTTAAACAAACCTTAGACACGGAAATATCTAATAATTTTAATGAAGGTGGATTTAATTTAAATGAAACGAGGGAGCAAGAGTATAAAATAAATTCTTCGGCATTTAGAGTGGATTTAGAGCATAACATTTCAGATAAATTGAAATGGGAACTTGGAACAAACCTTAATGAAACTAGGGCAGATGCTTTTACCGAGATACGGGAAATAGAAGATGGTGCGATAACTATTTTTGATTTTGACTATAAGGAGCAGTTGCACTCGGTATATTCTACATTATCCGGAAGTATAAAAAATTGGGTGGATTACAATTTGGGATTACGGGTTGAGTATAATAAAGTTAAGGGGCAACTTGAAGATGATGTTTCTCCACTGGTTGAGCGAGAGAACACCAACCTATTTCCCAAAGGAGGCTTGAAAATAAAACTAGATAGTACAAAAACGGTATCGGTAAATTTTGCGCGAAGTATTTCCCGTCCAAATTTTAGTGGTACAAGTACGATAAGAACATTTATCAATCCTTTTTTGGAAGGAGTCAATGACGTGAACTTATTACCAACATTGACCAATGAACTGTCTACCAACTTTCAATGGAAAAATAAGTCTATATATGTTACTTATTACCAAAATAGAAATCCTACATATTTCACCATCCAATACAATGAAGCGTTTGAAAGGGCTATTCTATCTACAATAAACTTGGACAAGGAATCTGGATTTTATGTTGGATTGACCCTGCCATTTTCACATAAAAAATGGACTTCCACCAATACAATCAGTCTTAACTATAACAAAATAACAGACGATACGGCAGCTATTGGCAATACAAGTCCATACATGTATGCATATTCCAGTCAACAATTCAAAATTGGAAAGGATACTGCAATTGCTTTTGGGGGATGGCTGTTGACAAGAAGGCAAGAAGGTATTTTTGAACGTAATAGTATGTTGGTGCTAGATACCACTATTACAAAAACATTATTTAAAAAACTACACTGTGCAATTCGTTTAAACGATATTACAAGAGCGATGAACTTTGAAGAAAGGTATGCAATTAATGGTGTTGAGGCAGAAGGTGTCTATTTTGTAGACGCAAAAGAGGTTGCATTTTCTGTAAAATATGTTTTTGGTAACTCTAAGGGCCTTAAATTTAAAAACAAAGATATAGACGAGAACTTACAAAGAATTAAATAGTTGAAACCTTAAATGGTCAACTCAGTAAACAAACTCTCGAGGGTTTTGTTTTTTCTACTCAGCTGTAGTGTTTTTAGTTGGTTGTCATGAGCAAAATCAAAAACAGCTGGTCTCATATCTTTTGAGGTGGCGAAGGTGATTTCGTAGATAAAGCCTCCAGTGTTCTTAACATGGGATACGTTGGGCAATTTATTCAATAATATTTCTTCAACTCTATAATCGAACTCCACTTCTATTATTTGCTCTTTTGCCTCTCTAAGATCTTCCATTTTTTTATCTGCCACCACTTCTCCTTTATTAATAATGATGACACGATCACAAACAGCTTCAACTTCCTTCATAATATGGGTAGAAAGCAGTATGGTCTTTTCCTTGCCAATTTCTCTTATTAGTTTTCGTATTTCAACCAATTGATTGGGGTCAAGTCCAGTAGTGGGCTCATCCAAGATCAGCACATCAGGATCATGCAATAAAGCTGCTGCCAAGCCAACACGTTGACGGTACCCTTTAGATAACTGACCTATTTTCTTGTGGGCTTCGGGCTCAAGACCAGTTTGATCAATTACTTCGGCAATACGTTCTTTGGAAACATTATATACATCGGCGTTAAAAGCCAAGTATTCCTTTACAAACATTTCTAGGTAAAGTGGATTGTGCTCTGGTAAGTAGCCAATACTTTTTTGAACCTCTCGCTCAGATTTTAAAACATCAAATCCATTTACTTCTGCATCACCGGAATTAGCTTTATAATAAGTGGTCAAAACCCTCATCATGGTTGATTTTCCAGCACCATTTGGCCCTAAAAAACCAACGATTTCTCCCTTATCAATTGAAAAGGAAACATTATTTAGTGCTTTTTGCTTTCCAAAAGTCTTGGTGATGTTGTTTACTGTAATGGACATTCAAACGTATTTTGAACTCAAAAATACGGTTTTAGAATTCTCAATGCATACTAAGTAGGTCGTTTGTAACTTTGATCATGTGGTTTGTCAAACCTTTATGGGATTGTTGGTACAACAACATATTTTGAATCCTCAGAAAAACGAAATTTCTCCAGAACTATATGTAACAAATATGGGAATTTTGCTAAAAATCGAAAAAATTTAAGATTTAGCTTTTGTTTTTCAATTGAATACCTATCTTAGCCCAAGAATTACAACAAAATGACAAAGACGTATTTCTGGAACGGTTTTTATTTCTACTTCTTTTTTAAAAGAGGTACGGGACTGTTCTAAATATACGCTAAGTATAAAAACACACAAGGTCCCGATGCAAATCGGGACTTTTTTTTTACAATGAGTTTAAAAGTTGCAATACAAGGAATTAAGGGATCTAACCACCATCAAGTGGCAAAGGATTTTTTTGGGGATAATATAGATTTGTTGGAGTGTCTTTCTTTTGATGCCATTATAGAGCATTTGCAAAAAGGTTCGACGGATAAAGGAATTATGGCCATAGAGAATTCCATAGCTGGGTCTATAATTCCCAATTACAATCTAGTGTACCATAATAATATGCACATTATTGGTGAACATTATTTAAACATTCATCATAATTTAATGGTTTTAAAAGGTTGTTCGTTTACAGATATCGAGGAAGTACACTCACACCCAATGGCTTTATTACAGTGTAAGGAGTTTTTTAAGAAGTACCCAAAGGTGAAATTGGTTGAAGATGTAGATACAGCTGAGACTGCCAAACGTATCAAAGAAGGTCAATTAACTAATATTGCTGCCATTGCACCTAAAGTTGCTGCAGAATTATATAATTTGGATATTATTGCCTCTGAGATTCAGACTATTAAAAATAACGCCACACGTTTTATCATACTAAAAAAACAGAATAAAGTTTTGCCACGCGAAGAAATCAACAAGGCCTCTTTGAGATTTATTACGGACCATAAACGGGGAAGTTTGGCAACAGTATTGAATGTTATGAGTGATTGTAATTTGAATTTGACAAAAATCCAGTCTCTCCCCGTGATTGAAACCCCCTGGAAATATGCCTTTTTCGTGGATGTTACGTTTGATGCATACAACCAATTCACAAAAGCGAAATCATTACTGGAAATTATGTCTGAAGATTTTAGGGTTTTGGGCGAATACAAAAATGCATTGATATCATGATAACTGCAGACAGACTACATAGTGTTCAAGAATACTATTTCTCTAAAAAATTAAGGGAGGTCAGAAGTTTGATTGATGAGGGTAGACCTATAATCAATATGGGAATTGGTAGCCCAGATTTACCTCCATCAAAAGAAACTGTCGCCACATTACAACATGTTTTGGAAGACAGTAAAGCACACCAATATCAGAGTTATCAGGGCCTTCCAGAACTTCGTGAAGAAATGGCCAATTTTTACGCTTCACGTTTTGGAGTTCATGTGAATCCCAATACCGAGCTTTTACCTCTCATGGGCTCTAAAGAGGGTATTATGCACATTAGTATGGCCTTTTTGAATGTTGGGGATGAAGTGTTAATACCAAATCCAGGTTACCCTACCTATACTTCCGTCACAAATTTAGTGGGGGCAAAACCTGTCATGTATGATTTGACAGCTGAAAATGGTTGGCTTCCAGATATAAGGGAATTGGAGCGAATGAACCTGTCAAAGGTGAAATTAATGTGGATAAGCTATCCTAACATGCCCACTGGTGCAAGGATTAATATGTCCAAAATGAAAGAACTCATTGCATTTGCTAGAGCTAACAATATACTGGTTGTAAATGACAATCCTTACAGTTTTGTTCTGAATGACGATCCTACCAGTATTTTACAGGTTGAAGGCTCAAAAGAGGTGGCCTTAGAATTAAATTCTTTGAGTAAAACCTTTAATATGGCTGGTTGGAGAGTGGGAATGGTGCTCGGTAGTCATGAACATATTACAGCGGTTTTAAAAATTAAGAGCAATATGGACTCAGGTATGTTTTATGGAATCCAAAAAGGAGCCATAACAGCATTGCAAAGTGGGGTAGGTTGGTTCAAGAATTTAGATGAAGTTTATGAAAGACGAAGGAAACTTATGTTTGAACTAGTTGATAAACTTGGAGCAACTTACGATACCAATACAGCGGGTATGTTTGTTTGGGCTAAGTTGCCCAATGACTCTAAATCCTCTGAAGCTTTTATTGATGAGGTATTGTATGATAAAAATATTTTCATAGCGCCCGGAACTATTTTTGGGAGTAATGGTGAGGGATACATACGGTTTTCACTTTGTGTGAAAGAGGAAAAAATTAAGGAAGCTATAGCTAGATTTTAGAATATGAATGTGGTCATTGTAGGTATTGGATTGATAGGAGGTTCTTTTGCTAAAGATGTTAAACTACTCTACCCTGAAGCTAACATTTTAGGAATTGATACAAATGAATCTCATGTAGAGCAAGCCTTGGAACTTGGAATCATTCAGGAACAGGGTAATTATGAATCTCTAGCCTCTACAGATCTAGTATTGATCAGTATTCCCGTAAATGCCCTTGTGTTGGAGTTGCCTAAAATATTGGATGCAGTGGGTGATGAAACTGTTGTAATTGATGCTGGATCTACCAAAAAGTTAATTTGTAAATCCATATCTAATCATCCAAAGAGAAGGAATTTTATGGCTTGCCATCCTATTGCTGGAACAGAGTTTTCTGGTCCATCAGCAGCAATTAATGGCTTATACGAAGGCAAAACCAACATTATATGTGAAGTGGAAAAGACAGCTTTCAAGCTTCAAGAAAAAGCATTGGAAATTTTTCAGAAATTAAAAATGCGTATTCGTTATATGAACCCAGAAGCGCATGACAAACATATAGCCTATGTATCGCATTTATCACATATAAGTTCATTTATGTTGGGAAAGACAGTAATTGAAAAAGAAAAAAATGAGCGTGATATTTTTGACATGGCAGGGAGTGGATTTGAAAGTACTGTACGTTTGGCAAAAAGCTCACCGGATATGTGGACGCCAATTTTTGAGCAAAACAAGGAAAATGTCGTAGAGACTTTGGAGGAGTATATCCAAAACTTGGAAACCTTCAAACAGCTGCTTTTGAATAATGATTTTGAGAATGTGCATAAAGAAATGAACAATACCAATAAAATAAAACAAATACTAAAAGGAATACCACTTACAAAAAAATAGATTTCATTATGGAAAACAAGAAGGAAATGAGAACATGGTTGGATGATATGGATTTACCACATCCATTGGTTATAGCAGGCCCCTGCAGTGCCGAGACAGAAGACCAAGTATTAAAAATAGCTCACGATTTAAAAGATACTGACGTTAATTACTACCGCGCAGGTATTTGGAAGCCAAGAACACGTCCAGGTAATTTTGAAGGTGTTGGCGCCATTGGATTAAAGTGGTTGCAGAAAGTAAAAGAAGAAACAGGACTAAAAACAGCTACAGAAGTCGCAAATAGGGCCCATGTAGACCTTGCCTTGGAGCACGATGTAGATTTGTTATGGATTGGTGCTCGTTCAACGGTGAGTCCTTTTATTGTTCAGGAGATTGCTGATGCTTTGGAAGGAACGGATAAAATTGTTTTGATAAAGAATCCGGTAAACCCAGACTTGTCTTTGTGGTTGGGGGCTGTTGAACGCTTGTATTCAGCTGACATTAAAAATTTAGGGGTTATCCATAGAGGTTTTTCCACATATGAGAAGACCAAATACAGAAATATTCCAGAATGGCAGATGGCAATTGAGTTACAATCAAAGTTTCCAGATTTGCCTATAATCAATGATCCAAGCCATATTACAGGAAAGCGTGACATGATTTTTGATGTATCGCAAACAGCTTTAGACTTAAATTTTGATGGATTAATGATTGAAACTCACCATGATCCTGATAATGCATGGAGTGACGCCGCCCAACAAGTAACCCCTGAGCGATTGGTACAGATTATGGGTGATCTTCGTATTAGAAAAGAGACAGATCAAGAAGCTGAGTATAACAGCAAACTGAGCAATTTAAGAGCACAGATTGATGTCATTGACAATCAAATTATTGATATTCTTGGGAAGCGAATGAAAGTTTCTGGAGGTATAGGAACACTTAAAAAACAAAAGAACGTAGCGGTTTTACAAACCAACAGATGGAACGCTATTTTAGGTAAGATGATTTTAGAAGGAGAATCCCAAGGACTCAGCGAGGAATTTGTCCTAAGAATGTTCAAGGCGATCCACCAAGAATCTATCAATCATCAAGAGAAGATTATAAACGCCTAGACTTTTTTAAGCTTTGTGGTACCAATGTCATTTTGGACTTAGTGAGAGATCATTTTGTTCAAAATGATATTTTTATTTTAAAAAGTGTAACAGTAATCTAAATCTGTAATCTTTTAAAAAGACAAAACACAGTATCATGAAAAAATTCTTTACACTTAGCCTCTGCTTAATTTCCGCCACTATCTTTTCCCAACGCATGATAGATACCGAAGTTGGGGATTTTAATAAAATCAAGGTTTTTGACTTGATTGAAGTGAACTTGATTCAATCAGACGATAATAGGATTATGATAAAGGGTAGAAATGTGGACGATATCATTTGGATGAATAGGGATGGCGTGTTAAAGCTGCGTATGCAATTAGATAAAAAATTCCTAGGAGAATATACCTTGATTGAAGTGTACTATACCGATTTAGATGTTATTGATGGGAATGAAGGTGCAAAAATCACCTGTAATGAATTGGTCAAGAAAAATAAAATTGAGCTTAGAGCCCAAGAAGGTGCAAAAATCCGAATTGGAATGGATGTAGAATATGCAGAGATTAGGGCGGTAACAGGAGGTATTGTCCAGGCTACAGGGCTAGCGCAAAATCAAAGTATTGTTTTAAATACAGGAGGAATTTTTGATGGAAGGGATTTAAGAACGGCAACTACGGATATTAGAGTTTCTGCCGGTGGTGAAGCGGATGTTTTTGCATCTGAAGAAGTAGATATCAATATAAAAGCAGGTGGTGATGTACATGTATACGGAAAACCTAAAAAGGTATACAAAAGCACATTTGTTGGAGGTAGGGTTCACATAGTAGATTAAGAAAGATAAGAGTTATGTAAAAACCCGGTATGAATGGAGCCTTACCGGGTTTTTGTATTTTTTAAAATAATATGGAGACTTTATTTTTTGAAGATATACCTTGTAATAAAGATTCCCTGTCCATCCTTGTCACCTCCATCACTTTCAACAGCACTTGTTACAAAAGCCAACTCCCAACCATTTACAACCATATCATTGATCATTGACGTAAGTAATGCATCATTGGCAGCAATATTTTGGAAACGGATTCCACCGATATTGTAAAAGTTCAATAATTTGGTTTCTTCAAAGTTTTTTACTCTGATGCTGCCTCTTTTAGATTTGTTTCTGGTGTTGTCATCCTCTGTTTGCACACTGGTATATTCCCGGTAATCTTTATCTTCCAGCGCATTAATGATCCTGGAACGACCAAGACCATTGGGAACAATAGACTCAACACTGGTAATAACTTTGAATTCTTGAGCACAAACACTCAAGCTTGATGTTAGTGCCAAACTGGCAACTAATAAGATTTTTCTCATGATATATTTTCTTTATTATACCAGAAAGACAAATGTAACCTTCAAAGGGTTGCATTTTTGGTAAAAAAAAAGCCCTTTGAATTATCAAAGGGCTTTGATGTCGAAGAAATATGTGACTTTATTTCTTAAAAATATATCGAGTAATAAAAATACCTTTTCCATCACCTTTTCCACCTTCACTTTCTACCGCACTGGTTACAAAGGCTAACTCCCAGCCATTAGCTACCATGTCATTGATCATAGATGTAAGTAATGCATCATTGGCAGCAATATTCTGGAAACGGATTCCTCCAATATTGTAAAAGTTCAATAATTTGGTTTCTTCAAAATTCTTTACACGGATTTCACCACGTTTAGATTTGTTTCTTGTGTTGTCATCTTCAGTTTGTACACTGGTGTACTCTCTGTAATCCTTGTCTTCAAGAGCATTTACAATTCTTGAACGACCTAGGCCATTAGGAACAATAGATTCTACACTGGTAATGACTTTGAACTGTTGGGCGTTCATTTCTAAAGTTGAAGCCAACGCAATGATTGCGATAAATAAAAGTTTTTTCATGTTGTAATTGATTATTTAGATTATGATACTATCAATAGATATATCGCATCAATTGGAGGATTATTGTTTCTTTGCAAAGAAAAAATTAACAAATAGTGCAGGGGACAGTCTATAAATCTACCGGAAGTTGGTATACCGTTAAATCGGAGGAAGGTGATTTTTATGAATGCCGTATAAAAGGTAAGTTCCGTATAAAAGGTATAAAGAGCACTAATCCAGTAGCTGTAGGGGATAATGTAGTATTTGAGCTGGAAAAGATTGGTGACGAAACAGTAGCTGTAATTTCTGAGATAAAAGAAAGGAAGAATTACATTATTCGTAAATCTGTAAACCTCTCTAAACAAACGCATATCATCGCAGCCAATTTAGATCAGGTATTTTTACTGATCACGTTGAACAATCCACCAACATTTACAAGTTTTATTGATCGATTTTTAGTTACAGCTGAAGCTTATGAAATTCCCGTTGTACTATTGTTCAATAAGATGGATGTTTATGATGAGGAGCAAATGGTAGAAGTGGACTATTTAATGAAAATTTATAGGGAAATAGGCTACCATTGTATAGATATAGCTGCCAAAGAAGGAAAGAATGTGGATAAAGTAAGGGAGTTGATGATAGGCAAGACAAGTATGTTTTCTGGACATTCTGGTGTTGGAAAATCCACTTTGGTCAATGCATTGGAATCTGGATTAAAACTAAAAACAGCTGAAATATCGGAACAACATTTGCAAGGACAACACACTACTACTTTTGCTGAAATGTACGACCTCTCTTTTGATGCTAAGATTATAGATACCCCTGGTATTAAAGGTTTTGGTATTGTTGATATGGAGAAAGATGAGATTGGAGACTATTTTCCAGAGTTTTTTAAGTTAAAATCTGAGTGTAAGTTTAATAACTGTTTACATTTAGACGAACCAAAATGTGCTATTAAAAATGCCTTGGAGAATGATGAAATCTCTTGGAGTAGATATCGTAGCTATGCGCAAATGATAACAGGTGAAGAAGAGAATTATAGAGTGGATATTTATAAATAAGAATAATTGAGAGCAGTGATACAGCGAGTTTCCAGAGCAAGTGTGGCCGTAGACAATAAGATTATTTCAGAAATTGGAAACGGTCTGCTTGTATTATTGGGAATTGAAGATGCGGATAATGAAGAAGATATTGAATGGTTGTCCAATAAAATAACAAACCTCCGTATTTTTAATGATGTTGAAGGAATAATGAACCGCTCCGTTTTGGACGTGGGTGGAGATATAATTGTGGTAAGTCAATTTACATTGCATGCCCTAACTAAAAAGGGAAATAGACCTTCTTACATTAAGGCATCAAAACCTGAAGTTGCCATCCCGCTTTATGAGAGTTTCGTTCACAATATGCAGCAAAACTTGGGAAAAAAAATCGGAACCGGTGTATTTGGGGCAGATATGAAAGTAGATTTATTGAATGATGGCCCAGTAACAATTGTGATTGATACAAAACGTAGGGAATAATAGCCTTTTAACGGATTTGTTTTTTTATTTTGTAGGAAATGTAGCATTTTAGCAATAGCTAATTTAACCGACCAACTTCCATGCGTTTTCTTACTTTCTTAACTCTATTATTGACGCTACATTTTTCGTTTTCGCAAAATTACAGTCATAGCACCATACCTGAGGAACTAGTTAAGAATGCAGATGCTGTTGTAAGATTAGATCAAATGTCTGTTGTTGTTAAGGCTAGGAATTTAATGGTTGTTTCTTCAAAAAGAGTGGTTACAGTTTTAAATGAGAAAGGTGATAGGTATGTGCATGCTTATGCATTTTATGACAAGAGCGATAAAATTATTAGGTTAGAAGCCAAGATTTATAATAAACAAGGAGAAGAGATAAAGAAAATCAAAAGGAAAGAGTTTTTTGATCAAAGTGCTGTAAGTGGGGGTACACTTTATTCAGATTCCAGAGTTCAGTTTATGAAATATACACCTACTAATTATCCTTATACTGTAGAGTTTGTAAAAGAATATAGTACACCAAATACAGCTTTTATTCCTTCATGGAGTTTTGTGGACGGATATAGAGTAAGTACGGAAGAAAGTAATTTCACTTTTAGCATTGAATCTGGAATAAATGTGAGGTACAAAGAATCCAACCTAGAACCATATTCCATAAAAGTGAATAAAACAACTAACAGGACGAATTACCTTGCTAAAGACATTAAAGCATTTAAAAGAGAACCTTTATCTCCATCTTTTAACGAATTTTCACCTACAGTTAAAATTGCTCTAGATCAATTTCATTTAGAGGGAGTAGATGGAACTGCAAAAACTTGGAAAGAATTTGGTAAATGGATTTATGATGAACTATTAGTTGGACAGGATGTTTTGAACCCACAGACTATAGATCAAGTACAAGATTTGGTGAAAGGAGTTGATGGTCCTAAAGAAAAAATAAAAAGAGTTTACAACTTTGTCCAGGATAACACTAGATATATAAGTGTGCAATTGGGTATAGGGGGGTGGATGCCCATTAGTGCTTCTGAGGTTGATAGAGTAAAATATGGGGATTGTAAAGGGTTAACGAACTATACTATGGCGTTATTAAAATCGATAGGTATTGATTCTTATTATACCGTAGTTTATGCTGGTTCTCAAAAGCGCGATTTTGACCCAGATTTCCCGATGATACAAGGAAATCATGCATTTTTAAATATTCCTCTGGAGGAGGGAAATGATATTTGGTTAGAGTGCACCAGTCAAACAACACCAGTAAATCATTTGGGAACGTTTACAGATAATAGAAATGTACTTAGGGTTACTCCATCCGGTGGTGAAATTGTAAAGACAAAAGTGTATCTGGATAAAGAAAATTACCAACTTACTAAGGCTGAATATTTTGCTGATACTGATGGTAAAATTGATGGTCGGATAAGTATTTTATCCACAGGAACCCAATACAACCAGAAATATAGGCAGCCAAGTAAATCTAAGGTTGAACAAGAAGAATATTACAAGAAATATTGGGGTTACGTAAACAACCTTTCATTGCAGAATATATCATTTAAAAATGATAAAGAAGAAATAATTTTTGAAGAGGAATTGGAGATTACAGCAGAGAATTATTTGTCTCCAACTGAAGAAAAACTTCTTTTTGCTCCAAATATTTCCAATAGGAATTTGGCAATACCTGAAAGATGTAGAAATAGGAAAAGAGAGCTGGTAATATTCCGTGGATATTTGGATGAAGATGAATTTACCATACATCTCCCAGATAATTATAAACCCGAAACATTAATACAACCCGTCAATTTAGAAACGAAGTTTGGCAATTATCAAGTTGAGCTTACAGAAAAAACACCGGGAGTTCTTCAATATAACAGAAGGCTATTAATCAAATCAGGGAGATATGCAAAGGAAGATTATGAGTCATACAGAAACTTCCGTAAACAAATTGCCAGATACGATAACTCTAGAATTGTCCTAACCAAAATTTAATTATGAAAATCAAGCTTTTATTGCTCATATTCATTGGTACTCATTATGTTCATGCCAATGATTTTAAATTCGGAAAAGTTTCAAAAGAAGAACTATCAGAAAAGCAACACCCAACAGAGTCTGATGCTAGTGCGGCCATACTTTATAAAAAGGAAAGGGTGTTTTACAACTATGATTACGAGCAGGGATGGGCTGTAATTAAAGAAGCGCATTACAGAATCAAAATTTATAACAAAGAAGGACTGGATTGGGCAACGCTTCAGGTTCCCTTATACATATCTAGGTCAGATGAAGAAAAGATTTCTAGCATAAAAGGGTTCACATTTAATATGGCTGATGGAAAAATAGTAAGTGAGAAACTTAAAAAAGACGGTGTTTTTATTGAGAAGATAAACAAGTATAGAAACAAAGCATCCATTACAATGCCGGAGGTTAAGGAGGGTAGTGTTTTAGATATAGAGTTTAGAGTTTCTTCCCCACTTTATTGGCACATGGATGATTTTAAATTTCAGTACGCCATCCCGGTCAAAAAAGTAGATTTGAGGCTGGATATACCAGAATACTTCGTTTTTAAAAGGCATAGTAAGGGGTTTTACCCCATAAAATTAAATGAATCCAGAAAGAGTAGATCTATAACAGTGTCATATAGATCGGAAGATGATCAATCAGGGAGATCTATAAAGACATCGCGTAAGAATGGAGCATTGGAATTTTATGAAAACGTTTATGAGGTCAATGCCAATGACCTACCATCTTTAAAAGAAGAGATGTACACAAATAACATAGATAATTATAGAGCAGCTATAAAGTTTGAGTTAGCTTCTACACAATTTCCGAACAGGCCGTACAAAAACTATAGTTTAAGTTGGGAAGGAGTGGCAAAATCAATATATGAGTTTGACAATTTTGGATCAGAGCTAAAAAAAACAAGTTATTTTGAAGAAGATGTGGATAATGTAATAGTTGCGCAAACGGAAGATATGGAAAAGGCCAACTTAATTTTTGAGTTGGTTAAATCAAAAATGACTTGGGATAAGTATAATGGAGTTACATGCAGCAGTGATGGAATTAAAAAAGCCTATAAAGAAGGCTCGGGTAATGTGGCTGAAATTAATTTAATGCTCACCGCTATGTTCAGATACGCAGGCTTAAAGGCCAACCCGGTATTAGTGAGTACGAGATCTAATGGAATTCCACTTTTCCCTACCACAGACGGATTCAACTATGTTGTTTCTGGCGTGGAAGTAATGAATGATGTTATCCTTTTTGATGCCACTGAAAAAAATACTTATCCAGATGTTCTTCCCAATAGAGCACTGAATTGGATGGGACGACTTGTTCGCAAGGATGGAAGTTCATCTCAAATTGATTTAATTCCGAAAGAACCATCAAAGGAACTGCATTATATGAATGCTAAAATTAATATTGATGGTTCTGTTGAAGGTAGAACGAGAACGCAATATTCCAATCAACTTGCATTATCCTTTAGAGATGTTTTAGACAATACAGAGGAGGAGACTTACTTAGAAGAACTTGAAAATAATTATGGAGAAATGGAAATCTCTTCATTTGATATTAAAAATAAAGATGAATTCTCAAAACCGGTAATTGAGACTTGTTCCTTTGTTAAGGAAAACCAATGTGAGTTTTTGGGTGAAAAGATTTATTTTAGACCAATGCTTTTTTTGGCTCAAACGGACAATCCGTTTAAAATGGATAAAAGGGAATACCCCATTGATTTTACATTTCCTAGACAGAAAAAATATATGATTAACTTATCCATTCCAGAAGGATACCAAATAGAATCATTACCTGAAAATGCAATTGTTCAATTACCAGAACAGGCTGGAATCTTTAAGTTTAAAATAGTATCTCAAGAAAATCAAATTAGGGTAAGTGTTTTAACAGAATTTAAAACTGCACTTTTTCCTGCTAACTATTATGACATTTTAAAAGAGTATTACAAAAATTTAGTTTTAAAACAATCAGAAAAAGTAGTTTTGTCTAAAATCTAAATTATATGGATGTCCAAAACGCCCAACAAGCAGTTGATGAATGGATAAAAAACCATGGAGTTCGTTACTTTAATGAATTGACGAACATGGCTCAACTTACAGAGGAGGTTGGTGAGGTTGCCAGAATCATTGCGAGACGCTATGGAGAACAAAGCGAAAAAGAATCGGACAAGAATAAAGATTTGGGAGAAGAACTGGCAGATGTACTCTTTGTGGTACTCTGTTTAGCAAACCAAACGGGCATAGATTTACAAGAAGCTTTTGATAAGAAACTGGATTTAAAAGCGAAACGGGACCATGACCGTCATCAGAATAACGAAAAGCTCAAATAAACTATATTTGAGCTTTTATTTTTTCAAGTGTAACCAATAAACAATTTAACGTTTGAAACTCCAACTTTCCTACCTTCAGGACAAAGTAATAAATAAGTCCATAAAAATTACTGGCTCTAAAAGCGAGACCAATAGATCACTGCTGCTTCAGGCTCTTTTTCCAAATATTGCCATTGAAAATCTGTCCAATTCAGATGATGGGGAAGTGATGCAAAAAGGGTTGAAAAAATCGACAGGAGAAGTTGATATACACCATGCCGGGACCGCCATGCGATTCTTAACCGCATATTTTGCTTCACAACAAGGAAAAGAAGTCATTTTAACTGGCTCCAAACGTATGAAAGAACGACCTATTAAAGTGTTGGTTGAAGCGCTTACAGATTTGGGAGCAGAAATTAAATATGTCAATAATGAGGGCTATCCACCAATAAAAATAACTGGAAAAAAACTTAGCACAAGCAAAGTCTCTTTGCCGGCTAATATAAGTAGTCAATATATATCAGCTTTATTGCTAATAGCACCAAGCCTTGAAAATGGACTGGAATTGGAGCTTGTTGGAAAAATCACCTCAGTTCCATACATTAAAATGACCTTGGCGCTTCTTGAACAGATTGGGGTAATTACACAATTTGAAGGGAACTTAATAAGAATTAAGCCAAAAAATGAAGTTAAGGATACAACTTTAATAGTAGAATCGGATTGGAGTTCTGCAAGCTATTTCTATAGTATTGTTGCCTTGTCCAATGTGGGAACTAAAATTCAATTGTCTTCTTATAAGAAGAATTCTTTACAAGGGGATAGTGTTCTCTCAGACATCTATAAAGATTTTGGAGTAGAAACCTCTTTTTCAGAAAATCAGATAACGATTACAAAGGCCACCAATAGTAAACCGGCAACTGTCACCTATGACTTGTCCAATGCTCCAGATATTGCACAAACCATTTCGGTTACCTGTTTGGGCCTTAATATAGGATGCCACCTTTCCGGTTTGCATACGTTGCCTATTAAGGAAACGGACAGATTGGCTGCAATGAAGACAGAATTGGAAAAATTGGGAGCTCAAGTTGATATTGATGCGGAAAGCCTGACGTTACATGCTTCAGAACAAATGAAGTCAGGAGTTTCCATTGATACCTACAACGATCATAGAATGGCCATGGCGTTTGGTCCTTTGGCCCTAAAAACCTCACTGATCATAAATGATGCGGGTGTGGTTTCAAAATCTTATCCAGATTTCTGGAAAGACTTGGGAACACTTGGATTTGATATCATTGAAATGTAATTCGCATTTAATCACCAAATTACTTGACATCCCCTATGTCGAGATTGTATATTTGCCATCTTTAAAAAATATCCAAAACAAGTCTACATGAAATTATCAAACTTCAACTTTGAATTACCTAAAGAACTATTGGCAGAATACCCTGCAGAAAATAGGGACGAATCCAAACTTATGGTAATCCATAGAGAAACTGGAAAAATTGAACACAAAATGTTCAAAGACCTTATTGATTATTTTGATGAAGGGGATGTAATGGCCTTGAACAATACAAAGGTATTTCCGGCAAGACTTTATGGAAATAAGGAAAAGACTGGTGCTCGGATTGAAGTTTTTTTACTTCGTGAATTAAATCAAGAACAACGCCTTTGGGATGTTTTGGTCGATCCAGCAAGAAAAATAAGAATAGGAAACAAATTATACTTCGGAGATGATGAAAGTTTGGTGGCTGAGGTAATTGATAATACCACTTCTAGAGGAAGAACCTTGCGTTTTCTTTATGATGGTTCCTATACTGACTTTAGAAGAAAATTACGCGAGCTGGGTGAAACTCCTTTGCCAAAATATATAAAGCGTGGTGTTGAGCCAGAAGATGAAGAAAGGTATCAGACTATTTACGCAAAACATGAAGGCGCAGTAGCGGCACCTACAGCTGGTTTGCATTTTTCCAAGCATTTGCTAAAAAGGTTGGAAATTAAGGGTATTAATTTTGCTGAAGTGACCTTGCATGTTGGTTTAGGTACATTTAACCCTGTTGAAGTAGAGGATTTATCCAAACATAAAATGGATAGCGAAGAATTGGTTATTGATGAAAAAGCAACAGAGATCATAAATAACGCAAAGGAAAATAAACAACGCATTTGTGCAGTAGGTACCACAGTAATGAGAGGCTTGGAAAGTGCAGTTTCATCAGGACATACGTTGAATACTTTTGAAGGGTGGACTAATAAATTTATATTTCCTCCATATGATTTTAGTATTGCAAACTGTATGATTACTAATTTCCATTTGCCAAAATCCACGCTTTTGATGATGGTTTCTGCATTTATTGGACATGATCTCATGAAAAAGGCCTATAAACAAGCAATCTTAGAAGGATATCGTTTTTATTCCTACGGAGATGCAATGTTGGTCATCTAAAACATAAAAGTTTGAAACAAGATAAGTCCCGCTTGATTAGTAAATAAATCAGCGGGATTTTTTCTTGACTATCTTTAACAAGTGGAGATTAAAAAGAAGGACATAAGGGCATTAACCAAAGAACAGTTACGGGATTTTTTCGTAAAAGAAGGAGATAAGGCTTTTCGTGGCAATCAGGTTTATGAATGGCTATGGCAAAAATCGGCGCACTCTTTCGAAGCGATGACCAATATATCCAAGGAAACCAGAAATATGTTGGAAGCTAACTTTGTCATTAACCACATTAAGGTAGATCAAATGCAGCGTAGTAATGATGGCACCATTAAAAATGCGGTAAGACTTCATGATGATTTGGTTGTTGAATCTGTTTTGATTCCGACAGCAACGAGAACCACTGCCTGTGTCTCTAGTCAGGTTGGATGTAGTTTGGATTGCCGGTTTTGTGCCACTTCACGTTTAAAGAGAATGCGAAACCTGAATCCTGATGAGATTTATGATCAAGTTGTAGCCATTGACAATGAAAGTCGATTGTATTTTAATCGGCCATTGAGCAACATTGTATTCATGGGTATGGGAGAACCTCTGATGAACTACAATAACGTACTTAAAGCGATAGAAAAAATAACATCACCTGAAGGGCTGGGAATGTCACCTAAGCGGATTGTAGTTTCCACATCTGGAGTTCCCAAAATCATTAAAAAGATGGCGGATGAGGAAGTAAAATTCGGCTTGGCGGTTTCTTTACATTCAGCAATAGATGAGGTGCGAACATCCATAATGCCTTTTAATGCCACCTTTCCGTTAAAAGATTTACGAGAAGCTTTACAATACTGGTATGGCAAAACCAAAAACAGGATAACATATGAATATGTGGTCTGGGAAGGAATTAACGATACATTAGAGGCGGCTAATGCTCTGGTCAAGTTTTGCAAATTTGCCCCGTCAAAAGTTAATTTAATAGAGTATAACCCTATTGATGATGGAGAATTTCAACAGGCTTCTAAAGCTGCGGTAGAAATGTACCAGAATACTTTAGAGAAAAACGGGATTACGGTAACCGTGAGAAGGTCTCGTGGTAAGGATATTGATGCTGCCTGTGGGCAACTTGCCAATAAGGGTTAGCTTAAAGAATAGATCATTTGTTGGTAATGGCCTTATTTCTTTTCCAATACATATTTATAAACCCCAACATTGTTTTTATTGACAGATAAGGTCAATGTATTCTCATTTACGGTATAGTTGTATGTGCCGTTTAGGATTAAGTTCCAATCAAAATCGGCAGTCCATATATTTTTATCTGTAAATTGAATAGTATTATTTTGCACCTCATAAGTACCGTTTCCGCCAGCTGGAAATCTGTTGGCTCCTGTTGAACTTGAAAATTCTCCTCCACTAAAAGAAACTTCTACCGGATTTGAGAACGTTTGGTCGTTTTCATATTCTACGGTAAATGTTCCTTCATAGTCTCCTTCTAATGTTGTTAAAAAATTATCATCACTGTTTCCACAGCTTAAAATACATATGAAAGACCCAACAAATAAGATTGATTTAAATTTAGATTTCATCTTCTTTCTTTAATTCAAAGATGTAAAACTTAAGCCAAAGTTGCGTTATGCAATAACCGTTGAAGCAGTAGCTCTATATTGCAGATTATCGATGGTTTTGTACTACTATCTTAAAACTTGAAACTTCCAAGGGTGAACTCTGGCATTTTCCCTACTTTTAGACATTGAAAACCAAATTGATTTAAGGCTAAATTCCATTGAAGGTAGTTTCGCAAATACGAGAGCCCATTGAACATGAAATGGAACTTTTTGAAGAAAAGTTCCTAAAGTCCATGTCTTCCAAAGTGGCATTGTTCAATAGAATTACATACTACATTGTAAACAGAAAAGGGAAGCAAATGCGCCCTATGTTTGTGTTTCTTACTGCTAAGCTGATAAATGAAGGAGCGGTGAACGATCGTACTTTTTGTGGCGCATCGATTATTGAATTGATACATACGGCAAGTCTTGTGCATGATGATGTGGTGGATGACAGTCATAAAAGAAGAGGTTTTTTTTCCATCAATGCACTATGGAAAAATAAAATTGCGGTTTTAGTGGGCGACTTTCTTTTTTCAAAAGGTGTTTTGGTAGCCCTGGAAAATAAAGATTATGATCTTTTGCATATCATTTCCAATGCAGTGAAAGACATGAGTGAAGGGGAGTTGTTGCAAATTGAAAAAGCACGTCTTTTAGATATTACGGAAGAGGTGTATTATGATATTATCCGCCAAAAAACAGCTACTCTAATAGCGGCCTGTTGCAGTATGGGTGCCTGTTCTGTTAAACCAGATTCTGAGCATGTGGAAATTTTCAGAAAATTTGGAGAACTTTGCGGAATGGCCTTTCAAATTAAAGATGACCTTTTTGATTATGGTGCCGAGAAGATAGGGAAACCAACCGGAATAGATATCAAGGAACAAAAAATGACACTTCCATTGATCTATGCGCTAAATGAAAGTGACAAAGAAAAAAAACGCTGGCTGATCAACTCCATCAAAAATCATAATAAAGATAAAAAGCGAGTCAAAGAGGTCATCGCTTACGTAAAAGAGAAAGGCGGATTGGACTATGCCGTTACTAAAATGATTTCCTTTAAAGATGAGGCCCTTGCGCTATTGGAAAATTACCCAGATTCCGACTATAAAAGTGCACTCACACTTATGGTCAACTATGTGGTAGAGCGTAAAAAGTAATATTCCCATATTTGCTTTTCTTTGAGTACTTTCTTAAACAAGGACTATAGGCATTTGCAAAAAAAATACTGACTTGGACAACCTTTTTAGATTTTGTCACGTCTATCTTTATAGAATACAAACCGAGAACCACTTTTGAAGATTATTTCTTTGCATACAAATGAAAAGCTTTTGATTAAAAAAGCTATTGCCGGAGATCAGCAGATACAAAAACTGTTGTATGAAAAATTTTCACCCAAAATGTTAGGGGTTTGCAGACAGTATATCAAAGATCTTCAGTTTGCAGAAGATGTAATGATAAATGGGTTTGTGAAGGTCTTTCAGAATTTGAGGTCATTTCAACATAAAGGAAGTTTTGAAGGTTGGATTAGAAAAATCATGGTTCGGGAAAGCATTTCTTATTTGCGGAAAAGACAATTTGTGGTCTATGATGATGAGGTATGCGAATCTCAACCCAAGGAAATAGAAGGGAGCAGCTCATTACTGGATGTGGAATATGTACAACAATTAATAGATAAACTGCCTGAAGGATATAAAATGGTTTTTTTATTGTACGCGATAGAAGGCTATAAACACCAAGAGATTGCTAAAATGTTGAAAATTTCTGAAGGAACCTCAAAATCTCAGTTGTTCAAAGCAAGAAAAATGCTTCAAGAGAATTTGACCCTAAAAGGAATGTCGCCTAGAATTAAATCTGGGGATTAAAGAAATTATAATGGAGAAATTGGAGAAACATATAAAAGAAAGATTGGAGGAGCGAAAACTAACACCTTCAGTGCAGGCATGGGATAAGGTTTCAGCTAAAATAAATATAGACGAAAAACCAAAACAAAAGGGATGGTATTTGTATGCTATAGCAGCAAGCTTCATAGGTATTCTTTTTGTTTCAATATTCTTTTTTAAATCAGAAGAACCCAAGGAAAATACAATTCAAGTTGTAGAAGAGAGTAACACAAAAGAAGAACAGATACAAGCTAAGACGGATAATGTCAGTTTTCAGAATGTTGAACCGACTAAATCTACTGTTGTGGAAACGAATTCAAATAACAATACTGAAGAAAGGTCTAAGGGGTTCAATATTAATGTGTTGCCCAGGCAAACCAAAGTAGCGCAAGAGACTGTAAAAGAGCCGTTGCAGGACAGTTTTTTAAAAGAATCCAATAGTTTAATTGCACAAAAAGTAAACGAAGTAGTGGCCCAAGTGGAGTTTTTGGAAAACACAAATGCCGAAGTGAGTGACGCTGAGATAGATTCACTTTTAAGGACTGCCCAAAGACAAATTCTATCGGAACAGTTGTTTACAGAAAGCGGCTCTGTGGATGCCATGGCATTGCTGTCAGAAGTTGAAATTGAATTGGATGATTCATTTAGAGATCAAATTTTTGATGCACTCAAAGATGGTTACTCCAAACTACGAACAGCTGTGGCCGACCGAAATAATTAAAAATATTCATCAATCAAAAGACCTTTTTAGTTTCCCTATCCCGATAATAATCGGGTAGGGAGGTTAGAAGGGACAATAAATCAAGACAAATCATGAGAACAATTACACTGTATTTAGCATCACTTTTTCTACTATTCCTTTCGCATCAGGTTGCTGGACAAGAAGAGTATGAGAAAAAAATAGAAGTGCTAAAAACCCAGAAAGAAAAAATAACCCAACAAGAAAAGGATGCACTAAAATTTCAGATTAAGGATATTAATAAACGTGTCGCAAAAGGTGACCTAACTGCTGAAGAAGCTCAATTACTTAAAGCGGAAGCGGCTAAAAAAAGAGCTAAAAACATTGAGAATAGGATTGCTATTGTAGAAAACCAAATATTATTGTTAGAGAGAAATCAAGGAGATGCTTTGGTTTTGATGGAATCGGATACCATAACAGATGAAGGCTTCCGATTTGGTATTGATATTGACGGCAAACCTGCCTTTTCTTTCCGATCACGTGAGTGGAAAAAAGAGATTAAATATGACAGACGTACGTATTCAGATTTTGTCTTTGCCATTGGGTTGAACAATGCGATAATTGAGGGGCAATCTTTAGATGATTCTCCATATAAGATTGGTGGAAGCAGATTTTTTGAAATGGGATGGCAATGGCGGACACGAATTTTTGAAAGATCTAATTGGATACGTTTTCATTATGGTTTTTCTTTTCAGTTTAATGGATTAAAGCCAGACAATAATCAGATTTTTGTGCAAAATGGGAATCAAACAGTCTTAGAAGAATTTGAATTTGAGCTGGATAAATCTAAACTAAGAATGGACAACCTTGTGTTTCCCGTTCATTTTGAGTTTGGACCTTCAAGATTGCGTAAAACCGAAAAAAGTTTTCGGTATTCCATACAAAATCAATTTAGGATAGGTTTGGGAGGATATGGTGGATTTAACCTTGGTACGCGTCAAAAATTAAAGTATAGCAGAAACGGGGAGCGCGTAAAAGATAAGTTTAAAAGAGATTATAATACTAGCGACTTAATTTATGGTTTAAGCGCATACGCAGGTTTTGATGGTATACTTTTATACGCGAAGTATGATCTAAACCCCATTTTTAAAGATGCGGTGGTAAAACAGAACAATATTTCTTTGGGCCTTCGATTCGATTTATAGATTAGCCAACAATACCTCTCTGTCCATCTTGAATAATATCAAATAAAAGGAGAGGTATTTTTTAATAATTGAGTAAAGTTGCAATCAGTTTAATTCTCTTTCCATTTCTGGTGTAAATTCTTCTTTATAATATACCCGTTTGCAATGAGAGCATTCTGCATATTTAGATACTCCTATTTTAAATATGGGAATCCAGAAGAGGTGCACATAATTAGATTGCAATACAGCTTTTAAAGTCCCTGTTTGAGAACAATAAGGACACGAAACATTGGATAATGTTTTAGTTTCTTTTTTGCCTGACCTAGTGCCGAAGAAGAGAATCATTATGTTGCAAAGCTACTCTTCTTCTTTAAACCTTAAAAATTCTAGGTACTTACGATTAGTACATCAAATGCTGCTTGGATTTATCTATCCATTTAGATTTGTAATCAGAATCTACAAAATTAATCCTAAGATCGGCTTTATAATCAGCATCAACGAAGTAAACTTTCTTTGTTGCTTTATAATCAGCATCGGCAAAATACCATTTTCCCTCGTTGCCTTTTGCTTTATACTCAGCATTAACTTTAAAAACCAGAAGATCAGCTTTATACGCTTGATCAACAGCAAAGACCTTAATGTCCGCCTTATATTCCTTGTCTGTGGAGAAAACTATTTGAGCACTACCTATGTGGCCTAGAAACAAAGCTAGCGCCATGGAAAGAATTTTTTTCATCTTGTAAACCAATTTGTTTGCCTTTGTAAATCAATTTTCATTCCAATTTATTTGTTGATATCCAATATGAATCTGAAAGTAAAAACATGATGGTAAGTTTTAGATTGTATGATTCTTTTGCTAATCGAAAGTATTGTTTAAAAATTCCTTTTTTACTTACCTTTAAAGGCTTTATTAAATTTATGATTTGATTTCAAAAACAACAATAGACCAGGTATATGAAACCGCTCGTTTAGAGGAGGTGATTGGTGATTTTGTGCAATTGAAGAAAGCCGGATCTAACTTTAAGGGACTAAGTCCATTTTCAGATGAGCGCACTCCCAGTTTTATGGTATCTCCTGTAAAACAGATATGGAAAGATTTTAGCAGCGGAAAGGGAGGAAATGTTGTGGCATTTTTAATGGAACACGAGCATTTCACCTATCCAGAAGCCATAAAATATTTAGCTAAAAAGTACAATATTGAGCTAGAGGAAACAGAGCAATCTGATGAGCAAAAAGAGCAAGCCAATGAGCGAGAGAGCATGTATTTGGTCTCTGAATATGCACAGAAGTATTTCGCAGAAACCCTTTGGGAATCTGAACCAGGAAAAGCAATTGGCCTAACGTATTTTAAGGAGCGTGGATTTACAGACGATACCATAAAGAAATTCGGATTAGGTTACGGGTTAGATCAATGGGATGCTTTTACTAATGCCGCGTTGGAGAAAGGATACCAACTAGAGTTTTTAGAAAAAACAGGTTTGACCATTGTAAAAGAGCAAACTGGCGGAGAATCTAGAAAATTTGACCGTTTTAAAGCAAGAGTCCTGTTCCCTATACATTCCATGAGTGGAAGAGTGTTGGGCTTTGGAGGTCGAATCTTAACTAATGATAAAAAAGCTGCTAAATATTTAAATTCTCCTGAGAGCGATATTTATCATAAAAGCAAGGTGCTTTATGGAATCTACTTTGCTAAGCAGTCTATTGCCAAAGAGGACAATTGTTTTTTGGTGGAAGGATATACAGATGTCATACAATTACATCAGCGTGGGGTGGAAAATGTAGTAGCTTCAAGTGGAACGGCATTGACTCCAGAACAAATTCGTTTGATCAACAGGCTCACAAAAAACATTACCGTACTTTTTGATGGTGATGCGGCAGGTCTAAGAGCTTCTCTCCGTGGGATAGATTTGATATTGGAACAAGGTATGAATGTCAAGGTCTGTACTTTTCCAGAAGGTGAAGACCCAGATAGTTTTGCCAAGAGCAATACCTATGAAGATTTGGTTCTTTATTTAGAAGAAAATGCTAAGGACTTTATTCAGTTCAAGACTTCTCTTCTTGCTGAAGAAGCGGCCAATGACCCTATAAAAAGAGCAGATACTGTAAGGGATATTGTAAACAGTATCAGTAAAATACCAGATCAAATAAAGAAGGAGATCTACATACAGGAATGTGCCAAAATAATGCAGATTTCTGAAGAGGTGTTATATAATACATTGGCTCAAATTGATAAAAAAGGAGTTGCAGATACCAACAAAAAATTCAAACAAGAGCAAAAAGCGTTTCAAGTTGTAAAAAATGACCAAGTTGTTGAGAAGGTTGATGTACAATTTGAATTGGAACGAAAAATCATTGAAATGCTCCTTTTGTATGGAAGTCAGAAGCAGGAATTTGAAGATTTGGTTCTAAAAGAAAATGAGGAAGGGGATTTGGTCTTGGAACCAGAAATTGTGGAGGCAAAAGTATATGAAAAAGTGTATTTAGATCTTCAGGAGGATGAAATTGAGCTTACCAATGAACAGTTTAAGACAATTTATTACAAGTTGATAGAGGATTTAAATGAAAGTGAAGAATTTAAAGTAAATACCTTTTTATCAAATTTGGACCAAGAGACAGTAAGTGAGGTATCTTCTATTTTAATGGAAGAAGAAAAATACAAGCTTGATGATTGGGCCAGAAAAGATATCTATCCAAAAGATAAGGGGCAGGGTATTGCGCAATTGGTAGGCGAAACCATCCTTACATTACGCTGTTATCTTATTAAAAATCGAATTGAAAAACTGCAAGAACGCACTGAAGGGAGCACTGACGATAATTCTGAGATTTTGGAGGAAATTGTAAATTATTTGCAATTGAATAAACTGTTGAACGCAAAATTGAACAGGGTACTTTCTTAAAACAAAAATCCCGAGCATACGCACGGGATTTTCAACAGTTTGTACTGGTTATTCTAATATAATTCCAAAGCCTTAGCTTGTTGCAATAAATCAACCAAATTATCCACATTTAATTTTTTCATTAAACGTGCTTTGTAGGTGCTTACGGTTTTTTCGTTTAAGTTCAAGCCCTCGGCAACTTCTTTGTTTCTTTTTCCGCTAGCTAAAAGTTTTAAAACTTCTACTTCTCTAGATGACAATTTTCTAAAGAACCTTCTTGGTTTTTGTGTACCTTCATCAAAAGCCAAACGTTGAGCCAATTCATTGGTTATGAACATATTGCCTTCGCTTACTTTTCTTACTGCGGAGATAATATAGTCTAAGTCTGCAGTTTTAGATAGATAACCAAACGCTCCTGCACGAATAGTGCTCAATGCATAAACATCTTCGGATTGTCCACTGTACATTAATGATTTAACGTTGGGAAACTCTTGTTTTAGTTTTCTTAGAGTAGCAATACCATTTATTTCTGGAATGTCCATTTCCAACATTACTACATCGGGGGTAACTTTTTCCAACACATCAAATAGTTCAGAAGTAGTTGAAACATCGGCAATGACCTCAATATCTGAACTAGCTTCGAGGACTTGCTTAATGCCTAACCGAACTATGGGATGATTGTCAGCTATTAATACTTTTATCATTTGGTTTGAGTTTTATTCTATTGTTTAGTACTTAATTACTTACGCGACGTGGCGAGCAAGTTAACGATTTGATGACGTAAAACTGTAATTTTTTTCTTAAAACCTTAGAATTTCTGGGGTTTTTTTCGTCTTAAGCTGGGTTTTCTAGGTCAAAAGGTCATTTTAAGTGAATAGGAATTTCACAAATGGGTATAGGAATCATCTTATGCCTGTTAGCAGTATTAAACTTTTTGTATATAGTGAATACTTCCTTTTTTCTGTCAGAAAAATCTTCTATTGATTTTTTTTCAGCATCCATTTTCATAGCCCATTCAAGCTCTGGATATGAAGCACCTATCTGGTCTTCATCTGTTCTACTATCTCCCCATAGCCCATCAGTAGGGGCGGCTTCCATAATATCTTGATTAATACCAAGAACTCTGCCTACATCATATACTTCGGTTTTTAAAAGGTCTGCAATAGGACTCAAGTCTACACCGCCATCACCATATTTGGTATAAAAACCTACACCAAAATCCTCAACTTTGTTTCCTGTGCCGGCAACTAAGTATCCATTTAATGCCGCAAAATAGTAGAGTGTTGTCATTCTAAGCCTTGCTCTAGTATTGGCAAGAGACATAAACCTATCCTCTTCGTTTTCCACTTTTGGTAAAGCTGAGACCAAACTGTCAAAAACTGGGGTCAGATTTACAGGTTGCCTGCTTACATTGGAAAAATTATCCATTAACCATGCAATGTGCTTATCTGCTCTTGTCACTTGATTTTTTCCCTGGTGTATGGGCATCTCTAAACATAAAAGGTCAAGACCTGTCTTTGCACAAAGGGTAGAAGTAACAGCTGAATCTATTCCTCCAGAGACTCCTATTACAAATCCCTTGCAATTTGCGTTGGTCGCATAGTCCTTTAACCACTTTACAATATGTTCTGTTACCTTTTCACTTTGCATGTCTTACTTTTTAGATTCAATAAATTACCTTTGTGCCCTGTAAATTTAAACGCTGTAGTGCTAAAAATGAAGAGGTTGTTGAAATACTTTAATGTGTACGTATTTAGCGGGTCAATATTTTTGATCATACTATTCCTTAATGCATGTAAACAAACGGATAAAACTTCTGAAGAAATCTCCAATGTCCAAATTGATTTAGACATATATAGATTTGATCGTGAGTTTGCTGCCGCTTCGCCTGGGAGTATTCCTGACTTAAAATCTAAATATCCTTATTTGTTTCCTTCACAGTTCCCGGATAGTATTTGGATCGCCAAACTCACAGATACCATTCAGGTTGAGTTGTCAGATGAAGTAGAGAAGGCTTTTGGTGATTTTGAAGAGGAAACGAATGATTTAGAATCTCTTTTTCAGCATATAACCTATTATTTTCCAAAATTTAAAACACCAAAGGTAGTAACCGTTACATCTGATGTTAGATATAACGACCGTGTTATTCTTGCAGATACACTTTTAATGTTAGGTTTAGATAACTATTTGGGGGCGGACCATCATTTTTATAAAAGTATTCAACGTTATATCGCGGCTGGACTTGATAAACAATATCTAACTTCTGATGTTGCGAGCGCTATTGCAAAAAAGGTGTTGAAATATCCCCGTAATAGATCTTTTCTCTCCAGAATGGTGTATTATGGAAAAGAACTATATATAAAGGACAAGGTACTTCCTTCAATTTCTGATGCTCAGAAGATAGGATATACATTGGAAGAGATGGAGTGGTCCATGAACAACGAAGAACAGATTTGGCGCTATTTTGTGGAAAAAGAATTACTTTATAGTACCGATGCCAAACTGGACCGAAGATTTTTAGACCCAGCGCCTTTCTCCAAATTTCAGCTAGAATTGGATAGCGAATCTCCAGGAAGATTAGGAAGGTATATGGGGTGGCAGATTGTTAAGGCCTTTATGGAAAAGAACAACCTTACCTTAAAACAGCTTTTGAACTTACCTGCTGATGAAATTTTTAAGAAATCAAATTACAAACCGAGAAAATAAATGGCAATAGAACATACTTCAGAAATAAAATTAACTGTTGGACTTGATGAAAATCGAGTTCCTGAAGAATTAAACTGGTCTGCTCAAGATGGTGGCATAGAGAATGAAGAAGCTAAGGCCATGATGTTGTCCGTTTGGGACAGTAAAAACCGAGAGTCGTTAAAAATAGATTTATGGACCAAGGATATGCCAGTGGATGATATGAAAATATTTTTCCATCAAACCTTGGTTACTATGGCAGATACATTTATGAAAGCTACCCAGGATGAAAAAATGACGGCAACCATGAAGGATTTTTGCGACTATTTTGCAGAGAAGTTAGAATTGAAATAGTCTTTGTATTCAAGGTATAGGTTGATCCAATCTATTGAACTGATTCTTTTCCTCTCCATTTAAATTCAAAGACCGTTCAATTTTGTCCTTTGAGGGCTTCAGCATGAAAAAGTAAAGAATCAAAACAACGGATACTACAAGATATGCCATATTCCCTGTAATCATAAATGCCACAATACCAAATAGCGCAGGTGCTTCCGCTAAGGCATATTTAATAATTGATGCCGTTTGAAAGCGGGCCAGCTTTTGTTTTAGATTGACTGTTTTAGGAATATTTTTTATGGATTGCTTAAAAATAAAATCCCCCAAGAAAATACAGCTTACAGCAACTATTGGTACTACCATCAGATAGATGTCGCTGGTGTTGGAGAAGTTAAAGCTGGTATTTTGTGTTTGAAAGTAAATTATCGCACCAAACAGAATAGGTCCAGAAATCAAACCCATATGAAGAATGGAGAGTGTTTTAATAAATCCGTTAGGGGTGAGTGAATGTCCTTGTGTTCCCATAACTTTAAGTAAAAAGGTTTTGGTTGTAAATAAAGGTAAATTACAAACAAATTGTATGAACTAATTGGTCAAACCCCAAAATGAGGTAAAACATACATGATTTGGTTTGATGTATTGAACTATGCTCACTACGAAAAAATACCTTAAAAGACCTGTCAATTTTGAAAATAATCCTTTGGAGGCATGCCCATCAGTTTTTTAAATGACTTATTAAACGTTGTTTTTGAGTTAAAACCAGCTTCCTGGGCCAATCCAAAAAAAGTTAGATTTTCAACTTTTTGAGATTTAGCAAGTTCAACAAATTCCTTGATTCTATAATAATTCACATATTCAAAAAAGTTCATTCCAATACGTTCATTGAGCAACCTTGCTATTTCCGGATTGCTTATGCCCAACATTTCCGAAAGCTCGGATTTTACCAATTTCCTATTGAGATATGGTTTTTTCTCAATCATCAATGTTTCAAGAGCTACTTTCAAATTATCCAAATCCTCTATGGAAAGTTTAGACTGTTGGTATTTTTTGTTTCCTGTCTGTCTCCCAAATTTAAATAGCTCAGGCTCCTTTATTCCATAGTAAGTTATAAACAGAATAATTAGGGCAATGCTCAGCCAAATAGTTCTTCTGGCGGTTCTTTCAATAGTATCAAAGCCAAAGATGCTTATAAAATAAACGACCAGCCAACAGGTAAGACAGAGGCCAATAGCAATGAGAAAGTTTGAAAAAAATCCGGTTTTTATGGAGAAACTCAGTTCATTTCGGAGTTTCTTTTTAACCTGAAAAAAGAGTCTGCAACTTAATATCCAATAGGTGATGTTAAAAGCTAGGCCTGTTCCCACCAGCAACGTAATAACTCTAAAAAGTTCTCCACTTTTTGCACGCTCACCAATTATTTGGTCTGAAGGCAGCATAAAATAAAGAACGATGATGAGTATGTACAGAACTCCAGGAATATAATGAATCAGGTCTGATAAATTGAATTTTTTACCCCTTAGTGAAGACTGGGTAAACAAATAAATTGTGGAGCCAAACATTAAGATGGAAAACTCGGAAAATGCATAAAAACGAAAATTCTGACCAAATATTCCAGAAATATAAATAATACGTCCAGTTAGGCCCACAGCCAACAAAACAATCAGAAAGACCAGGTAACCGTTAATGTTTTTCCTGTTTTTTGGCGAAAAAATATAAATGAACAGTAAGAAAAGGCTTTGAAAGTATGCGAAGTAAACGAACTGGTTGATGATTGTTTGCATATGACTAAAATAAGCAGACCATACTAATATGGCCTGCTTAAGGTATTGCTATTTAAGAATAAATTGATTTACATGTTTTACACCTTGGTGGTTCATTTTCAAATTGGTTTCATAGAATTTTTTGAAAGATGCCTCACTTTCCCATTGGGTAATGACCAAGTAATCCGGACTGTAGTAGTATCCAAATGGAGATGCACCATTATTAAGCTCCACTTTTAGAGTTGCACCATGCTGTTTTGCTTTGTTGACCCAAGCATTCTTAAAGGTTGAAAAAGATGCTTCTTCATTAGCCCAGTACGCGGTCACCACATTGTACTTATCTAGATTGATTTCAAATGAAAGATCCTCTTGGAGTTCCCAATAAGTCAATGCAAATGTTGACCAAAGATCTCTTCTTCGTTTATGAAAATCCGGAAGGGAAACTTCAATTTCATTTATAAAATTAGACCTGCTGTCAAAAGAGTTCCAGTACCCGAGAATCATGCTTTGAGGGTGGTAATTACCTTGTGTGTACTTTTCAATGCCAAAGCCAGGCTGAGGATTGTACCCATTTTTTTGTGCCACTGGAAATACAAGTTTAAAGTATTCCTGCAATAGATCATCCTTGTCTGGATTTTGATTTAGAAAGATAATATCAAAGACTTGTCCTTTTTTAAAATTGAAGGACTTCTTGTTTTCTTGGGCAGTCATAGTTGCAATACAAAGAATTAATAAAAATGAGGGTAACCGATTTTTTAAAAGTTTCATGAATCTGTTTTTAAAGTTTTATAGGATTCAAATGTATTTGCAACGAGAAGTATGAAAAAAAAATTGACACCTTAATGGGAACGGATACGGTATTTGTACTTTTTTGAGCTCAAAACAGATGGTTTTTGGCGGGTAAGGCCCAATCAATATCTATTGTGAAAACAATTTTGAAGACAAGAAAGGAAAAGCAGACTTGAAGGAATGTTGAGCAAGTTTAATCTGCAAAAACCTCATAGTGTGTTACTTCTTCAGGAAAGTCGATAAGGTATTTTTGGTCTTCCGGATAATACTTGGCTTTTGTTAACTCTACTCCAGCAAAGTTTTTAATCACTTCTAAATCTTCCCAAAAGGTAATTAAGTCAAAGTATGCATATTGGCTATCGGTTCGTTTAAGAAAGGTGAGTTTTACAAAACCATCCGTTTTGGAATAATCTGGGATGGCCCTTTCCTTCATAAAAGATTCATATTCTTCCAAATGTTCCAATTTTGTTTTCCCTTTCCAGATTCGAGCAATCATAATATGATTTTTTTTAAAAATGTAAAATACTCTTTATTCGTATATAATAGATTAGAAGCGTTGTATTTTTAGTTCATGAAAAAGAAAGACCTTCCAAAGCTCCTTTTTATCTATAATGCTAATTCAGGGGCTCGAAATGCTATTTTGGATAGTATGCATAAAGTTTTAAGCCCAGCAACATATGACTGTAATCTATGTGATATCACTTTTGGTGTTGTTTCTGAAAATAAGACGTGGAAAAAGTTTAGACAAGCAAACAAGCAAGAGATGATATTTTTACATAAAGATGAATTTGCAAAAAAATATGCATCAAAGTTTGGTCATAAATTCACTTTTCCCATTATACTGGTCGAAGGTGAACATGGATTGGAGATTGTAATTTCTACCGAGGAGCTTAATCAATTAAAAGCAGCTCACGCATTAGTTAGGTTGGTAAAAGAGAGGGCAAGTTAAATTTAATGGATCAAAGAAAACTAGACTATGAAGAGAAAAACTCTTTGTTGATACCATCAATGTAACGTAACAGTTCTTCTTTTCCCGTGCGATTCGAAGAAGAAGTAATGAAATGCGGAGGGGCTTCTTCCCAAATACTATCCAACAGATGCTGTATATATGCATTAGCCTGTTTTTCCATGGCGTTGGGTTTCAATTTGTCCGCTTTGGTGAAAATAATAGCAAATGGAACATTATTAGTGCCTAACCATTCCATGAATTCAAGGTCTACCGGTTGGGGTTCATGTCTAATATCTACTAATACAAATCCACATACTAGTTGCTTTCGTTCCTGAAAATACTGCGTAATGTACTTTTGAAAAACCTTTTTATCCTTTTTGGATACCCGAGCATAGCCGTAGCCAGGTAAATCTACCAAAAACCAGTTGTTGTTTATTTTAAAGTGGTTAATAAGCTGTGTTTTTCCAGGTCGTCCAGAAGTTTTGGCCAAACTTTTACGCTCCATCAACATATTAATAAGCGACGACTTACCTACATTAGATCTTCCAATAAAGGCATATTCAGGTAAGGGTTCATTTGGGCACATGGCCACATTTGAATTGCTCATTACGAATTCGGCCGAAGTGATTTTCATGGTTTAAAAGTTGCGCTTGGCCAACCAAGCCTCAAGAACCGTATTAAAGTCTTGTGGATGTTCCATCATTGGGGCATGACCACATTTTTCCATCCAAAACAAATCGGAATCAGGTAATAGTTCATGGAATTCTTTGGCAACTTCTGGTGGGGTTACCGTATCATTTTCACCCCAAATAATACAAGTGGGAGTGTTCATATGGGGTAAATCTTTGGCCATGTTGTGGCGAATGGCACTTTTGGCAATAGCCAGTGTCTTTACTAATTTCATACGGTCATTAACCGTAGCGAACACCTCGTCCACAATTTCTTTGGTTGCCACTGCTGGGTCATAAAAAACATCTTGGGCCTTCTTTTTAATGAACTCATAATCTCCACGTCTGGGGTAGCCATCTCCCATTGCTTTCTCATACAATCCGGAACTACCGGTAATAACCAATGCTTTTACCATTTTTGGAAACATTTTGGTATGCAAAAGCCCAATGTGTCCACCAAGAGAATTACCCAAAAGAATTACATCCTTTAGCCCTTTAAATTCAATAAAACCTTCTAGGAACTTTGCAAAGTTCTTGACCGTGGTTTTGAGCATGGGCATGTCATAGATAGGGAGCTCAGGAATTAAAACCTGATACCCCTTGGAAGGGAAGTATTCAGATACTCCTTGGAAGTTGCTCAGTCCGCCCATAAGACCGTGCAATATAATGATTGGAGTGCCTTCACCCATTTCAATATATCGGTATTTACCTTCCGTAATAATATGCTTTTCCATCTAAAACTAGTTGGTCTAAGTGGGCAAATATAGGCAATTCAAATCACACAGATTTACAGTATTTGGTTCTTCAAAAATTAGGTTTCATACAAATTACCATAGCAGATAAAACCTTTGCGTTGGACGTTAGGAGCAATTTTTCCGATAAAATGTATTTTTTCTCTGAATTGTGGAATATTTATTAACAAATGTGTCTTTAAGTGGAGAAATGTGGAAATAAAATCTATATATTTGAGTTATAGTTTGTAATCAATTGATTTCTAGTGACCCATATCATAGGACAACACGACTGTAAAGCTGATACCAAAGGAAGGGTAATACTCCCTATTTCCTTAAAGAATCAGTTGTTGCCAGTTTTGAACGAAGGCTTTGTGATCAAGCGATCTGTTTTTCAGCAGTGCCTAGAGCTTTATCCAAAGAGTGAGTTTGATGCGTTGATGCAAAAGGTGCTGAAGAAAAGTAAGATCAACAGAAAGTACGATGCCTTTGTTAGAAACTTTGTTGCGGGAATGAAGGAAGTAACGATTGATGGGGATACAGCCAGATTACAGATACCAAAGAACTTGGTTGAATACGCTGAAATTGGAAAAGAAGTAGTTCTAAATGCAGTTTTTGACAAAATAGAGATTTGGAACAAAGATAAGTACGAGATGGTCTTGGCGGATAGTGAAAAGGACTATGCGGACTTGGCCGAAGAGATTTTTGCTGACGATGATTAGCCAATATCATAATCCTGTACTGCTTCAAGAGTCGGTGGATGGATTAAATATAAAAGAAGATGGAGTTTATGTTGATGTCACTTTTGGTGGCGGAGGACACTCCAAAGAGATATTGAAAAGACTGGGGAGGGGAGGAAAGTTGTTTGCCTTCGATCAAGATGAGGATGCGTTGGTAAATGCAATTGATGATGATAGATTTCAGTTGATCAATCAGAATTTTCAATTTCTCAAGCAGTTTTTAAAGTTCTATGGCATTCGGAAAGTTGATGGAATCTTGGCAGATTTTGGAGTTTCTTCCCATCAGTTTGATGAGGCGGAACGTGGGTTCTCAATTCGTTTTAACGCAGATTTGGATATGCGAATGAATAGGAACAATTCATTATCTGCGTATCAGGTGGTCAATAAGTATTCCCAAGAAAATTTAGCGTCAGTTTTGTTTCAATACGGCGAATTGCGAAATGCAAATGCTATAGCCAACGCTATTGTAGAATCAAGATTGGGAACTCCAATAAAAACCACAGACCAGTTAAAAGAGATTTTGAAGCGGTTTTTACCCAAAATGAAGGAGAACAAGATTTTGGCGCAGATCTACCAAGCAATTAGAATTGAGGTCAACCAAGAGATAGAGGTGCTTAAGGATTTTTTGCTTCAAGCACCGGAGGTTCTTAAAGAAGGGGGACGACTTAGTTTAATAAGTTATCATTCTTTGGAAGATAGATTGGTCAAAAGATTTATTAGAGCGGGAAAATTTGAAGGGGAACCAGAAAAAGACTTTTACGGGAATATTGATGTGCCGTTGAAAAAAGTGGGCGGATTAATAGTCCCATCAGCAGAAGAAATTGCACAGAACAATAGAGCAAGAAGCGCAAAACTCCGGATTGCAGAAAGGATATAAAATTAGAGAACGAAAATGAAAAAAGGATTACTGGACATATTAAAAGGAAAGTTTTTGGTTAGCGGAGATGCCCCCAAGAACTGGATGTTTCTGTTTTTTGCCTCCTTTTTAGCTGCTATGATGATTTCCAGTAGCCACAGAGCAGACAAAAAAGTCCATGAAATTGCTGCTTTAAGTGAAGAGGTTCGTATGCTTAAAAGTGAGTTTTTTGAACACAGATCAACTGTTCAGCAATTAAAGTTGGAATCTACTTTAAGAGAGTCAGTGGCGGTCGAAGGGCTTATTCCTTCAAAGAACCCTCCGCAGAAGATTCAAGTAAAATCAGAAAAATAATGGCAATAACGGAAAAAAATATCATGAATAGGCTATACCTAGTTACGGGTTGTCTTGTTGTTTTTTCTATTTGCGTCGTAGTAAAGTTGGTGGATATCCAAATGATAAAAGGGGAGGATTACAAAGAACTTGCCCTTAATAATACTGAAAAGATGTTCACTATAGAGCCAAATAGGGGTAATCTATATTCAGATGATGGTAGTCTACTTGCCGCATCGGTTCCAAAATATGAGATTCGGTTTGATGCAAAAACTGTATCAGAAGAAAATTTTCAAAACAACGTTGCGGCGCTTTCGGACTCTTTGGGGAATCTTTTTGATAGACCATCTTCTTATTATAGACAGCTTTTTAGAAAAGCAAGGGCAAATAACAATAGATACAAATTGGTGGCTAGAAACATAGACTACTTGGATTATATACGCATAAAACAGTTTCCACTGTTTGAGTTGGGGCCCTACAAAGGTGGATTTATTGAAAAACACCGCGTTGTTCGTGAATACCCTTTGGGTAAAATGGCAGCCAGAAGTATTGGTTATGAAAAAGTTGATGAAAACGGATACTACACAAGGGTAGGTCTAGATGGTGCTTTTGGAGAACAGTACTTAAGAGGGAAAGAAGGAAAACGATTAAAGCAGAAGATAGCCAAGGGCCAGTGGAAACCAGTGGGTCTGGACAATATTGTTGAGCCACAAGATGGCTTGGATGTAGTTTCCACTATCGATATCAACATTCAAGACATTGCCCATCATGAGCTTCTTGCACAATTGGAGAAATACCAAGCAGATCACGGGTGCGTGGTTGTAATGGAAACTGCTACGGGAGAAATAAAAGCTATTTCCAATTTGGGCAGAACTTCTGAAGGGAAGTATTATGAAAAGCTGAATTATGCTGTGGGAGAATCTCATGAACCGGGCTCAACCTTTAAATTGATGTCAATGATAGCTGCCTTGGAAGACAAAGTGATTGATACCAGCACTGTAATTGATACAGAGAAAGGAAGGTACAGAATTTATGATCGCGTGGTAAAAGATTCTAAATGGGGCGGCTATGGAAAGGTTTCTGCCTCAAAAGCTTTTGCTGTTTCTTCCAATACGGCTTTTGCAAAAATTATTAATGAGAATTATAAAGAGAATCCAAAAAAGTTTGTGGATCGCCTTATGAACATGGGGCTACATAAAAAGTTGGGCATACCTATCATTGGCGAAGGAGATCCTGTAATTCGATATCCAGGTGATGAAGGATGGTCAGGAATTTCCTTGGGATGGATGTCACATGGTTATGAAGTCTCGATGACACCTATGCAGACATTGGCTTTTTACAATGCCATTGCTAATGATGGAGAATTTGTAAAGCCTAGATTAATCAAAGAGGTGCGAGAAGGTAATAAGGTACTTAAAAGGTTTGATAAGGAAATTGCAAATGCTTCCATCTGTTCCAAAGAGACCGTGAAAAAAGCTCAGCAGTTATTGAAAGATGTAGTAGAGAAAGAATACGGCACTGGTCATGGATTGTATTCAAAAAGCTTTTCAATGGCTGGTAAGACAGGAACTTGTCAGAAAAACTATGTAGCCAAAGACCCAGATAAACTAGCTTATATTTCGTCATTCGCGGGATACTTTCCTGCAGACAATCCAAAATATTCCTGTATCGTAATTATTCATGAGCCTGATAAAAGTGTTGGGTACTACGGAGCAGATGTATCCGGACCAGTTTTTAAATCTATGGCTCAAAAAATTTATACCACCTCTCCAACTATAGATGAAGTGAAGGGTAAAGCCTTTGATGAGGATACTTTGGAGGAAAAATACACACAATATTATGCTCAGTCCCAAAAAAAATATACAAAAGTCCCCAATGTAAAAGGAATGTGCGGAATGGATGCAATTTCCTTATTGGAAAATATGGGGTTGCATGTAGAGGTTAAGGGAAATGGAAAAGTAAAGAAGCAATCCATTGATCAAGGAACAGATATAAATCAAGTTAAAAAAATAGTGCTTGAACTTTCATGAAATTACTGAAAGACATATTGTATGGAGCTAGTCTTTCTGCGGTAAGCGGAAATACAAACGTTATGGTCAACCATGTTCATTTTGACTCTAGAAAAGTTGGAATGGATGATGTATTTGTAGCAATTAGAGGATTGGTTACGGATGGACACAAGTACATTCAAAAAGCTGTGGAATCTGGCGCAAAAGCCGTTGTTTGCGAGGAACTTCCTGAGTTGTTGGTTAATGGCGTAACCTATTTGAAGGTCATTAACTGTAATAGTGCTTTGGCCATAATAGCATCCAACTACTATGACAGCCCTTCCAAGAATCTTAAACTGGTAGGTATTACCGGAACCAATGGTAAAACTACGGTAAGCACACTTTTGTACAATCTGTTCAAAAAAGCTGGTTTCAAAGTTGGGTTAATTTCTACCATAAAGATAATGGTGGATGAAAAAGAATACCCTACTAACTTAACCACTCCAGATGTTTTAACTATAAACGAACATCTGTTCCAGATGAGTGAAGAAGGAGTGGAATTTTGTTTTATGGAGGTCAGTTCACATGGAATCTATCAAAAAAGGTCTGAAGGACTGCATTTTGAAGGTGCGATTTTTACAAACCTTTCGCATGATCATCTGGATTATCATAAAACTTTTGCAGAGTACCGGGATACTAAGAAAAAGCTCTTTGATGACCTGCCTAAAACAGCTTTTGCCTTAAGTAACATCGATGACAAAAATGGTTTGGTGATGCTCCAAAACACCAAAGCAAAAAAATACACGTATGCACTTAAATCTTATGCGGATTATAGAGCACAGATATTAGAAAAACAGTTTGACGGACAGCTGCTGAAAATTGATGATAACGAACTGTGGTCTAAACTTATTGGGGATTTTAATGCTTACAACCTTTTGGCTATTTATGCTACTGCAGATCTTTTAGGTTTAGAAAAAATAGAAACCCTGAAACTTATCAGTGAGTTGGAAAACGTGGATGGTAGGTTTCAATATTTCATATCAAAAGAAAAAATAACGGCAATTGTTGATTATGCCCATACGCCGGATGCACTAAAAAATGTATTGGTTACAATCAATGCATTGAGGACTGGAAATGAAAACGTCATCACCGTAGTGGGGTGTGGTGGTGACCGTGATAAGTCTAAGCGTCCGGTTATGGGTCATATCGCTTCAGAAATGAGCAATCAGGCCATTTTTACATCAGATAACCCAAGAACTGAGCCTCCTGCTACTATCATTGAAGAGATGGAAGCAGGGGTTGAGCCCCAAAACACCAAAAAAACTTTGGCCATTGAAAATAGAAAGCAAGCAATAAGGACAGCTTGTAAACTGGCTTTGGCAAATGATATCATTTTAGTTGCAGGAAAGGGTCATGAGACTTACCAGGAGACGAATGGAGTAAGGGTAGATTTTGATGATTTTAAAGAAATAAAGGAGGCCTTGGCCGATTTAAATAAATAATTGTAGTTCATGTTATACTACTTGTTCGAATATTTGGAAAATCAATATCAATTGCCGGGAGCATCATTGTTCCAGTTCCAGACATTTAGAGCGGGAATGGCAGTCTTGTTTTCACTGTTGATTGCCATGGTCTACGGAAAGCGGATTATTCTGTTTTTGCAAAAAAAACAGATTGGTGAAAGCATTCGCGATTTAGGTCTGGAAGGTCAAAAACAAAAAGCGGGAACGCCAACAATGGGAGGGTTGATCATCATTATGTCAACACTTTTACCAGTGTTGTTGTTTGCGGATGTCAAAAATATTTATATCATCCTATTGGTGGTTACAACCATATGGATGGGTATCATTGGATTTGTGGATGACTACATCAAAATCTTTAAGAAAGACAAAAAAGGACTAAAGGGAAGATTTAAAATATTGGGCCAAGTGGTATTGGGGTTAATTGTAGGTGCCGTCCTGTATTTTCATCCTGAAGTGACCATCAAAGAAAAAGATACTACCCGAATAACAGAAAACTTTAAAGTAGAAAAGGTATTTGGACAAGATGTAAAATCATTGGGTACAAATGTTCCATTTTTCAAGAATAATGAACTGGATTATGCAGATTGGATTACTTGGGCGGGTGACGGATTGGAAGATTATGCTTGGTTGATTTTTATTCCAGTAGTGATATTGATCGTTACGGCGGTTTCTAATGGGGCAAACCTTACAGATGGAATTGACGGCCTCGCAGCAGGTTCATCGGCCATAATTGTATTGACATTGGGCATTTTTGCCTTAGTATCTGGCAATATCCAATTTTCTGATTATCTCGATATTTTTTACATCCCTAGAGTTGGGGAGCTTTTGATTTTCATTGCGGCATTTGTGGGAGCTTTGGTCGGGTTCTTATGGTACAATGCATATCCTGCCCAAGTCTTTATGGGAGATACAGGTAGCTTGACTATTGGCGGAGTAATAGCGGTTATAGCAATTATTGTGAGAAAGGAATTGTTGATTCCACTTCTCTGTGGAATTTTCTTTGCGGAGACGCTATCCGTAATGCTTCAGGTAAGCTACTTTAAAAGAACAAAAAAGAAATATGGCGAGGGTAAAAGGTTGTTTCTAATGGCGCCATTGCATCATCATTATCAAAAGAAATTATATCACGAAAGTAAGATAGTCACCCGATTTTGGATTATTGGAATTTTATTGGCAATTGTCAGTATTGTGACATTAAAAATCAGGTAGATGGCTCGCTTGGTAATACTTGGAGGAGGAGAAAGTGGTGTTGGAACAGCAATACTGGGGAAGAAAAAAGGATTTGAAGTCTTTGTCTCGGACAAAGGAGAAATAAAGTCAGCGTACAAAAAAGTTCTTGAACATTTTGAGATTGAATGGGAATCAGGCATCCATACAGAATCTAAGATTCTAAATGCCGATGTGGTCATGAAAAGTCCGGGCATACCAGATAAGGTTGCTTTAGTGCAAAAATTGATTGCAAAGGGTGTGTCTGTTGTTTCTGAGATAGAGTTTGCATCAAAATATACCAGTGCAACCTTAATTGGAATTACAGGAAGTAATGGCAAAACCACGACAACAATATTAACACATCACTTGCTTAAAAATGATGGATTTAATGTTGGGATGGCAGGGAATATTGGCGATAGCTATGCTAAAATGGTTGCCGAACAAGATTTTGGTCATTATGTATTGGAGATAAGTAGTTTTCAATTGGATGGTATCATTGATTTTAAACCGTATGTAGCCATCCTTACCAATATTACTCCGGATCATTTAGATCGATATGAATATAAGTTTGAGAACTATATCGCTTCAAAGTTTCGGATAGCGATGAATCAGGATAAAAACGATTATCTGATATATGATGCAGATGATGAAGTGATTAAAGGTTGGTTAAAAAAACATCCAGTTCAATCCAAATTGGTTCCTTTTTCACTGAAGGAAAAACAAGAAGAAGGCGCTTGGCTCGAAAATGAAATAATTAAAATGAATATAGAACATAAAACCTTGGAAATGAGTACAGATATTTTGGCCTTGGATGGCCAACACAACGTAAAGAACACCATGGCCGCAGGACTTGCTGCCTTATTGGTAAATGTTAGAAAAGAAACAATCCGTCAGAGTATTCAAACCTTCCAAGGAGTTCCTCATAGACTGGAAAAAGTTCTAAAAATTAACCATGTAGAATACATTAACGACTCCAAGGCAACTAATGTAAATGCTACTTATTACGCCCTAGACGGAATTAAAAAACCGATTGTTTGGATTGTAGGTGGTGTAGACAAGGGAAACGATTATAAGGAGTTGATGCCAATGGTGAGAGAAAAGGTTAAAGCTATAGTTTGTTTAGGAATGGATAATTCCAAACTGAAGGATGTCTTTGGCAATGTTATCGATTTGATGGTGGAAACCTATTCCATGGAAGAAGCTGTAAAGGTGGCATATAAGATTTCAGAAAGGGGAGATTCCGTTTTGCTATCTCCTGCCTGCGCAAGTTTTGATCTTTTTGAAAACTATGAGGATAGAGGAAATCAATTTAAAGCAGCAATCAAAAATTTATAAGAATGTTAGCGGTATTTAAAAATTTGAAAGGTGATAAAGCCATTTGGGGTGTAGTAGCCCTATTGGCACTTTTCTCGTTTTTACCGGTTTATAGTGCAAGTACAAATCTGGTATATGTAAATGATGATGGCACAACCTTTGGGCATTTAATAAAGCATGCGGTGCTTTTGTTTTTAGGGTTTGGGATTATATACGCAGTACACCGCATACCAACACATTATTTTAAAGGACTTTCTATAATAGCATTACCCATTGTTTTAATTCTATTGGTGTATACCCTTACCGTGGAAACTAAAATAGGAGGTGTTACTGCAAACAGATGGATTAAGATTCCGTTTGTTGGGGTCAATTTTCAAACATCAACATTAGCATCCGTTGTTTTAATGATATGGATTGCACGGTATTTGACAAAAATCAAAGATGCTGCAATTACATTCAAAGAAAGCATATTGCCATTGTGGTTACCAACTGCTTTAGTTGTTTTGTTGATTTTGCCGGAGAATTTTTCCACAGCTGCCATTATTTGCTTTTTAGTATTGGTACTCTGTTTTTTAGGAGGATATCCATTAAAATATTTGTTTGCCATCGTAGGGACTGGAATTGTGCTTTCCGGAATGTTTTTGTTTGTACTGTTTAAGACCCCAGAGATATTACCACAACGAGCAGGCACATGGAAATCCAGAATTGAGACTTTTTGGAGTCCTGAGAAAGCAGGGAAGGATGATTTGCATCAACTTACACTTGCAAAAATTGCTATTGCTGAAGGTGGTGTTGTTGGGAAAGGAGCAGGGAAAAGCGTTATAAAAAATATGCTTTCGCAAAGCACATCAGATTTCATTTTTGCAATCATCATAGAAGAGTATGGTCTGTTGGGAGGAGGGGCGTTACTGTTCTTCTATTTGCTTTTGCTGTTTAGGATTGTAGTGGTGGCAAATTCAGCCAAGACCATTTTTTCCAAATTGTTGGTTATCGGAGTGGGATTGCCTATCGTTTTCCAGGCATTCATCAATATGGCCGTGGTGGTACAATTGTTTCCCGTAACAGGTCAACCTTTACCATTGATCAGTATGGGCGGGACATCTATTTGGATGACCTGTATGGCGATTGGCATTATACTGAGCGCAAGCAATAAAAAAGAGAATTTAGAGGAGGAATCCTATAATATAGATGAAAGTAATCCTTTAGAAGTATTAAGTGGGCAACTATAGGTTTATACTTTCTGGAGGAGGTACGGGAGGACATATTTATCCGGCGATAGCGATAGCCAATGAACTAAAAAGGAGGCATCCAAAAGCTGAGTTTTTATTTGTTGGAGCTAAGGATAAAATGGAAATGGAAAAAGTGCCGCAAGCAGGATATAAGATAGAGGGTTTGTGGATAAGTGGATTGCAACGGAAACTGACACTTAAAAATTTAATGTTTCCATTAAAATTGGTGATTAGTTTGATTAGAGCACGGCAAATAACAAAACAGTTTAGACCCAATGTGGCCATTGGCACGGGGGGATTTGCTAGTGGGCCATTGCTAAAAATGGCTGCTGGTGCCAAAATTCCGTGTGTACTCCAGGAACAAAACTCTTATGCGGGCATCACAAACAAATTATTGGCAAGCAAGGCTAAACGTATTTGTGTGGCCTATGATAGAATGGAGCAGTTTTTTCCAAAGGAAAAGATAATCAAGACGGGCAATCCAGTGCGTTCAGATTTGGTGGATTTGAAGGTAGATAAAAAAGAAGCAATTGATTTTTTTGGTTTGAATGCAAACAAGAAAACCATATTGATCATAGGCGGGAGTCTGGGAGCGAGAAGGGTAAATCAATTGATTGAAAAAGAACTAGTTTTTTTTGAGAATCAAGAAGTGCAGCTAATATGGCAGTGCGGTAAACTCTATTATGAAGATTATAAACAACATGATTCAAACTCGGTAAAGGTTTTAGCCTTTTTAAATAGAATGGATTATGCCTATGCAGCTGCAGATATCATCATATCTAGAGCAGGAGCGGGATCTGTATCAGAATTGTGTTTAGTAGGAAAGCCTGTACTATTTATACCATCACCCAATGTGGCGGAAGACCATCAAACTAAGAATGCAAAAGCACTGGTTTCTAAAGATGCGGCACTTATGCTAAAAGAGAGTGAATTAGATACTGATTTTGAAAAAAGTTTTGTAGACCTCATAAATTCAATGGATACTCAAAATAAGTTGAGTGCCAATATTAAGCAGCTGGCTATGCCAAAAGCCACGGAACATATCGTTGATGAAATTGAAAAATTATTGAAATGAATTTGAAGGACATCCATAACGTCTTCTTTATTGGTATCGGAGGTATTGGTATGTCTGCTTTGGCGCGCTATTTTAATTATATAGGTAAGAACGTTATAGGCTATGACAAGACAAGAACTCCAATAACAGATGAACTTGTTAGTCATGGTATAGTAGTGCATTTTGAAGACAAAGTTGACCTGATACCAGATGCTTGCAAACAAAGGGAAAATACACTGGTTATCTATACGCCAGCAGTACCTTCCACACATTCCCAATTACAATTTTTTAGAAGTAAGAGCTTTGAAATAAAAAAACGCTCGGAGGTACTCGGCATTATTACAAAAGACACCTTTTGTTTTGCGGTTGCGGGAACCCACGGGAAGACTACAACCTCATGTATTTTGGCCCATTTGCTTAAAGAGAGTGGTACTCCTTTAACAGCTTTTTTAGGAGGTATTTCAGAAGATTTCAATAGCAATTTTGTGTTGGAGGGAACCGAATACTCTGTTGTTGAAGCTGATGAGTTTGATAGGTCGTTTTTACAACTTTCTCCTGATGTGGCTTGTATCACTTCTATGGATGCCGATCACTTGGATATTTATGGAACCAGTGAAGAATTACAACAATCCTTTCGGGATTTTGTTGCAAAAATAAAACCTAGTGGAATGCTTTTCGTTAGGAACGGACTACCGTTGCAAGGAGCTACCTATGGAATTGAGGATGGGTCGGATTACCGTATTGAAAATATTTTAATTGAACATGGCACCTACATATTTGATTTGATTACGCCCAAGGAGGTATTGGAACAAGTTCGTTTTAATAAACCTGGCCGGCATAATTTGCTTAATGGACTAGCAGCTTTTGCAATGGCAGTGCAGGCTGGTTCCCCGCCGCACCGCCTTGCCAAGGCATTAGGGACCTTTAAAGGGGTGCAAAGAAGGTTTTCCTACCAGATACAGGATTCAGATTTTACTTTTATTGATGACTATGCACATCACCCCACAGAGATTAGTGCAGTTTATAACGCCATAAAAGAAATGCATCCAAATGAGCAAATAACTGCGGTTTTTCAGCCTCATTTATTTTCTAGGACACAGGATTTTGCTGATGATTTCGCTGAAAGCTTGTCAAAATTTGATATGGTTTTGTTATTGGAAATCTATCCAGCAAGAGAAGAGCCCATTAAGGGAATTACGTCCACATGGCTATTGGATAAAATTGAAAATCCACGAAAAAAATTGGTTTCCAAATCAAACCTTATAAATGAAATAAAGAATTGTAGAACAGGTGTTTTAGTGACGATGGGAGCTGGTGATATTGGAATGGAGATACCAAAAATAAAAAAGGAATTAGCGTATGCGAGTTAATTGGAATTACATAAAATTGACGTTTTTGTCCATAGCCATAATTGGGCTTTACAGTTTTGCAGAACACCGCAGTAAGAAGAAAAGTGTTAATGAGATATCCATTAAATTTTTGGGAGACAACAACTTATACCTCACAGAAGCCTCAGTTAATAAATTGTTAATACAAAATTATGGAGCAGTAAAAAATAGGGCTAAAGAAGAATTAGTTTTGAATACCATAGAGGATATTATACTGTCCAATGATATGGTGAAAAACGCCCAAGTCTATCTTACTGTAAATGGAGAACTTATATCTAAGATTGTTCAGCGTAAACCAATTGGAAGAGTAGAGGGAATCTCTAAATTTTATTTGGATGATTTAGGAAAGCGTATGCCTTTATCCAAGCATCATTCAGCTAGAGTTCCCATAATCACGGGTAAAATCACGGGTAAAACCCTTGAGGATGCCTATACGATTTTAAATTATATCAACGAGGACGATTTTCTTAGGAAAAATGTTATCGGTATACATGTTGAGGAAGAAGGTAAATATCAATTAAAGTTTCGTTTAGAAAACTTTGTAGTGAATTTGGGCGGAGTGGAAAATCTCAATGAGAAGTTCAAAAATTTCATGGCATTTTATGCAAAAGCTGCCAAAGACAATTCTTTGGAGAAATATGCAACAGTAAGTTTAGAATTCAATAATCAAGTGGTTTGCACCAAAATATAAAGTATGGAACAAGGTAATTATTCAGTTGGTTTGGATATTGGAACTACCAAGATCGTTGCGATCATTGGTAAGGAAAATGAGTATGGCAAAATAGAAATTTTAGGAACAGGTAAGTCAAAGAGCTTAGGTGTCCATAGAGGAGTGGTCAACAATATTACCCAGACCATTTCATCTATTCAACAAGCAGTGGAACAAGCTGAGGTGGATTCTGGATTAAAAATAGGTTCTGTGGTCGTGGGTATTGCAGGGCAGCATATTAGAAGCCTTCAGCATAGCGATTACATCACAAGACCAAATTCGGAAGAGGTGATTAATGATGATGATTTAGAGAAACTCTGTAATCAAGTCTACAAGTTGGTCATGCTTCCGGGTGAAGAGATCATACATGTTTTGCCACAAGAGTACCGAGTGGATGGGCAGCCAGAAATTAAAGAACCCAAAGGGATGTATGGCGGTCGCCTAGAAGCCAATTTTCATGTGGTGGTCGGGCAAGTTTCATCCATCAAAAATATTGGTAGATGTATTAAGAGCGCAGGTCTGGACTTAGCAAACATCACATTGGAGCCACTGGCATCAGCAGAAGCGGTATTAAGTCAAGAAGAAAAAGAGGCAGGGGTAGCATTGATTGATATAGGAGGTGGAACTACTGACCTTGCAATTTTCAAAGATGGAATTATTAGACATACTTCCGTAATACCCTTTGGAGGAAATGTCATTACTGAAGATATAAAAGAAGGTTGCTCAATTATAGAGAAGCAAGCGGAATTATTAAAGATAAAATTTGGTTCTGCCTGGCCAGGTGAAAATAAGGATAACGAGATTGTATCCATTCCTGGACTAAGGGGTAGGGAACCTAAAGAAATCACTTTGAAAAACCTATCTAAAATTATTCACGCTAGAGTCGTGGAGATTGTAGAGCAGGTATATGTGGAAATAAAGAATTACGGCCACGAGGAACAAAAGAAAAAACTGATAGCAGGTATAGTGTTGACCGGTGGAGGAAGCCAGTTAAAACATTTGAAACAGCTAGTTGAATACATTACCGGGATGGATACACGTATTGGCTATCCCAATGAGCATTTGGCAGGAGATTCTGAAGAAGAGATTGCAAGTCCACTGTATGCAACTGCAGTGGGTCTTTTGATGAATGCTTTGGAAACGACATCCATGAATACGATCATGGAAGAAGAAATGCAAGAAGATGAACAGGTTTTGGTAGGCCAGGAGCATGTACCAAGCAACAAAACGGCAAATATGTCGATGAAAGAAAGAAAATCCATTTTTGACAAGTGGTCTGAAAAACTAAAGGACTTTTTGGACAACGCGGAGTAATAACCCTAGAGAGCATACCCTAATAAGTAACAAAAAACGATCATGAGTAAAAGCACCGAATTTGATAACATAGGTTTTGATCTTCCCAAGAACAAAAGCAACGTAATAAAGGTAATTGGCGTTGGTGGTGGAGGTAGTAATGCCATCAATCACATGTTCCAGGCAGGTATCAATGGAGTGGATTTTGTAATCTGCAATACAGATGCCCAAGCTTTACAAAATAGTACGGTTCCCAATAAAATTCAATTGGGTGTATCCCTAACAGAAGGACTTGGCGCTGGAGCCAATCCAGATGTTGGTGAGCAAGCAGCTTTGGAAAGCATGGAAGATCTAAAAACATTGCTAGGACATACTACTAAAATGGTTTTCATTACGGCCGGTATGGGTGGTGGTACAGGAACAGGGGCTGCTCCAATCATTGCCAAAGTAGCAAGGGAGATGGATGTTCTTACCGTAGGTATTGTTACCATTCCTTTTCAGTTTGAAGGCGCTATGCGTAATAAACAGGCGCAGGCTGGTATTGAGAAGCTGCGCGCCAATGTGGATTCGTTAATAGTAATCAACAATAACAAACTACGCGAGGTTTATGGAAACTTGGGCTTCAAAGCTGGCTTTTCAAAAGCGGATGAAGTCTTGGCAACTGCAGCAAAGGGAATTGCAGAAGTTATTACACATCACTATACACAGAATATTGACCTTAGGGATGCCAAAACAGTTCTTTCCAATAGCGGCACTGCTATAATGGGCTCATCTACAGCTTCTGGTTCTGCTCGGGCTGGAGAAGCTATTATGAAGGCGTTGGATTCGCCCTTATTGAATGATAATAAAATAACTGGGGCTAAAAATGTACTGTTACTCATTGTTTCAGGTTCACAAGAAATCACCATTGACGAAATAGGGGAAATCAATGACTATATACAGATTGAAGCAGGACACGGCGCAAACATAATTATGGGTGTTGGCGAAGATGAAAACTTGGGAGATGCCATTGCGGTAACCGTTATAGCTACGGGATTTAATATTGATCAGCAAGATGATATCGTAAATACAGAAACCAAAAAAGTTTTTTATACCCTTGAAGATGAGCAGATTGCTGAGCAAGAACTAACTCCAGATACTACAACGATTCAAGAAGTTAAGGTTGAAACAGCAAATGAACCAGAACCAACGATAGTGAAGCATACACTGGAAATGGAAGAGGAGGAAAAAGCTGAGGAAGCACATTCAAAAGCTGAGGAAGCACATTCAAAAGCTGAGGAGGTCAACCTTATCCCAACTACAAATTATATCAGAAACTTTAATGTTTTTTATGAGGAAGTAGTTCCTGAAAGCGTTGAAGAGGACTTTGTTATCATAGAAGCAAAAAGCATATTGAACGATATTGAAGTGGTTGATCCAGAGGTAATTTCGCCAAAAGCAGCGGAAGATCAATTTGCATTAACTTTTGATATGCCCTTGAATAGAACAGAAGAAACTGAAGAAGAGGAAAAGGAACATACCATTACGTTCAATTTAGATGATGGTTTAAAGGATATTGATGTAAATGAGTATGTAGAGGTAAAGCCAGTTTTGGAATATAAAAAAGAAGGGGAGACCCGTTACAATTTAGAGGAGTACATGGAGTTGGAAACCCAATTAACGGGAGCTAGGTCCGTAGCGGAAACCCATGAGCCCAAATTGGTTGAAGATGAATTGGTGTTTGAGAAGAAAACCATAAAGACTGAGGCTTCCACTGGAGGAGAAAATGCAGCTGGAAACGTGGATCCTTTTAATAGTTCCATCAATGACCTGTTAAAAGATCGTGCAGACGAACGTAGAAAAAAACTAAAGAATTTCAACTACAAATTTCAGAACAACAGAAATAGTATTGATGAAATAGAAAAGCAACCTGCCTATAAAAGACAGGGTGTGGATTTAGATGATACTCCCCAAGAGCAAAAGGTCTCTAGGACAACACTGAGCGAGGACAGCAATGATGATTTGCAATTACGTTCCAACAACTCTTTTTTGCATGATAATGTTGATTAGTAGTGTTTAAATTGAAATCCATTTAGATGGAGAGCATAAACCCGTTGGTTAAGAGACTTTCGGGTTTATTTTTTTATCTTCGCTGCCCAAAACAGAGATAAAATGAGTTTGCAAGATCAGATAATGATAGAGATGAAAACGGCAATGAAAGCAAAGGATACCGTTGCATTAGAATCATTGCGAGCTATTAAATCGGGCATTTTATTGGCAAAGACGGATAAAGGCGCTGGTGGAGAACTTTCTGAGGAAGATGAAATAAAGCTGGTTCAAAAATTGGTAAAGCAACGTAAGGATAGCGCTGCAATTTTCACGGAACAGGGAAGGGAAGATTTAGCTGCCCCTGAGTTGGCCCAAGTAGCGATAATTGAGAAGTTTTTACCAGAACAATTAACCGAAGAAGAAATTGAAAAAGTGGTGGTTATGACCATTGATTCCATTGGCGCTTCAGGAATGCAAGATATGGGTAAGGTCATGGGGATTGTTTCCAAAGAACTGGCTGGGCAAGCTGATGGAAAAACCATTTCCAGTATTGTAAAAGCAAGATTAAGTTAATAAATAAGGCCACGTAGCTCAGCTGAATAGAGCACTGGATTTCGGCTCCAGCGGTCGTAGGTTTGAATCCTACCGTGGTCACAAAAAGCTTTTATTTGATTCCAAAAAATCCGAAGATCTATGATTTTTGGATTTTTTTGTTTGAGTCTTTCCAAGTTTCAAATTCAGTTTTGAGCGTATTGTTGGTTAAAGGGTAAAGCCCAATCACAGATGCACCATTTCCAACTTTTTCAAGTACAAATTCCTCATACAAGGTCATTTCTAAACATTCATCTGCTACATCAGCAGCTAGATGTTGTGGTATGACCATGACCCCATCATTATCACCAACGATAAAATCTCCTGGAAAAACGGCCACATCTCCACAACCAATAGGTTCGTTAATGGCAATGGCCTGATGCAGGGTTAGGTTGGTAGGTGCTGAAGGTCTGCTATGATATGCTGGAAAGTCCAAATCCGCTATTTCAGCGGAATCCCGCAATCCACCATCGGTAACCAATCCAGAGACACCGCGTTTCATCAATCGAGTTGCTAATATTGAACCTGCTGAAGCGGCTCGAGCGTCTTTTCTGCTATCAATGACAAGTACAGCCCCCTTGGGGCATTTTTCAACTGCTACTCGTTGTAAATGTTTTGGATCTTTGAATACTGTTATGGGGTTTAGGTCTTCCCGAGCCGGAATATATCTTAAGGTAAAGGCTGCTCCTACCATGGTTTGTTTTCCTTTTTTGAGAGGACTTATATCTTGGATAAACTGATTTTTCAATCCTCTTTTGAAAAGACTGGTGGCTATAGTGGCGGTGCTTACTTTTTTTAGTTTTTCTATAATTTGATGTGATGGATTCGCCATGTTTTCTTTCAAAATTGTTTGATAATTACTGAACTTCGTTCCAAGTACTCTTTAAAAATTGAAGATCTTTTTTCATACTGGCGAATACTTCCTTCTTGTTTATAGTAAGATTACGCTTTCCGTGTTGGGCTCCACCTAGATCATATTCAAAATGAAGAGATATGGGAACATTAATGTTGTAATTCTTTAGGAGTGAAAAGTATCTTTTAAAATCAACCATCCCTTCTCCCAATGGAGTGTTGATGGGTTTCCATTTTCCATCAACTTTCCCCCACTTAAAATCTTTGATGACTATGGATTTTATAAATGTGTTGATACGCCTTAGACCAAGCTCCCAACTATTTCCACCTTCAACGACTGCATGTCGAATATCATATTGGATACCAAAATGTTCGTTGTTGGTTACCTTTAAGATAGGAGGAAGGTCCCAAACAGGGGCTCCTACATGATTACCCGCGTGATTTTGATAGCAACCGATCAGTCCCAGGTCCTTATTTTGTGCTTCTAATTCCTTGGCCTGTTGCCCATATAATCCCTGACTTTCAGCAATGCTTTGGTCTTCGGGATACTTTAACCAAGCTGTTCGATAATGGGTGAAACCAAACTTACTTGCTGTTTCTAAAACGGTACGCTGTTCTAAATCGTTGGGATCCCAGATATTTGTGGTCATCATACTTGGATTAAGTCCAAATTTTTTCATTGCCTCCACTGCCTTGGGCAAATCATCAACTGCTTTTTCAGGTAGCACATGCCCTTTAGGCCTTACAGTTAAATCTAGACCATCAAAACCCATATCTGTTGCAGCCTCGGACATCTCATTATAGTCAAGAAATTGCAAATGTTTAGAAAACAAGTTTACCTTGATATCGTCTTTCTTATTTGGAAACGTATTTAATAGGACATTGTCAAAGCTCATAATTGGAATACTTCCTAATGCAGTGGTCGATAATTTTGTAAAGTTTCTTCTTGAGATACCTTTTTTATCCTTTTTCATAATCAAGTGCTGATTTGTGTTTTGTCCGCAGAATTTGTGTTAAAAATTTGTAAGTCTTACAAATATATGTATTTTTGGTAAACCAATCTGGTTAACCAATTGTAAGTTGCCAGTGTTTTTCAATTATAATGAGCCTTATTTTAATTTTTAGTAGGCTTCATTTCCACTTTGAAGAAGTAATTGGATGTTGAAATACTAAACTAGATATTGTTACTACTTTAATTGCACCATATAAAAACGAATATGAGCTTCAAAATATCAAAATCAATTTTTATTCATTTTCCATTAGTGATAAGCGCCATTTTACTGCTTAATTGTCGTACTGAAAACAAAAAGCAAAACCCTATTGATAATGTTGGAAAGGTAGGCATGGGCGTTAAGGCAAACGACATTATACCATTTTTCCAACATTGGAATTTAATCTTAGGTGATGGTTCTAACATAGGTCAGGCTACTGAGTATGAGCATAAGAATTTCTTTTATACTACAAGGGATGACAAAGATGATTGGGTAGTATTTAAAACACCCAATGCTGGGAATACTCATGGTACTTCTAACAATACAAGGACTGAACTAGCTCAATTAAAAAAGTGGTCACCGATGACTGAAGCTAAAATGAACGCTACTCTTAAAGTAATGAATGTGGCAACTACTGGTGATGCTAGCGTCGCTGCAACTTACTCGGTAGTCGTAGGTCAGATTCATAGCGCAGATGGACATGAGAATGAACCACTTAAAATATTTTACAAAAAATTTCCTGGTCATACTAAAGGGTCTGTCTTTTGGAATTATGAAATCAATACCGCAGGTGATGATAATTCCAGAAGATGGGATTATTCCTATCCTATCTGGGGCTATGACTTTTCTGTTATTGGGACCGACGAAAACACCTATCCACCAGAACCAGAAAATGGTATTGCATTAGGTGAAGAGTTCAGTTATGAAGTGGAAATCAAGGAAGGAACCATGTATTTGAAATTTACAAGTGAAGGGCATGAAACCAAAACATTTACCAAAAACCTTATTGTCTCTGAATATACAGAACCTGCATTGATTCCGGAACAAGTCAAAAACCTATTTGTGCCCATAGGTCAAGATGGAATGGAGCAAGAAAATGCTTATACCGATGAGGGGTTATTTTTTAAGTTGGGTGCTTACAACCAAACGAACGGAAAAGACCCCAAAGTAAATAAAGTATGGTGTTCTGGTGCTGTAACCCATGGAGGTGATATTCAGAAACAATATGCAGATGGAAACTATGCCGAAGTTTGGTTTAAATCGGCCAACATAACCATCAGCAATGATGCCATTTCCAATGCTGGGTATTTCGAAGCAAATGATGGCTTAAGCGCAAAAACAGTTTATCCAAATGAGGTCATTCCCTTTATGGATAAATTCAAAATATTATTGGGAGACGGAACGACTGCGGAAGATCTCACCGAATTCGAGCATAAAGATTTTTTCTATACCGTAATTGATGGGACAAGACGTTGGGTAGTTTATAAAACGCCAAATTCTGGTGTCACTTCAAAAAACTCAAGCAATACGAGAACAGAGTTGCACGAAAAAAGAGAATGGACGCCTGAAGAAGGAGGCAAACTAACGGGCACGTGTAAGGTCATGCAGGTTTCTGTTTCTGGTGATGCCAGGGTTGCAGCCTCATATTCGGTAGTTGTTGGGCAAATTCATGGTGGCGAAGGGCATGAGAATGAACCCCTAAAAATATTCTACAAGAAATTCCCTGGGCATACCAAAGGATCGGTGTTCTGGAATTATGAAATCAATACTGCTGGCGATGATAATTCACGAAGATGGGATTATTCAACTGCCGTTTGGGGCAATGATATGTCTGTTGTGGGCATAAGCAAAGATGCCTTTCCAAATGAGCCTGCTGATGGTATCGAATTGGGTGAAGAATTCAGTTATGAAGTAAATGTTTATAAGGGTATTATGTATCTCACCTTCAAAAGTGAAGGCCATGAAACAAAAACATTTACTAAAAATCTCATTGAATCTGAATATGCAAACAAATCAGACCTGCCGGTTCAAACCAAAGCATTATTTGTCCCGATAGGACAAGATGGGACCGAACGTCCTTTGGCCTATAGCGGTGAGTTGAATTATTTTAAGCAAGGTGCGTATAATCAAACCAATGGGAAAAGTCCTGAAACAAATATGGTTTGGTGTGCCGGTGCAGAAACATATGGTGGCAATATAGCCAAGCAATATGAAAATGGCTGTTATACAGAAGTGTGGTTCAGAGAAGGAACAGTGGGCCCTGGCAAACCGCCGAAATAATTAGAACTAAAGCAATTCAGGACCATATTAAATAACAATTAAAGAGCAATATTAAATGAAAACATTTGGAGCAAGTAGAGAATTCATTAAAGGTGAAGATCTCGATTGGGAAGTTGTAGGTGAGGGCCTAAAAAGAAAGATTATGGGCTATGATGACAAAATCATGCTCGTAAAAGTTCATTTTGAGGTTGGAGCTATTGGTCAAATGCACGAACATTATCACTCACAGGTTACCTATGTAGAAAGTGGAAGTTTTGATGTGACCATAGATGGCAAAACCCAAACACTTAAAGGTGGAGATTCATTTTATATTCCACCGCATGCAATGCATGGAGCCATTTGTACAGAAGCCGGTGTGTTAATAGATGTTTTTAGCCCAATTCGTGAAGACTTTATGCAAAGCCGTTAAAAAAAGATACACAAAAATCAATTCTTGATGTTTTGCTGTGCTTTAATAGCATAATACCATAAAATTTTAACATTTTAATTTAAGATAGGTTTTTTTTTAACCTTTATATAACATATATTTGGTGAACCAATTTGGTTAACCAGTTTGGAATACCAATAAAAGCAACACTATTATGAAAATATAACCCAATAAAAAAAAGGATAGGTGCACGCCTATCCTTTAGATGATATCACTTCTTTGGAGGGAAGTAATACTTAATCTGATACACTTTACTTAAAAAATGCACCTGTCAAAATTAAGGAAATTTAATTTATTGGCTTATCGTGTTTTATTAGTGAAAGTGAAATACCATCACAACTGCACTATGTGAATGGAATTGTAATGTTAATTGACACAAATTATTGAAACTAACTAAAACAAATGAATTTAAAAACTAAACTATTATTAATTGCAATATTGCTTTCTAATATTCAATTATTTGCCCAGGACAACTACAGTCTTGCGGGCACAGTGACGGACACAAACAGCGTTCCAATCCCTGGAGCGAATGTTGTTGTTTTGAATACAACAAAAGGAACTCAAACCGATTTTGACGGTAACTACTCCATCCAAGTTTCCGGTGGAGATGTATTACAGTTTTCATATATTGGTTATGCTACGCAAACTATTATTATTAGTGGGCAAGCATCAATAAATATAACGCTACAAGAAGATACCAGCCAACTTGATGAGGTTGTTGTTATTGGTTATGGTACACAGAGAAAATCTACTTTAACGGGATCTATTTCCAAAGTGGTTAATGATGATTTGGACCAAATTGCGGTGTCAAGGGTAGATGAAGCCCTTATTGGTCAAGTATCTGGGGTCAATATTCAGGCTACCAATGCAGAAGCAGGTGGTGCTCCGACCATTACCATTCGTGGTTTTGGATCAATAACCGCAGACTCTGGCCCTGCATTAGTGGTCGATGGTATAGTGGTAAGCTCTGATTTTTTGGCAAATATTGATATGAACGATGTGGAATCGTTCGAAGTATTGAAGGATGCAGCATCGGCGGCTATTTACGGTAGTGAAGGCTCTAATGGTGTTATCCTTATTACCACAAAAACTGGTAAGGCTGGTAAAACACAATTTAGTTATCAAACCTACTTAGGTTTTAAGGAGGCTCATGGAAGTGATGATTATAGGAAGAGCGTTGCAGATTGGGCTAGAATAGAACAAGCCGCTACCGGAACACTTTCAGGCGAAACTTTATACGCACAGGATCTTGTTAGGATTACCGGAATCGACAGGGATTGGCAAGATGTTTTCTTTGATGGAGGAAACGTTATAAGTCATTCTTTTTCTGCAAGAGGAGGTTCTGAGAATACCAAGTTCAGTGCATCTTTAAGGTCGCTGCATGATGAGGGTGTTGTTATCACAGATGACTATACATCATACATCGTAAATTTGAAATTGGATACAAAATTGACTGACAAATTAAGATTTGGGCTTAGAGCTTCACCATCTTTCACAGAGCAAAGAAGGTTGCCTACATCAATACATAACCCAACACGTCAGTCACCATGGTTGCCTATCTATCATACTGAGGAAACGCTTGAGTTTATAAATAGAAGCAATTATCCAGATGTAGGTGTTGGAGATTATTTCTTTGAAAACCATTTGGAAAACAGGGATTATGACAATGATGGCAATACGGAAAGACCCCGAACTTCTGGTGATTCAAATCCATTTGCACAATATGTTGAGCGTGAGCATTATGAGGATAATACCAAGTTGTTCGGCTCTACATATTTTAGTTACGAAATTTTGGACGGGCTTACAGCTAAAACATCTTTAGGAGTCACTTTAGAACAAAGAACACGAAGAAGATGGGACGGTACAAAGCACCATGCAGCTGGTAATAGCCGGGCTCAATATAACTTGCAGAACAGATTCCGTACAAGACTGATTTCCGATAATACGTTGAACTACAGCAAAACATTCGGTGATCATGATCTTGGTTTTCTTGCAGGGATGACAGTGCAGCAGAGGAAATCTGAAGAAAGTATTACTACTGGAAACGGATATTCCAATAATTTACTTAAAAATTTACAAAGTGCAACGGCAATCGCAAGTTTTTCAGAGGTCAATACCGAACTTAGAAAGGTAGGCTACTTTGCCAGGGTTAATTACGCCTACAAAGACAAGTATTTATTCAATGCTTCTTTCAGGCGAGATGGTAGTTCTGTCTTTGGCGTAAATTCTAAATATGGTAATTTCCCCGCGGTATCTGCAGGTTGGAATGTAGCCAAAGAAGACTTCTTAATTAACAGTGACCTTGTAACTAATTTAAAGCTTAGGGCCAGTTATGGTCTTACTGGTTCAGAGAATTTTAATGTAGGAGACCAAACTGTAAACACTTGGCCCTACTTGGCCTTGTTGCAAAATTCCAACGCCATTGTTGATGGTAGTGTAGCTCCGGGTGTTTCGCCACTTAATATTGCAAATGCATTGTTACAATGGGAAGCTTCCGAAGAATTCACAGTTGGATTGGATTACGGTTTTTTAAACAATAGAATTTCCGGTTCCATAGATTATTACCAAAGAAATAGTGACGAATTACTGTTAAATAATCCAGTTTCATATGTCACAGGTTTTAATAATGGTATTGTGAATTTGGGAGAAGTTCAAAACCGAGGGTTGGAACTTGAACTTAGAACGAGAAATATTGTTAACGAGAAGTTCCGATGGAGTTCTACTTTAATTGCCTCTACCAACCAAAATGAATTGTTGAGTTTTGGCGACTCGAACAATGCACTTATAGAGGATACATACGGTAGAAATTCTCAATGGATCAATCGAATAGGGGAGCCAATATCATCTTATTGGGGTTATGTTGTAGATACTGATGTGTATGATGATACCCAGTTTAGAACAACCTATGTCGACAATCCATGGAATCGAATTAACGGACAAGCTGATGACACCATTGTTAAAGACCTCAATGGTGACGGAATTATTACCGAAGAGGACAAAACTATTTTAGGAGACCCTTATCCAGATTTGTTGTACAGTTTTACCAATGACTTTCAGTTAGGCGCCTTCGATTTATCATTTCAGGTCCAAGGAAGCCTTGGGGCCCAAGTAAATAACATTGGAGATCAATACTTCTATAATTGGTTTGGAAATAGAACCAGAAGTGGTGGTGAATTACAAGCAGTAGCCGATGGCCTTGTTCCACACCCATCTTTCATTCAAGAAAAAGTACTGACAAGTGAAGTCATTGCAAGCGCAGATTACTTTTCGCTACGTAATGTAAATCTTGGTTATAATTTTTCAGATGATGTACTATCCAAATTCGGTTTAAGCGCTTTAAGAATTTATGTCACCGGTCAGAATCTGATTTACATCACTGCTGATGATTATCATGGTTTCAATCCAGAACATGATGATAATGGTAATCCAAGAGCCTATGGCTCCCAAAGAGCAGGAACACCGATATTCAGAACCATGACGTTAGGGTTGAACATTGATTTTTAATTACTAAAAAATAAAGTATGAAACATATAAAATATTTAATCTTTGCCATAACAGGATTTGTTCTCACTTCCTGTAGTGATGAGTTTTTAAATCCATTACCAGATACCTCGGTTGCGGTAGATGCGTTTTTTCAGTCCGATGCGGATGTATTAGCTGGAGTTATCGGAATCTATGATGCCCTTCAAGGGGTCAATGAAAATACCGTAACAAATATTGGTAATGCGAACAGAGGGATACAATTTGAACACCTTTTAACGGAGCATCGTACCGATAATACGAGAAATGCCACACTTGAAGGTTCTAAATCTGATTTTCATAGATACGTGGTAAATGCTAACAACGTAGAATCTGAAGATTATTATGCTTCCATGTATGAGGTGATTTTTAGAGTTAATAATATCTTGAATTTTATTGATGTTGCGGACGCAAGCAATCAAGCACGTTATGCGGCAGAAGCCAAATTCTTAAGGGCCTATGCGTACTTTAAATTGGTTAGGTTGTTCAGCGATGTACCCTTGGTAACAGAAGTGGTAGGGCCTACAGATGAAGAAGCCCTTTTTACAAGAATACCTGAAGCTCAAATTTATACCCAAATAGTAGCCGATTTGCAAGAAGCGGTGGCTGTATTGGATAACACCTATAAATCTAGAGCTTCCAGGGCAGCCGCACAAGCCTTGTTGGCAAAAGTATATTTAACACAAGCAAGTCCCAATTATACAGGTGCACAACAATTATGCGAAGCGATTATCAATAGCTCAGAATTTGATTTAGAGCCCAACTATAATGATGTATTTTATTCAGAATTGAATGATGAAATAATTTTTGCAATTCAATTTGAATCAGGAAATGCTCAAGAAAGTCAAAGTTTTTCATCTGAGTTTACTTCTTCAGTTCGTGCAGGTAGAGAAGATGGACAAAACATAGTCAATGATAATCTTAGAATAGCTTTTGTCTCCAATGGAGGAATTAGGACAGCAACATCCATTACCGATTTTGATGGGACACTTGCACCTGATGAAAATGAAGTCGCAAAGTTTTTCCCGGATGGATTTGATGTAAATGCAGATCCTGACCCTTATGGTCCAAATGCCCGAAATGCTGGGAATGATTACATCGCAATACGTTTTGCCGATGTGCTATTGATGCATGTTGAAGCGATAATGGCTGGAGGTGCGTCAACTAGTGTCCCAGGTGCTGTAACTTCCTTTCAAAGGGTCAGAGATAGGGCATTTCCAGATACTGCTCCAAACCCAATATCAAGTATATCCAAAGATGAACTTTTACTTGAAAGGCGCGTGGAGTTGGCATTTGAGAATCAGCGCTGGTTTGATTTGTTAAGATTTGGTGTTGCAGATGATATATTGACAGCACATGCAGCTGAAATGGGATATATCTATAATTCAAGAGCCCTATTGTTGCCAATTCCGGCTAGAGAAATAAACATAAGCAAAGGCCTTTTGACACAAAACCCAGGGTATTAATATTTATATAAAACACTATGAAATATAAAGTAAAAATATTTAGTAATACAAAATGGCTGCTCTTGAGTTTGGTTGTAGCTGGTTTTGTTGTTAGCTGTGTAGGTGATGAACTGTTTCGAGATGAGTTGCCTGACGCAAATTCTAAAGCGGACACTGTATTTCCAGAAGCTAACTTTGCTTATGCATCATCTTCTGATGATTTTAGAATGATTAATTTCAGTAACCTTTCTTCCGAGGCAACATCATTCACATGGGATTTTGGAGGAGGAAATACGTCAACTGATTTAGATCCAACATTTACATTTGAAGGTGGTGAAGGCACCTATCCCGTAACATTAACAGCTAGTGATGCAAATGGTATTACGGGTGCTATAACTATAGATGTGATGGTCGTCGAAGGACCATTTCAGCCCATTATTCTTGAGGCAGGTTTTGAGGATGACACCTTACCAGAAGGTGGTGGTGATGGCCGAGACTCATGGAGAAATAATGATTTAGGCGGTGTTATTCAGATTACAGGCGATCCGGTAACTTTTGGTGATCAAGGTGCTAAGTTACCCGTTCCTGCTGGGGATCGTATTGGTTACCAAGAGATTACTGTAGAGCCTGATACAAATTATGACTTAAGATTTTGGTACACCATGTTAAGCGGTTCGTCCGATCCTTCGCTAACTGTTGCCGTGTTAGGTGTTACAGAGTTTGGTCCATTTGAAACCAAAGAAGAAGCTTTAGATGGTATTATTGCTTCTGTAACTGTTACCGATGACTCAGAGCCCGATGTTTATGTGCAACAGAAGTTGTCCTTTAATTCTGGAATCAATAATACCGTTGCAATTTATTTCACCAATGGAGGTGTTGAAGCTAGATTGGACGATTTCACCATTGATGTAGGAGCTGCCGGTGCAGTGCCTCCTTCAGCAGGATTTGATGTAGAGCAAAGTGAGGCCAACTTTCTAGAGTATACTTTCACTAACTCATCAACAGGTGCCGTGACTTATGAATGGGATTTTGGTGATGGTAATTCTTCAACAGAAGAATCTCCAACTCACGTCTATGTAGATGCAGCTGAATATGTAGTAACACTTACAGCCACAAACGAATCTAATTTGTCTACTGAATTAAGTAAAACAATAAATATACTAGCACCAGTTACAGCAGACTTTACTTCTCAGGTAGATGCTGGCGATTATAGAACGTATACTTTCATGGATGCTTCTGAAGGTGCGGAAATGCTTTTATGGGAATTTGGAGACGGATTCCAGTTTACAGGAATGAACCCTTCGCATACGTACGCAGAAGATGGGATTTTCACGGTAACGCTAACTGCGACTAGCATAACAGGTAATTCTCATGTAGCTACGGAAGATCTTGTAGTATCTCAAGGATTTGTGGTACAAGTGCTCAACGGTACTTTTGATGAATATACCTTTAATACGGGTGATAACGCAGATGCCTGGGATATGACTCCCAACAGTACTCTAGTAGACAATGACGGAAACACAATTGATAGTCCTTACAGACCGCTTTGGTTTAATGAAGACTTGCAGGATTGGTTAGAAATAGAGTTTAGCGATGATAGTGAACAACCTGGTTCCACCAGTGATGGAAACAACGACACTAGAGGAGGAAAACTTGAAGAGCCTAGCCGCCGCTTGTATCAAGTAGTTCAAGTACAGCAAGGAGTTTCGTATACCTTCTCAATTGATTCTCGTACATCAGGCTATCAAACTAATTCTGATGTTTTCATATTGAACACTGAAATTGCAGATGAAACAGGAATCAATACATCTACTTCTGACCCTGCTGTTGATGCATACTTTGAAATCACAAATGATTTCAATGCAGATTCAGGTGTGTTCGTGACCAGTAGCTTTACTTTTACACCATCTACAAACCAAATAGTCATTTATGTGAGGAATGTTGATGTTGTTGACAATACAGCTGAAGCTTTCTACGATAACATAGAAATCACTGATTAATTAGAATCCATTGTTTTAGATTAAATACCACCCAGATTATAAATTGGGTCTGGGTGGTATTATAACGCAAGAGCTGAATAAATAAAAATAGATATAGTAACGATTACACCTAATAAGAATTGATAAAATGAACATTTTCCGAAAGAAATCTCTAACAATTTTTTTAATGATATTTCTAGCTGTTGGTGCTACTTCTCAAAACAAGAAAAGTAGTGGTACAGAATCGGATAGCAAAATTGAAAAACGAAATAAAAAGAAGAAAAAGGTAAAACTACCAAATATAGATTTAAGCCATTGGAAGGTTACTATACCCGAGGGTGAAGGAAAAGGAGGTGCAATTAGTGTTTCACCACCTGAGATATTGGACTACGCAAATAATGAGGTTTTAGCACCTTTTATGTACAATGATTCAGTGTCTGGCGCATTGGTTTTTCATGCGTATCCAACTAATGCCACTACGGCCAATACAAAATATTCGCGATCAGAACTTAGGGAACAGATGGAACCCGGGAATAATAATGTCAATTGGACATTTGCACAAGGCGGTACATTGAAAGCTAAAATGGCTATGGGCGATGTTTCAAGAACGGATGATGGAAAGTATCACAATGTAATCATTGCTCAAATACATGGTCGTTTGACAAATGAACAACGAGAATTGATTGGACAGAAAGATAATAATGCTCCACCTATTTTAAAGATTTATTGGCAAAATGGTAAAATCCGAGTGAAAACCAAGGTTTTAAAATATGCAGGGGTGGACCAAAAAGCAATTTTGTACAAAGAAGCGTGGACCGATGATAAAGGCAAAAATTTTGAACAAGAAGTCGGTTTTCGAAAATTTACAATTGAAGTTAAGGTCAGTGATGGTAAAATGGTAGTTTCCTTAAATAAAAATGAGTTTTTTGTTTACGATAATGCCAGTATAAAACGATGGGGAGTATTTGAAAACTATTTTAAGATTGGAAATTACTTTCAAACCAGAGATGAAGGAGCATTTGCGAACGTGAAAGTCTACGAGTTATCCGTTGAACATTAACCGTTTCAAAACCACAAATAAAAAAATAATTGTTTTAATCCAATTACCCAATGTTTAAAAATCTACCCAGTCTTATTTGTCTTTTGCTAATTCTTGGCTCATGTGAGGATAACAATTCAGTTGCTGAAGAAAAAGAGGATGAAGTATCTATTGAGGAGCCTATAACCGATGTAGTAGATATGCCAGAGCCAGAGCCAGAAGAAACTTCTTTTATCCTACCGGAAATTGATTTGAGCAATTGGAAAGTAACGTTGCCAATAGGACGCCCTGATGAAGTGGAGCCTCCGGAAATATTGGAATACGCTACCGATGAAAAGCTAAAACCGTTCATGTATAATGACTCTATCGAAGGTGCTTTGGTTTTTTACACTTATCCCGGAGCCACTACTGCAAATTCCTCTAGATCAAGAACAGAACTTAGGGAACAAATGGAACCTGGCAGTAATTCGGTTAATTGGACGTTTTCCCAAGGAGGGAGGCTTAAAGGCACATTAGCAATGGATGATATTTCTAAAGATTCGGACAACAAATACCATAGAACCATCATCATGCAGATTCATGGCCGTTTAACAAATGAACAAAGAGATTTAATTGGCCAAAAAGACAATAATGCGCCACCAATGCTTAAGATTTATTGGCAAAATGGTGTAGTAAGAGTAAAGACTAAAGTTTTAAAAAACCCAGATGTTTCAGATACTGAAATTTTGCATACGGATGCATGGACGGATGATGAAGGCTTTAATTTTACTGAGGAGGTTGGGTTCAATAAGTTTTCATTAGAGGTCTTGGTTTCTGACGGAAGAATGGAGGTGATTTTAAATGATACGGAGTCTGTTGTATATGACAGTGATGATATAAAAAAATGGGGTGTTTTTGAGAACTATTTTAAGGCAGGGAATTATTTGCAAACGTCTGATGAAGGTTCATACGCCAGAGTAAAATATTATGATTTAGAGGTTGAACATTGAGAGTATTTTTTTGAGTTAGTTTAGTTGAATACCAAAAACTATTGGCTAAAATTTTTGGCCAATAGTTTTTTATCCAGACTTTGAAATTAAAGTGAGTAAGAATGAAAATAATGCGTTACAGGTTAAAGTAATTTGCTTAAATTTAACAAACCAATCTGGTTAACCAATTTTAGATTGTATAAAATAGTATGAGAGTTGAGATACTTACAAAGAATGAAAATCAAGAAGTACAGAAACGTATTATTTCTAAACTGAGGGATTTAATAAATTATAAAAACTTAGAACCGGGGGACAAATTACCATCCGAAAGGATGTTGTCCGAAAAGTTCGAGGTTAGCAGAAGTAATGTTAGAGAAGCTATTCAAAAATTGGAGTTTTTTGGCATTCTAAAATCAAGACCACAGAGCGGTACTTTTATCGCCAATATTGGAAGAGTGGCCATGAGTGGAATGTTGGATGATATATTAAGGCTAGAGGATCCAGATTTTAAATCACTTGTCGAGACACGAATTTTACTGGAGTTAAAAACGGTAAGATTGGCTGCCCTAAGAAGAACAGAGGAAGACTTGGAAAAAATGCGCCAGGCGTTAGATGCTTACAGACAAAAAGTATTGGATGGGAAAGATGCGGTGGAGGAAGATTTGTTGTTTCATTTGGCCATTGCCAACGCCAGTAAGAACAGCACTATGAATACTTTTATGTTGATTATTACTCCAGAGATTATCACCAATTTTGAAAAGTATCATGTGTGTGATAATAACCAATCTTTTTTAGGCATTCAGGAGCATGAGGATATTTATCAAGCAATAAAAAATCAAGATCCTAAGGTGGCAAAAGAAAAAATGAAGGTTCACTTCAAAATTTTATACCAATACTGTTATAATACAAAAGATTAAGAAATAAGATGGAGGACGAAATTGCACGCTTTTGTCTTCAATCATTAAAAAAGGAGGGAAGTAAAACTTAACAAGAACATCATGGATCCTGCCAATATGCGGCTTACCATATCCATCAGGTTTTAGTTTTTATAAGTTTTATGTTGTGAGACTATTTAATATGGAAATCACCTGTGTTTTCCTGATTGCATGGTTATACCATCCCGTTGACTATAAAACCAGCTAATATGAAAGTTAAAGGCTTAAGATGGTGGATAATAGGCTTAATATTTATAGCTACTGTTATCAATTATATTGATAGAACGGCGTTCGCCTTACTCTGGCCTCAAATGGGTGAAGACTTAGGAATGGATAAGTCTGACTATGCCGTAATGTTAAATGTTTTTATGGCGTGTTATGCCATTGGAAAATTTGCATCCGGAAAGTTATATGACACCATTGGAACACGTTTGGGATTTACGGTTTCCATTATTGTTTGGTCAATTGCTTCAGCGTTTCATGCTTTTGCAAGGGGTATTGTTACACTTTCCATTTTTAGAGGACTATTAGGACTTGGAGAAGCGGGAAATTGGCCAGGTGCTGTTAAAAGCAATGGAGAATGGTTTCCGGTTAAAGAACGAGCAATAGCACAAGGTATTTTTAATTCAGGAGCGTCAATAGGAAACGTTATTGCACCTTTTATTATAGTATTCTTATACACCAAGTTTGGTTGGCAAACTACCTATATCATTTTAGGAGCGGTGGGTATCTTGTGGGTAATACCATGGTTGTTTTTAAATAAGTCAACCCCTGAAAAACATCCTTGGGTAACAGAAAAAGAAAGAAACTTAATTCTTGATAGTAGAATAGATAAGGGTAAAGAGGATGTTGCCAAAGTAAAAAGTCTTAGTGTCGTTAAAATATTAAGCTATAAGCAATCCTGGGGAGTGTTATTATGTAGATTTTTTATTGAGCCCATCTGGTGGTTTTTTGCCGGGTGGATGCCAATTTACTTAAATGATAAATTCGGATTAAGTATTGAAGAAATCGCGGCAACCATGTGGATATCTTATCTGATGGCTGCTGTAGGTAGTATTCTTGGCGGTATGTTTACCAAAGAGTTAATGAAAAAACTTTCGGTAGATGCTGCAAGAAAAATAACAATAACACTAGGGGGAGCACTCATATTAATGGCCTTTGTCTGTATTATAACACTGGTAAAGGAAAACAATTTTATGACCTTCATTTATTTTGCTGGATTGGCCCTTTTTGGGTTTCAATTTGCAATTGGAAATATCCAAACCATTTCAAGCGATTTGTTTAGAGGGCCTTCAGTTGGAACCTTGGCAGGACTTGCAGGCACTATCGCAGCCGTTTCACCTATGATCATGAATTGGTTTGTTGGCCAAATAACAACCCAATCGTATACGCCAGCATTTATTGCTATTTGCGTTTCGGTTGTACTTGGAGTGGTTGCAATTTTCGGTTTGATCAAGCATATAGAACCAGTAAGGAAAACAATAGAGTTGTAATAAAGAAAACAAGAATAATTTTAGAATTAAAAATAAAATAATGAGTAAAATCGAAGGGAAAATAGCCGTTGTTACAGGGGCTACAGGAGGTATAGGTTTCGAAGTTGCAAAAAGATTAGGTAAAGATGGATATACCGTAGTTTTAAACGGTATCGAAGATGACGCAGGAGCAGAAAGGGTGAAAGAACTTACAGCAGAAGGAATAAAAGCAGAGTACTGTGGTTTTGATGTCACCAGCGAAGAAGCTGTAACGGCCAACATCACAAAAATTGGTGAAAAATATGGTAAAATAGATGTGTTGGTTAACAATGCTGGCGGATTAGGCGGAAGGTCTAGATTTGAAGAAATGACAACGGATTTCTACAGATTTGTAATGGCACTTAATCTTGATTCAGTGTTTTTTGCCTCAAGAGCTGCAATCCCCTTCCTAAAAAAAGGGGAGCACCCTTCAATAATTAACTATACGTCAAATGCAGGATGGACTGCCGGTGGTCCTGGAGCCGGAATTTATGGAACATCTAAAGCTGGTGTTCATGCAATAACCAGAGCATTGGCAAAAGATTTGGCCGAATATGGGATTAGGGCAAACGCCGTATCACCAGGAACTATTGATACCCCATTCCATGCTCAAATTAAAGCAACAAAACCGGAAGTTTTTGCATCATGGGCAAACAATATTATGCTTGGAAGATTAGGGCAACCAGAAGATGTAGCGGGTGTTATTTCTTTCTTAGCAAGTGAGGATGCCTCTTTCATAACAGCAGAAACAATCCAAATTGGTGGTGGACAGGCTTTAGGAATTTAATATTTTAGAAAGTATGACAATGGATAAACTTAAAGGGAAGATAGCGGTAGTTACTGGTGGCTCTAGAGACATTGGCAGAGCAATATCTATTAAACTGGCCAAAAAAGGGGCTAAAGTTGTGGTCAATTATTTTAATTCTGAGGCTGGTGCATTGGAAACAGTAGAGAAGATTCAGTCTTTTGGTGGACAAGCGATTGCAGTTAAAGCAGATGTCTCAAATATTGAAGATATCAAGAATTTAAAAGCAAAAACCATTCAAACCTTTGGTAATAACATTGATATTTTGGTTAACAATGCTGGCGGTCTTTTTGCACGTAAAACTCTTCAAGAGCTAGATGAATCATTTTATGATTTAGTGATGAACGTTAATTTTAAATCTACCGTTTTTGTCATGCAAGAATTTGAACCTTTAATGAGCAAAGGAGCTTCAATTATTAATCTTTCTTCACAAGCCGCTAGAGACGGTGGAGGTGGAGGTTCTTCTTTGTATGCTTCTTCAAAAGGAGCCGTTAGTACATTTACCAGAGCCATGGCTAAAGAGCTTGGGCCAAAAGGGATAAGGGTAAATGCGCTTTGTCCTGGTCTAATTGCAACCAAGTTCCATGATGATTTCACCAAAAATGAAGTACGAACTAAAGTAGCTGGCAGTACACCCTTAAGAAGAGAAGGGAATGCGGACGAAATTGCCGATTTGGTGGCATACTTGGCTTCCGATGAAGCATCATTTGTAACCGGGAATAATATTGATATTAACGGCGGGCTAGCCTTTAGTTAAGTTTTATAACAATAATATCAATCAAATAAATATATTAGATAGATGAAGAAAGTAGTGACCTTCGGAGAGATAATGCTGCGTTTAGCACCTCCTGGATTTTTAAGGTTTTCACAAGCCAATAGTTTTGATGTTGTCTATGGTGGAGGCGAGTCCAATGTGGCGGTATCGCTGGCCAATTATGGTGTTCCGGTTGACTTTGTTACCCGTTTGCCAAAAAACGACATTGGGGCATGTGCATTGATGGAAATGCGTAAGCGGGGAGTGGGCACAGATAAAATCGTCTACGGTGGCGATAGGCTTGGAATTTATTTCCTTGAGACCGGAGCCGTTTCGCGAGGTAGCAAAGTGGTCTATGATAGAGCGCATTCAGCAATCGCGGAGATTGAAAAAGGGATGATAGATTGGGACAGTGTCTTTGAAGGCGTTGAATGGTTCCATTGGACTGGGATCACGCCCGCAATCTCCCAGGGAGCTGCCGATGCTTGTTTGGAGGCAGTGCAAGCAGCCAGTGAGCTAGGTGTGACCATTTCCACGGATCTGAACTACCGGGCCAAATTATGGAACTATGGAGGAGACCGTGAAGCGATAATGACCGAACTTACTTCCTATTGTGATATCGTTCTGGGTAATGAGGAAGATGCAGAAAAGCATTTTGGCATAAAGCCAGAAGGATTGGACATCACAACTCAGGGAGAACATGTAAAGGCTGAAGCATTCCTTTCGGTTTGCACACAGATGATGGAAAAGTTCCCTAGGGCCAAAAAAGTAATAACTACCTTAAGAGGCTCCATATCAGCTTCGCACAATACATGGGCAGGAGTACTCTATGATGGAGAGACGATGTTCAAGTCCCCGGAATACCAGATCACACATATCGTGGACAGGGTAGGAGGGGGAGACTCGTTTATGGGCGGATTGATATATGGATTGTTGAAATACCCAGAGGACGATCAAAATGCTTTAAATTTTGCTGTAGCGGCCTCCTGTTTAAAACACACTATTAAAGGAGATGCTAATTTGGCAACAGTGGCGGAAGTAGAAAAGTTGATGAGTGGAGATGCCTCGGGAAGGGTAGCAAGATAGAAAGGACAATGGCACAATATTCAAGAATAGAAGTAGTACAGGTAATGCAAGAAACGGGCATGGTCCCTTTGTTTTATCATGCAGATGTAGAATTAGGCAAGAAGGTTTTGAAAGCCTGCTATGATGGTGGGGCCAGATTGATGGAATTTACTGCAAGAGGGGATTTCGCCTTTGAGGTGTTCTCGGAGCTTAACAAGTTTGCGATAAAAGAACTCCCGGGAATGATCATGGGGGTGGGCTCGATTACGGATGCGGCCGCCGCTTCAATGTACATGCAGATGGGAGCGAACTTTATAGTCACCCCTTCGCTAAGAGAAGATATTGCTATGGTGTGCAATAGAAGAAAAGTACTATGGTCTCCAGGTTGTGGCTCGTTGACGGAGATCAATAGGGCAGAAGAGTTGGGCTGTGAAATTGTTAAACTGTTCCCCGGTTCTACCTATGGCCCCGGTTTTGTAAAAGCAATAAAAGGGCCACAGCCATGGACAAGCGTTATGCCCACTGGAGGAGTAAGTACGGAAGAGAGTAATCTAAAAGCATGGTTTGATGCTGGTGTAACTTGTGTTGGAATGGGTTCCAAACTGATATCAAAAGAGATATTGGCGAAAAACGATTTTAATGGTCTTGAACAGTTGGTTAAAAGTACTTTGACAACAATACAAAAGTTAAGAGCTTAAATATGTTCATGGGTTTTTCATCACCGTTTTTACCTAATAGTGTAGCATGGAGGTGAAAAAATCACTATCAAAGAAAATACTTGGTCTGATACTAGGTTTTGGGCCAGGCATTTTCGCTATTGGCTATACAATAGGCACAGGAAGTGTAACGTCCATGATTGTTGCGGGAAGTACTTATGGCATGCAACTGTTATGGGTGTTATTACTTAGCTGTTTTTTTTCTGGAGTATTGATGTATGCATATGGTAATTATGCCCTGACCTCTGGAGAAACAGCGTTGTATAGTTTTAAAAGACACATCAAAGGGGGAAAACTTATCGCAATTCTAATAATAATTGGAATATCCTTTGGACAGTGGAATTCTCTTATGGGGATACTCGGTATTTCAGCCAATATTATTTTTGAAATCCTTGCAATATATCTTCCAAACCTTCGAGCATCAGAATATGAGATTGTACTGTTGATTGCTATTGTTGTAATAGCGATAATGTATGGTTTGCTGTTGATAGGAAAGTATACTTTCTTTGAAAAGATATTAGTGATTTTTGTTTCCATTATGGGATTATCCTTTCTAATCTCGCTTTTTATGGTATATCCATTGCCAATAGAAGTCGTTAAAGGATTGATTCCATCAATTCCCGATGTAAAAGGAGGTAAAATGCTTGTTGCTGCCTTTGTTGGGACTACCATGGCTGCAGCTACGTTCTTGTCAAGACCACTCTTCGTGAAAGGAAAAGGTTGGAACATGACTAATGGAGGACAACAGAAAAAAGATGCGATTTTAGCAGCTATTTTGGTTTTTGTTATAAGTGCGTCTATCATGGCAGTGGCAAGTGGGGCGTTGTTCCATCAAGGAAAACCTGTAACCCACGTATTGGATATGGTTTCAACATTGGAACCTGTAGCGGGTAAATTTGCGTTGACCTTATTTTTCTTTGGAACGCTTAGTGCCGGACTTTCTTCCATTTTTCCATGTTTATTGATTGCGCCTATATTGTTGGCAGATTATCAATCTGGAAAATTAGATACCAATTCCAAACAATTTAGGATAATTACGGCCATTGCTTGTCTGTTTGCTCTAATTGTACCCATCTTTGGCGCCAATCCCATTGAGATGCAAATCGTATCTCAGGTGTTTAATGTGTTTGTCTTACCTCTTGTGATTATTGGAATTCTTCTTCTTATCAATAACAAAAAAATAATGAAGGAACATCATACCAGCAAATGGGTAAACATGATTTTGATACTTTCTTTGATGTTCGCCTGTCTTATCTCCTACAACGGTATATCAGCATTATTAAATTACTTTTAGTACAGATTTTATTTAAAGTATTACTTTTAAAAAATTAAACTTATTGCTTTAAATATTATGAAGACAAGTGGGGAAAATATTTTAGGATACAATCTTTCATCCATTGGGAAAGCTGTTTTTTTTGCAAAAAACCCAGCAACAGGAAATCAACTCGAAACTCCTTACCATGAAGCTACTCTTGAAGAGATAAATCAAGCAATAACGCTTGCTGAAAATGCTTTTACCCTATACCGAGAGAAGACTGGAGAAGAAAAAGCTTTGTTTTTGGAAACAATAGCTAAAGAATTACTTCAAATAGAAGAAGAACTAGTTGGCCTATGCGCTCAGGAAACTGGATTACCTGATGGTAGGTTAAAAGGGGAATTGGGTAGAACTACAGGTCAATTGAAATTGTTTGCGACCGTTTTACGAGATGGTTCATGGGTGGATGCAAGAGTTGATGAAGCCGACCCCAACAGAACTCCCTTTCCCAAACCAGATATTAGACAAATGCAAATAGCCTTAGGCCCTGTTGGAGTTTTTGGAGCAAGCAACTTCCCATTGGCTTTTTCAGTAGCTGGTGGGGACACGGCATCGGCTTTAGCGGCAGGTTGTACCGTTGTTGTAAAAGCACATCCAGCGCATCCCGGTACTTCAGAATTGGTTGGTACAGCCATTGTTTCAGCGGCTAAACGTTGTAATATGCCAGACGGAGTGTTTTCATTGGTTCAGGGGCCATCTATTGCTGTTGGACAAGCGATTGTTCGAAACCCTTTAATAAAAGCTATCGGTTTTACAGGTTCATTTAGGGGAGGTAAGGCCTTGTTTGATGAAGCTGCAAAGCGGGAGGAACCCATACCAGTTTATGCTGAAATGGGAAGTGTAAATCCTGTTTTTGTTCTTCCGGGTATTTTAAAGGAAAATCATCAAACTTTGGCAGAAGGTTTGTCAAACTCCGTTCAGCTGGGTGCTGGACAGTTTTGTACCAACCCTGGAATCACCGTCTTGCCTAAATTAGAGGAGAGCAGTCTTTTTGAGGACACACTAAAGAATAGCATTGCAACGTCAACGTCTACTACCATGCTCACGGAAGCAATTCAAGGCGCTTATTCCCATGGTCTTGAAAAGTTAAAGACAAAGAAAGAAGTAGCATCCATTGCAACAGGAAACAAGGCGGAAGGTCAGGCTCAAGGAGTTGCTGAGGTGCTGTCCGTATCCGCAAGTAATTTTTTAGCTGACAAAGAGCTAGAAGAAGAGGTTTTTGGACCATCAACACTTTTGGTTCAAACAACGAATAAAAATGAAATCATGGAGATAGCTAAAAGCCTCAATGGTCACCTTACGGCCACTGTCCACGGAACTCAAGAAGACCTGCAGGAATATGCAGGTCTATTGAAAATATTGGAGCGTAAAGTGGGTAGAGTCCTCATTAATGGCTTCCCAACCGGAGTGGAAGTATGTCACTCCATGGTACATGGAGGTCCATTTCCGGCTACTACCGATGCAAGGATGACTTCTGTGGGAACTGCTGCAATAACAAGATTTACAAGACCAATATGCTATCAAAACTTTCCGGAATCACTGCTCCCTGATGAATTGAAAACTGAAAACCCTTTGAGTATTTTAAGAATGGAAAATGGAAAACATGTGCTTCCGTAATCAAATAGAGCAATTATCCCTTGGTTTTACACCTAATGCTGCGCTAAGGCTTTTCTTTTAATTAGAATTTAAATCTCTTTTTTCAAAGCCTTGACATCTGTTATTAATTGCGCTATGGACGATCTATTTAAACCATTATAGATACCTCTTATGTGCTTGTTTTTATCAATTAATAAGAAGTTTTCTGTATGTAGAAAATCATCAATACTTTTTAGTTCTCCCAAATCATTCTCTACAAAATAGTGGTCTCTACCAAGATTGTAGATTTCCACCTTATCCCCTGTTACCAAATGCCATTTGTTGTCTATTACATCATATTTATCGGCATATGTTTTTAAAACGGATACAGAATCTATTGATGGCGTTACGGAGTGTGAGAGTATTAATACCTCAGAATCATCTTTAAAAGCGTCCTGTACTTTGGACATATTATTCGTCATTTTTAGGCAAATACCGGGGCAACTTGTAAAAAAGAAGTCTACAATGTATATTTTTTCATCAAATGTTTTTTGTGTGATGGTATCACCCAACTGATTGGTTAATTTAAAATCAGGTATTTTGTGAAACCTCTTTTCTTCATCGCTCCCAGGGGTTATCCAGTGCGGCGTAAAAGATTTGTCGCCAAAATATGGCAGATGCTCCACCCTGCTGGTTTCTTCAACTTTGATGTTTTCTTTTTTGATTTCCCTTTTACAGCTTATAAGGCAAACCAATAGGAAAACAGATATGCTACTGGTTTTTAGAAAGTACAACTTCTTCATCTTCTAATTTATAACATGAATTGGCACGTCTCATTCCAAAAATTCTTCCATTTTTAGCCTCATAGTTTACATACATTTTTCCGTTTTTTAACCAAGCCCGTTGTAAACCTATTTCTTTTCCGTCCACTAAATTTCTTGATTTAGCCAACTCCCCAGTTTTGTACCACTTTTTCTCGTTTCCTTGGATTCTCCCATTTTCATAGTTAGCTTTTGATGCCAAAACTCCATTATCCCACCATGCTTTATAGCTGCCCACAAGTTTATTTTGATTGTAATGGGATTCAATTTTTAAAACCCCGTTTGGAAACCACACTTTTGCAACCCCCATTTTTTTGCCTTTGTAAAAACCAATTTTTTGCTGGAGCGAATCATTCATGTGATATTTTACTGCATAACCCGTGAAAAGTAGACCTTTAAAATACCAATTACCTTCATTACCGTTTAGAACAAGACTGTCCTTAACAACGACAACATTTGGAATAACTATTTCTTTACTAGCGTTATTCGTTTTTGGTACGGGGCTATTTTCGCAACTCAGAATATTGCTGGCAAACCACAGTAAAAGTAATTTGGGGATTACCTTCATTTAATATCCTTGATAAGGGCCTGCAAATACAATGTAGGAACCGGTTGTTGAATAAACCTCGTTAATAATGTGATAGTGGTATTCTTCAACACCATCCGTATATTGAGTAGTGGAAGTATGCCCGCCAGATGAATCTAAATCTGTGGGATAAGTGCCTGTTGAGTTACATTTTCTTCCATAAATAAATACACCATCCAATAAAACTCCAACTAAATTTTCATCATCATTTGAAAAAGCGACAGGTTCTAGGTGATAGTGGTATACACCTGGGCCTATATGTGCTCCGGTCCAATCTAAACTTGCAGCTGCCTGATCTAGTGCACCACCTCCTTCCTGATCATTGAACAAGGAAGAACCACTAACGGCTATTCCTATGGTGCCTAGCTCTGTCTGTACGGTGCTGCCATTTAAATCAGGAACAGCATCCACCGTAATGGTCGTAGCATTATTGTTGCTTGACATAATTGAAGGTGTTAATGCTACATTCGGTTCATCCAGATAAAGATCATTACCTTCACCCCAATAAACAGTTTCATGATTTGGTAGACCTGTTGTTTCTATGGTTACAGTAGTGCCACCATCGGATAAATAGATGTCAGTTGCTTCAGAGTTAAAAGCTGCAAATGCAGCGGGTAGCTCAGCTAATGCCGTATCATTTTCATCAATACCTGTGTCATCATCCGTAAATGTATCATCAGTGTCACTTGAGCAGGAGAGTATTGCTATTGAAAATAGCATAGTTAAGTTTAAAATAGGATTCGTTTTCATACTACTATATTTTTTGATTATTACTTTCTATTAGGACGTCCCTGTCTTTTGGGTTTAGGGGCTTTTTTAAACTCCTCTTTGTTGATGTAGCCATCTTCATTCAAATCAACTTTATCGAAATCATTTTTTAGAGGCCCTTTAACCTCTGCTTTGGAAAGTTTACCATCTTCATCCTTGTCCATTTTTTTCAAAAGTTTCTCAAATGTGGGAGGCTCTCTTTCATCAGAATTTCTGTCTCGCTGCTGAGCTTTTAAATTACAGGAAGTCAAAATTCCAACTACTCCCATAGAGAGTGCTAATTTTAAAGTGCTGTTCTTCATAATATGATTGTTATGCTTTTAAGTTTAGATGCGTCTTTTATTAAAAACTTGTGGTCATTGATAATTTTTTTCTACCCTGATTTTAAAAATCCTTCTAAATTGCATTAGGATTAACCATATAATGTATTGGAGGACAAGCAGTTTTTAGAGGATCTTAGAGCGCAGAAACAGTGCGCCTATAGCAGATTGTTAGAGGAGTATCAAGGCAAGGTTTTTAATACATGTTTGTCGTTTGTTCCCAATAAAGAAGATGCAGAAGATATTGCACAAGAAGTTTTTGTGGAGGTTTACAATTCCGTAGGAAAATTTAAAGGCAATGCTAAACTGTCTACATGGATTTATAGGATTTCTGTGAACAAGAGCTTGGAGTTTATAAGGAAGAAAAGCGCCAAAAAGCGCTTTGGTTTTATGCAATCTATTACTGGAGGCGGTTTACCTATGGATAAATCGACCTATTTTACTGAATTTAATCATCCGGGAATCCAATTGGAGAATAAAGAAAAAAGCGAACTGTTATTTAATGCCATAGCTAAACTTCCTGAAGCACAAAAAGTGGTGTTTACCTTGCATAAAGTAGATGGAATGAGCTATAAGGAAGTAGGTGAGGTTACACAAAAAAGTATATCCTCGATAGAGTCATTATTGTTTCGCGCAAAAAAGAATCTACAGAAGATTTTAACAGAATATTATAAAAATGAACCTTAGGCCGCAAGGTTGGATAAAAAAATACATCTAAACTATTATAACAATAAAAATCATGGATGGTAAAAAAATTACACAGCAAAAAATTGAGGAGGCACTAGATTCAGTATCTCATATTGAAGCGGTGAACGCCCCTCCGTTTTTTAAAGATAAGGTACTTCAAAGATTGGTGAATAACAATCAAGTAATTGAAACTTCGAATCTACTGGGGTGGTTTTTACCCAAGTATCAAATAGCTGCATTGGTTGTTTTTGCTTTTTTAAACTTTGGTGCGCTATATGTGTATAACAATAGCAATCAAAAGGATGAAATAAAAACCTTTGCGCAAGCATACGGTCTTGCTGCAGACGAAGACAATTCCATTCTAAACTAAAGAACAGTATGAAGAAAAATCTACTCTTAGGTCTGCTGTTGCTTTTTTTGGTAGTGATGAATGGAATACTGCTTTTAATGTTATTTCAGCAAGGACCAAATAGAAGGCCTCCGGGACCTCCTGGAAATTTTATTGTCAAAGAATTGAGCTTTGATATAAATCAAATGGAACAATTTAAAGAACTAAGTCAAGGGCATATGCATGCGATAAGAAGGATTGATGAACGTATAAGAAGACTAAAAGATGAACTTTTTAATGGGATAGGGGATGAGCAATTTACTACACAGCATGCAGACTCAATTACCACCTTAATTGCACAGTTAAGCAAAGAGAAGGAGTTAAATGTATTTAACCACTTTGAGGCAGTAGGCAAAATTTGTACTCCTGAGCAAAGAGCCAAACTCAATAGTATAATATCCGAAGCGCTGCACCATCATGGAAAAGGTAGGAGACCTTAATGGATAAACTGCAATGTTATTTTATAATATCTAGAGCCTGGAAAAATTCCAGGCTTTTTTGTTCTAGCGCAAGTTTTTTAGAAAAGACGCATCTAAATATAATATAAGGTAGTCAAGATACTTTTTGATTGATGATTAAATTTTTGGTTGATAGGAAACCCAAGTGCATTGTTACTTGGGTTTTCTTTTGCATAAAAATGAGCAAGACTTACCACTGCTAACATATTCTAAAGGCTTTTAACCCATGGCATTGGTATTAACCCTAACTTGCTGTTGTAATGAATGTTAAAATTGTTCGACCCAATATTCAAGTTTAACCAATCACAAATAGTCAACCAACTATGTCAAAAAAGCTTATCGAGATTACCAAAATTTCAACTCTTGAAGAAAAAAAACCAGCATACGCCTTAGTTAAAAACACAGATTTAGTTATTATAAAACATGAAACAGGTATATCTGTTTTATATGGTCGTTGCCATCACAGAGGTGCTCTTTTGTCCGATGGTCATGTTGAAGGCCAAAACCTTATTTGCGGAGTCCATGGATGGGACTATCGGTATGATACAGGAATAAGTGAATACAATAATGACGAACGGCTTCATAAGTTTAAGGAATATGTAGAAGGTGACTCATTGCAAGTTGATGAAAATGAAATAGCAGCTTTTGAAGGCGAACACCCACAACCTTTTGACAGAGGTGCCTATTTGGGCGCTTATGCAGATACACATCCTGAAGATACCGAACCCTATACAGGCTACATCAAGGAATTGGCTCAAAACGGCCTTAAAAATCTAGGGCATCACGGGTTTTCCTCATCCATGGGTGTGGATAGAAATACCTTGCCTAAATGGAATGACATCCAATTTTTACCGGCGCAATTGGCCAGCAGACCTCTTTTAGATCATGAAGAAGTGGCCACGAAGGTGGTAATTGGTCCAAAGGCTAAAAAACCGTTGGTTCTGGATATTCCTTTATTTGTGAGTGATATGAGCTTTGGTGCATTATCCAGAGAAGCAAAGATTGCGCTATCCAAAGGAGCGGAGATGGCCGGAACAGGAATTTGTTCAGGAGAAGGAGGAATGTTGCCAGATGAGCAAAAAAACAATTCCAAATATTTTTATGAGTTGGCCTCTGCGCAGTTCGGTTTTTCTTGGGATAAATTAGAGAATGTACAGGCCTTTCATTTTAAAGGTGGACAAGGAGCCAAAACAGGTACCGGAGGACACCTACCTGGGAATAAAGTAAGTAAGGAAATTGCCGAGGTAAGGGGATTAAAACAAGGTGAGACAGCAATTAGTCCCGCTACTTTTCCAGACTTTCATGGGGTGAAGGATTTTAAATCCTTTGCAGAAAAAGTTAGAGCGCACACGGGTGGAATACCTGTAGGATTTAAAATTGCGGCAAGTCACATTGAAAAAGACATTCAATTTGCATTGGATGTTGGTGTGGACTATATCATTTTAGATGGACGCGGTGGCGGAACTGGCTCTGCGCCAACAATTTTGAGAGATAACATCAATGTTCCCACAATTCCAGCATTGGCAAGGGCCAGAAAGTATTTAGATAAAGTTGGAGCTACAGATGTTACACTTGTTATTACTGGTGGATTACGAATTGCAGAAGATTTTTCTAAAGCTTTGATGCTAGGAGCAGATGCTATAGCCGTTTCCAATTCAGCTATTCAAGCCATAGGTTGCTTAGGTATGCGAGCTTGCGGCAGTAATAATTGCCCAGTAGGTATTGCCACGCAAAAAGAAAACCTAAGAAGTAGATTGATTATTGATGTTTCGGCCAAACAGTTGCGTAACTTTTTTAGCGCTACCAATGATTTAATAAAAGTGGTGGCCCGTTCCTGCGGTTATAATGATGTTTCAAAATTTAATCATGATGACCTATCAACTTTTAATAAGGACATGCATGACCTAACGGGAATCAACTATGCTGGAGTTCAATAAATTCTAAACCATATGTTTCAGATTTTTACAGGCATAGTGGCCCTATCTTCCATACTTAGTTTTATCAATAAAAAAGTATTGAAACTCCCTGATACCATTGGAGTGATGCTATTGGCAATTATTGCTTCATTTTTGATTGGAGCTTTGGATTTTATTGATCATGAAGTTTTTGTAAGTGTCTGTTCTGTTATTGACGAAATTGATTTTAGAACAATCCTATTCGATTTCCTACTGAGTTTTTTACTTTTTGCAGGTTCAATACATGTAAACCTTCATAGACTACTAGAAGAAAAGGGCCCTGTCCTTATATATGCCTCTGTTGGAGTGTTGATTTCAACCTTTCTAATTGGAACTTTGTTTTATTATGTGAGTGGAATTTTTGGGATGAACATCAACTATATCTACTGTCTTGTTTTTGGTGCCTTAATCTCACCAACAGACCCTATTGCTGTCTTGGCACTACTTAAAAAGGCAGGAGCACCAAAAGATATGGAAATCAAAATAGTGGGAGAATCCTTATTCAACGATGGAGTGGGCATTGTGGTTTTTATATCTCTATTATCCATAGCAACGATGACCGGCGGCCATGGAGTAGAGCCATCTCATATCTTTATGGAATTTGCCCAAGAAGCTTTTGGGGGAATTGCTTTGGGATTTGCCTTGGGATATGTTGGAAAACTTTTTTTGAAAAGAATTTACGAATCACCCATAGTGGCAGTGCATATTTCTATAGCCATTGTTATGGGTGGATATTGGTTAGCCTCCCTAATTCACGTTTCTGGGGCATTGGCCATGGTGGTTATGGGGTTAATGATTGGTGATTTCTTACATAAATATTGTAAAAGTGAGCCACTAAAACAGAATATGAATACCTTTTGGAAGGTTTTGGATGAAATTCTGAATGCTATCCTATTCGTTTTAATAGGACTGGAGATTGTTAGCTTAGATTTCCAAATTGATTATTTAATTGCTGGATTAGTTGCAATTCCAATCGTTCTTTTTTCAAGATATATTTCTGTTTTTATTTCAAACATTTTTTTAAAAAAAGAACATAGAAGTAATAAGAGTAAAATAACCATATTGACCTGGGCAGGTTTACGAGGAGGAATTTCAATAGCATTGGCTTTAACATTACCAGATGGGGAGTTTAGAGAAGCATTGATTTTTGTTACCTATTGTGTTGTGGTATTCTCAATTTTAGTGCAAGGACTTACAATTGATAAAGTAGTGTCGCGGCTACTTAAAAACTAACTGATTAACTTGAAAAAAACTAACTATGACTTCTTCAAAGAAAACGGTTTGGCATAAAGTATTGGATAATAAAAAAGAACTTCCAGAAGGGAGGGTCAAAACAGTTACAGCTGATCATAAAGGCATTTGCTTGACCCATTTTGAAGGCAAATTTTCCGCATTAGATAATAGATGTCCGCACCAGGGAGGACCACTTGGCGAAGGGTCTATTGAAAATGGAATGCTCCGTTGCCCTTGGCACGGATGGGATTTTCACCCTTGTACAGGATTACCTCCGGGGGATATGATGACGGCATCGAGACTTTTGAAGTTAAAGAAGAAGATAATGCCATTTATGTTGGAGTAGAAGAAGAGGATGCTCATGAGGCCACTGTTTCCGATATTATGGCGGAAACTATGGTGAATTGGGGTGTAACTAAGGTTTTTGGAATGGTAGGACATTCCAATCTAGGCTTTGCAGATGCTATGAAGCGTCAAGAAGAGAAGGGAAATCTAAACTTTTACGGAATACGGCATGAAGGTGCAGCGGCATTTGCTGCTTCAGCCTATGGAAAATTAACTGGCAAGCCTGCAGCATGTTTTTCAATCGCTGGTCCCGGAGCTACCAATATGTATACGGGGATGTGGGATGCTAAGGTAGATCGAGCGCCGCTTTTGGCGTTAACGGGTCAAGTAGCCACGCAGGTGGTGGGAACAGGAAATTTTCAAGAAGTAGATTTAGTTAGAGGGTTTAGTACTGTCGCTGAATTTAATCAACGAGTACAAAGTGATAGTAAACATGCAGAGTTGATGTCTTTGGCTGTCAAAAGTGCCATTTTAAAGCGGGATGTCTCCCACTTGACTTTCCCGGATGAAGTTCAAGAAAGATTGGCAAAACCCAATGAAAAAGCACAAACACCAGACAAACGCATTACTGCAATGGAAATTGCACCTCCAAAAGAGGCTGTAAATGATGCAGTTGAATTGATTAAAAAGTCAAAACGCCCTGTAATTGTAATGGGTCATGGTGCTAGAGCACATAAAAAGGCTATTGTAGAGTTTGCAGAACGATTAAATGCTACCGTAGTAACCACCTTTAAGGGCAAAGGATTAATTGCGGATAACCATCGTCTTGGAGGAGGAGTTTTGGGGCGTAGTGGTACTCCAATTGCCTCTTGGTTTATGAACGAGTCCGATTTATTGCTGGTTTTTGGAGCTTCGTTTTCCAATCACACTGGAATAACTCCCAAAAAACCCATTATTCAAGTGGATTTTGATCCTATGGCGTTAAGCAAGTTCCATAAAGTTGAAGTTGCCGTTTGGGGTGAAATATCAAGAACCCTTGAAATTTTTGAAGAGGAATTGAATGGAAATATAAACACCTTAGATCAAACTCCTGAAATAGCCGAGCGTTGGAAAATTTGGAAGGAAGAAAAGGCAAAACGGCTTTTGGAAACTTCAAACAATGGTATTAGTTCCATTGCCGTTTTTGAAACGATGAATAAGTTGACCCCTGAAAATGCAGTGATGTGTGTAGATGTGGGTAATAATGCATATTCCTTTGGACGCTATTTTGAACCTACCAATCAAGATTTTTTAATGTCTGGTTATTTAGGCTCTATTGGATTTGCATTACCTGCGGCCATTGGTGCTTGGACAGCGGTTGGAGATTCTAGGCCAGTAGTTGCCGTTGCTGGTGATGGAGGGCTATGTCAGTATTTGGCAGAAATCACCACGTTGGTAAAGTATAATATGCCTGTAAAGCTTATTGTTTTGAACAATCATGAACTTGGTAAAATTTCCAAAGAACAACGTGCGGGAGAATTTGATGTATGGAAAACCTCCCTTTCTAACCCAAACTTTGCTGAATTTGCGCAATCTTGTGGCGCTTGGGGTAAGCGAGTTGAAAATCAAGATGATTTAGAATCATCAATGAAGGCATTGTATAATGAAAAGGGACCGGCAGTTTTAGAAGTATTAACTGATGTAAACCTAATTTAAGATGGAAACTGTAATAAAAGCTTTTTTGACAGTTTTAGCCCTTTACTTTGGTATGGGGCTCTTGTTTGGACTGTACTTTATGTTCCTTGGCGCAACAAAAATTGATTCCATAATGACGGATAGTAAAAAGAAAGTGCGATTACTGCTTTTCCCTGGAGTCGTTGCCACATGGCCCTTTCTATTGGGAAAATTGTTTAAATCCAAAACTGCGAACTAATGGATGCCGATTTAAGAAAAAGACATAAATACAGTTGGTTATCAGTTGCAATCGTATTACCCATTTTGTTGGTTTTTATTATCAAAGATTTGGATTTTAATCAACATGAAAATGTTTCTCAAGAAACGAATGCAAGTTCAAGCAGTGATATTGTTGACACCAATTTAACAAGGAGCAAAGGAGCCTATATTCTGGAACTAAATGTAAAGTCTCCACTTAAAAGCGCTTCATCAGTGGTCTATGCTTTGAACATGAAAGGGGAAAAAGATTCAAAATTGGGATTAATAAATGGTGTTGGTTCTTATTCGTTTCCTTCTAAAAAAGAAATCAAAGGAATTGTAATACAGGACGTACTTAAGAATCAAGAAATACTAAAACTGGAATTCTAATGGGATTGGATTACAAGCTAGTGCTTTGGAACAAGCACAAAAAAACCTATGATAAAATCATTGCCTTGGGGATGGTTTTGTACTTGGTATTATTTATAGTGCTCACATTGGTGTTTAATCCTGAGACCATAGCGGAAACCATGATTATTCGGGCTTTTGGCTCGTTAGCGGTCATAATGCTACACATCATTTTGGTCATTGGACCTTTAAGCAGATTAAACCCTCAATTTTTGCCCATTTTGTATAATCGTAGACATTTAGGGGTAAGTATGTTTTTAGCAGCTTTAATTCATGGAGCGTTTGCAATAATTCATTTTCACACATTGGGAAATGTGAACCCAATTTATGCTGTATTTACTTCCAATATGGATTATGGCTCCTTGACCAATTTTCCGTTTCAAGTTCTGGGTTTTTTAGCCTTGCTGATATTGTTCTTTATGGCTTCCACTAGTCATGATTTTTTCCTAAAGAATCTTTCCCCAAAAGTATGGAAAGGCCTTCATATGCTTGTTTATGTCGCTTATGCCCTTATTCTGATGCATGTTTTTTTAGGGGCATTTCAACAAGAAACCTCAATATTTACAATAGGTGTTCTACTTATAGGGTTTATACTGGTTACAGGTATTCATTTAGTTGCTGCTTTCAAAGAATCAAGGATTGATGGGTTTAGAGGAGAAAAGGATACTGGAGGATGGTTGAAAGTATGTGATGTGCATGAAATTCCAGAGGACAGGGCCAAAATATTTTCCGTAGGAAAGAAACGTGTAGCAATTTTTAAATACGAGGGAAAACTATCTGCAATCAATAATGTTTGCAAACATCAAGGAGGTCCATTGGGAGAAGGCAAGATTGTAGACGGATGTGTTACCTGTCCTTGGCATGGCTATCAATATTTACCCCATAATGGACAATCTCCACCGCCTTTTACAGAAAAGGTGGCCACGTATGAGTTACGGTTGGATAATGACATCATTTATGTTAATCCAAATGCTTTTGAAGAAGGAACCGAAGTTGAACCGATATTGTGCTAGAACATGAAGAAAAAGGATGAATTTTATATTGGTTACGTAGATACTGTGGGTAAAGAGACACAGCGTTCCATTAAGCGTTTTGTTCTAATTGCCATGGGGTCACTTTTAGTTGGTGCGGTATTATTTGGTTTTTTTCAGAGAGAAGCTACAAATAGCGCTTTTGATTTTGATACCTCCACTAAAATATCAGGAACCTATTATGAAGCTCCTTACCCCATGTTAAGAGTAGAGCTTGCGAAAAATACCTTTAAAGATGTTCTTCTGTTGGGCTTTGGAAAGTTTGGGGCAAATTCCTATTTGGATGAAATAAAAAAGAGTGATGGAAACATTAATGGTAAACATTTGACCATTGAAGGAAACCTTATTTATTACAATGGGAAGACCCTACTTCAGATTGATGATAGCCAGAAAATAAGTTTGGACAAATCAAAAAAGAAAACCTTTGTAATGCCTACGGCTATCGGAAGTCAAGAGGTGGTTGGGGAAATTGTTGACCCCAAATGCTATTTTGGAGTAATGAAACCGGGTTACGGAAAAATACATCGTAGTTGTGCAGCACTGTGTATTTCTGGCGGAATTCCTCCTGTTTTAGTTTCTTCTGATGTTAATGCTGTTTCAGATTATTTTTTATTGACCGATTTGAAAGGAAACCCTATTCATAAAGACATAATACCCTATATAGGCCTACCTTCAAAATTAAAGGGAAAGGTTGAAAAAATGGAAGATTGGTACACAATGCGTATTGATGTTTCAGAAATAGAAAAGCTAGATAAAAAATCTTCAATTTATTAGAATGAAAAAAATCATAATCGCTCTTTTTTTAATTACGAGCACTATAACAGTTGCACAGTCTGTTGATTACAATACAAAAAAAGGATATGCGGCCAATGGGTACGATGTGGTTGTCTATTTTAATGGAAAAGCTATAGCGGGTAAAAAGGAATTAAGTACTGCGCATGATGGGGTAAATTATAAATTCTCAACCCAAGAAAATTTGGATTCCTTCAAATCCAATCCTACTAAATTTATTCCCCAATATGGTGGTTATTGCGCCTATGCCGTAGCTGTATCTGGAAAAAAGGTGAGCATCAACCCTGAAACCTTTGAAATTAGGGATGGCAAACTTTATCTGTTCTACAATTCGGGAAAAACCAACACTTTAGATCTTTGGACAAAAGAATCTCCTGAAACACTGCAAACCAAAGCAGATGAGAACTGGAAAAAAATAAGAAACAAATAACATTTAGTGGTTTAGGCATCCTGAAATCTGCATTAGATTTGCTTATGGTTGTTAGGTATGCCTATTTTAGAGACTATTAAGGCAATGTTTACCTAAGAGATAAATATTGGCTTTAAGAAAGCTTCAGTTTTTAATATGGATAAATATTCAAAAGTTTGTTTTTCAGGATTGTTGGTCAGTTTTTTAGGGGCTTTGCCTTTAGGGACCTTGAACTTGACAGCTTTTGATATTGCTGCTTCCCAGAGTTTGAACTCGGCCATATGGTTTGCCATTGCAGTGGTTTTGGTAGAGCTTATTGTAGTAAGGTTAACCCTATATGGAAATGAACGACTGCACTTGGGAGAAAAGTTGTCATATTATCTTATTCCTTTTGGAATAATCCTACTGTTATACCTTGCGATTTCCAGTTTTTTGGCATCTGCAAATTATTCAGAAGTAGGTTCTAAGATCAGTATGTTACCAGAGATCAATTCTGCTTTTTTGCTTGGTCTTTTATTAAGCGCTCTAAATCCATTGCACATTCCTTTCTGGATGACTTGGAACAAAGTTCTTGCCTCAAAAAAAATATTGGAAACGTCAAAAAGGTCATACGCCTTTTATTTATTTGGAATAGGTGCTGGGTCTCTTATAGGGCTTGGTATTTTCATTTCAGCGGGCAAATACATTTTTACAAATTATGAGAACTATAGTATGATTACCAATCTGTTAATGGGGCTATTGTACCTTGGATTTTCTTTCTACCTTATGTTCTTGTTCGTTAAAAAACGCCTTAACCTCAAAATACAATAATTATTATGTTCAAATCTTCCGTAGATACTATTGAGCAGTTTAAAGAAATACTTTTACAACTTCCAGAAGAGTGCTATGCTCAATCATGTGAAGTGCTTTCAAATGCAACTATTGGGCAACATACCAGACACGTTATTGAACTATACTTATGTCTGATCAATGGATATGAACGAGCAGACGTATCTTATGATAAGCGAGAGCGGAATCATAGAATTGAGCAGGAATTACCTTTTGCCATAGAACAATTGGAATTGATTCAATCAAACCTCGAAAGACCCAATAAATCAGTAAAAGTGACTTATGAATTAGGTGATTCGGAAACTTGTTTGGAATCTAACTATTATAGAGAGGTGATGTATAATTTGGAGCACACAATACATCATCATGCGCTTATTAAAGTAGGTATTAGACATTTTTCTACCATGGAACTACCTGAATCATTTGGAGTTGCTCCATCCACTATGCAACATAGACAGGCATGTGTACAGTAAGCTTTATTTCTAGAAATAACGATTATTTCATTACTTCAAATCGTGATGAACATATTTCACGTCCCTTGGCCTTTGAACCAAAGGAAGAAATTGTCAACTCGGTTAAAGTCCTTTTTCCAAAGGACCCCAAAGCTGGGGGTACATGGTTCGCTTTAAATGAAAATGGTGTTGTTGCAGTATTGCTGAATGGTGCTTTTAAAAAGCATCAATCCAAAGGAAATTATGCTAAAAGCAGAGGATTGATTTTGTTAGATATAATCAGTGCTTCCAACCCTAAATCTTTTGTTGATGAGATGGATTTGAACAATATAGAGCCCTTTACATTGGTGTTATTTGATGCCATTACGTTGATGGAGTTTCGATGGGATGGGAAACGGAAGCATGCTAAACCACTGGACAAAGACCAAAGTCATATTTGGTCATCAACTACATTATATGATGAAGAGGCTATAGCTAACAGAACTTCTCTTTTTACCGAATTTATGAGTATGAGCTCGGATATAGAGGCTACGGACGTTGTTGATTTTCATTCCAATAACAATGAGGATTATGAGAACGGATTCATTATCGATAGAAATACGGGACTAAAGACTTTTAGCGTTACACAAGCAGTTTTAACCAAAGAAGAAGCAGTATTAAAACATTTTGATCTATTGAATGATAAGAAATACGTAGTTCCTTTTCCACAAAATCAACTTGTAACAAAATGAAGCCTTGGAGATTAAAACTTCATAGATTAACGCATTGGGAATATTGGCCTTTATGGGCAATTTATTACCCTTTGTTTCCTGTTTGGTTGTATTTCTCCATTAAAGCACGTTCTTTCTTCTTCTTCAATGCAGCCAATCCTTCTATGAAAAATGGGGGCATGGCCATGGAATCGAAAATGGAGATTTATAACATGATTCCCAAACAGTATATTCCCAAAACGGTTTTTATTTCTAAACACGAAGCTCCAGAGTTAGCTTTGGAAAAGGTGTTGGTTGAAGGGATTAGCTTTCCTTTTATTGCCAAACCCGATATTGGTATGAAAGCATTTGGTGTAGATAAGATTCATAACAAGGATGAGTTTAAAAACTATTTTTTAAGAACCCCGGAACATTTTTTAATTCAAGAACTAATACCCTATACCAATGAAGTGGGAATTTTCTATGTTAGAAAGCCTGGAGAGGAAAAAGGGAAGATTACTGGGATAGTATCCAAACTGTTTTTATCTGTTTTTGGGGATGGCAAAAGTTCAATTTTGGAACTTATAAAAAAAGACCCAAGAAGTCATTTACAATTAGAAGCTTTAAAAAAGAAGTTTGGCTTTAAATTGAATATGGTATTGGATAAAGGCAAAGAGTTCATTTTGGTTCCATATGGTAGCCATACAAGAGGAGCTAAATTTGTTGATGATTCCCATAGGTTGAATGAAGGGCTTTTGCAGACCATTGATGACATTTGCTCAAAAATTGAAGGATTTCATTACGGACGTTTAGACGTACTGCACAATTCCATTGAAGAGCTTTCCGAAGGGAAGAATTTCAGTATCATTGAGATAAATGGAGCTGGGGGAGAGGCCACACACATTTATGACCCCAAACACTCTTTGTTTTTTGCATGGAAAGAGATTACAAGACATTGGAGTATGCTAAATACTATTAGCATAATAAACCATAAAAAGGGACATTCTTATCTAAGCTTTAAAGATGGCAGAGCCATGCTCAGAGCCAATGGGGAATTGGAAGCACAACTAAAGGTGATATAGCATGAAAATGAAAAGTACACTTTTAAGCTTTCTTTTTTGTATTTCCATTTTGTCACTTTCCTATGCGCAAGACTCAACTTTACCAAAGAAACAAACTGAATTAGGCCTTTCTGTTCAGGTGTACCCTGCAGGGATTATCCCAACCGTAAATGTGGAGCATTATCTTAATGAAAAATCATCATTGGTTTTTCGCTTGGGAGGTAATTTTGTTGACCGTCAAGATTTTAGTGATGTTAATATTACAGAAGAAGGCGAAGGTTTTGGAGGGTCTGTTGGATTTAGAAAACACTTTTCTTCTGGGAAGGGTAAGTTTATAGGAGGCTTCAATGTCGATATCTGGAGCCTGAATATTGATTGGACTGATACTATTGGCCCTATTGGAGGTACTTTATCAGGTAGCACATATACTTTGGTGGTACAACCTTGGTTGGAAGGTGGATATTTCTTGCCCATTAAAAATACGAAGTCGCAAATTGGTCTTACACTTGGATTTGGCCGAGAAATTAATGCGATTACCAGTGGCGAAGAAGTTGAACAAGGGTTTATTGCAAGTATCTTGCTACAATATCAATTCTCGCTTTAATGTAACCTTTTTAAAAATGCTTTTTAAACTGGTCCTGCTTTATTTTAACAGCTCTAAGGGAAAATAGTATTAGCAATAACAAAGCTGTTAGACAACTTAAGATGCCTATAACTGAAAAATAGATGGGAACATCATCATTCATGGTGTGCGTACTCTCATAAAGACCTGCAATAAGTCCTGAAAGTACAAAACAAGCAACAGAAACATATAGAAAGACCATTGCGTAATTAACTAATTTTAGTTGTGCTAACTTACGTTGTAATAAAGCTTCATAATCGATATGGTCTTCAATTAAATTCTTGATTTCGGTACTTAAAGCACCTAGAAGAGTAGATGTGGACATAAGTAAAAGGCCAATGCCCGGAACAATTGTGATGGGGACATACCAGCTTTCCATAATTTAAGATTGGTAAGCCTTAAGCGCTTCTCTAAAAAACTGAACTACAATTTCTTGATTTGTTTCTGAAGCAGGTAAAACAGCACCTTTAAAGCCTTCATTAAGCCATTTTCCATGCGACGGGTTTTCAAAAGTAGAGGTGTCCAAGCTATCATGTCCTTTGTACCCACTAATGTAAAAATAGTGTTCATCAATCATAGCATCTGGAATAGAGAGCCCCATGCCAACAGATTTTCCAGAACCATCATCCAGTACACAAAATGCTCCTGTATCAAAATGATGAGGCCAAATTCGAATGTCTGAAGTCAATTGTTCTTTTTCCAAAAATGACTTCAGTGCATTTTGGGCGAGTGTTCTTAATCCAACTAATTCTTGTACATCCAACTTTTCAAATTTATCTGTTGGACTCATACTATAGGGCATATCATAATGCAAGTCAAACTGATATGGCTTTTCAAACCCAAGAATTTTGGAGGTCTGGCTTAACCAAATCACTATTTCTTCATGGCTTTTTCCATCTAATAAAAAGGAGTTACTTTCATGAGATTTCCACTCTAGTGAAAATTCTTCATAGTTTAAGCAAAGCTTTGTTCCCATATAATCCAAAGGCCAAGTCTGAAGACTTTTTCCTTCAATAGAGAACTCTAGATTAGTATGGCTATCATCTGCTTTTGGGTCTAAAAAGCTTTTTGCTGCTGTAGCCAAATATTGGGCTGCCAAATGCAATTGTTGAGTCATTTTAATGGTTTTTGGTGTCTTTACCAATTAAAAGTAGGGATTTTGGCATGTTCCTTACTATTAAGGTGGTTTTAAGTAAAATGTAAGCCTTCTTTTCCTAGTTCCTTTTGTCCAAGATGGATTTCATGATGATAGGCGCATGGATTCTGGAGTTTTCAATAAACCATTTATGGGTTTCCATACCTCCACAGATAACCCCTGCAAGATAAAGTCCTACAATATTGGATTCCATGGTATCTGGATTATAATTTGGCAATCGCTTTTCATCTTGAGATAGCTCGATTCCCAGTTTTTCTAGAAATGCAAAATTGGGCATATAGCCTGTGAGCGCTAGAACGAAGTCGTTTTCTAATGTTACTGTTCCATCTGGTGTGTCAATGAGCAGTTGAGTGGGTTTAATTTCCTTTACAGTGGCATTGTAATAAGCTTTGATACTTCCCTCTTCTATCCGATTAATAATGTCAGGGCGCACCCAATATTTTACGCGTTGTCCTACCTCTGGTCCGCGAATAATCAAGGTGACATCGGCACCTTTTCGGTAACACTCCAAAGCGGCATCAATGGCAGAATTACTTGCCCCTACCACTGCCAATTTCTGACTTGCATAAAAATGAGGGTCCTTGTAGTAATGTGAGATTTTTGGCAAATCTTCACCTGGAACATTTAGATTGTTTGGCAAATCGTAGAAACCTGTGGCAACTACAACATTCTTTGCACTATATTGATTTTTATCAGTAGTTATTGAAAAAGAGCTATTACTTTTTTTAACCTCCGTCACTTTTTCAAATAAATGAATATTCAGTTGGTTTGAAGTAACAATTCTCCTATAATATTCCAAAGCTTCATTTCGTTTGGGCTTGGCTTCTTTACTGATAAAAGGAATATCATCAATTTCCAATTTTTCCGAAGAAGAAAAAAACTGCATATTGATGGGGTAGTTGAAAAGCGAATTGACAATAGGTCCTTTCTCTATAATTAAAAATGAAAGCCCTTGTTTTTTAGCTTCCAAACCACATGCAATGCCAATGGGGCCTCCTCCAATAATGACAACATCAAATTCCTGCATTAAGCAATCTGTTCTTTAAGGTTTTTGATGGTCTCCGTCGGATTTTCACTTTTAAATACAAAACTGCCTGCTACTAAAACATCTGCGCCGGTATCCACCAATTTTTTTGCATTGGTCGCATTTACCCCGCCATCAATTTCAATAAGTGCATTGGATTTTTTCTTTTCAATTAGATTTTTTAGGTCACTTACTTTTTGATAGGTGTTTTCAATAAAAGATTGACCTCCAAAACCTGGATTTACACTCATCAAGCAGACCAAGTCTATATCTTGGATGGTATCTTCCAATAAACTTACAGAAGTATGGGGGTTTAGGGCCACGCCGGCTTTCATCCCTTCATCTTTTATGGCTTGTAGTGTTCTATGAAGATGGTTGCATGCTTCATAATGCACAGTTAAATAACTGGCACCCAAATCCGCAAATACCTTAATATACCTATCTGGATCAATGATCATTAAATGTACATCCAGTGGTTTGGTTGCATGTTGAGCAATTGCTTTTATCACAGGCATTCCATATGAAATGTTTGGAACAAAAACTCCATCCATAACATCTATATGGTGCCAACCGGCATCGCTTTTGTTGACCATTTCAACATCTCGTTGTAAGTTTCCGAAATCAGCAGCTAATAGGGAAGGGGCTACTATTTTTGTGTTCATAGTGCTCTTTTGTGAAATATTTTACAAAAGTAGCGAAATGAAACGGTTCGCTTGCGATTACCTACCGCGTGAAAAGTTGACGCATTAAGCCTAATCTATTATTTTGGTAAAAAATAGTCTCCGGATGCCATCCGTAGTAATGTAAAACTTGTTTATGAAACCCTCTTCATTCCTTGTAAACACAATGCTTCCAAATTGAAGTGTATTACTTCTAAATACATCTTTTATAACTGGAAAGAATTCAATTCTCTGGTTTTCTGGACCTTTTACTACAAGCGTGTCATTTTGGATACTAAAGGTGTATATGCTGTGTAATTCTTTGTTATAGAAACTGCCTGTAAATTGTCCCAATGTTCTCTGATCATAGCTAATGGGCTGATATTTTTTATACCTATACGGGGTGCCAATACCAGATGCGATATCATATACCGTTTGTCCATTTTCTTTAGTGAAGGAAAAAGTAATGATATCATCACTTTCTACCTTTAATTGAAAAGCCCCTTCTTTTAACAAAGGAATTGTTGAAAGCCCTTGCTCTTGTCCTAGTCTAGCGTAACGCAAAGTATCCCCTTCAACATAGAACCTTCTTGCAAGTGCGCGATCGGCATTCCAATAATACCCTTCATATTCTTTTAGTTTGGCAACAGTTAACCTTTGCGATTTTATTTTACTCACATCAATAGTACTAGGTTCAGGGTATTCGTTTTCTATAAAATGATTGGCCATTAACATTGCAGGCATGCCATTATAACTATCATTGTTTCCCAGTACAAAAGACGTGAGGCGTTGCTCTGGAAATCTGAATACATTGGTAGCATAACCACCAATTAAGCCATATTGCCAATAAGCGGGTAGACCCCGTTCTAGGTGAAAGAAAGACCTTCCTAAGGTCATTTGACCCCAGAAAGATTTAAAAGTGGTGCCATCTTTTAAGGTGACCGGTTTATCCAATTGTTGTATCAACTCAATAAGCTCGGATTTGGTTGAGGTGGTGAATTTCTTATACCAATTCAAAAGATCTTCTGCCGTAGTGTATAAGTTTGTAGGACCGGCATTACTTAAATTCAACGCCTTGTTTTTGAACCCTTCACCATCGGCTTGGTAAGAATACGCCATATTGGGTATGCTGGCATTATGATCTTCATTGAAAAGTGTATTGTTCATTTTTAGAGGCAAAAAAAGGTTTTGCTTTGTAAAAGCTGTCAAAGATTCTCCTGAGACCTTTTCGATAATCTCGGCCAAAAGTGTGATTTCTGTTTTGGAAAGCATATAGGAGAATTGGGTGCCAGGCACAAAATTCAACTGCTTTTGACTACTTATGAGATGTAGTGCATCAACATGACTAAAGACATCGTCCTCTTCTTTTCCAAGCAAAGTTTTTATTACTTCATAATCGTTTAAACCACTAGAGTGATTTAATAAGTGCTCAATCTTTAATTGATGTTTATAGTTTGGAAGCTCTGGAATGTATTTTTGAACGGAATCGCTAAAGGATAGTTTCCCCATTTTCTCCAAAAGTAGAACGGATAGAACCGTAAATTGTCTTGATAGGTGGCCTACCTGAAATTTTGTCTGTGGATCAATGGCTCTTTTGCTTTCAAGGTTGGCGGTACCAAAACCTTTTAAGTATTGAATGTTCTTTCCGTAGATAAGTCCAGCTGCAACTCCTGGTTTATTGAGCTCGTTCCATTCACTAAAAATACTATCAATAGGTTGTTGTTCTATTTTTGATAGTTGTGATAATCCAATTGTACTTGTTGATAGAAAAAATAGGATCAAAAACTTTTTTGGAAGGCTTTCTTTTTGAGTAAGGAATAATAAAGCAAACACAGGGTTTGCTCTACTCGTTAGTTTTTGCATTTTCATTCAGGATAGTTTTTATAGGTGAACGATTTGTGTATGATTTTCCAGTGATTTCTTACCTTTAAAAGCATTAAATAGTCCGTATATATTCGTTTTCTGGCAGGCATTAAAATTTCAATTTTTGCAATGGCAGCGTTTCCTTCAAAATCAATAGAAAGAACTTTGCCGATGCGATTACTTTTTCTACCAGGTTTAATATTGGCTATATATTGTTTTCCAGACCATATTTTTAAGGAATCGTTTTGGACAAAATATAGATTGAAATCCTCATGAAAAGCTTGTTTTAATCTTTCCGGTTCGCCATTGGCCGTACCATCTATATAATCATAGAGCGTTTTGTTGATTTCCTCGATATCAGCTTGTGAATGCGTTGCAAGAGTTCCTACAAACAGCAGGACGAAAGTCAATATTTTCTTCATTTTGTATTATTTTCTATGGCTTTTATGATTTTTTCAGCTACTGAGGCAGCTGCAGTTGGGTCTTGCCCGGTAATTAGTCTTCCATCGGCTATCGAATAATTGTCCCATCCTTCCTTGGAATAGCTGAAATCTCCACCGCGGGCCTTTATGATCTGTTCAATGGAGAAGGGAAATTGCTTATAGTATTCAGCTTCCATATTTTCAAATAAATCTGGAAATCCGTTTACTTTTTTACCGTCATATAGAAATTTTCCATCTATGGTTTTAAGGTTTACCAATCCAGCAGTACCATGGCATATAGCGGAGACAATGCCATCATTTTTTTCATAAATATCCATGACAATCTTTTGTATAGCCTCATTTTCTGGTACACCGAACATAGCCGCTCCTCCACCTCCAAAATAGACTGCTGTGTAGTTGGAGGATATGATTTCTTCTGGTTTTCTGGTATGTTTTAAGAGTTTCATAAACTCAAAATCATATAAGTATTTCTTCTGGATAGTGTCTGAAGTGCTTATATACCCAATAGGTATGGCGCCACCTTTTGGACTCACAAAATCAATAGAGTAACCTTTGTGCTTTAAGACATCATAGGCCAGAACTATTTCTGCAAAGTGATTAGAAGCATTAATTTTTGTGTTTCCATAAGTATGCTGATTTGAGACAATAAAAAGTATTCTATTGTTTTCGGAATTGGTTGACTCTAAATTTGTGTCTTCTCCCGTATTCTTGCAACTAAGGGATAGCGCAAAAATCCAAATATAAAAAAGGACGTTTCTCATTACTGATACTTTTATCGGCAATATGAGATTTCCTTGCTGTACGAAGATTTTAGGTTATAAAATAGAAGTTCGGATTTATAAATATGAACCCTCTAGCTTCTCTTTGAATTTGGCAGGTGTAGTCCCTGTTAGTTTTTTAAATGTGGTATAAAATGTTGATTTTGAGTTGAAACCACATTCATAACCAATGGTTTCCAAAGTAATGTTCGTATGGGATGCAATCATTTGCTGTGCTTTTTCAATTCGATGTTCGTTTATGTACACAGGAAAACTCTTGCCCATATTATCATTCAACAACTGTGATAATTGATGCACTGAAATTTGTAGTTTTTTGGCTAGATCAGAAGACTTAATATTGGCATCTCTAAATGGTTCATCTTCTTTCATTAAATAATTTAAGCGTTCTATGAGTAGGTTGGCTTCAGTATTGCTTATTCTTTTGTCAGCATATTTTTGATTTGGAACAAACAAGTAGATGTTCTTTTTCTTATTTAGAAATACCAGCATCATAAGAGTGTAAAAAAGAAATGAAAAAGTTAGTGCACCTACAATGTAATACGTATAACTAGTAAAGAAATATGCTGCCCAAATGGCAAGGTTCCCAAATAAGATGCTTAAAAGCCATATGTCTTGGCTATTCAAATTTCTGGGCTGATCAAATAGCTTTTTTAACCCTTTTCGGAAAACCCAACCAGATATTATAATGTAGAAAAACCATTGAAGATAAATTCCATCAATAATATACGGCCGCCAAAGTTCAACATTGGTTTCAAAGGGGTATAGATAGCCTACAATGACTATTATGGTGAGTAAGGCAAGAATGTGATACTTCCAATAATTGCGGATATCACTTTGAGGTTGAACTATGGATTTTATATAGAAATATAGAAATGGACCAATAAAAAAACAGGCTGAGAGCCCAATTTGCAGATAGATAAACGATAAATCTGGTTTAAAATAGAAAAAGACTGATTTTCCTATTCTAACACTCATCATCAACAAAAGCAACCCAAGAAACCGGCTTGCAATATGCTTTGGTTTAGCAAATGCTAAAAAGTAAATTCCCAAACACAAACCGTTGAAAGCACCCAATGCACTAAAAAAGAATAAAAGTGTTTGATTCAATTGCATAAATTACCCAAAGTTTCTTAAAAACTTAAAAATAAACATTTTAGGAAAGGTTTGTTTCTTCTACAAAGGCATTATTCCTTATTGGAGTTGCCTTAGCCCTTCATAGGTGACTATACCCACTGCGTTTGCCAAATTTAGACTACGAATGTGATTGCTATAAAGTGGAATCTTGTAAAGATTCTCTTTATGAACTTCAATAATTTGCTTTGAAAGCCCTACAGATTCTTTTCCAAATACTAAAAACAATTCATCTTTATAGGGTATGGACCAATAATCCTTTTCTCCGTGACTTGAGAAATAAACAAAATCTTTGTCTTTATGAATGGAAAAAAAATCTACCACATTTTCATATATGGAAATTGAAATGTGTTTCCAATAATCCAGTCCTGCTCGTTTGAGACGTTTGTCATCGATTTCAAAGCCAAATGGTTTTACCAAATGTAAATGAGAATTTGTTGCCAATGCCAATCTGCCAATATTTCCAGTATTGGTGGGTATTTCAGGTTCTATTAGAACAATGTTAAAGCTCATATGAAGAAAATTCATAGATCAGATGCAAGTCAAATATAGAATAGATTTGAGATAAACTTATCTAAATGAAGCATTTTCAATAAATACCAAGTTTAATTAAGGTAGGCGGACTCTGGAAGAATGATAGGATCACATCTAAGAATTTTTCTACTGCACATTTTACATTGATTGTTTTCTTTTAATTCCTTTAAGGTCAATTGTAGAGGGTCGGGCAGAGCATATGTATTAGCTGCGCTATAAGCAACTTCGTATCCCATATCCTCAAAGGCAGCAATGGATAGCTTGCTTATTGGATTACTACCATCATCTATAAATCCGGTCATTAATTCATTATCGAAAGTAAGCTCACGCCAATGCCCATCACGGGTTCCTGGTCCGCCAGTGTTGGCTAGTGGAACAGGGCTTGTTATTTCACTGTTGGTTAGAATTTTATACTCACGAATTGCGTTTGCACCCATAAATACAGGGTTTTCTGAACCTTCGGCAGAAATTAGGTTTAAAAAGTGAGGAGCCCAAAGCGTACCAAAACCTAATACATGGCCCATTTCATGAATAATAACATCAACGAGGCTGTTCTCGGCCTCTAAACGTGCCAAATCAGCACTGTCAAAGCGCATAATACCTGTTGCTGGCAAAAAACTTCCAGCTCTAAGTTGTGTAGGCCCAGCTTGACCAAGAATTCCAGATGCGCCATCAATATTGGTGCCCTGGGCATCAATCCTTACATTATCTATGATATCTCCGTTTGCCAGTTGTACTGAAGGTAAATCTCCCGTGATAATTTCTTGCCACCGACAAGCTGCATCGTCAAAAATTGCTTGTTGACTTTCTGTCAATCCACCTAAAAATCTAATTTCTATATTAAAAGCCATCTTTTCCAATTTTAAAGTTTGCACGTAACATGATGCATAATTTGTGTTCAATTAGATACAGGAACCAATACAACACACAATATTTACGTTCCAAATTGGTAAACACGATGTTAATGGGGGTGAAGAAATGTGTTATAAAATGTTAAAGCCAATAGGTAACCTTAAGTACAACGGACCTGTTTTTGATGCCTAAGCCAGTGGTATCATGATTCTCGTTAAAAATTAGAAATATGTCCGACATGGGGTTATGAAAACAAAATAGGATCAAAATTTCAGGGAAACTGCCGTAGACAATAGGTTTTTGAAGTTGAATGTTCCTTTTGTTACAGAAGTGTTACAGATTATATCTGCTGTTTTCTTTTAAGTTCATTATAATTTAATTAACAATAAAATCCTTATTTTTTTAAGTATTTCCTGTAATGTAATGTCAGGACCCCTATGTATATTGCAATCTCTTTTTAAGCAGACGCTGTTGATAAGTACTTCCTCAACTTGTATCAACCTGCACAAAATGAGGTAGTTTAATGGTTTTAAACCCTTAAATTATCTTATTATGAAAAGAGTAGTAACCAAACCTTATTGTTAATCGGGATAACTGTTATGGCAGTTTCTTGCGAAATCCCATCCATTGATGAAGAAGAGAAATCAATTGTTACAGATATTGACATTCTTTCACCTGACAAAAAAACCAGACCGCCAGGTAGTAACGATTAGTGCGTTGGCCTTTATGGGAATTTTCATGAAGTTCGCATATATCTTTTTCTTGAAGGACAACGATGTTACCATTGATTTTAACGGCTATACATCGTTGTCTTCTCTTTTGTGGGTATGGGGCAACGAGTTTTCAACAATTTCGATTGGAGCCATTATTTGGGTTTCTGCTACATATCATTCAAAAAACTTGCTTTCAAAGAAAGTATTTCGGATTATTTCTGCATTTACGATACTATCTGGATTCTATTTTGTTTGCTGGACTTTTTTGGATAGTAAGTATTTTACGGAGATGGTTGAAATCATCGGTAGTATTACAATGGCAATAATAAGCACGGTTTTATATATTGGATTTATCTCATTCCTCTCTAAGGAAATAGCCAATGTGCGAGAATTAAGAACCGTGATTATTGATTTCTTTGTTGAACTGAATAATGTTCATATTGGGGGCTTGCTAAAAAACTTCAAAAAGTTGGAATTACTTGATGATTATAATATTGAGCAAAACTTAAGAAAGCAAATCAATGCTAAATTAAAAATTGAGAGAGAACAAATAATGGCAAGTCTTGATAAAAGTATACGAGAAAAAGCGAGTAAAGTTGATTGTTAACCGCCCTTTTTAACTACTATTTAATAAAGTGTCCTATATAGCATTTATAACCAAGTTTCTTCTCAGGCATTCCTATAACCTGGATTTTTCAATTTCTATTTTGGTTGTAATTTGTTTTGTGAACAGCATCGAAAATTTCTTTTCAATCTTTTCATAACCAATATCATTGGTCAAATCATAATTTAAAACCAGCTTGTTCTTAAGTGGTTTTTCAAAAATTAGGCTACAATAATTACTTACCGGCCAATTGTCTATAACACTCAATCTATAGTTTGAAACAGTAAAGTCAAAGTATTATGGAAATCAGATTCGGTAATCCAGATATGCTTTAGAGCAAAAGCTTCAAGAGTGAAAGTTAGGGCAAAAAAATGTAGAGAGTGTTGGCAAACAATTGAATTTCAATGTTCAAATTCCTACATTGCCTATCCCCATACTTCAGATTAATTCTGGCAGTGAATTAATCTAAAGAATTTATGACAAAATCAAAATTTTCCATTCCACACAAGAGTCCTTATGCAGATATTACATCAGTGGTTCATAACGATTTAGTTTATGAACAAGGTTTTTATTTTAGTAATCTTGGAACAGTGATGATTCATTCCCAAGAGCTTAATCATGGTTTTTGGGCTTTGTTCAGTTATTACTGTAACGATCGGCACCATTTTTTGAGCACTGAGAACAGATTGAAGTTCACTCGTCGAAGCCTTGCAATATTAGCGGGTAAATTTGCAAGGGACATATACCATTCAGAAAGAAAAAAAAGGAGAAGATTTATTTAGATGCTAGGCTATCGTTCTAACCTGTTTAATATGGAGTCCCTAAAGGGTTGACTTTTTTGCGGCTTGAAATTTTCACTTTTGGGTCAGTCGAACCGTTGTCTTTTAAATCTCCTTACTATACCATTTCTTCACAGAAATAGAACCTTTATAAATGAAAAAACTCCGGTAATCAGCCGGAGTTTATTCATCAATCAAAAAACGAACAGTCATGATAAACTGTTGTAGGATTACAAATTACAACTTTCTTGCCAAAAAACAAATTTAAGGTATGTTTAACTGTAATTTGTACAGATAATCTTTGGATTATCCCAAATATGTCTTTAAAATCTTACTTCTAGAAGTATGCTTTAACCTTCTAATTGCTTTTTCTTTTATTTGGCGAACACGTTCTCTTGTTAAATCAAAAGTTTCACCGATTTCTTCCAAAGTCATAGAATGTTGACCTGCTAAACCAAAGTATAAGCGGATAACGTCTGCTTCTCTTGGTGTCAACGTTTCCAATGCGCGCTCAATTTCAGTACGTAAAGATTCGTGTAACAAATCTTTATCAGGATTTGGAGATTCTCCACTTCGTAATACATCGTATAAGTTGGAATCCTCACCATCAATCAATGGAGCATCCATAGATACGTGACGACCTGAGTTTTTCAGCGATTGCTTAACATCTTCAACGGTCATGTCCAATTCCTTAGCAATTTCCTCTGCAGATGGAATACGCTCATGCGCTTGTTCTAAGAAAGCAAAGGTTTTATTGATTTTGTTAATAGAACCAATTTTGTTCAAAGGCAAACGTACAATACGCGATTGTTCTGCCAAGGCTTGCAGAATGGATTGACGAATCCACCAAACTGCGTATGATATAAATTTAAATCCACGGGTTTCATCAAAACGTTGTGCTGCTTTGATCAATCCTAGGTTTCCTTCATTTATTAAATCAGGAAGGGTCAATCCTTGGTTTTGATATTGCTTTGCAACAGAAACCACGAATCTAAGGTTGGCTTTAGTTAATTTCTCTAAGGCTATCTGGTCTCCCGCTTTAATTCGCTGTGCCAATTCTACTTCTTCATCGGCTGTGATTAAATCAACTTTACCGATTTCCTGTAAATATTTGTCTAACGAAGCGGTTTCCCTGTTGGTAACCTGTTTTGTAATTTTTAACTGTCTCATTTAATTTCCCTTCAAATTAAGTTTGTGAACCGAAGCTCATTAAGTTATACGTAGGAAAACGCAAAAAGTTACAATTTGACAAAAATTTATTTGGATTTTTTCTTAAAAGCAAAAAGCCCAAGGAGAAATCCTTGGGCTTTTTAGTATATATATTCTAACGAATTGTTAGTCCCTTCGGGGTTTTCTATCTCTATCGCCACCTCTGCGGTCGCCACCTCTACGGTCATTGCCGCCTCTTCGGTCACCACGATCGTTTCTTGGTGGTCTTTCAACATATCCTTCAGGTTTTGGAAGTAAAGCTTTTCTAGAAACCTTCTCTTTTCTGGTCCTAGGGTCCAGACCAAAGTATTTTACATCAAAGACATCTCCCATGTTTACTACATCAGAAACGTTTTCTGTACGTTCCCAAGCTAGTTCACTTACGTGTAATAATACTTCATTGCCAGGTGCGTCCATATATTCTACAACCGCACCAAAATCAAGCATCTTGATTACTTTTACCTCGTAAACGCTTCCAACTTCAGGTTTAAACAATATAGAATCTATTTTAGCTAAAACAGCATCAATACCTTCATTGCCAACACCTAAAATTTCTACGATACCTTCTTCTGTTACCGGATCTTCATTAATTACAATGGTAGTTTCCGTTTCTTTTTGCATTTCCTGTATTACTTTTCCACCAGGACCAATTAATGCACCAATAAATTCGTTAGGAATTCTTCTAGTAACCATTTTTGGAGAGTGTGGTTTCACATCTTCCGCTGGAGCAGCTATCGTATCGGTTAATTTACCTAAAATATGTAAACGACCGTCACGAGCTTGATTTAGAGCATTTACAAGAATTTCGTAAGACAATCCTTTTACTTTAATATCCATTTGGCAAGCCGTAATACCATCGGAAGTACCAGTAACTTTAAAGTCCATGTCTCCTAAGTGATCTTCATCACCTAAAATATCTGATAAAACTGCGTACTTTCCAGAATCGGCATCAGAAATTAATCCCATAGCAATACCGGAAACAGGTTTTTTTAATTGAACACCAGCATCCATAAGTGCCATAGTACCAGAACAAACTGTTGCCATAGAAGACGAACCGTTAGATTCCAATACTTCACTTACAACACGTACTGTATAAGGACAGTCTTCTGGAACCATACCTTTTAAAGCACGTTGTGCTAAGTTACCATGTCCCACCTCACGACGAGAAGTTCCTCTAATAGGTCTTGCTTCACCGGTTGAGAAAGGAGGGAAGTTATAGTGTAAATAGAAACGTTCTTCACCTTCAAAAGAAGGCATATCTATTTGATTTGCTTCTCTAGATGTTCCTAAAGTAACCGTTGCTAATGCCTGAGTTTCTCCACGAGTAAAGATTGCAGAACCATGAGTTGATGGCAAATAATCAACCTCACACCAAATAGGTCTAATTTCATCTGTCTTACGACCATCTAAACGTAAACCTTCGTTTAAAGTTAAATCTCTAACAGCGGCTTTTTCAGCTTTACTGTAATATTTAGAGACTAAACCTCCAATATCTTCTAACTCTTCTTCAGAGAAAGTCGCTTTTATTTCTTCTTTAATTTCTGCAAATGCAGCACTTCTTTCATGTTTGGCAGAACCTGCTTTTGCTACAGCATATACTTTGTCGTATGCCATATCGTGAATTTTTTGAGCTAAATCAACATCTTCACGTTCTGGCTCATACTCACGAGTTTCTTTTTTACCAAATGCTTCAGCTAATTTCAACTGAGCAGCACATTGTACTTTAATAGCCTCGTGCGCAAACTTAATAGCTTCAGTCATTTCTTCCTCAGAAATCTCATCCATCTCTCCCTCAACCATCATTACAGAATCAGCAGAGGCACCAATCATCATGTCAATGTCAGATTCTTCTAACTGTGCTCTAGTTGGGTTGATGACGAATTCACCATTTACACGACCAACTCTAGCTTCAGAAATAGCACATTCAAAAGGGAAATCTGATAATTGAATAGCAGCCGAAGCAGCTAATCCTGCCATAGCGTCGGGCATAACATCGTCATCATGAGACATCAACTGAATCATCACTTGTGTCTCACTGTGGTAATCTTTTGGGAACAATGGTCGTAAAACCCTATCTACCAAACGCATGGTTAAAACCTCACCATCACTAGGGCGGGCTTCACGTTTGAAGAAACCACCTGGGTAACGCCCAGCGGCCGCAAATTTTTCGCGATAATCTACCGTAAGAGGCAAAAAGTCAACATCGCTTTGTTTGTAATTTGAAACAACTGTACATAATAACATACACTTGCCTGACTGGACAACAACAGAACCGTGGGCCTGTTTTGCCAATTTTCCGGTTTCAATAGAAATCTCTCTACCGTCACCAAGGTCAATGACCTCTCTAAAAGTTTTTGGAATCATAAAAAATATCTTGACCCGTCTTAAATCTTCGGGTCGTTAAACATTTGGTCTACCGTCATCCGGACGGTCGGGTTGTGTTGTTGTTGTGTGTGCCTGTGGCACTGACCAATGAAAAACCGTAAGCAGCTTTTTGTGTTTGCCCAACCTAGGTAGGGACTTTTTATTTTGCTAAACAGGTTTAACAAAATAAAAGGGAAGCCAAAGCCTCCCTTATATTGTTTATTTTCTAATATTAAGTTCCTTAATAAGGGAACGATATTTTTCAATATCTTTTTTCTTTAGGTAATCTAAAAGACTACGTCTTTTACCCACCAATTTTACCAAAGAACGTTCGGTATTGTAGTCCTTGTGGTTTCTTTTTAAATGCGTTGTTAAGTGGTTAATACGGTGAGTAAACAATGCTATTTGTCCTTCCGTAGAACCTGTGTTCCCTTCGGAACCACCGTGTTTCTTGAAAATCTCGGCCTTTACTTCTTTTGTTAAATACATTCCAATATTATTTAAATGATTTTTATGTATATGATTGTCTATCAATCAGCGTGCAAAGATAATCCTTTTTTTAACTTAAAAGTTTTATTACTTGATTAAACCTTTTGTTTTTCTCTCGGTCATAGAAACAAACCATAAAATTTGATTATTATGAAAAAGAGTCTTAAACAGGTTAATTATCCAAAAATTATCTCCATACTCACGGGAATTCTGCTTTTAGCTGCAATTTCTTGTAGTAAAGATGAGAACACTACCGAAGATTTATCCAGTACGGAGGTGATTTCGTCAACGGAATTGCAATTTAGTGATGAAGCCGAAATGATTTCTGAGGAAGTTACTACTATAGCCTAAGATGTATATGCTACAGATGAAATTTCTATTATTTCCAAAGCTGATTATGAATCTGATTACCTTCCAGATTGTGTAACGATTACCACCGTTGTTACGGAGACTACACGCGAGAAAACCATAGATTTTGGTGAAGGTTGCCAACTACCAAATGGAAATATCTTGAGTGGAGTTATCAATTTAAGCTATGCCAAGAACATGGAGGCAGCTTCTAAAAGCATTGCTTTAAATCTTGAGAATTTTACTTTCAATGATGTTGCTGTTGAAGGTTCTGCGGATATTTTACGGGAACGTTCCAATGAAAATGGAAATCCGCAAGGTACCATGAATGCTTCTTTTAGTGCTGCATGGCCCGATGGAGATACAGCTTCTTTTGAAGGGACCCGAACCCGTGAATGGATAGAAGGTTTTGGCTCTGGTTTCTGGGGAGATAACGTTTTTTTGATTACCGGTAAAAGAACATATGTAGGTAGGGAAGGGAATGTTTTTATAAAAGAAGTAACCACACCATTAAGACGGGAGTTATCCTGTAGGTTTATTGTGAGTGGAATTTTAGAAATTACTAGAAATGATAATACGGCCAGTTTGGATTTTGGAGATGGCAGTTGTGATGCAAAGGGAATTTTGACACAACCTGATGGAACTGAAAAAGAAGTGTTCTTAAGGCGCTTTTTAAAATAGAACGGATATTGGAAAAAGAAAAAGCCTGCAATTGCAGGCTTTTTTTATGCTCTTACGGGTTGGTTTTGAATCAAATCAATATACAAATTGACTTTTTGTTTTAAGTCTCTACGATGCGTGATAAAATCTAAAAACCCATGTTCTTTTACAAATTCTGATGTTTGGAACCCTTCTGGAAGGTCCTTTCCAACAGTGTCTTTAACCACCCTTGGTCCTGCAAAACCTATCAGCGCTCCTGGTTCAGAAATATTAATATCTCCCAACATAGCATAGGAAGCAGTGGTTCCGCCAGTTGTAGGGTCAGTACATAAAGAAATATAAGGAACTTTTGCTTCAGCCAACTGAGCCAATTTTGCAGAGGTTTTTGCCAATTGCATTAGTGAAAGAGCAGCTTCCATCATCCGTGCTCCTCCAGACTTGGAAATCATTAGGAAAGGAATCTTTTTTCTTTTGGCAACATCAATTGCTCTAGCAATCTTTTCACCAACAACGCTCCCCATAGAACCTCCAATAAAACTAAAATCCATACAGGCAATAACCATTTCTTTCCCCATGGACTTCCCAACAGCAGTTCTTATGGCATCTTTGAGGCCCGTTTTTTGCTGTGCAGCTTTAAGTCTTTCAGAATATTTTTTGGTGTCAACAAAGCGTAAAGGGTCTTTAGAAGATAATTTTTCATCCAACTCTTTGAACTTATTATCATCAAATAGAATTTCAAAGTATTCTTTACTGCCTATTCTAACATGATAATCATCTTCTGGACTTACATAGAAGTTTTTTGCCAAATCTTCCGACTCAACAATTTTTCCGGTAGGGGATTTGTACCATAGCCCCTTTGGGGTGTCTTTTTTCTCCTCAGTAGCTGTTTGAATTCCTTTCTCTTTTCTTTTAAACCAAGACGACATACAATCAAAATTAAATTAAACGGCTCTCTTTTAAGTGATTACAATGTATTCACATTGTTTAAGTCTTCAAATGCTTTTTTCAAACGATCAACAAAAGCTTTTTCTCCTTCACGAAGCCAAACTCTTGGGTCATAGAATTTTTTGTTTGGCTGATCGTTGCCATCTGGGTTTCCAATCTGAGCTTGAAGATATCCTGATTTTTCTTGAACATAGTCCCTAACTCCTGCAAGAAAAGCATACTGAAGGTCTGTGTCAATATTCATTTTTATAACCCCATACCCAATAGCTTCTCTTATTTCTTCTACAGAAGAGCCTGATCCGCCATGGAAAACGAAGTCAATATGGTTATGTTCCACTCCATATTTTTCTGAAACAAATTCCTGAGAATTTTTCAAGATTTTTGGAGTCAATGTTACGTTTCCGGGTTTGTAGACTCCGTGCACATTACCAAAAGCGGCTGCAACGGTGAATTTAGGACTTACTTTGGATAGCTCTTCGTACGCAAAGGCAACTTCTTCAGGTTGTGTATATAATTTAGAACTATCTACGTCTGTGTTGTCCACACCATCTTCTTCGCCCCCGGTTACTCCCAATTCGATTTCCAAGGTCATATCCATTTTGCTCATGCGTTCCAAATAACCTTTGCAGATTTCAATGTTCTCTTCAATAGGCTCTTCGGATAAATCAATCATATGTGAACTGAACAAGGATTTTCCTGTGGCAGCATAATGCTCTTCACTGGCATCTAACAAACCATCGATCCAAGGCAATAATTTTTTGGCACAATGATCCGTATGCAGAATTACTGTTGCTCCATAAGCTTCCGCTAATTGGTGTACATGTTTAGCTCCTGCAACAGCTCCAAGTATTGCTGCTTTTTGGTTTTCGTTTGATAGACCTTTACCTGCATTAAATTGAGCTCCTCCATTAGAAAATTGAACTATTACGGGAGAGTTTAGAGCCGCAGCGGTTTCCAAAACGGCATTTATGGTATTAGATCCAATTACGTTTACTGCCGGTAAAGCATAACCGTTTTCTTTGGCGTGATTAAAAATTGCTTGCACTTCATCACCTACAGCAACGCCTGGCTTAATATTGTGGGACATATTTCTTTAGTTAGTTTTGGTTGAATTAAGCCACAAAAGTAATAAAATATTTACTCTAGAAAGGATAATTGATTCCTATATTGAATACGGCATTTCTAAGGTTGTATCCCCTAAACCATCTTTTGGACCATTCATCAGCAGGATTATAGGTTTTAAAGCCTACATCCAGTCTAAAAACAAAGTAGGTAAAGTCATACCTAAGTCCAAAACCTGTACCCAAGGCAATATCTGCCAAAGAATCAAAACCACTAAAAATGGCATCTGGGTTGTTTTCATTGTCAAATACATTCCAAATATTACCTGCATCTGCAAAAAGAGCCCCTTTTACGTCTCCAGCAATTGGAAAACGATACTCCATGTTTAAAGCAATCTTTAGATTGGCTTCATTAAAATCATTGATATTACTAGTTCTTCCCGGGCCTAGTTCATATGCATTCCATGCTCTATTGTCATTAGAACCACCAGCAAAGTAACTTCGAACAAAAGGGATACTTTTAGAGTTGCCGTAAGGGATACCAAGACCAAAGAAGCTTCTAAAAGCTATTACCTTGGAATCTGCTACTTCCCAATGTTTTACAAAATCAACCTCAGATTTAAAATATTGAGAAAAAGGAACACCAAATACCAAAAGTTGGTCGTTATCATTTTTATTATAGGGAACAACATCTTCCAATAAGGAAAGCAGGTTTCCAGCACTCTCCAATTTTACTCTAAGCTGATAAAAATTATTATCGTTGATATCCGCCTTACTGTTTTTAGTGAAAGTGTAATTACTGGCGAAAATCAAGTTGTTTTCAGTTAAGCGCTGTCTCCGTTCTTCAATACTATTTACTTCACTCTGCTGTTCAGGGGTTGCCGGGATTTCATTATTAAGTACCGCTTGTGCAAAACCGTTGGCCCCGTCAGGAATGCTTAATATTAATGGATCTTGAGTATTGTTGGTTGCCCTGAAAAAAGATGAGTACTGCGGATCGTCCTGAAAATTATCTGCTACGGCATCTAAATTGTTAAAAGTATTTTGATATACATTGTAAAAGTTGTCTGGATTGACATTGCGAACAAACTCCACGTTCATCAATTCAATATTATGCTTTAAACTATTTGATGGGGACCAATTATATGACAGCACACTATTGAAAGATTGTTTGTCCAATCCAATGTTCTTCTGGAAGTTGGTACCCACCAAAAGCCTACTTTGGGGTAGCATGTAATAAGGAATTATTTTCTCCGTATTTATAGGAAACCATATTCTTGGGAAAATAATGTTTACATCGCCCCCAAGTTCAGATGTAAAGGTTTCATCAGATAGAGAAGCATCGCTCAACAGACCAATAGATCCTCTTGCGGAAATATTTAATGTCTCGGCCCCTCCAAAAACATTTCTGGTAATTACGGTTGCACTGAAGGCTGTACCTACTTGTTGAATGTTGGAATGGGTCACATCAAAATCTAAGTTCAAGGAGTATTTTGGTCTGGGAGCTAAGTATATATTGGTAATTAACTGTGCTTGTGTGGTATCTGGAATAAATTCAATGTTAGGATATTTAAAGGTGTTTAAATTGGTGATTTGTCTGTAGGTGCGAATTCTGTCCAAATCTCTATAAACACTATCTTTTTCAAAAAAAATAGCGTCCGTTAGAGCTTCAGGCTTGTACTTAAGTCTGTCATTATAGAATATGGTGTAGTTCTCATAATCTATGGATTTTAAAGAATCCGTTCCTCCTCCAATTAAATAATCCGCATATATATTTATTTTCTTTAAATGATGAATACGGTAAGGGTTATTTGCTAAACTGTCACTAACACTGCGAGGTTTTTGAATATTCAATTGTACATCCATTAATTGATCATTCGCTACTTGAGATGTATCTCTTAGAATATCATAATTAATGGAGCTCTCCTGAAAGTTATAGACCCCAGAATTTCTAAACAATGTTGTTAATCGTTCGCGCTCTTGGTTAAAATTGGCCAAATCAAACTGTTCCCCATCCTTTACAAATGCGGAATTTACGGAGCTATTATAAATTGAGTCGAGCTCTGGCGAGGAAATGTTTTTTAGTATGGTATCAATTAAAAAAGGTTTCTCCAGAGAAATTTTATAATCAACTTCTGCCCTTTTTTTTCGTTTTCCTTTGACAATACTATAGGTTCCTGAGTTGTTAAAATAACCTTTGCTGTTGTAGTATGCCTTTAGTCGGTCAACAGTTTTTTGGGTCAAAGAGGTATCTATGACAACCGGAGGTTCCCCAATTCTTTTGAAAAAATCACTTGCACCTTTAACGACAAAGGATTCCTTTAATCTGTTGACTTGTTTTTGGGAAAGTAATCTGTTTAATCTTTTTTCTCGTTTTTCTTTTCTGTGCAGCCAATTCTGAAAAGAAGAGTCCGGATTTTCTTTGGCAAGATTATACAAATTTAACCGAAGGCGATAACCAAGTAAACTACTATTTGGTTTTTGAGCGATAAGACTTTGAATGTTATCATCCTTTATCTTTTCTTCGTCTGCATAAATGGAGTTTTTGGTCAGAAGCAATTCATTGTCATCCACCCTTTTAAGGGTATTACAACCTATCATGGTAACCATAAGCAACAATAACCCTATTTTTGCCTTGTTACGCATTAGACCTAAAAAACCCTTCATAGACGCCAAAAATACACGATTTAGATGGTTACCAAAAACCAAATTAAACTAGTTGTTAGCTTACAGCAAAAAAAGTACCGAACTCAACATGGGCTATTTGTGGTTGAGGGTGTAAAGACTGTAGGTGAAATATTAAATGCTGGACTTGAACCTTTCAAATTGTTTGTTGATGAACCACAGAAAATTGAAAATTTCAATGAAATTGAGGTTGTTTCAAAATCGGAACTAAAGCAAATGAGTAGTCTTAGCAATCCAAATGGGGTGTTGGGAGTATTTTATATGCCAAAGGTCAAAAAAACTGATACCGCCGATTGGACGGTTGCTTTGGACGCGGTTCGGGATCCAGGTAATTTGGGAACTATAATTAGATTGTGCGACTGGTTTGGGATAAAACATCTTATTTGTTCAATGGATACCGTAGATTGTTACAATGCCAAGGTGTTACAGGCCACGATGGGGTCCATAACAAGGGTCAATGTTGTTTATACTGATTTACTGGATTATTTAAAAAAGACCTCGCTTCCAATTTTTGGAACTTTTATGAATGGTGATACCGTGTATCATAAAAAAATACCTAAAGCGGGAATTATGATTATGGGTAATGAGGCCAATGGAATTTCTGAAGAAATCAAGAATTTGGTCACTGAAAAAATAGCTATTCCTCAGTTTGGCTCAAAAACGACCGAGAGCTTAAATGTTGCCACTGCAACCGCTATTCTCCTAAATGAAATAAGGAGGGGCTAGCTAGCGTAGGCTATTCAAAAGTAAAATTGATAAAGATTCCACGTGTGCGCATAGCATTAATGTTTCCGGTCCAGGGACTATTAGGGTCATCATCAGGAACAAGTTCATCCGTTAAAGCAAAAACACCTCTAATGGATGGTGAAAACTTGAAATATTCAGTATAAATATCAATTCCAAAACCAAGTTCATAACCATAAACATTCTGTTTCATACGGAATTCACCACTACTGTTGTCATCTAAACTATCTTCTTTACTTCCTAGATTCATTGAGGTATATACTCCGCCGGTAATATAGGGTTTCCAGTTACCAAACCTTTTAGCACTAACCTTTACCAACAACGGGAATCTAATATATGTTGATTTAACTTCCCTTATAGCGTCATTTTCCGAAGTAAAACCAGGAAAGCCTAAAATTCTAGAGGTGTATAGCAAGCCAGGTTCAAAACGTAAATCCAAAAACTCATTGATTCGCATTTCACCGATTAGACCAACATTGAAACCTGCGCTGGTATCAACTAAAATGTCTTGCCCAATATCGTTTTCATATTCAAATTGAAAGTCATATACATTGAATCCTAGATAGTATCCCCAGTTCAATAACTTTAAATCTTCGGTCTGAAGATTAAGAATAGGGTCTTTTCTAAACTGTGCAGATGAATTTGGACATACCATTAACAGCAGGCCAAATAGAAGAAGGACGTTTTTCATCAAATTATTTTGTAGCGACATATATAGATGCCACCCCAAATGTCTGGGGCATGTTCTCTATACCTATAAACCCAATTTTGTCCAAAATATTGTTGAATTCTTGACCATGAGGAAAAACGGAAGCTGATTCACTTAAGTAATCATAAGCAGAACGATCCTTGGAGAAGGTTTTGCCAATTCCAGTGAGTATATATTTTGTGTATAATCTGTAGCCCTGTTTAAATGGTGTTTTGGTTGGGACAGATGTTTCAAGTATGACCAAACTTCCTCCTGGTTTTAATACCCTGAGAATTTCTTGAAGCCCTTTTTCCAGGTTTTCAAAATTCCGTACTCCAAAAGCTACGGTAACCGCATCAAAGGTGTTATCATCAAAAGAAAGACTTTCACTATCACCAACGACCATTTGAATGGTGTCTTGAAGGTTTTTATCCGTAATCTTGGTTTTTCCAACCTCCAACATTCCTTGAGAAATATCTAATCCGATAATTTTTTCCGCGCCTGTCTTGGTCATGGCAATAGCTAAATCTCCAGTGCCCGTGGCAATATCCAGAATGGTTTTTGGAGATTTTTTCTTGAGAAGATTAACCACTCTTTTGCGCCATTTTAAATCAATACCTAAAGAAATAACCCTGTTTAAACCATCATAATCCTTAGAAATGGTATCGAACATTTGCCTTACCTGTTCCTTTTTTCCAAGGTCAGAATCTTTATAAGGTTTAACTTTTTTGGACATGTGCTGAATTTGCTGGCAAATATACAACTTAGGTATATGAGAGGTGTACAAAAATAATTACGTAATTTTGCCTCGCAACAAAGGAAAACTTTTCCGTATTATGTTAGGTATTCGTCTTTTAGACTGTGGTCAATATTCTTTTTTTACCATTACAAATTGAATTTATTAAGAACATCTTATTTTAATCAATGAAGATTATAATTGCGGGAGCAGGTGAGGTAGGCTTTCATTTGGCAAAACTTTTGTCATATGAAGCACAAGAAATTACATTGATTGATACGGACAAGGAAAGTTTGTCGTATGCAGACAATCATTTGGACATTAGAGTCCTTCGTGGTGATGCCACTTCAATAGAAGTGCTGAGAAATGCACAGGTTGAAACTTCAAAACTTGTTATTGGAGTCACGTCGTCAGAAACAACCAATTTAACACTCTGCCTTTTGGCCAAGCAGTTGGGTTGTAAAAGAACCATTGCCAGAATATCAAATACAGAGTTCATAGATAATAAGGAGCTTATTAAGTTCGATGAGCTTGGTGTAGATGAATTGATTTCTCCAGAGGAACTGGCAGCAACAGAAATACAATTGTTGTTGAACCAATCCGCTTTTAACGACACCTATGAGTTTGAAGGGGGATTGCTGACCATGATTGGGGTTTTCTTGCCAAAATCTGCACCTTTTGTTGGTAAAATGGTCAAGGAGGCCGCTAAAATTTTCCCAGAACTTCATTTTATGCCCATTGCATTACAGCGTATGGGAACCCAGTATACCCTTATTCCAAGGGGGGATACTGTTTTCAAAGAAGGAGATCAAGTATATTTCATTACGTCTGCTGAAGGAGTAGAAGAGCTTTACAAGCTCACAGGAATGCAAAAGAAGGAAATAAAAAATGTAATGATTCTTGGAGGCAGTAAAGTTGGTTTTAAAACTGCCCGTGATCTGTGCAATAAAAAATTCAATGTAAAACTCATTGAAAAGAACAAAGAAAAAGCATTTGACATAGCGGACGAGCTACCTCATGCCTTGGTGATCAATGGCGATGGAAGAAATGTTGAGCTATTGGATGAAGAGAGTTTAGAGTCAATGGATGCATTTATTGCTGTTACTGGAAATTCAGAGACGAATATTATGTCTTGTTTGGTAGCCAAATCCAAAAAGATTAAAAAGACCATAGCGTTGGTGGAGAACATGGATTATTTTCAGCTATCACATTCAATAGGGGTTGACACGCTTATTAACAAAAAACTCTTGGCCGCCAATAATATATTTAGGTATATAAGAAGGGGAGAAGTGTTGGCGTTAACACGTTTGAACAACTTAAATGCGGAGATTTTAGAGTTTGAGGTGAAAGCTACATCGTTGGTAAACGGCGAAATAATAAAGGAATTAAACTTTCCAAGAGAAGCTAGTATAGGAGGAGTTATTAGAGATGGGAAAGGGATTATTGCTTTAGGAGATTTTAAAATTTTAGAAGGGGACCGTGTTGTAGTCTGTTGTTTGCCAAAAGCAATTCCTAAAATAGAAAAGTTGTTCTTGTAATGGGACTTAATACACGCATTATTGTTCACATTATGGGACTATTGCTACTTTGCAATGGCTCTTTTATGCTTTTAGCTGCATTTGTAAGCGGCATTTATAAGGACGGTGTTACGTTGGATATTACGCTTGCAGCCATTGTAACCATGTTGTTTGGTGTAATGGCCATGTTTTACACAAGGGGCCATAAAAAGGAAGTAAAAAGAAAGGAAGGATACATTGTAGTGACTTTTGGATGGATAATTATGTCTATCTCAGGAACACTACCTTATCTTTTTTCAGGAGCAATACCAGAAGTTACCAACGCTTTTTTTGAAACCATATCCGGTTATACAACTACTGGAGCGTCCATTATAGATGATATAGAGGCAATGCCAGAAGGAATTCTTTTTTGGCGGAGTCTAACACATTGGATAGGGGGGATGGGAATCATTGTACTTGCAATAGCTATTCTTCCACTTTTAGGTATAGGGGGGATGCAATTGTTTGCAGCGGAAGCACCCGGACCAGCAGGTGATAAGCTACACCCAAGAATAACAGATACAGCAAAGCGCTTATGGTTAATTTATTTTGGATATACGGTAGCTGAAACTATTTTATTAAAATTGGCGGGGATGTCCTTTTTTGATGCCATGAACCATTCCTTGGCAACACTATCAACAGGAGGTTTTTCAACCAAAAATGCAAGCTTGGCATATTGGAACAATCAACCCCTAATACAATATATTACCATTCTATTTATGTTTTTGGCAGGAAGTAATTTTGTATTGAGTTATTTCGCTTTTACGGGTAAAGTACAACGAATACTAAAAGATGAAGAGTTTAAATACTACACAATTTTTATTGTCCTCTTTACAATTGTAGCTGCATTAGTGGTTTATTTTAATGCGAACGTTCCCGTATCTGATTTTCACCCCATGGTTTTAGGGAAGGCGGAGAGCGCATTTAGGCACGCACTTTTTCAAGTTGTGGCAATTGTTACAACAACAGGTTTTGTAACTGCTGACTTTACAAGTTGGACTCCTTTTCTAACTATTTTCTTTTTTGGACTTATGTTCTTGGGAGGGTCTGCTGGTTCCACTGCAGGTGGAATAAAAGTGATGCGGCATTTATTGATTATAAAAAACGGACTGCTGGAGTTTAAACGTACCTTGCACACCAATGCAATTATTCCCGTTCGTTATAATGAAAAAACAGTTTCGGAACATATCGTGTACAACATAATCGCCTTTTTTGTGCTTTATATGTTATTCTTCATAATAGGTTCTTTGGTGCTTGGGTTTTTAGGCCTTGATTTTGTTTCCGCAATTGGCGGTTCGGCATCCTCTCTAGGTAATGTAGGTCCTGCATTGGGAAGTCTTAATCCTGTTAGCAATTACAATAGTCTGCCAGATGCTGGTAAATGGTGGTGCGGATTTTTAATGCTATTAGGTCGTTTAGAACTTTTTACCGTGTTAATTATATTAACCCCCTATTTTTGGAAGAAGACCTAAGGTTGTTATAAATACCTCTTAAAGTTCAATCTGTTTCATTACCTGTAACCTTTGGTGTACACTGTGCGGTTGGTTGATGATAAACCACCCAATAGCCCTTCTCTGGTTGTTTCAACAATTAAAGTTGATTCCCATGGGGTTCCTTTGGCGGGCTGAAGCCATAAGGTCTGGGTCACTTTACTAGTTAACCATTTTCCGCTTTTTGAATCTTGAAAAGGATAAGAAGAGGTAATAATCAATCTGTCGTCTTTCCAAGAAGAGGTTGAAACTATAGGTTTTCCGGTACGGCCCATTAGTATATTATTTTCAGACTTTGAACCATCTAAGGCAAAATGGTAACGAACTAATTGTTGAATTTCCCTTGGAACAAAGACCACACGTTCAACATCCAATTGATTTGGTACATGTTTGATGGATATTTTATCGCCCCAACCACTTCCTAGCGACGGTACCGGTGGTTCATCTACCCGATTAATAACAGAGACCCTATGAAGTACAGTGGTTGACCAAGTACCTGAAAAATCAGGATTTTTCATAGCGGAACTCCGTTCTTCAAGTGTGGTTCTATCTGTTCTCTCATATGTTTTTACAGGACTTCCAGAGCCTGCCTCAGGCGGTAAATAGGGGTCGACAGCATTGGCGGTCGCAGATACTCTAGGGTGTTTAATGAATGAGGCCTCGTATTCCTTCACAATACTATCCATAATACCTATAACTCCAGGATAGTAATCTTTGACATCTATTTCTTCCCTAGGATCCACTCTTAAGTCAAATAATCGTACTTGGTTTTCAGGCTCAGGGTCGGGCATTTCGGTTTTGTATACATACCATAGTTTCCAATCTCGCCATTTGACGGCCATTATTTGACCGAACCTTTGTGTGAATATGGCGCTTTCACGGTTGGACTTACTTTGCTTCCCTTCTAGAAAAGGGAGTTGGTTTATCCCATCTATGATTCGGTCTTTTGGTATAGCTTCATCTTTGCCTGTGGCATTGATGATGGTAGAGAATAAATCAACTTCATGAACCATTTCGTTGGAAACCTGCCCTGCCTTAATTCTATCTGGCCATCTAATAACGCATGGGGTTCGAATGCCGCCTTCCATTGCTGAATTATAATATCCACGCCACGGACCGGGTGAGCCCCTCCAAGGGCGTCTCATTTCTGCCCCATTATCGGTGCACCATATAATCAAGGTGTTATCTTCGATTCCCAATTCTTTTAATTGATTTAAAATCAAACCAACGTTATAATCTACGTCGGCCATTGAATCCCCCATATCCCCAGCTCCAGTAGTGCCAGCCTTATCGGGATGAGGCAAGGCGGGAAAATGTAACTGTGTCATGGCATAATACAAAAAGAACGGTTTATCCTTTTCTGCATTCTTCTTTATAAAAGCAATGCTTCGTTCTGCCGCTTCGCGGTCAATTGTACGTCTTGTTTTTTGATTAAAAGGTTTTACTTTTTTGGATACGGTTCCTGCGTTCCCTTCCCATATGTAGGGAGCTGGTTGTAAACTAGGGTCAAAACCTTCCATTGAAGGAAATTGGGAAACATGGGTGGTACCAGGAATTCCATACCACTCATCAAAACCTTGGTGGGTCGGTTCGCGTTTTCCATGCCAGTTTTTGGCTCCAAGATCCCATTTTCCAAAAAGTGCAGTTGAATATCCAACAGACTTTAAACGCTCGGCAATGGTTTCTTCCCATAGTGTAGTGCCTGCGTAATAGTCTTCGCCTGCCCTAACGGCATACCTGCCAGTAAGTATTGCAATGCGAGAAGGGGTGCATGAGTATTCTACATTAAAATTTGTCAATCGAATACCCTCAGCGCCTATTCTGTCAATATTTGGGGTGGGTACACCACGAGCACCACCGTAAGCGGCAACTTCACCAACGCCCAAATTGTCCGGAAAAATCAATACAACATTGGGTTTCTTTTGAGAAAAACCAGAAAGAGAAACTAAGCAAAAGATCAGCGAGGTTAAATATAAAATTGGTTTCTTCATTTGGAAAGTTTTATTCTCTCGAAGATACTATATGATTTTATCTAGTGCGATAAAACTTTTCAAATAAAAAACCCTCAAGAATTTCATATCCTTGAGGGCGGTTATTTTGTAATTACTTTATAGTCTATTTTACTGCTTCAGCAATCCTAGAAATAGCTTTTCTAATGTCTTCTTCACTTGCAGCATAAGAGATACGGATGCTATTGCCGTTTCCAAAAGCGTCTCCGGTAACAGTAGCAACATTGGCTTGTTCCAATAGGTACATGGCAAAGTCAGATGCGTTGTTTATGGTTTTGCCATTAAATGTTTTTCCAAAAAAAGCGGTCACATCAGGATATACATAAAAAGCTCCTTCTGGTTCATTGCATTTAAATCCGTCAATATTATTCAATAATTCCAAGATAAGTTTCCTTCGGTTTTTGAATTCGTCCACCATATACTGAACGCGACTGGGAGATTCTAACAATGCCGTGATCACGGCACGTTGAGCAATACAATTGGCACCGCTTGTAACCTGTCCTTGCAATTTGTTACAAGCTCTGGCAATATATGTTGGAGCTCCAATATAACCTATTCGCCACCCTGTCATGGCAAAAGCTTTGGCAACACCGTTTATTGTAACTGTACGATCATACATGTCATCAAAAGCAGCCATTGAGGCGTGATTCGTAACTCCATAATTAATATGTTCGTAAATTTCATCACTGACCACCACAATTTCAGGGTATTTTTGAAGTACATCGGCCAAACCTCTTAATTCTTCCTTGCTATAAATTGAGCCACTTGGGTTGCATGGAGAACTGTACCACAACATTTTAGTCTTTGGTGTGATGGCCGCTTCCAACTGTTCCGGTGTCATTTTAAAGTCATTGTCTATGGATGTGGCAACTTCCACGGGAACTCCCTCAGAAAGTTTAACAATATCACTGTAACTTACCCAATATGGGCAAGGCAAGATGACTTCATCTCCTTTATTTAAACAAGCTTGAGCTACATTGTAAAGGGCTTGCTTTGCACCTGTAGAAACAACAATTTGAGGGCGTTCATAAGTGATATCATTATCTCTTTTGAACTTGGTGCTTATGGCATCTTTTAATTCTACATAACCATCTACGGGCGTGTACGAATTATACCCATCATTTACGGCCTGTATGGCGGCCTCTTTAATGTAGTCTGGGGTATTAAAATCTGGTTCACCTAAACTAAGGCCAATAATATCTTTTCCAGATGCTCTAAGTTCCCTGGCTTTTGCAGCCATTTCAAGAGTTGCTGAAGGAACTAGATTGTTAATTCTTTCAGAAAGTTGGTTGCTCATTGGTTTTGCTATTTTACTGGTACTGAAGTGCTGGATTTTTACCCAACTCTTTCAAATGTTTGAAGTGCGAAATTATAGCTTTTCTAGTAGTTTTATACTCGTTATAAGGCAAATTAAACTCCTTGGCCGTCTGTTTCACAATTTTGGAGATTTTTGTATAATGAACATGACTAATATTTGGAAATATATGATGTTCAACCTGATGGTTCAGACCACCGGTAAACCAATTTACAATTCTATTTTTGGTGCCAAAATTCACCGTTGTCGCAAGTTGATGAATGGCCCAAGTATTTTTCATGGTTCCGCTTTCATCAGGTAGAGGAGTATCTGCCTCATCAACAATGTGGGCCAGCTGAAATACTACACTCAAAATCACTCCAGCCACATAATGCATAATAAAGAAACCAAGCAATATCTGCCACCATGGAATATCTACCAGAAGTAGCGGTAAAACAATCCAAATAGTGATATATATTGTCTTTGTAATGACCAATGTACTCCAATTTATTACTGGATTTGGCAGCTTCCCATAAGACAATTTTCTTTTCATGTAGCGATACATTTGTTGGAAATCTGTGGTTATTGCCCAATTAAAAGTCAATAATCCATATAAAAGAATGGAGTAAAAGTGTTGAAATTTATGGTGTTTTTGCCACTCGGCATGTTTTGAAAAACGAAGAATTCGTCCTGCTTCCATATCTTCATCATGCTCATGTATATTGGTGTATGTATGGTGCAAAACATTATGTTGAACTTGCCAATTGTATACGTTACCAGCTAAAATATAGATACTGCTACCCATAAGCTTGTTCACCCATTTCTTATTGGAATAAGCACCATGGTTTCCATCATGCATAACATTCATTCCCACACCAGCCATTCCTACACCCATGGTGATTGACAACAGCACGTAACCCCAAAATGGTAGGTTCAATGTCAACATTAAAAAGTATGGAGTCAAGAAAACGGCAAACATCACAACGGTTTTAAGGTGAAGTTTCCAATTTCCGGTTTTTTTTATTTGATTTTCACTAAAATATTGGTTTACCCTTTTATTTAGTGTTCTGAAGAATTGTGCTGAATCTTTTCTTGAAAATCGGATGGTATCCTTTTCCATAAATTAAATTTTTACAAAGGTAAGTAAATTGATTTCTCAAGTCCCCAACTTTATATGAAAACGATGTTAAGGTGTCTAAAAGTATTAATTTTACCGAAATTAACAGATTGAGTATGAATGCAGATTTAATTTCTAAATATTTTACGACACTCACTGATACCCAGATTCAACACTTCAAGGGCTTAGAAGCACTTTATCAAGATTGGAACCAAAAGATAAATGTGGTGTCTCGTAAAGATATCGATGAACTGTACCTGCGACATGTATTGCATTCCCTTGGAATTGCTAAAATTCAGAGTTTTAATGAAGGCTCTAAAGTTTTAGATGTTGGAACGGGGGGTGGATTTCCTGGTATTCCCCTTGCAATTCTATTTCCTAATACTCATTTTACTCTAGTTGATGCAATTGGAAAGAAAATTAAAGTTGTACAGGAAGTTGTTGAGGGACTTCAATTGGAAAACGTAACCGCAAAACATACTAGAGTGGAGGATTTAACCGGCCAATTTGATTTTATTGTTAGCAGAGCTGTTGCGGCCATGCCTACTTTTGTGCACTGGACCAAAGGAAAAATTAAAAAAGACTCGACTCATGAAAGAAAAAATGGAATTTTCTATTTAAAAGGCGGTGATTTGACAGAGGAATTGAAAGATTATAAAACAGTCGAAACCTTTGATTTAAAAGAATATTTTAAAGAAGATTTTTTCGAAACTAAAAAAGTAGTGTATTTACCACAAAAGTTTAAGAGTTTCTCCTAGGTATTCCGCACGTTATAGTACACTATTCTGCACTTTCTTGAGTAGTCCTTGGTGTACTCCCATAGTGCAACAAATTGTTCCCGCCACTTGTATATATGCTGTTTCATATCAATATGGATTAATGGGTTAGAATTGATTAATTACATTTAATTTACTATTGCTTAACGTTAAATTTACATATAAAATTGTGTTTTTCCAACGATCAGTTGTAGTAATTTGGAAAAACAATGTGATTCCTATGGAAGTTTAAAGGATAATTTGGTGCCGTTTGATGATGATCAGATTGCATCTATTCAGTATGTTGAAAAGTGAGTTTAACTTTTTATTGTAAACACTATTTCAAGAAGAATTTTTTTGAAATTCTCTTACTGAGAAGTAAATACATCATTGTTTTTTTCTATTCCTAGAAGTTTGCCATTGTACCAATATTCAGTCGATGTCCTTTGTCCGTTTAAGTTATGGTAATAGTGCTGATTAATTGGTTTACCGTCTTTAAAAACTCCTTTGTATTTAGGATTACTATTCTTATGATATTCCCGATGGACACCATCTCTTTTTTGGTTAAGAAATCTCGTCTCTGTTTTTAGTACCCCATTGATGTAATATTCCTTGAAAGCCTGTCTTTCTTTGTCGTTACCTAAAAATTGGGTTTCTCTTTGGATTTTAAGTGATCCATCTTTATAAAACTCCCAGTGCAAAGTCATTTTTAATTTATGGGCGAATCCTTCACTAAAGCTATAAAAATGGGCTTTGCTTAGTTCAAGACTACCAGCTTTATGAAACTTGTGCACACTTATTTCTTTGCCAAATACATGATAATGTGAGCTTAAAAGTTTCTTGTCTTGTCTATATAAAAGTGAGTTTCCATGTTGTAAGCCACAATGGTAATTGCGTTTGGATTTTACTATGCCATTTTCATAATATTCTAGCCACAGACCATGTTTTTTACCTAAACCAGTTTTTAATTCATCACTATAATAATGCTGCGTTTTGCTCTGGGCACACTCTTTCGTGGTATTACACTCTTCAAATTGGCCTTCAATTTTTATTCTGCCATTTTCATGATACTCTGCATATAAACAGTCCAAAGCATTTTCCTTAACATCACTTTTTACTTGCTCATTTATATGTTTTTCAATATTTGATAATTGCATATATCCTTTATTTGGAAATTCAGAATAAAAGAGAATCAAGTAATATTTGGAGCAACTCATTTATACATTTTACTAAATGTGTTCAATGGGATGAGTCTTACGTGTAGAAATATATTGAAAACTTTGTCCTGATAAAGGGATGATCTTATGACTACAGCTTCTCGGTTTATGAATGATAGACTGAAAGATACCGTCTGAAAGTGTTAGCTGTTCATTTTTAATATTTTACATCAAACCATCCAACATACGGTCAATGTGATTTTTGCCAATGGAGGTCTTTTTTGAACGTAAGGATGAAGTATTTTCCCCTGAAAAGGAAAAAAGGTAGCGCCAATATTAATTTAGAATATCATTATTAAGTAACCACGGCTCAATAAATTCAAGTAGGTTATAAGGTTTTCCAGTTTGTGTATTATTAAAGTTGTGATCTCCGTTTTCTAGAATTTGAACGTGGAAATTTGGATTGTTCATGCTTTGTAGCTCATGAAGTGTGGCATCTACAGGAATAACAGGGTCGTGAGTTCCCAGAATCCACAAGGTTTTTGCTTTTAGTCCTTTAAGAATATTCCTAGGGTCGAAGCCTTTGGTGCCGTTAAATTTTTGAAGTTTTAAATGTGCTTCTGCTATTGACAGTTTGTTTACACTTTCGTCACCATCACCTGTCAGTTGGCTAAAATAATGTTCTTCACCCGCAGAAACGGCTACCCCTTCCCCAATGATGATAAAATCAATATTCTTGTTTTTTGATGCTGCCAATGGCATTATCCATCCAGCTTGACTGCCACCAATCAATCCTATTTTTGTTTTTTGAAGTTCTGGCTGCTTTTTTATCCATGACAAACAAGCCAAAACATCAGATGCAAGTAGATTGAACCAATTTTCGCTTTCTTCAACGTTGAAGAATTGATAATTCCCTTCTGATTTTCCTACTCCCCTTTTATCATATGCCAATACGGCCATGTTAAGTTTGGTCCCTATTTTGGTATAGTATGTCATGTCTTCGTACCTAGAGGGAGCTGACCCATGAACAACAATCATTGCACCTTTAATCCGGTTTTTATTTTTAGGGGTGTAGTATGCAGCATTTAATAGAATGCTGTCGTTTGAAATCATAACTTCCTTCTTATCATACCCTTCAAACAGAGTTTGGTTTACTTTTATAAGAGGCATGTTACAAATAGGGCAGTTTCCTGATTCTTCAAAATCCGTGCGGTGACAATCTGAAGCACAAGGAGGGCAACGAAACGTATCTTTTTGTGCTTTAATTCCAAAGCATGCCAAAAAGGAAAAAAGAACTAAAAGATGGGATGACCAGACCATGTTATTGTTTATAGCTTCTTATAGACCTTTTCATCATTTTCTAAAGAATACCCTACAATTTTGTTTTCATCATTTCTTTTAAAGAAAATTTGATCGTCACCTATATTTGAGAATATGTCATCCTCTTCATGATAAAGTGGATAAACAAGTTCATCTATCACCGTGTAAAGGTCACCATCTTTTTTATTGATTTTCAATGTAATTTGATTGCCATCTTTGTACTCATAAAGCCCTTCAAAAGCAATAAGGTCTGCAGTGGATATTCTGTTTTCATATGGATTGTCCGAAGATAGGATTAGTCCATCTCCAAGTTGCCAATTATCATATTCCATATTGTATGCAATACGTTTAGCAGCATTTAACCCATGTAATTTTGCAACCAAATGCAGTGCGCCATCTATTCCGGCGGATATTCCTGCCGTTGTGATTACCTTTCCATTGTCCACAAAACGAACATTCTTACGCACATTTATTTTAGGGTAATTGTTTTTCAGATTGTCCAGTGAACTGTGGAATGTCGTTGCTGTTTTTCCATCCAATATGCCTGCTTCGGCCAAAATAAAAGCTCCGGTACAAACGGAAAAATGATATGCTACATTTTCTTGTTTTTTAATCCATTTCATTACCTCCGGGTTTTTAGAGGTTGGTGATGCATTACCTCCAAAAAATGCCAAGATATCCGCTTCGGGAGCATTTTCTATAGTATAATCTGGAATAACACTAAGAATGCCTTGTGACTTTATTGGTTCTTTGGTGGCGGAAACAGTGAAAACGTTAAACCCGGCATAGGACAATACCTCCATGGGGCCGGCAAAATCAAGAACTTCGACTCTGTCCTGCAAATAGAAGGCGATGGTCTTTAAATCTTCTTTTTTCATAAGTTTCATGTTGCAGAATGAACATATTCCGGGATTGTCATGTTCATCATTGTCACATTTAAGCCCGCAAGGAGGGCAAACATATATTTCAGATGTTTTGATGCTATTTTGGGGATAACTAAATGCAATTCCAAAAAGCAATAGCAATGGTATTATTAATCTGCTCATTTTTTTGATTTTTGATGTTCCTCAAAATTAATGTAGCAGGTCTGTTTTAGGAAGGACAACGATGCGCAACATTGGGACAATAACTAACGTAGTTCTGAAGGCAGGGAAGAGGTGTGCTTTTTAAGTAGGGTTCTTAATTGATTAGTGCTTTGAAATCCACATGCCATAGATACAGCTTCTACTTTAGAGCCACTGGAAAGTAATTGTACAGCACGTTCAACACGAAGCTTATCCAAATAATGCCCAATGGTAATCCCAGTGGTTTTCTTAAATAGACGAGTTAGGTTTCTTGGACTCATATGAACATTTTCAGCAAGCTCTTCTATTTTAAGTTTTTTATCAAAATTTTGTGCTAGTGTATCCTGAGCTTGATGGATACGATTGTCCAAATGATTCCTGTATTGAAGGAAGACGCTAAGTTGTGGGTCGTGTTCCGTTCTACGGAGGTATATCACTACTTCTTTAGCGATTTTTGTAGCGAAAACAGGTCCATAGAGTTCTTCTAAAAGAAATAAAGCCAAATCTATTCCTGATGAAACTCCAGCGCTGGAATATAGATTACCGTCTTTAACGATTAATCTATCTGAACGCAGTTTTGTATTCGGAAACCTTGATTGAAACTCCTCTAAATATTTCCAATGGGTAGTGCAATTTTTTCCATCAAAAAGGCCTGCAAAAGCTATGACGTATGCACCAGTACATACAGAACAGATTTTAGCACTGTTTTGATTTTGTTTTTGTAACCACAGAAAAAATTGCTGGTTTTGTTGTACAAATTTTTCATCAAAAAATAGATGGGATTCCAAACCTGGAATAAAAAGAAGATCATGAATTCCTAATGTAAAGTTTTCAAAACCCTCCAAATTACCTAGGGAAATCCCAGCACTTGATACTTCTTTGTTCGAGGTGTTTAGGCCTAAATAATGAGTTTCAATCTGGGCGCCGTACTCATTTGCTTCATAAAAAAGATGGGCCGGACCTGCCATGTCCAGAAGCTGCACTTCTGGTGGTACAAGAAAGAAAGCTCTATGTTTACTTTGGTTCTTCAATTTTTACAATAATATCGAAGTATTTTTTAAGATAGGTCTCGAATTGGTCTTCGTTAAATTCAATTTCTTTGGTTTTTGACCCTTTAGTAATTTTTACTTTACTGTTATTCAGTGTAACACGCCCAATTTCAGTGCTTATGGAAATCACCTTTTTTTGGGTAAAATGTGATTCGCTACTGGTTTGGTGATAGTCGCACATATCCTTAAATTCAGATAATTTGTGCTGTTTTGTACTAAAGATATACTGTGGTGTTAAAACATTATTTTTTTGTTCGGACACCCTCAAATAATCTTTGTCATAATTATCAAAAACAAACTTTCCGTAATCATCAACGAGGGTTTTATTAAACTTTAATGGAAGAGGTTGTAATGAGAATTTCCCAAAACCCACATCGACCAGAAATTGTTCTGTTCCAATGTTTGCTAGGATGGCCATGTGGTCATTCACTTTACCGTACTGTTCTTTTTCTGAATATACCCTTGCGGAAATAATTTTTACATTAAATCCAATCTCCTTTAGAAGCGTATAAAAAAGACTGTTAAGTTCGTAACAGAACCCACCTCTCTTACGATTAACAATTTTCTCAAAAATGATATCCATGTCCAAAACAATTTTGTTTTTATAATGGATATCTAGATTTTCAAAGGGCACACTTAACAAGTGTGCCCTTTGAAGTCCAAACAAAGTTGGTTTGTCAATTTCAACCTCCTTATTGTATTTTATTCTATTCAAATAGGCTGAAACGTTCATTGTGTGTGGTTTTTTTACCCCAAAAATGGATATCTATAATCTTCTGGTGTAACAAAAGTCTCTTTTATTAATCTTGGAGATACCCAACGCAATAAGTTTTGAGCAGAACCAGCTTTATCATTGGTACCTGAAGCTCTTGCTCCTCCAAATGGTTGTTGTCCCACTACAGCGCCGGTTGGTTTATCATTAATGTAGAAGTTGCCCGCACAATTTTGAAGAGCCTTGGTAGCCTCGTCAATTGCATAACGGTCAGTGGCTAAAACAGCACCCGTTAAAGCGTATTCCGATGTTCCATCCACTAATTCCAATGTCTTTTGCCAATCTTCATCGTCATAAACATATATGGTAACAACTGGTCCAAAAAGTTCGGTACACATTGTCGTGTATTTTGGATCCTGGGTTAGGATAACGGTAGGTTCAATAAAATAACCTACAGATTTGTCATAGTTACCTCCGGCAATTATTTCAGCATTATTGTCAGCTTTGGCTTTGTCAATGTATTTAGCAAGCTTATCAAAAGAACCTTCATGTATTACTGCTGTAATAAAGTTGCTCATATCCGCTGGAGACCCAGGTTTATTGAATGATTCAATATCGGCCTTTACTAAATCCAGTATCTCATTTGCGGTAGACTTTGGTAAGTATACCCTGGAAGCAGCGCTACATTTTTGTCCCTGGAATTCAAAAGCTCCCCTGACAATTGCGGTTGCAACCTGGGCAGGTTTTGCGGTTGGATGCGCAACGATAAAATCTTTTCCACCGGTTTCCCCAACAATTCTAGGATATGTTTTATAGGTATGGATGTTGTTTCCAATTTGCTTCCACAATTCTTTGAATACAAAAGTGGAACCTGTGAAGTGCAGTCCAGAAAAATCTGCATGGGATAAAATCGTATTTGTAATCATCACTGGATCTCCGAAAACTACGTTGATAACACCATCTGGAAGCCCAGCTTCTTTAAAGACGTCGATAATCACTTTTGCAGAGAACACTTGGCTATCACTTGGTTTCCATACCACAACGTTACCCATCATTGCGGCACTAGCAGGAAGGTTTCCAGCAATAGCTGTGAAATTGAAAGGAGTTATTGCATATACAAAACCTTCTAATGGTCTATATTCCACGCGGTTCCAAATGCCATCTGCAGACTCAGGTTGTTCTGAGTAGATTTGCGACATGTATTCCACATTAAATCGAAGAAAATCTATAAACTCACAAGCTGCATCAATTTCTGCTTGGTGAATGGTCTTGGACTGCGCCATCATTGTAGCGGCATTTATTTTTGCACGATAAGGTCCTGCGATAAGGTCTGCAGCTTTTAAGAATATTGCAGCGCGTTGTTCCCAGGTCAAATTGGCCCATGCTTCTCTTGATTCCAATGCATTGGAAATAGCTTGATCAATATGTTTTTTTTCTGCAAGATGATACTCACCTACAACATGAGCATGCTCGTGTGGGGGAGACATTGTTCTAGTATTTCCCGTTTTGATTTTCTCTGCTCCAATATAAAGCGGAACCTCTACTTTTCCGTTGTAATATGCGTTGTATTGTTTTAGTACATCTTCGCGTTCTGGAGTACCTGGCGCAAAGCTTTTTATAGTCTCATTATAAGCCGTTGGAACTTGAAAAAAACCTTTTCCCATTATGATGGATTTTTAGATGTTAAAAATTCCGTCAAAGGTACTAAAAGAAAAAAGTATTTACAGATTAATAATTACAAGATATCGTAATTGAATAAACGAAAATAAAGAACCCTTTTTTTTAATTTATCGCAAATGGAGCCGCAAATTTGAAAGTAGGAATATCTACTTCAAATTCTTCCGTTGAAGCGAAATTGACCATGTGGTAATAACCTCGCATTGCACCAATAGGGGATGCTAGCAAACAACCTGAACTATAAGTATGGGATTTACCTGGTTTGATAACCGGTTTTTTGCCAATTACGCCTTCACCGTCAACAGTTTCTATTTCTTTAAGTGCATCAAAGATATCCCAATGTCTAGCAGTCAACTGTACAGCGTCCTTACTTTGGTTTTCGATGGTAATCGTATATCCAAAGGCATAGTGCATTTTGTAGTTTTTGAAAAATGTACCTTCAAAAGTGGTTTGCACCGATACTTTGATTCCTTTTGTGATTTGAGTAAACATATATTAATAGGTAAAGACACTCCCTGTAAACAACACAATGATGACGAATAATGCCAGCAATGTGAACATTGTGTTTAAAAAGATGTATTTTAAAATCGTTTTAATCCTTCCTTGCCCGTAAAATCTTCTCATGGCCTTGTACAGGTAAAAACCGAAAATCAGTAAAAACAATCCTGCACTTGCCATATTGAAAATAGTATCAATTATAAGGCTAATAATCAGCAAGATAAATAATAATGACTGGTTGTGGAAACTAAAGATAAGATGATCGGTGTAGGTGTATTTTTTCCTGATGTATGCCACCCGAAGGAAAACCGTGAAGATCGGAAGAAAGAAGAAAATGACCAAAGGTAGCTTTGCAATCGTATTGTTTAAGTAGGTTCCGGGCTGTGCAATAGCTTTAAGAGAACTCTTGGATCCATTAAAGGCAACTTTGTTTCTCCATGACTCATTGGCTCCATATTTTTCTTTTGCCTCTTCAAAAGTTTTTATTGAATCCTTTTGTAAAAAAGTAAAGAAAAACTCCATTCTTGCTCCAAGTCCTCCAGCATTCTTATTCTGAAGGTTTTCAAAGTATTTTCGGGGATTTACAAGCATAAATGAATCTTTTTTTGCTTCTGCTCTTACACCTTGATTTATTAAATTTTGTAAGGAGTCCAAATTTTGAATACCTGGAATTCTTTCCAAATTTCTTATGGAGTCCAACTGACCTAGTACTTCATCGGTCTGTTTTTTGGTATCTGTGCTATCCGCTGTCTTAAAACCATAACTAAGGGGGCCTGTCTTCTCAATTTTGTCTTCTAAGCCAAGACTGTCCAAATTGGAAAGACTGTTATCATAAGTGGCCATTAGGAAATACAGAAATGCCAAGCTCAATAAAAAGCGAAAAGGATTGGTGTAGGCTATTCGTTTTCCTTTAATGTAGTCTTTGGTAATGGTTCCGGGCTTAACCAAGAGTGCATATAACGTCTTTAAAAGCTTCGAGTCGTAATTGATGATACTTGAGAAAAACTCATCCCAAAAATCTCTGAGAATTAGTTTTTTGGTGCTATTGGCTTGGGAGCAATTGGGACAATATTTATCACTTACGTCAAGAAGGTGACCACAATTAAGACATTTGGTTCCCCTAAACTTAAGTTCGTAGCGGCCTTTGGTTATTAAGGTTGGTTTTTTATCCTCCATTCCATTTCAAGGATTAGGAGCTAAAGATAATTAATTACTGATATTTCTAGAATTGACGGAGCCTATTCCTATAATGCTATCATACATATCACCAAAGTCACGGTAATAAACAAGAATGAGATAATTGTTTTCGGTGAAGTGAAAGTTTCCGCTTACATAATTAAGATCAATCGTGTCATCTTCCCGTTCAACTATGTATTTGTAATTATAAAAGCCTTGCTTCATTACAAGTGTAAGTTCCATCTTTCCTGTATCCGAATTAAAAATCATTTTGTTTTCTTCCCCTAAATCATAGTTATTGAATTTTCCAAAAACGTAAACGTTGTCCAATCCAATCTCGTTTGAATAAGGGAGGCTAAAATGAACCTCTGTATATTCTGCTTCCCTGGACACATCTTCACCTTGTAAAGTTCGTATCACAAAGTCACCATTTATATCAGGAAAATAGGTATAAGGTCTGTCATACCTATAGGTATTGGTAAATAGGTAATGATTATACAATTCCTTGAACTCAATTTTGGATATGGCAAAGGTTGGTGACCTTAAATCTTTTGTATCGAAATTTAGGAACTCATTGCCTCCATAAAAACTTGTTTCTTGGTCATATTTATATACGAGTTCGGTGCCAACCGTAAATTGGGGCTTTATATTGTACAGCGCCGTTGGCCAAAAGTGATTTTGTAAAATGGCCACTTTAACTTCTTTTTTTGGGTTGACCACGGGAAACCCGGCAGTATTGATATTAAATTGAACTACCTGTTTTTCATTTAGAAAGTTAAAATCCCTGGAGCGTTTTACTGTGCCCCCAACAGTCACCAAATCTCTATAGACCAAAAATCTACGTGAAAATTGCAAATCACCATAACTGTTATAGATTTCTATGACGTAGTTGCCACTTACTTTTAAACGGACATTCTCATTGGGTATGGTCAGTTTATAATTGGAGTAGGGTTGAAGCGTGGTATAACTATTTTCATAATCAATAATACGCTGGTTATCTATTCCCACTAGATATTGGGATTTTAAAAGTTGTGATGGAGTCCAATCGTAATCACAATGTATTATTTTATAATAGTAGTCTTGTTCATTTGCGGTAAGATCATCAAACTCCAAAGTCATGGATTCCCCAAGTTTGACCAGAGGGAATTGATCCTCTGTTGGACCTTTAAAAACTACGGACTTTATATTGACCGGAGGATTTACTTCTTCCTGTACCTGTGCAAAAAGATTTGAAACTATGAAAAAGAAAAATACTTGTTTAACTAAAAAGCGCATTTAGGGCCTATTTTTTTGGGTAAAGGTAAACAAAAAGTGTGCCCATGATGAAAGGTGGATTATCTCGGTTCAATTTCTTTATTTAGAATAAATATAAATAATTAACACACCATCTTTTGAAGCATGTATTTTCAACGATATGCGTTAAATTTGCGACATATTTCTTTAACAAAAGGTCTATAACAATATGTCTAAAGACATCCGGATTAAAAAAGGGTTAAACATCAACCTTATCGGGGCAGCAGAACAGACTACTTCCAAAGCCGTTTTAAGTAACGTATACGCCCTAAACCTAGATGATTTTCATGGAATAACACCAAAAATGTTGGTAAAACAGGGGGCCGAAGTTAAAGCAGGGGAACCTCTTTTTTACAACAAGAACAAAGAGGATATGCTCTTTGTGTCTCCGGTAAGCGGAGAATTGGTGGAAATTGTTCGTGGAGCCAGAAGAAAAATTTTAACGCTGAAAATTCTTGCAGATAAAGAGCAAGAGTATATAGCGCATAAAATATTTGATATTGAAAAGTCTGATGGAGAGGGTGTCAAGAACTTTTTGTTAAAATCAGGTGGCTGGACATTTATTAAACAGCGACCTTATGATATCATTGCAAATCCTGAGGTAACTCCTAAAGCCATATTCATATCCGGTTATACTACAGCGCCTTTAGCTGCGGATACCGATTATGTTTTAAAGGGTAAAGAAGCGGAGCTGCAAGCTGCAATTTCTGCTTTGGGCAAGTTGACACCCGGTCCAGTGCATGTTTCGGTTGGTGGGTCAGGTAATTCCCCTCTTGAGAAATTGGACGGAATCACACTTCATAAAGTATCTGGACCACATCCCGCGGGGTTGGTGGGAACCCAAATAAATAAAATTGACCCAATTAATAAAGGAGAAGTGGCTTGGACATTAGCCCCACAAGACCTGGTGATTATTGGAGAGTTATTGTTAACGGGAAAGTTTAATGCGGAAAGGACAATAGCACTTGCAGGTTCTGTTGTAAAAGCTCCAAAATACTACACTACTAAAATAGGTGCTGAGATTTCTACCTTTTTATATGGAAGTGGAGTTAATCAAGATAAATTTAGGTTGATTAATGGTGATGTGCTTACAGGTTCAAAAACAAACCCTGAGGGGTATCTTGGATTCTACAACAATACAGTAACTGCTATTCCAGAAGGTGATGATTATGAGTTTTTTGGATGGAATAAGCCAATTTTCAATAAAATCTCATCTACAAGGGCATTGACCTTTTCATGGATGCAGCCTAACAAGAAATACGATTTGGACACGAACACCAATGGAGAGCATAGAGCTTTTGTGGTAACGGGTCGTTACGAAGATGTTTTTCCGTTGGATATTTACCCACTACAATTACTCAAAGCTTGTATGGTGAAAGACTTGGACGAGATGGAGCAATTGGGATTGTATGAAGTTGCGCCGGAAGATTTCTCATTAACGGAATTCATTTGTATTTCTAAACAACCGCACCAACAAATAATCAGGGAAGGATTGGATTTGTTGCATCAAGAAATTGGATAATATGGGTATGAAAGAAAAATTACATCAGATTAAAGAAAAATACAAGGGTAAAAAAATGGCTCCTGCATTTAATGCAATCCATACATTTTTGTACATGCCCAATGAAACTACCCATTCTGGTAGTCATGTTCGTTCCGCTGATGATTTAAAGCGTACCATGAACACGGTAATCATGGCTTTGGTTCCTTGTCTTTTGTTTGGAATCTTTAATGCAGGGTACCAACATTATTCGGCAATCAATGGTTTTCCATCAGAGTTTTCTTTGATGGAGCATTTTATTACCTGGGATAACTTTTGGTTGGGTGCAATTACTATATTACCAATTGTTGTTGTATCCTATGGAGTAGGACTTGCTATCGAATTCTTGTTTGCAGTAATAAAAGGTCATGAAGTAGAAGAAGGATACCTGGTGACAGGAATGTTGGTTCCTCTTATTGTTCCTGTGGACACACCACTATGGATGTTGGCTGTTGCTGTTGCTTTTGGTGTTGTCATCGGGAAGGAAGTTTTTGGGGGAACAGGAATGAATATCTTGAATCCCGCTTTGACCATACGTGCGTTCTTGTTTTTCGCCTATCCTACTTGGATGAGTGGCGATAAAGTTTGGGTACATGGGGCCAAAGAAGGAGTGACTCAAGCAGGTTCTGCCGACGCTATTTCTGGTGAAACAGTTTTAGGATATTTGGCACAGGGGAATACTGAGTTTACTTATTCGCTTTCAGATATGTTCTATGGATTTATACCTGGTTCAGTAGGGGAAACATCGACCTTGTTAATTCTACTGGGTGGATTGTTTTTGATTTTTTCAAAAATAGCCTCATGGCGAATCATGTTAAGTGCTGTAATTGGATCCCTTGCAATGGGATTGATTTTTAATGGTATTGTTGCCGCGGAATGGATTCCAGAGTACAGTAAGTTCTATGGATTAATGAGTTTTGAATACTGGCAACATTTGTTGGTGGGAGGTCTTGCTTTTGGTATCGTCTTTATGGCGACCGACCCCGTTACAGGGTCGCAGACCAATAGAGGTAAATGGATATATGGATTCTTGATTGGATTTATGTCCGTTATGATTCGAGTTTTCAATCCAGGTTATCCAGAAGGTGTTTTCTTGGCAATCTTGTTGATGAATGTTTTTGCACCTACCATTGACCATTATGTGGTAAGAGGTAATATCAAAAGAAGAATGAAACGATTAAAGACGGCTACCATATACCCAAAAGTTACAGATGGTGCTGAAGCATTAAAAACGGAAACAGTATAATAATGGGAATTAACACAGATAAAAACTCATATACCGTAATCTTTGCAATCATAATGGTTGTAATTGTAGGTTCTGTCCTTGCTTTTTTGGCATCTGGCCTAAATGATAGAATCAAGGAAAATGAACGTTTTGAAAAACAACAGAATATCCTTTACGCCATGGGTGTAAATGAGAATACCGAAGATAGTGGGGTAAATTTTATTCCCACAGATGTGGTTGAGGGTGAGTTTTCAAAATACATTAAAGAACAATATGTTTTTGTGGATGGTGATGTTCAAAAAGATGACCAAGCCTTTTTGATTGATATGAAGAAGCAGTTGGCTGCCTTTAAAAGTGGAGGTGAAGCACGGTTGCCTATTTTCATTGGTGAAAAAGATGGCAAGAAATCATATATCCTGCCAATGTACGGTAAAGGATTATGGGATGCCATTTGGGGCTTTATTTCGGTTGATGATAATATGACTGTTCAAGGAGTTTATTTTGATCATAAAGCGGAAACCCCCGGTCTTGGCGCAAATATTAAAATGCGCTTTTTTATGGACGATTTTATAGGTGAATCTTTGTTGGAAGGTAAAAGTTATGCCGGCGTAAGTGTAGCAAAAGGAAACAATGACCCATTGAACAATGATAAAGAAGATAATGAAGTTGATGCACTTGCAGGTGCAACGATCACTGGAAATGGAGTTTCAGCGATGATAAAAGAAACCTTAAAGGTTTACAAACCTTACTTAGAAACCATTAGAACAAACTAATATGGCATTGCTTTCAAAAAAAGATGCAAATCTAATTTTAGACCCATTAGCGGATAACAATCCAATAACCATTCAGGTTTTGGGAATCTGTTCAGCATTGGCAATTACAGCGGAACTTAAAGCCTCTTTGGTAATGGCAATCTCGGTAATTTTTGTACTGGGAGTAGGTAACGTGGTCATTTCGTTGATGCGTAACGTGATTCCTTCAAAAATCAGGATTATCGTTCAACTTATCGTTGTGGCAACCTTGGTAATTATTGTAGACCAGGTTTTAAAGGCATTTGCGTATGAGTTGAGTAAAACCCTTTCGGTTTTTGTTGGGTTGATTATTACCAACTGTATTATCATGGGGCGTTTTGAGGCCTTTGCTTTAGGTAATGGTCCATGGAAATCCTTTTTAGATGGCATTGGTAATGCACTTGGCTATGGAGTAATACTGATCATTGTTGGATTTTTCCGTGAGCTTTTTGGTTCAGGGACCTTATTTGGAATTCCGGTATTGGGAGATCCAATAGCGAAGACTGGGCTATATGCAACAGGATATGAGAACAACGGATTTATGATTATACCACCAGCAGCATTGATAGTTGTGGGTATCATCATTTGGGTGCAGCGTTCAAGAAATAAAGCATTAATAGAAGAAGCATAAATAAGAGAATATGTTAGAACATTTAGAACTGTTTTTTAAGTCCATCTTCATAGATAATATGGTATTTGCGGTCTTTTTGGGAATGTGTTCCTATTTAGCCGTATCAAAGAAAGTGGCAACAGCCGTAGGATTAGGAGCTGCCGTTATATTTGTTTTGGCCGTTACGGTACCTTTAAACTGGTTGTTAGATCAATACTTATTGAGAGATGGGGCATTGGTTTGGTTAGGCCCGGAGTATGCCGATTATAACCTTAGCTTCCTATCATTTATTCTGTTTATCGCTACCATTGCAACGATGGTACAATTGGTGGAGATTGTGGTGGAAAAGTTCTCTCCCTCACTATACAACTCTTTGGGTATTTTCTTGCCTTTGATTGCGGTAAACTGTGCTATTTTGGGAGGCTCCCTGTTTATGCAGGCAAGAGAGATTCCAAGTTTGGGATTGGCGTTCAATTATGGGGTTAGCTCTGGTATTGGATGGTTCTTGGCTATTTTGGCCATTGCAGCGATTCGGGAAAAAATAAGATACTCAAATGTACCAGCTCCACTTCGTGGATTGGGAATTACATTTATCATTACTGGTTTGATGGGAATTGGGTTCCAAAGTTTTGGTGGAATGCTAACAGGTGACAATGAACCACCTGAGGGAACAGAACCAGTTACAGCGGAAAAAATTGAAGAAAAAGAAATTAAAAAAGAGATTGAAGACGAAGACAAAGCAGTCTCTTATAATGAAGTCATAAACGAATAAAGATGATATTAGCTACAAGTACAGGTGGTACTATTTTAATTACGGTAGTTGCATTTCTAGTTTTATTATTGCTTTTGGTAGCGTTGTTACTTTTCACCAAAGAAAAGCTTTCACCTTCTGGGCCAGTAACCTTGACCATTAACGGAGAGAAGCAAATAGAAGTGGCTTCTGGTGGTACTTTACTTTCTACATTAGGAAACCAAAAAGTGTTTTTGCCATCAGCATGTGGTGGTGGTGGAACCTGTATTCAGTGTGAATGCCATGTGCTTTCCGGAGGCGGTGAGGCATTACCAACTGAAACACCGCATTTTTCTAGAAAAGAGCTACAACATGGCGCGCGTTTAGCTTGTCAAGTTAAGGTAAAGCAGGACATGGACATTACGATTCCAGAAGAAGTCTTTGGAATTAAAAAATGGGCGGGTAAAGTGGTGCGTAACTATAATGTTGCTTCGTTTATCAAAGAATTTGTTGTTGAAATTCCTGAGGATATGAATTACAAAGCAGGTGGATATATTCAGATTGAAATACCACCTTGCGAGATAAAGTATTCAGATATTGATATTACAGCGCACCCTGCAGAACATGAAACTCCAGATAAGTTCAAGAATGAATGGGATAAATTTAATTTATGGCCACTTGTCATGAAGAATCCAGAAACGGTGGAGCGTGCTTACTCCATGGCCTCATATCCTGCGGAAGGTCGTGAAATCATGTTAAACGTACGTATTGCAACCCCGCCATGGGATCGCTCCAAAAATGGATGGATGGATGTAAACCCTGGTGTTGCCTCCTCTTATATTTTTGGATTAAAAGAAGGTGACCCTGTTACCATTTCAGGTCCATTTGGGGAGTTCTTTATCAATGAATCCGAAGCCGAGATGTTGTATGTAGGTGGTGGTGCCGGTATGGCTCCAATGCGTTCACACTTGTATCACTTGTTCAGGACTTTAAAAACAAATAGAAAAGTTACCTATTGGTACGGAGGTCGTTCAAAACGAGAGTTGTTCTACATTGACCACTTTAAACAATTAGAAAAGGATTTTCCAAACTTTAAATTCTACATGGCGCTTTCAGAACCTATGGAAGAGGATAATTGGAAAGTGAAAGAAGATATTGATGCTGATGGAGATGGCTTTGTAGGTTTTATTCATAACTGTGTTATAGATAATTACTTAAATCATCATGAAGCTCCTGAAGATATTGAGCTATATTTCTGTGGACCTCCATTAATGAACAAAGCAGTTCAGAAAATGGGAGAAGATTTTGGTATTCCAGATGAGAATATCAGATTCGATGATTTTGGCGGATAGTAGAATAGGCACCATATCACCTCGAGAGCAGTCAAGAGGTCAATAATAAAACCAAACCGATGTGACAGCGTCGGTTTTTTTATGGAAGAACGAAGACAACTTACGGAACAAGAACTTCATAACTTAGCCATGAATATTGTTGGAAAACAATTGGAAGAGGATGGTTTTGAATTTATGGGAATCAACAGCAAACCAAAAAAGAACCCCCAGTATGTTTGCCTCAAAGATAAAATGCTACATTTTATTGTGGTACGGAATGTTGAATACCCGAAAAGCACAACAGTTTTTGATAATGAATTGATGGGAAAGGTTAAAAATCATGCGGATAAGTTCGAAGCCAAGACTTATTTTGCAGGAGTTGGGCTTTCCAACGCATCTGACCAAGAACTTCCAGTATATTTAAATGAAGATTATATTGTTGATTATCAAGGGTTAATTGAGATTTAAATGATACAACGAATACTTTTTACATTTGGACTTACATTGCTTTTTGGATGCAACACCAATACATGGATAAAAAATCAAATTGCGGGTAATGCATTGGGCACTACCTATTCCATTATCTATATTTCAGACAAAGAAGAGAACTATCGGCAAGAGATAGATTCTGTTTTTCAGGTGATCAATCAATCACTTTCAACTTATATCCCAACTTCAGACATTTCAAAAATTAATAATGGCGATTCAACTATAACGGTGGATCATATGTTCCAAGAGGTTTTTAAGACATCTAGTATGGTATATGAGGCCTCCAATGGCTATTTTGACCCAACTATTGGTGTCTTGGCAAATGCTTGGGGTTTTGGTCCAGGAGAACAGCTAAAACTGGACAGCCTTAAAGTTGACAGTTTATTGAAGTATGTTGGTTGGGACAAGGTTAAACTAAATCATGATGGTACCATAACCAAAAATCACCCGGAATTACGTTTTGATTTTAATGCTGTTGCCAAAGGATACACCATTGACCGTTTAGGGGCTTTATTGAATGCTAAGGGTCTTGAAAATTATTTGGTTGAATTAGGCGGTGAGGTCATAACCAAGGGCCAAAATAGGATTTCAGGTAAACAATGGAGTGTGGGGATAGACGACCCCCAAGTTGAGGTTGGACGACAGCTGAAACAGATAATTGTTCTAGAGGATAAGGCCATGGCATCTTCTGGAAATTATAGGAAGTTTAGAATAGACCCAGAAACAGGAAAAAAGTATGTCCATACCATCAATCCCAAAACTGGATATACTAAAAACTCAAAGGTTTTGGCAACTAGTGTGGTAGCAAGTTCCTGTGCCGAAGCGGATGCCTACGCAACAGCCTTTATGGCTATGGATTTGGAGGATTCCAAGAGCTTGTTGACTAATCAAAACAATCTGGAAGCCTATATCATTTACTTGGATGAAAGTGGAGAAACGCTTGAGTTTATGACCCCTGGATTTAAAAGCTTGATTAAGTAATAATCATTTCCTGACAAAGGGAATGATTTCGCCTTTTGCCAATCTATATTGTTCGACTTCTTCTTCAGGTAATTTTTGAGTGTAATCCACTTCTTCAACTTTAAAGCCAATGCTTCTTAATTTGTGAAAGTAATCCCTGCCATAGATACGTACATGGTCATATTGACCAAAAATCTTGGCTCTTTCCTTTCTATCAGTTATGGAATCGTCTTCAAATGTTTCTTCTCTTTTTAAATCCTGCGGAATTTGAAAAATGCCCCAACCTCCTGGTTTCAGAATACGAAACAACTCTTGCATCGCTTTGGTATCATCTGGGATGTGTTCCAAAACATGATTACAAAGAATAACATCAAAAGAATCATCGTTAAAAGGAAGATTGCATATATCCGCTTTTACTTCCGCTAACGGAGAGTTCAAATCAGTGGTAGTATAGTCAATGTTTCCTAGTTTTTTAAACCTTTTATGAAAAGCTTGTTCCGGCGCAAAATGAAGCACTTTATTTGCTTTGGTAAAAAAGTCAGTTTCATTTTTTAAATACAGCCACAGCAATCTGTGCCGTTCTAAAGATAGGGTAGAGGGGGAGAGCACATTTTCCCTGGGATTTTCATAGCCATAAGGTAGAAATGCTCTAAAACTTTTTCCGTCAATAGGATCAGTGTAATTATTCCCTTTTAGAGAAAAGGCTATTAATGGTCTTACCCAATAACTTAGTTTTATAAGTAATGGTCTTGGGATAAGGTTCAAGAAAAATTTAAAGAGCCGTTTCATTTGGTTTTATCCTAGCAAAAGCAAGATGGTGTGGTCTAAAGTTGTAATTTTTTACTTCTAAACTCTGCTTCTTCGTTGTTTACAATACCAAGGGCATCATAAATATATTGGAAAGTGGAAAGCAGTTCGGGTTTTCCACCCACAAGGGCTACATCATGTTCAAAATGAGCACTGGGTTTCCCATCAGCTGTCAAAATGGTCCACCCATCTTTAAGCTGTTTTATTCTTCTGGTTCCCATATTTACCATAGGCTCAATGGCTACCACCATTCCATCTACAAACTTTTTTCCACGGCCGCGTTTGCCATAGTTGGGCATTTGGGGGTCTTCATGAAGTTCAGTGCCCAATCCATGACCTACCAATTCTCTTACGATACCATAACCATGGTTCTCACAATAATTTTGAATGGCAAAACCAACATCTCCAACACGATTTCCAAGCTTAAATTCGCGGATTCCCATATATAAGGATTCCTTTGTGATTCTGAGTAATTTTTTGGTGTCTTCCGCTACTTCGCCAACTTCAAAAGTATATGCATGATCACCATAAAACCCATTTTTGAATGCTCCGCAGTCTACAGACACCACGTCTCCATCTTTGAGCAATTCATTATTTGGAATACCATGCACAACTTGTGCATTTGGACTCCAATTCAAAGTATTTGGAAAGTCATACATACCCAAAAAACCAGGCTCCGCTCCTTGCTCTCGAATAAAATCTTCAGCCAGCTTGTCCAGGTGTAATGGATTTGCCCCAGGTTTAATCTCAGAGGCCAACATCCCTAAAGTTCTGGAAACCACCAATGCACTTTCTCGCATTAGTTCAATCTCCTCTGCAGTCTTAATCTTTATCATGGGGGCAAAGATAAGAGGAAATCAATTAATTACGGTTTGATAAGAAACAAGACAATTTTCCCTATATCAATGACTCTTGAGTCATTAGTGAAGGTTTTTCAACTCCAATTAATTTTAAAATAGTTGGAGCTATATCACCTAATACACCATCTTTTATTTCTTTAATATCATTGTCCACTAGTATAAGCGGAACAGGATTTGTTGTATGGGCTGTATTGGGACTTCCATCTGGGTTTACCATAGTGTCGCAGTTTCCATGATCGGCAATCACAATAGTTGAATAACCATTTTCTAAACCAGCTGCAATGACATCTTTGGCGCATTCATCAACGGTTTCACAGGCTTTAATTGCAGCTTCCATAATCCCCGTATGCCCCACCATATCTGGGTTGGCAAAGTTGAGGCATACAAAACTAGCCTCTCCTTTTTTCAATTCTGGTATAATGGCGTCCCTAATTTCATAAGCACTCATTTCTGGCTTCAAATCGTAGGTAGCCACTTTAGGTGAAGGACATAGAATTCTCTTTTCTCCATCAAAAGGTTCTTCTCTACCTCCATTGAAGAAGAAGGTTACATGAGGGTACTTCTCTGTTTCTGCAATGCGTATTTGTTTTTTTCCGTTTCTGGCTAGAACTTCTCCTAGCGTATCTTTCAGATTTTCTTTATCATATACAACTTTAACATCTTTGAACGAATCATCATAATTGGTCATGGTAACGTAGTACAAGTCCAACTTATGCATATTTTGTTCATGAAAATCTTGCTGATTTAGTGCTTGGGTGAGTTCCCTTCCTCTATCCGTTCTAAAATTGAAGAAAATGATAACATCTCCATTCTCAATTTTTGTTAAAGGTTTAGATAACGTATCGGTTAAGACCAATGGCTTAATGAATTCATCGGTAATACCTTCATCATAACTTTTTTGAATGGCCTTAGAAACATCCTGAACCTTTTCTCCTTCATTATTAACCAATACATCATAGGCCAATTTAACTCGTTCCCATCTTTTATCTCGGTCCATGGCATAATACCTTCCTATAACGGTTGCAAGTTTGGCATTTTTATCTGAGCAATAGTCCGTCACATCCTGCAAAAATTCTTTCCCACTTTTTGGATCTACATCCCTGCCGTCTGTAAATGCATGAACAAAGGATTTTTGCACCCCACTTTCATCACATGCTTTTATTAAAGCCTTTAGGTGGTCTATATGACTATGTACCCCACCATCACTTACCAAACCTAAAAAATGTACAGGTTTGTTGTTAGACTTGGCATAATTGAAAGCTTCCATTAAAACCACCTCTTGTTTAAGGGTATTCTCTTTTACGGCTTTATTGATTTTTGCCAGATCTTGATAGACTATCCTACCTGCTCCCAAATTCATGTGACCTACTTCGCTATTACCCATCTGACCTTCTGGAAGGCCTACATTCATTCCGTCTGTAAGCAGGTTTGCATCTGGGTATTTGGAATATAAAGAATCTACAAATGGAGTATTTGCTTGAGCTATGGCCGAAATTTTTGGGTCGGGAGATTTACCCCACCCATCCAATATCATTAGGATTGTCTTCTTGTTCATGATGTTGTATTGAGCTTCAAAAATATAATGATTTAGCTGGATGCCCTAGTCTTTTTGGGCTTTTCTACATGCGGATTTGTTAATAATTTATGTTAAAAAAAACGGTGTTGTTAAAGTTTAGTTATTTAAGTGTTAATGCTGTAACATTTGAGGATTGACGGAGTCTATTTTTATATGAGTTAAATCTATAATCAAAAATTATTCATCATGAAAAAAACAATCCTAACAGTAGCGGCAGCATGTATGCTGACGGTTACAGGCGTATGCGCCAATGAAACAACATCAACTTTTGAAGTTGATTTAAATTTGACAGAGGTTTCTGTTGAGATTAATTCGTTTTGCAAAGCAATTGTGAAAGGAGATTTTGAAACAGTAAAAAAGCTTATCGAATTGGGAGAGGATGTAAATCAAAAATCACTGGGAATGGCTCCAATCCATTTTGCAGCTCGTTATAATCAAACAGAAATTTTGGAGCTGCTTATTGCTAATGGAGCAAACGTGAAAAAGCGATGTGACAAAGGGTATACTGCGAAAAAATATGCGGAACTATCAAATGCTGTAGAAGCAATGGAAATACTTAAATTGGCTATGAAGAAATAAATTGAGGAGTTTATTCATTCAGCAAAAAGCCCATCCAAAGGATGGGCTTTTTTATTCATCTACTTTAATAGTGTTCATGTAAAAGAGTAAACGATTCTCGTTTTTTAAAAATCAAACCCTGTAAAAGCTCGATATAAAAATGCGTATAGTGCCATAAATAACAGTATGGCACAAAATATAGCATATCCTTTTAGCAAAAGGACAATAAAGCTAGGTCTGCAGTCATCAAACGCTTCCGTGTAAAGACTTTTGAAATGTAATAGTGTTCCCATGTGTTCTTCTCGTTAGATAGCACAAAGGAGGTTATAGATAGGTATTTATGATTTGGGGTCAATCAAAGGTAGTCAAAACTGGCGAATAGAAAGTTTTAATCGATGAACATACCGATTCTATCGACCGGAATATTTTTCAATGGCTTCCTTAATTTTTTCAATCCTGTTTTCTGGATCAGGATGGGTACTTTGAAATTCCGGAACTCTATTGGGGCCAGCAGCAGATTTTAAAATTTCCATGACCTTAATCATCTCATATGGATCATATCCAGCCTGGATCATGAACAACACACCCAATTCATCACTTTCCAGTTCATCACCTCTACCATTTTTCAATAATGTGTTCTGGCCAATACCGCTTACCAAACTTCCCATATCACCACCAACTGATGCACCGGTTGCCAAAGTTTGCCAAAAACTACTTTCGGCAATGCGTTCAGCCGAGTGTCTGCCAATTACGTGGCCAATTTCATGACCAAGTACTCCGGCCAATTGTGCTTCTGTAAGTTGAGAGAATAGGGCATAGGTAATAAAACACTGACCGCCTGGCAATGCAAATGCATTTATGGCCCTATCATCAGCCAATAAATGAAAATCATATTTGTAGGGTGTTTCTCTTGCGATACTATTTTGAATGAGCTTATTGCCAACAGCATCTACCAAAGCCTGCATTCTTTCATCTGGATACAACCCACCATGTTGCTGCGCCATTTCTGGAGCGCTTTGCAAACCAATAGCAATCTCTTGATCGGCCGACATGTTTATATTTTGAACTCTTCCCGTATATGGATTTTCTTCTTTGTTGCTGCAGCGTTGGATAAACGCAAAAGCTACGATAGCTAAGCCGATAAGGATACGAATTTTCCAACTTCCTCTTCTCATGGTAATAGTGTTCTTAGAGATTCAAGATACAAAAAAGGCTTATAACAGGTTTTGATTGATATCTAAAATATTATTTTGAATGTAAGTCTTTAGAAATCCTGTTGTAAAATGTTCGCAGCCCACAAAATCTTCATTTTGAAGTAGCCTAAGAATATTCTTTTTTCTGAAGGCAGTCAACATAGGGATTGATATGGGGGCATAGCTGTAATGCCAAGGCTCGTATTTGAAACCTCTTCTTTTAGGTTCGTCAGTATATACCAAATAAAATCCAAAACTTTCCGAGTTTTCATCAAGCCATGCCTTAAACTTCATAAACGGACCTCCTTCTTCAAATTTTTCAGGAACCAGAACATCTCCCGTAACTTTAGGGTATCCATCAATAATATCAATATCGGTTCCCCAATGATGTCTACTGGTACCGGGGATTGTTGAGTATTCTATAATTTTATCAATGGCTTCCAAAGGTTGCATTTCATCATCTTCCGTGTAACGCAAGTACTTTCGTTCCCAAATACCCTCCTGTCTGTAAAAATCCCTAAAACTTGATACCATTTTAATATCAAAGCCATCTGAATATGCGGCTTTTTTCATTTTCACAAAAGCCTCATATGCCTCTTCCCTTAAATTAATGCCCTCTCCATAAAGCGCTATTTCAGCTTTGCCCATAAGTTCAAGAATAGAATAGTCTGGGTCGGAATTAAGAGTTAAAACCGGTGGAAAAGTACAGGCAAGACCTGAAACCGCTGTTTTTTTGATGAAAGTCCTTCTTTTCATAGAATGGATTTGATTTATGGGACAAGTTAAGAAGTATTTTTCAGTCTTACTGAATCTAAGGACGGACCATTCTTAATCAGAAATATACATATACCCTTGAAATTTTTCTCGAGTATCATTTACTGTAAGAGTGTAAAAATAAATTCCTGCGGATAATCCAGAACTTCTGCTAATTACTGTATTACGATTAGATTGACCCTTGAATTCATTGGAATAGTTCAACTTAGAGTAGACCAGAACACCATAGCGGTTGTAAATGTTAAGAAGATTATTGGGAGTATTTTCAATACCTTCTATCAATAAAAAGTCATTTACGCCATCATCATTTGGGGTCAAAAAGTAATTATCCAAGTCTAAAACGGTAAAAGGCTCCAAAAGATCATCGGTGCCTCCTAAAGTAATTATTTCATAGTCGTCTGGAACAAAAGTTTCTGAAGTAATGCTGCCTACTTGCATATTTCCAGAAATAGAAGAATTACCTAATCTTTCCCACCTATTTTCTGTCTTGTTCCAACCAACAACCATTAGGTTTTCAATATCTTCAGCCAGTAATCCTGTATTGCTGTTAATGTCCCAAGTTAAGTTTACTACCGAAGGTTGATTACCTTCTAATCGCCAGAACTCTAATTCACTTATTTGTAAGTCATCAAATTCCTTGTTGTCGGTATTAAATTGTTGAGTTAAAGAAATGGGATTGTTGGGGTCTTCATTAAAATAAGCACATCTGGCCAAACTGTTAATTGCATCAGATGTCAATGTAAGGTGCCTTATCCGGTCACCATCACCTACCGGAAAAGTAATCAGTTCCTTGTTTGTGGCACCTGCATATCCGTTAATATGAGTGAGGTTTCCAGAACCAGCATAAAATGAAGTATCTATGAAATTGAGATAACTGTTATTTTCATTTTTTGAAGTAATGATATCACCTACAACAAAGTTTAGATTGTTAGTGACTCCCATCCAAGTTTCAAGAATTAACCCGTTTTCTGCAACAATTTCCAAGTCATCAAAAATTGGGCTTGAAGTCCCGGAAACTCTCAACTGATTTTGGCTATAAAAACCGGTTAGTCCTTGATTTTTATCAAAGACACCATCATCTATCAAGTTAATATGAAATCCAACAGAGGCAGTTGTATGAAATTGAAGATTTCCAAAATTATGAATCGCATCTTGTGCATTGGAAACCATGAACTTATTTAGGAATATTCCCAATAAAAATAACTGTATATATCTGGTTGATTTTTTCATAGATTACCTAAAGGCTTGATATATTACTACAATTCCATCGGCAAAACTGTCCGTATTAATCGTGAAACCATCTGTGTTAAAACTTGTAACTGTTGCAGATGTAATCCCAAGATTATTTCCGTTTTGGTTGCCATATCTTAAACCAATACAATGCGAGTTAGAAGCATATCTTGAAATGTCATTGATGGAATTTCCACTTCCACCTACATATATTACCTGTTCCGCAATAGTGTTGCCATCGTTTCTTGCAAAACCGTTCATGGACCCAAAAGAATTGGCAATTCCAGTATTATTGTTACCAACGGCGTTATCAGAGTTTAAATTATAACTTTCAACATTTGCATGCGCTGAAAATGTAATGCTACTTGGCTCAAAGGGAAGTCCGATTATATTTTGATTTCCCAAACCGGTAATTTGAAAGGCACCAACGTAGGTATTGGCCACATTAGGTACTTCTACCCAGTTGGAGTTGCTATAAAAATGTAAACTACGGGTAGTTGTATTGTATATAATAGATCCATCAATAGGGCTATTTATAGAATTCATTTCTATTGAAGTGGCGTTGTGTACCTGTATCAATTCACCCGCTGTAGGAGTTTGAGCTGCTATGGTCAAAAATGAAAACAATAAAATAACAAATATGGGTACTCTCATTTTTTCTTTTTTAAAGATCTATCCTAGTCTCTCATTATTTGTTGCCACTCTACACCGTCACTCTGAAAAGTATAGCATCTCCCATTACGGATTTGAGTACTGGTTCCTCCATTATCAGCCCTATAGGTTGAACTGAACCTGGTACCGCCTGAATAGTTCTTAACAATGTAAACCCTCCCTTGACAACTATTTGCATTTGGTAAGGTTATATTTGGGGAACCTCCTGTCATGATAATAGTATGATGATCTTCTGTAAGGGTAATATTATTCGTGATTCTTACGATTGCAGTGGACACAGATCCATTAACCTCAAGGGTTGAATTGGCCATCTGTCCTGTATTTACGCCTACTCTGGGTTTTGCATTTTGTGCATTTGCACTTCCTTGAATTCTAAAAAGCTCTTTAAGTTGTTGGTCTCTATAATCAAAGCGTTTAAAAAGAAAAGGTTCAGCACCATCATCGGCGATGATAAATTCTAATTCCCCAGCATTGGAAACTCCATTAGATCCAATTTCAAAAAAGTCAGTGCCTGCTGCACTCCCTTTAAGTCTAAAGTTTCCATCGCTATCGGTAAAGAACATAGGCTTATAAAAGGCAGCGGCATCTGCCTGAAATTGTAAGGCTGAAACTCCATTAGTTCCTTTAAGATAAGTCAGGTATTGATTCCCATCCGTATAATCATTATAATTTTGAACTAACCCTAGAGTTTGTCGTCTTCCAACCTCAAGAGTACTGATATTATTAGACCTTATATCCATACTGATATCATTGGTTGTACCTAAGAATGATCCGGCGTTTCCCGCATTTCCAGTTAAAAGCCAGTTAGAATTTGCAGTAGTTACCCAATTATTCCCATTGAAAACAAATAGTTCGCGAGTATCGGTATTGAATAACATTTGTCCTTGTTGCATACCGGTAATAGCGTTTATTTCGGAAGTATTTCCAGTAGTGAGACTAAACAGTAAACCTGCCTCAATTTGAGCATAAGAAAAGTTGGCCATTAGAATTAAAATTGCGATTATTTTTCTCATATCTATCTATAAATCTAAAATGGTAAACATGAATTCAGAATTAAAACGGAATCGATCGCCTCCACCATTGTCGTTATCACCAACTATGACCTCAAAGCTTGATGATGTCTGGTTATTGTAAGATATGCCGGGGTCATCATTTCCAGCTCCACCTCTGCCCGGTTGAGTCAATTGAATGATATAGTTTGCATCCGATACTAATCCAGCCGGTAGATTAACACGATAACGGCCATTTCCACCAAGTTTTGTGACCGTAACTCCTGCGGTAGCTTTGGTCACTGATCCATTAGAAGCAATTTTACCAAATGCTTTAATTGGGCTTTCATAAAAAGCACCTCCATTGGCTGCTACTGTAATGCTATTATTTGTTTCAACCCCGACTGTATTTGCCGTTTGAGGAGTAGATGCTTCGTTAGTATAGGTAATTACTCCTGTAGTATTATTTTGAGTTAATGTTGTTGTTGTTTCGTCTACGGACCCACCTCCGTCACTTAAAGAAATAGTAACCCCAGATTTACTTAACGTCTGTGGAGGCCCTACTGGTCCCGCAGGTCCTGTGGCACCCCTAAGGTCCCCTGTTGAGAACCCAAGACCGTCATCTGATGTGAATGTCGCTATTCCGGTTGCTGGGGAGTATGACCCTCCCGTAAAGCCATCACCGTCCGCACCATCTGTCCCGTTAGTTCCATCAGCACCATCGGTACCATCAGCACCTTCGAGTGATGTCAGCCATGCCGCTTCGGTACCTACGAACCCGTTGGCCACCGCTATCTGGTAGGCTGAGTCGCCGTCCGCACCGTCCGCACCATCTGCACCGTCCGTTCCGTCTACACCATTGGTTCCATCTGTTCCATCGGCACCATCGGTACCATCAGCACCTTCGAGTGATGTGAGCCATGCCGCTTCGGTACCTGTGAACCCGTTGGCCACCGCTATCTGGTAGGCGGAGTCGCCGTCCGTTCCGTCTATACCATCTATACCATTGGTTCCGTTAGTTCCATCTGAACCATCAGCACCTTCGAGTGATGTCAGCCATGCCGCCTCGGTACCTGTGAACCCGTTGGCCACCGCTATCTGGTAGGCTGAGTCGCCGTCCGCACCGTCTGCACCGTCTGCACCGTCCGCACCGTCTGCACCATCTGTTCCGTTAGTTCCATCGGCACCATCGGTACCATCAGCACCTTCGAGTGATGTCAGCCATGCCGCCTCGGTACCTGTGAACCCGTTGGCCACCGCTATCTGGTAAGCTGAGTCGCCGTCCGCACCATCTGCACCATCTGTACCTTCGAGTGATGTCAGCCATGCCGCCTCGGTACCTACGAACCCGTTGGCCACCGCTATCTGGTAAGCTGAGTCGCCGTCCGCACCGTCCGCACCGTCTGCACCGTCTGCACCATCTGTTCCGTTTGTTCCATCTGTTCCGTTTGTTCCATCAGCACCATCGGTACCATCGGTACCTTCGAGTGATGTGAGCCATGCCGCCTCGGTACCTGTGAACCCGTTGGCCACCGCTATCTGGTAAGCTGAGTCGCCGTCCGCACCATCTGCACCATCTGTTCCGTCTATACCATCTGTCCCGTTTGTTCCATCGGCACCATCGGTACCATCAGCACCTTCGAGTGATGTCAGCCATGCCGCCTCGGTACCTACGAACCCGTTGGCCACCGCTATCTGGTAGGCTGAGTCGCCGTCCGCACCGTCTGCACCGTCCGTTCCGTCTATACCATCTGTTCCGTTTGTTCCATCGGCACCATCGGTACCATCAGCACCTTCGAGTGATGTGAGCCATGCCGCCTCGGTACCTGTGAACCCGTTGGCCACCGCTATCTGGTAAGCTGAGTCCCCGTTTGCACCATCTGCACCATCTGTACCGTTTGTTCCGTCTATACCATTGGTTCCGTTAGTTCCATCAGCACCTTCGAGTGATGTGAGCCATGCCGCCTCGGTACCTACGAACCCGTTGGCCACCGCTATCTGGTAGGCTGAGTCCCCGTCCGCACCATCCGCACCATCTGTTCCGTTGGTTCCGTCCGCACCATCTGCACCATCTGTTCCGTTAGTTCCATCGGCACCATCAGCACCTTCGAGTGATGTGAGCCATGCCGCCTCGGTACCTGTGAACCCGTTGGCCACCGCTATCTGGTAAGCTGAGTCGCCGTCCGCACCGTCTGCACCGTCCGTTCCGTCTATACCATCTGTTCCGTTTGTTCCATCGGCACCATCGGTACCATCAGCACCTTCGAGTGATGTCAGCCATGCCGCCTCGGTACCTGTGAACCCGTTGGCCACCGCTATCTGGTAAGCTGAGTCGCCGTCCGCACCATCTGCACCATCTGTACCTTCGAGTGATGTCAGCCATGCCGCCTCGGTACCTACGAACCCGTTGGCCACCGCTATCTGGTAAGCTGAGTCGCCGTCCGTTCCGTCTATACCATCTGTTCCGTTTGTTCCATCGGCACCATCGGTACCATCAGCACCTTCGAGTGATGTCAGCCATGCCGCCTCGGTACCTGTGAACCCGTTGGCCACCGCTATCTGGTAAGCTGAGTCGCCGTCCGCACCGTCCGCACCGTCCGTTCCGTCTATACCATCTGTTCCGTCTATACCATCTGTCCCGTTTGTTCCATCTGCACCATCGGTACCATCAGCACCTTCGAGCGATGTCAGCCATGCCGCCTCGGTACCTGTGAACCCGTTGGCCACCGCTATCTGGTAGGCGGAGTCGCCGTCCGCACCGTCCGCACCGTCCGTTCCGTCTATACCATCTGTTCCGTTTGTTCCATCGGCACCATCGGTACCATCAGCACCTTCGAGTGATGTCAGCCATGCCGCCTCGGTACCTGTGAACCCGTTGGCCACCGCTATCTGGTAAGCTGAGTCCCCGTCCGCACCATCCGCACCATCTGTTCCGTCTATACCATCTGTCCCGTTTGTTCCATCGGCACCGTCTGCACCGTCCGCACCGTCTGCACCATCTGTTCCGTTAGTTCCATCGGCACCATCGGTACCATCAGCACCTTCGAGTGATGTCAGCCATGCCGCCTCGGTACCTGTGAACCCGTTGGCCACCGCTATCTGGTAAGCTGAGTCGCCGTCCGCACCATCTGCACCATCTGTACCTTCGAGTGATGTCAGCCATGCCGCCTCGGTACCTGTGAACCCGTTGGCCACCGCTATCTGGTAAGCTGAGTCGCCGTCCGCACCGTCTGCACCGTCTGCACCATCTGTTCCGTTTGTTCCATCTGTTCCGTTTGTTCCATCAGCACCATCGGTACCATCGGTACCTTCGAGTGATGTCAGCCATGCCGCCTCGGTACCTGTGAACCCGTTGGCCACCGCTATCTGGTAAGCTGAGTCGCCGTCCGCACCGTCCGCACCGTCCGTTCCGTCTATACCATCTGTTCCGTCTATACCATCTGTCCCGTTTGTTCCATCGGCACCATCGGTACCATCAGCACCTTCGAGTGATGTCAGCCATGCCGCCTCGGTACCTACGAACCCGTTGGCCACCGCTATCTGGTAGGCTGAGTCGCCGTCCGCACCGTCCGTTCCGTCTATACCATCTGTTCCGTTTGTTCCATCGGCACCATCGGTACCATCAGCACCTTCGAGTGATGTGAGCCATGCCGCCTCGGTACCTGTGAACCCGTTGGCCACCGCTATCTGGTAAGCTGAGTCCCCGTTTGCACCATCTGCACCATCTGTACCGTTTGTTCCGTCTATACCATTGGTTCCGTTAGTTCCATCAGCACCTTCGAGTGATGTGAGCCATGCCGCCTCGGTACCTACGAACCCGTTGGCCACCGCTATCTGGTAGGCTGAGTCCCCGTCCGCACCATCCGCACCATCTGTTCCGTTGGTTCCGTCCGCACCATCTGCACCATCAGCACCTTCGAGTGATGTGAGCCATGCCGCCTCGGTACCTACGAACCCGTTGGCCACCGCTATCTGGTAAGCTGAGTCGCCGTCCGCACCGTCTGCACCGTCCGTTCCGTCTATACCATCTGTTCCGTTTGTTCCATCGGCACCATCGGTACCATCAGCACCTTCGAGTGATGTCAGCCATGCCGCCTCGGTACCTGTGAACCCGTTGGCCACCGCTATCTGGTAAGCTGAGTCGCCGTCCGCACCATCTGCACCATCTGTACCTTCGAGTGATGTCAGCCATGCCGCCTCGGTACCTACGAACCCGTTGGCCACCGCTATCTGGTAGGCTGAGTCCCCGTTTGCACCATCCGCACCATCTGCACCATCTGTACCGTTTGTTCCATCGGCACCATCGGTACCATCAGCACCTTCGAGTGATGTGAGCCATGCCGCCTCGGTACCTGTGAACCCGTTGGCCACCGCTATCTGGTAGGCTGAGTCGCCGTCCGCACCATCCGCACCATCTGTACCGTTTGTTCCGTCTATACCATTGATTCCATCTGTTCCGTTTGTTCCATCGGCACCTTCGAGTGATGTGAGCCATGCCGCCTCGGTACCTACGAACCCGTTGGCCACCGCTATCTGGTAAGCTGAGTCCCCGTTTGCACCATCTGCACCATCTGTACCGTTTGTTCCGTCTATACCATTGGTTCCGTTAGTTCCATCAGCACCTTCGAGTGATGTGAGCCATGCCGCCTCGGTACCTACGAACCCGTTGGCCACCGCTATCTGGTAGGCGGAGTCGCCGTCCGTTCCGTCTATACCATCTATACCATTGGTTCCGTTAGTTCCATCTGAACCATCAGCACCTTCGAGTGATGTGAGCCATGCCGCCTCGGTACCTGTGAACCCGTTGGCCACCGCTATCTGGTAAGCTGAGTCGCCGTCCGCACCATCTGCACCATCTGTACCGTCCGTTCCGTCTATACCATTGGTTCCATCTGTTCCGTTAGTTCCATCTGCACCATCAGCACCTTCGAGTGATGTCAGCCATGCCGCCTCGGTACCTGTGAACCCATTGGCCACCGCTATCTGGTAGGCTGAGTCGCCGTCCGCACCGTCCGCACCGTCTATACCATTGGTTCCATCTGCACCATCTGTACCTTCGAGTGATGTGAGCCATGCCGCCTCGGTACCTACGAACCCGTTGGCCACCGCTATCTGGTAAGCTGAGTCGCCGTCCGCACCGTCCGTTCCGTCTATACCATCTGTTCCGTTAGTTCCATCAGCACCTTCGAGTGATGTCAGCCATGCCGCCTCGGTACCTGTGAACCCGTTGGCCACCGCTATCTGGTAGGCTGAGTCGCCGTCCGCACCATCTGTTCCGTCTGTTCCTGACGACCCCTGCGGTCCTGCAGGTCCTGTTAAATCTGAGGATGTAAAAATTACTATACCATCATCAAGAATGGAGAAAGTTCCATCGTTGTTATCGACAAATGTTAGATTTGATGTATTAGAAGAATTACAAAGATTAACCCATTGTACTCCATTGTAATAATGGACACATGATGTTTCGATATTATATACCAAAGCACCATTTAATGGGTCAATACTTTGCATTTGTGCTGATGTCAATCTTGTTAAGACGAGTGCCTTATTGGAGCTTTCCAATTCAAGGATTGACGAAGTGTCAATCACGTTTGGATTGGAACCAACCTTAACCTGAGAAAAGACAAAAACGGAAAAAAATAGGGCAAAAAAGGGTAAAATTCTTCTCAATATCATCGCAACTTGTTTGATAGCTGGCTAAAAATAAGGGCATCAGCAGAGAAGAACCACTAAATGTTGTGTAGTAAGATAAGAATGTTGTAAAATGAATGTTAACGTCTCAAAACACTAGCTTTTAATTATTTAACACAATGTATTTGAAGTATTATTCCTACAGTTCACCTGTTTAGAAAAAGGAAACCTTGATATTCTAATTCTAAATCATCCAAGGTGGCCAGATAATAATAAACGCCTTCGGGAAGGCCAATATCCTGGCTTAGCAAAAGGCTTCCTGTATTTGAAATTCCTGTGAATTCATCAACATAATTTATCTTTTCAAAAACCTTTTGCCCAAAACGATTAAATATTCTTAAGCTATTGTTTGGAGATTCGGACATGCCTTCAAGTACTAAAAATTCATTGGTACCGTCTCCATTTGGACTTAAAAAATAGTTGCCCAATGTAGGGTTGTTTACTGCAAAAGTATCTGTTGGTAATGGAACTGTTCCAAAGGTGATGGCTTCGTAATCACTGGGTACAAAGGGTTGAGAGGTAACAAACCCCTGAGAAATATCGCCACTTAAAGCTGAATTACCAATAACGACCCATTGGTTTGCTTGTTTGCTCCAACCAACTACAATAATTGCGTCTGCCGTGGTATTTGGAATTAGACTCAAAGCGCTTCTTTCATTCCAACTAATGGTTACTGTCGCTGTTTGATCACTCTGTATAATCCAAAATTCCCGATTGGTCACTGTACCAATATCCCTTACTTTTTCCTCCACATTATAACTTTCTACAATTGAGGATGGGTTAGAAGGGTTCTCAAAAAAATATGCGCATACCGCTAGAGCTGTTTCATTTTGAGATTCTAAAAGTAAAGGTCTCAACTGCAATTGGTCACCTACAGCAAAAGAAAAAATACTTCGGTTAGTAATTGCTGCAAATCCAGTTACTTTGGAGGTATCATTTTCACCCGTGAAAAAACCATTATTGGAAAAATTAAGATAGGTTGTTTGGTCATTGAGCGGAGAAAGAACATCGCCATCCACAAAGTTTACATTGTTAAGCACATTGACTGAATTCTGCAAAAAGACATTGTTGGAAGCCATTACCTCAATATCATTAAAAGTAGGGGAGATGCTCCCGGAAACTTGAATGACATTATCTCCATAAAACCCAGCCAATCCCTGATTTTGATCAAAAGTTACCTCATTAATCAAATTGGTGTGAAAACCTAGATTGCCATTTGGGTGTATACGAATGTTCCCGCTATTATATAGGCCAGTTTGAGCCTGGGTAAAGCTGGCGAATAGAAAAAGTGCTGTATAGAAGAGAATGTTACTACTTATTTTCATCTTTTTCGGAAAGCATATTCTTAATAAGTTTTATATCAGCCTTTAGAGAATTAACTTCTTCTATCAGTTTTTCGTTGTCAGATTTTAGTTCTTCAATCTTCTTTTCCTGTTCTATTGTATGAAGAAACAACTCTTCTATTTTCTCCAAGTGATTCAAAGAAGATTCTGTCAAACGGTACTCCCTTGATTTTTTGATTTCATAGGCAGACCTTATTCCCGGTAGATGATTATGTTCTTTGATAAAAGCTTCTACAGTTTCCAAACTTCTAAATTTATAATCTACATTAAGATTTGAAAAGCCTCCATAGTACTTTTCAAATACGAAGTCTGGTACTATTACAACCCCAGTATCAATAAAATCTCCATTGGTAAGTACATCTTGCGCTCCGAAGTCGGGGTTTATTTTGGTTCCCAGAATAGCAGCAGCAGCATTTATATCATCATTGGTTATGGTACCATCAGCTATCTTGTCCGTAGTCACTGCATCCGCAGCTAGCTCTGTATTTCCCACAGCGCCCGCTGTTATCTCCAGATTTACATTGGTGAATGCGGCATCTGTTCCGCCTGTCACGGTCAGGTCTGCGGAAGTGATGTCACCGTCCCCTGTCAAGGATGCGACATCGACATCTAGGGCCCCGGTCGCCAAGTTCTGTGTAAGTCCGTTTCCCGCTACATCCACGTTTATTGCAGCTGCATTTACGGCATCCACTGCAATGTCTGTTGATTCCACCGCTCCAATGGCTATCTTGTCCGTAGTCACTGCATCCGCAGCTAGCTCTGTGTTTCCCACAGCGCCCGCTGTTATCTCCAGATTTACATTGGTGAATGCGGCATCTGTTCCGCCTGTCACGGTCAGGTCTGCGGAAGTGATGTCACCGTCCCCTGTCAAGGATGCGACATCGACATCTAGGGCCCCGGTCGCCAAGTTCTGTGTAAGTCCGTTTCCCGCTACATCCACGTTTATTGCAGCTGCATTTACGGCATCCACTGCAATGTCTGTTGATTCCACCGCTCCAATGGCTATCTTGTCCGTAGTCACTGCATCCGCAGCTAGCTCTGTATTTCCCACAGCGCCCGCTGTTATCTCCAGATTTACATTGGTGAATGCGGCATCTGTTCCGCCTGTCACGGTCAGGTCTGCGGAAGTGATGTCACCGTCCCCTGTCAAGGATGCGACATCGACATCTAGGGCCCCGGTCGCCAAGTTCTGTGTAAGTCCGTTTCCCGCTACATCCACGTTTATTGCAGCTGCATTTACGGCATCCACTGCAATGTCTGTTGATTCCACCGCTCCAATGGCTATCTTGTCCGTAGTCACTGCATCCGCAGCTAGCTCTGTGTTTCCCACAGCGCCCGCTGTTATCTCCAGATTTACATTGGTGAATGCGGCATCTGTTCCGCCTGTCACGGTCAGGTCTGCGGAAGTGATGTCACCGTCCCCTGTCAAGGATGCGACATCGACATCTAGGGCCCCGGTCGCCAAGTTCTGTGTAAGTCCGTTTCCCGCTACATCCACGTTTATTGCAGCTGCATTTACGGCATCCACTGCAATGTCTGTTGATTCCACCGCTCCAATGGCTATCTTGTCCGTAGTCACTGCATCCGCAGCTAGCTCTGTGTTTCCCACAGCGCCCGCCGTTATCTCCAGATTTACATTGGTGAATGCGGCATCTGTTCCGCCTGTCACGGTCAGGTCTGCGGAAATGATGTCACCGTCTCCTGTCAAGGATGCGACATCGACATCTAGGGCCCCGGTCGCCAAGTTCTGCGTGAGCCCCGTTCCAGCGACACTAACATCTATTTTATCTGCTGTTATGGCATCATCGACAATTTCATCAGTATCGATAGCATCATTCGCCATCTTCAAATTTGTTATCGCATCATTCGCAATATCATCTGCATCCACTTCACCATTTAAAATTTTATCCGTGGTAACCGCATCAGCTCCTAGCTCTAAATTTGTTATTCCTCCTACACTAACATCCAATACAAAAGGATTTGCGTCCGTTCCTAAACCTGTGCGGACCAAAGTTCCGTCTGCAGCGTCCCTAACTTCATTCCCAACAACCCCATCAATTTCGGTTACCGTTAAGCCAGTTTCATCTATTAATACCCATTCGGCACCATTCCATTGCAAAAGCTCTCCAGTAGCCGTTCCATCTGCTAATTTATCAAAGGATACTGTAGCATCCTGTAATTGAAGACCTGTAATAGAGCCTTCCTGTATGTCAACAGAACCATTTATAGAGGTATCCACAATATTTTCACCTCTTATTTCTCCAACTTCAAAGTTAAAGTTGGTGCCATTGGCGTCAGGTGTAATAATCATGGTTGGACTAAAATTTACGATGGCATCCGTACTAAAGGTTTGTTCATCTGGTCGATCACAAAGATTGATCCAAAGAGCTCCATCATAAAAATGTACACATTGTGTATCTGTATTATAGACCACGGCCCCTCTTAAGGGAGATGTATTTTCCATTTGTATTGTTGTCATTCTGGTAATAACCAATACCCGGGAGTTACTTTCCAACTCCAAAACTGATGCTGAATCCAAGTTCTGTGGATTATCACCAATTTTAATCTGGGCTTTAAGCGAAGCAGTCACTAGTAGGCAAATGACTAAATATGTTATACGTGCTTTCACAGTGTTTGAATATTTGAGGGTTTTCAAAACGTAATTGACAAAACTAACTTTATGATCGGATTATTCTAATTATTACCGTCAAAATACCGTAGTTCTATGGTGAACGGACATGCCTGTGAATCAAGCCATTTTATAGAATTAACAAAAGTTTAGAGTACGTTTATTTTTTTATATGCTTCTCAAGGGTTTTCTTTAACTTGAGCTAAATGGCTTTTTATGAAAAACACTATCCTACTTTTATTTTCTTTTATTTTCTCAATTGCTGCGCTAGCGCAGGATAACAGGCAGGTTTTGCGAGGCAAGGTGCTGTACAGAGGCAGTAATGTTGCCAATGAAAATGTTATTAATTCTACTTCTGAAACCGCTACAATTACCAATGATGATGGACAATTCGTCATTTTGGTGAAAGAAGGGGATCAACTGGTCTTTACTGCAGTGAATTATCAGTTGGAGGTGGTTACGATTACACCAGAAATTTTGAACAACAACAGATTGGTGGTCGAGGTAACAGAAAAAGTGACGCAATTAGATGAAGTGGTCATCACCCCAGAAAATCAGCAGAAATTTCTAGAAGTGAAAAATGATAATTTTAAAGGTTTTGAATATGAAATTGATCGTAGCACAGAAGTGGAAAATGTAGCTGAATCGCGCAGTGTACGTGGAATGCGAGACGGAATTAATTTTGTGAACATTTTTAAGGCAATGTTCAATTCCAAGAAGGAAGATGGTGAGGATAAAACACCTTTAAAGGTTAGTGAAGTATTACGCCAAGTATATGAAGATGAATTTTTTGTGGTTGACTTAAAGTTGCCCCAAGATAAAATAGATGCTTTTTTAATTTACTGTGACGATAAAGTACCATCCCAAACCTTACTGCGGAAGGAGAATGAGTTTCAGTTGATTGATTTTTTGGTAACCCATAGTAAAACATATTTAACCGAGTTGGATGAGGATTAAGCTCCTTTTTTCATTGTTGTTCTTGGTTGCTTTTTCGGTTAGCGCCCAACAAAAGGAATTAAGAGGAAAAGTTTATAGTAAAGGCAAAGATGTTGTTGGGGTTGTTGTACAGAATGTTACCACCGAACGTGCTGTAATTACCGATATTGATGGAAACTTTTCCATTTTGATAAAACTGAATGATACCCTTGTATTTTCCGCTGTTCAGTTTAAAAGAAAAATTTTACCGGTCAATGAAGTGCTTTTCAATACAAGTTTTATAACAGTTCCTCTGGAAGAATTTGTAAATGAGCTAAGTGAAGTAGTGGTGAAACCTTATGATCTTTCTGGAGATTTGGGGCAAGATTTGGGTGGATTGCAATTGGAAAAAGATGTAAGTGCGGAGGCGTTGGGATTACCAAATGCCCATCAAAAAATACCATCACAAAGTCAACGTAAACTACAACAGGCTACTTTTGGAAAATTTAATGTAGGGATGATTTTAACCCCACCTCTTGATCCTATCATCAATGCTATTACTGGACGGACAAAAATGCTGAAAAATAGGGTCAAAGTAGATAAGGCTTATGCAAGAACACAAAGAGTTCAAGATTTTTATGTTGATTCCCTTTTTGTGGTCACCTTAAAAATTCCTTCGGAAAAAATTGAGGATTTTATGTATTTCTGCGAAGTTGATGAACAGTTTCAAAAGACGGTAGATGCAAAGGATAAATTAAAGCTGTGGGATTTTTTGGTTTTAAAGAGCCGAGACTATCGAAAAAACAATAGTCTGGATTAATCCATAAATTGGCATGTGGTTTGTACTGTTGAGAGTGGAAAGAATTTCTTGAGAAATAGTGTAACATAAAACAGGTTAACAATACTATTGTAATATGATGAATTTAAGATTGATAAGAAACATGGCTTTGCCAATAATGGCAGTTCTGTTTTTATCTTTTACAGTAGCGCATAAGTTCTATGTTAGCGTGACCAATGTGGTGTATTCAGAAAAAAACGCTTCATTTCAGATTACCAGTCGCATTTTTATTGATGACTTGGAAGAGCTATTAAAAGAGCGGTACGATATTAACGCTAAGTTGGCTACTAAGGATGAAGCCAAAGTTTCTGATGAATACATTAAAAAATACTTTAAGGCAAAATTTGCCATTGAACTTAATGGTGAAATAGCGCATTATTCCTTTTTGGGAAAAAAATATGATAATGATGTAGTGCTTTGTTATTTAGAGTTGACCGATGTAAATTTTTCTGAACTAAAGTCAATATCCATCCAAAATGAAATTTTAACCGATATGTTTGAAGAGCAACAAAACGTTGTCCATGTAAAATGGAATGGACAGAAGAAGAGTTTTGTACTGATCAAAGAGAATAATAAAGGAATGTTAAACTTATAACGAATCCTTAACAGTTGGTTAAAAAAAAGTTATTTTTCAACGTTTTAAAATCAAAAAGAAAATGAACAAAATCAAGTATTACTTTGCTTCTATGTTGTTCCTTTTTGGTGCTATGGCCATAGCACAAGAAGAGGGTGAAGTAAAAGAGGAACGAGATCCGGGCCATTACAATCAAAGCAAGTTTAAACAGTTGTATGAGGAGTTTGCTACTCCAAACACATATCGTTCTGCTTCAGGAGCTCCTGGCCCTGATTATTACCAACAGCGGGCAGATTATGATATGAATATTGAATTGGATGATAAAAACTCCAAAATATATGGAGAAGAGACCATTACCTATTTTAACAATTCTCCAGATAATCTAGAGTTCCTTTGGGTGCAATTGGACCAAAATGTTCGTGCTAAGGATTCTAAATCCCCATTAAGGAATGGCAATGGTGTAAACTTTGCTTACACAACGGGAAACTTCGCAAATACTTATGTTAGTGAGCCTTTTGATGGTGGCTTCAATATTGAATATGTGAAAGATGCCAATGGCAGACCATTGTCATATACGATCAACCAAACGATGATGCGACTGAATATTCCTCAACCTTTAAAGAGCGGTGAGCAAATTTCTTTTTCTATTAAGTGGTGGTACAATATTAACGACCATGTTAATGGAAGAGGACGTTCAGGTTATGAGTATTTTCCAAAAGATGGAAATCGTGCCTATGTAATTGCGCAATTCTTCCCGCGTATGGCAGTATATAGTGATGTGGAGGGATGGCAAAACCACCAGTTTTGGGGTAGCGGAGAATTTGCACTTCCGTTTGGCAACTATAATGTGAACATTACTGTGCCAGCAGATCATGTTTTGGATGCCACAGGAGTATTACAGAACAGAAAAGAAGTCTTCTCAAAAGATATGATGAAACGATACGAAATGGCCAAAAAGTCTTATGATAAGCCAGTGGTCATAGTAACGCAAGAAGAGGCAGAAGCAGCTGAAAAAGGTTTTTCAGAAAAGAAAAAGACTTGGAAATTTAAAGCTACCAATGTACGCGATTATGGTTTTGCAACTTCCCGAAAGTTTATTTGGGACATGCAGGCCGTAAAAATTGGCAGTAAAGACGTAATGGCTGTTTCATTATATCCGAAAGAAGGAAACCCACTTTGGGAAGAACAATCTACAAAAGCAGTTGCACAAACTTTAGAAACGTACTCTAAGCATACATTTGATTATCCTTATCACAAAGCGATTTCTGTGCATGCAAAAAATCAAGGCATGGAGTATCCAATGATTTGCTGGAACTATGGACGTCCTAATGAAGATGGTACGTATTCTGATAGAACAAAATATGGAATGATCAGCGTTATCATTCATGAAGTTGGTCACAACTTCTTCCCTATGATTGTAAATTCTGATGAACGTCAGTGGGGATGGATGGATGAAGGTTTAGATACTTTTATGCAATATTTAGCAGAGCAAGAGTTTGGTAAAAACTACCCAGATGTAATTGCTCCAAATGGTAACTACCCATCTCGTAGAGGGGAGCCTTCTAAAATAGTACCTTATATGAGTGGAGATCAAAGCCATATTTCACCCATTATGTCGAACCCAGAAAATGTGTATCAACTTGGGCCAAATGCATATGGAAAACCGGCTACAGCTTTAAATATTTTGAGAGAAACCGTTATGGGCAAAGAATTGTTCGACCATGCATTTAAAACCTATGCACAACGTTGGAAATTTAAGCACCCAACCCCAGAAGATTTCTTCAGAACCTTGGAAGATGCATCTGCAGTAGATTTGGACTGGTATTGGAGAGGTTGGTTCTACACCACGGATTATGTGGATATAGGCGTTAAGGGTGTAAAAAAATACTATGTTTCTGATAAGCCTACCAAAGAAATGGAAAAATACATGGCTGACAGAAATTTAACGGAAGCTGATTTGCCGCCATTGGTATATTTGGCAGAGGAGGACAGTGAAGATTTTTCTCCTGAGTTAAAGGGGAAGTCACCAACAGAAACTTCTCAAAACTTGAAAGAATTTATGATGGACAACATGACCGAGGCCGAAAGAGCTGCGGTGGTAGAGCCTAAATATTTCTACGAAGTTACTTTTGACAAACCAGGAGGTATTCCAATGCCATTGATTGTTGAATACACTTATGCAGATGGAACCAAGGAAAATGTTACATACCCCGCCGAAATTTGGAGAAAGAATGATGCCGAAGTAAAAAGGGTAATTTCTTCAGAAAAAGAATTGGTTGGTATTATAGTTGACCCAAAATTAGAGACTGCAGATATTGATACTGCCAATAATTCTTGGCCAATTAAAGAAGAGAAATCTGACTTTGATAAGTTCAAAGAAAATATCAAAGGCAAGTAATAACTCAAAATGAATGTTAAGAGCCCTGTGATTTCACAGGGCTTTTTTTTATTTTACTACCAAGTTCTCATTATATTTGTTCTATGCATTTTCTATTTATAAGCGGTGCCGAAATCTTTTTTATCCTCTTTATAGTGGTGATGGTATTTGGTGCGGATAAAATCCCGGGAATTGCCAAAGGACTGGGTAAGGGAATGCGACAATTGCGTGATGCCACAGATGATATAAAGCGCGAAATTCAAAAAAGTGCTGAAAAACAGGGTATTGATACGGATTTCACAAAAGATATCAGGAAAGAAATTAATGAGGTCAAGAAAAATGTAGATGAGGTTACTGGTGCCGTTAAAAGAAGCACTAAATAACCCATGTTAGAGAAACTTCTTAAGTGGGATAGGGATACCTTTATTTACTTCAACGGGTTAGGTGCTAAAGAGTTTGATTTTTTCTGGTCCATCATTACCAATATTACCACCTGGATTCCCTTATTTCTATTGTTCATAGTGCTTCTTATATTGAAATTTCCGAAGAAAGAGGCATTTTTTAAACTAATGACCGTTTTTGGCTTGGTGTTTTTCATCATTACTGTTACGCACTTCACTAAAACATGGGTAGGACGTCTTAGGCCAAACAATACAGAAGAAATAAATACTTTGATTCGTGTTTTAAAAAGCCCTACAGATTACAGTTTTTTTTCAGGACATGCGGCAAGTTCTTTTTCCATAACCGTTTTGGTTTTTCTTTTCCTTAGAAAAAAGGTTAAGTGGATGGTATTGTTTTTTATATGGCCACTGCTATTTGCAATAAGTAGAATATATGTTGGCGTTCATTATCCTCTAGATATTATTATAGGGGCTTTAGTTGGTATTTTTTCTGGAATACTTTTTTATAAAGTATACAATCGTTTTATTTTACCCTACTCAGGGTCAATCCATCCCTCACGGGAAGAATAACGGTTTCCACCCTTGGGTCATCTTTCAGTTTTTGGTTGTAGTCAATCAGAACAGCAGTGGCCTTATCAGATTTAACGAGCGGTTCAATAACCTTTCCTGACCATAAAACGTTATCAGAAAGAATGATACTGCCAGATCTTGTTTTTTTTATGACAGCCTCAAAATAAGCATCATAATTTACCTTTTGAGCATCAATAAAGATGAGGTCAAAACAAATGTCTAGCGTTGGTATTATCTCCAAAGCGTCACCCGTGTGTTGCACAATTTGATTTCCATAACCACTTTTATCAAAATACCTACGCTGTAAATCATGTAGTTCTTCATTTATCTCGATTGTATACAACTTTCCGGTCTTTTGAAGTCCTTCAGCTAAACAGATTGCAGAATAGCCTGTGTAGGTCCCAATTTCAAGAATGTTTTTGGGAGCTATAATTTTTGAGAGCAAGCTGAGCACCCTACCTTGAAAATGTCCTGTAATCATTCTGGGTTGTATCACTTTTAAATGGGTTTCCCTTGTCAGTTCTGTGAGAATTTCAGGTTCAGCCTCAGAGTTGTCCATGATATAATTTTCCAATAAAGGTGATAGGAAATGCATGCTTAAATTTTCGTAAAAATATAGAAAAGAACTACATTAGGATTTCACTTTTTAATTAAATGGATGATTATGATGTCACCAGGCTTTAAGTTAAGAAATGCCACCTTGGAAGATTTGCCAATTCTTTTGGATTTTGAGCAAGAACTCATTAAGGCGGAACGCCCTTTTGATGTTACTTTAAAAGAAGATCCTATCAGTTACTATGACCTAAAAGAAATAGTGCTAGATGAAGATTCTTGTGTTTTGGTGGCTGAAACGGAAGGAAAAGTTATAGCATCTGGCTACGCCATTCCCAAAAAAGCGAGACACTGCCTTGATCATGAATATTATGCCTATTTGGGCTTTATGTTCACCCATGAAGATTACAGGGGAAAAGGCATCAATGCAAAAATTGTAGAAGAATTGAAAAGATGGTCAAAATCAAAAGGATATCAGGAAGTCAGGTTAACGGTTTATGAAGATAATATTCCGGCAATAAAGGCCTATGAAAAAGTAGGGTTTAAAAAACACCTTATAGAAATGCGATTAGACTGAATTACACAGATTAGATAAGTCCACAAATTGTATTTTTGAAACAAACCAAAACTATGACTTTCCAAAATTCCCTTGCGTTTGCACAGCAGTTGGATGCTGAAGATAAGCTTTCCAAATACAGGCAAGAGTTTCATTACCCTCAAGCAAATGGAAAAGATGTTATCTATTTTACAGGGAATTCTTTAGGGTTACAGCCCAAAAGAACTCAGAAATTTATAGATGATGTAATGAAGGACTGGAGAGAGCTCGCTGTGGAAGGGCATTTTTATGCAGAAAAACCTTGGTGGGATTATCACGAACGCTTAACTGAAGGTTTGGGCAAAGTAGTGGGCGCCAGCCCTCAAGAAATATCGGTAATGAATACACTTACCGTAAATCTACATTTATTGATGGTGTCCTTTTACCGGCCTGATGCTAAACGCTTCAAAATCCTGTGTGAAGAAAAAGCATTTCCTTCAGACCAGTACATGCTGCAAAGCCAGGTGAGGTTCCATGGTCTTGATCCAAACGAAGCCATTGTTGAGGTCAAAAAGAGAGATGGAGAACATTATTGGAGAACAGAAGACATAATTGAAAAAATTAAGGAGGTAGGGGATGAGCTTGCTTTGGTACTTATAGGAGGAGTCAACTATTATAACGGACAAGTTCTAGACATGCAAACCATAACCAATGCAGGAAAATCTGCTGGTGCTTTTGTAGGTTGGGATTTGGCACATGCTGTTGGTAATGTGGAACTTAAACTACATGATTGGAGTGCTGATTTTGCGGCTTGGTGCAGTTATAAATATATGAACAGTGGCCCAGGAAATGCTTCGGGTGTTTTTGTGAATGAAAAACACTTGGCCAAAAAAGATATTCCTCGTTTTGAGGGCTGGTGGGGTACAAAAAAGGAAACTCGTTTTTTAATGCAGCCCGAATTTGACCCAATTGATACTGCTGATGCCTGGCAACTAAGCAATCCTCCCATATTGTCCATTGCCCCATATCTGGCTTCTTTGGAGCTTTTTGATGAAGTTGGAATGAACGCCCTCATTGAAAAGCAGAAAAAAATCGTTGCCTATCTCGAATTTGTTTTAAAGGAGATTGATAAAGAAGTAGAGAGTTCTTTTGAAATTATTACCCCAAATGAACGAGGTTGTCAACTCTCCGTTCTTTTGCACGGAGAGGGCAAGACTTTGTTCCATTATCTTATGAAGAACGGGGTAATTACAGATTGGAGAGAGCCTAACGTTATACGGCTGGCTCCAGCGCCATTCTATTGCTCTTATTCGGATATGTATAATTTTGGACAAATTTTAAAGCAGGGCATTCTTTCCAAGAAGAAGCTATAGGGGGATAATGATTTTTATTTCCCAGTTCCGTTTTCCAAATTTTCATTGATTTTACAAGTATCGTTCTATTTGCCTTCCGTTCATCGAAAAGATACAGTAATCACTTACTATCTCAGTTTTTCTTACGTACATATTTAAGTTTTAACCCCAAAATTAAAATGAACATGAAACGTAAAAATGAAAAAATGAACCCCAAAATCGGTATTAAGAAACTGCTGATTTTAACAATGGCTGTGGTTGTATGCTTCGCTTCTTGCGAGAAGAATGATGTTGACGATCAAAATGGGATAACCCCGGATGAAGAAGTATCCATAGAAGATCAGGATACTTCATTTATTACCAAATACTTTTTAGGAGAACCTGTAAAAGTAAGGCTTGAAAAAGATGGTACCTATAGTTTAGCTGGTAGCGACACCAGATTGTTTGAAGAACAATTGTCGGATACTTCTGATTCTTTTGTTGAAAACCCTGTTCCAGATGCAGGTCAAACAAATCTTGGATTGGGAGGTGGTGCTCGCAAATGGACCAATGGTGTTGTCTATTATGTAATTAGCGGGCTTAGTGCATCGGTGCGTTCCGAACTTCAGAAATCTTTTGATGAATGGACGAGCAAAACCAATGTAACATTTAAGGAGCGGACCAATCAGTCTAATTATGTTACTATTTCTTCCTCAGGATCCAATAGCAATTCTGGAGTGGCAACACTTGGCATGAATGGCTCCAGAGGCTTTATTCGTTTAGGTACTCGAGCTACGGCTGTGGTCATCATCCATGAGTTAGGACATACCTTAGGATATATCCATGAGCAAAATCGTTCTGATAGAGATAATTTCATCAGAATCAATTTTGAGAATATCCAGAATGGAGCACAAGATCAGTTTTATAAAAGTAACTCGGCAACTTTGTTAACGGGCCAGTTTGATATCAACTCTACCATGATGTATGGTAGCTTTACTTTTAGTAAAAATGGAAGACCTACAATTACGGACTTAAATGGGAACCTTTTACCCCAAAGGCAGGCGAGAATATCGGCACTGGATATAGAGGGAACAAATTCCTTATACCCATCCACAGATGGCAACCCAGACACTGGAGGAGAAACCGGTCCATGTGATGGTGTTGAAGAATGGTCTCGATTTAGGAGATATGCTGTTGGAGAACGTGTGACTTATCGTGGAAGTTTATACGAGAGGGATTTTACCAGATGGAATTTTATCACAAGATGTAATTAATAACAACAGGGATTAATACATGGACAACTTGTTTAGTTGTAAAAACGAAGACCGTTCTTCGGAACGGTCTTTTTTAAAGAATATGCTAGACATTTATATGTTCTATCTCTCCGTTAGGTATACTTCTAAAAAGGTGTCAATACAAAGAATCTTGTAAATCTGATTCATTATATTTTAATTTTAAATAGGCGGATGGCGTTGTACCTTGATACTTTTTGAATTGTCTGGTAAAGTAGGAAGGATCATTGAAGCCAGATTTGTACATTACCTCTGCAACAACCGTATTGTTCTCATTAAAGAATTCAAGCGCTTTGCCAATTCGAAATTCATTCACAAAACTGATAAATTTCTGACTGGTCATTTTTTTGAAGAATCGGCAAAAAGAGTTGGGTGTAAAACCAAGCTGCTTGGAGATTTCAGTTACTGAAATGTTTTTATGATAATTGGTATTAACGTATTCAAAGGTTTGTTCTAATCTCCAAATCTCATCTTTTTTGTAATTGCTCAACGAAATGCTATCAAATAGGTTTTCATAGGTTGCCTTTTTGGATAGGTAATCAAGAATGGATAACAAGTTTATCAGTTTACCTTGATTGTCCATATGCTCAAAATTTTTGAAACTATCCCAGAGTACATTTTTGCTTTCTTGATCAAAAATTAAAACTTGCCTTGATTTTTCAATAAGTTGTTTTATTCTTCTTAATTCTGGGAATACTTTGAGTTTTTCGTCTAGAAACTCTTTTTTAAATTGAATGACTATCTCTAGACTATCTTCATAATCTTTATTTCCAAAGTCTGCATGCGGAATGTTGCCACCTAAGAAAACAAGCACTCCATCATTATATTTTTTCTTTTTAGAGCCAATATTGAGAAGGCCGGAACCATTTTTTACATAGACCAGTTCAAACTCTGGATGAACATGCCAACCTGTAGATTCGCAATGTGTGGATGCGTTATATGATTCAACTTTAAAAGAAGAATTGACATTTACATTTATAGCCTCTAACATTGGTTTCATAAGGTAAAACTATCTAAAAATGAAAATTAAATATATAAAAAAGAATAAAACGTCGTATTGTTTGAATGATTTATCCAAAGTATAACCTAAATATCATAGTTATTTTGTGTGTAGATATTGTGTTGCATTTAACTAAGCTTAAAAAAGCTCATCATGGTCAGGAAAGATTTTTTTGTACTTAATAATAAGGTGAAAATGCCACAAATAGGTTTAGGAGTTCTCTTTGCGAAGAATGATGGAGAGGTGGAGAATGCGGTTATTTCTGCTTTGCAAACAGGCTATCGTAAGATTGATACAGCATCGGCCTACCAAAACGAACAGAGTGTCGGAAGAGCAATAAAGAAAAGTGGAATTGCAAGAAAAGAGATTTTTCTAACAACCAAAATATGGAATAACGAACAGGGCTACGATCAAACCTTACTTGCCTTTGATAGGAGTTTAGAGCGCTTACAAACCAATTATATTGATATGTATTTAATGCATTGGCCTGTAAAGTCCAAGTATAAAGAGACATATAAAGCTATGGAAAGAATTTATAAAAGTGGTAGGGCAAGAGCGATAGGGGTATGTAATTTTAGTATTCCTCAATTAGAAGATTTAATGGAATATTCTGAATGTGTTCCAACGCTTAATCAAATAGAAATGCATCCACATCTTAGCCAAAACCAGTTAAGAGATTTTGCAATCAAACATAACATACAACTGGAAGCATGGAGACCCATTATGATGGGAGAGGTTTTAAATTTTCCCGAACTCATTCAAATAGGAAAGGCGCATAATAAGTCTGCTGTACAAATTACGTTGAGGTGGCTAATCCAAAGAGGAGTAGCTGTTATCCCTAAGTCGGTAAACCCATTGAGAATAAAGGAAAACTTTAAAATATTTGATTTTGAGCTATCTTCCGAGGAAATGGATATTATTGAAGCACTAAATAAAGATAGACGATTAGGGGAAGATTTGTCCCATATTGAATAGGCCCAATTAAGACTAAGAACAATAACATTCAAAATACAAAAACTACACGCATACGTATAGCTATGAAATCACTTCAACTAATTTTTTCCAATCCAAGATATTTTGCCCCTGCATGGGTATTTGCCAGCCTTAATATTTGGTTTGGTACCTGGGCCATCTATATTCCAACGGTAAAAGAAAAGTTGGAAATTGATAAAGCTGACTTGGGGATTGCCCTATTTTGTCTTTCCCTTGGCGTTTTTACCATATTCCCAATTGCATCCAAAATCATAAATAAATTGGGTGTAGGTAGAGCTACTTGGTATAGCGTTGTCTTAACCAGTATCATGGCGCTTTTTCCACTTTTGGTGCCAAACTATTACACATTGATGGCGAGCCTCTTTGTTTTTGGAGCATGTACTGGACTAACAGATATTTCTATGAATACGTTGGTGACAGAAATTGAAAAAGAGGATAAAGAAAATTTTATGTCAGCCGTCCATGGTTTTTTTAGTTTAGGGGGAGTAATAGCTGGGCTTGGAAGTTTTTTCATACCAATGATTGAAAATCCAGCTTTGCATATGGGGATAATGGTGGTTTTGGTGCTTATTGGAAACCTTTTTCTTTACAGAAACTACATCCATATTGTTGCGACTCCAATGGATAAAGAACCCTTTAGTTTAAAACTGTTTAAACCACTTTTGTTACTGGGCATCATTGGTTTTGTTGCTATGGGAAGTGAAGGTGCTATTGTAGATTGGAGCGGGCTATATCTAAAAGAAATAACACTTGCTCCAGAAGCATTTATTGGAGCGGGGTTTCTTGCATTTTCTGTGGCAATGACCCTAGGTCGATTTTTAGGAGATGGGATAAGCGCTAAAATTGGATCCATAAAAATTGTGGCGTTAGGCTCAGTAATAGCGCTTTTAGGATACTTGCTTGTACTTTCAGGAAATACGCTGTTGGCCATTACGGGTTTTGCCCTAAACGGTCTTGGTTTCTCCGTGATTGTACCCGAGCTTTTTCGCATTGGAGGAAATGTCAAGGGAGTGGATTCTGCTCAAGGCATTTCTTTTATAGCGGGTACAGGGTATGCAGGTTTTTTATTGGGACCAGTGATTTTGGGATTTATAGCGGAAAGCGCCTCCTTAACCCATAGCTTTTATGCATTATTGGGCTGCATCCTACTTGTTTTGGCAACAACACTCTTGTTGAAGAAAAATAAATAAGATGTTGATTATTTAGTTTTTGATTACCGCTAAATCGGTAAAATTAAGATTAAACCCTCCCTCTGGTTTTTTATGATCTTGTGCAAGTTTTAAACCACCGATATCTACATAATTCTCCCATGTTGTTGTCATTGATGGTTCCACTTGATTTGTTTTCCTGAAAACCCACTCGCGAAGAATAAAATCATCCTTAAAGTAAAAATCATAAGCGTCACCTGGAGTATACCCTCCTTCGTTTGAATATACTATGGTCAGTTTTTGCATAGGCTCACCGCTAACGGGAGATTTTTCTTCTTCAATATGCTCATAGGTGAAATTTTCAGCATCCCATATAAGATTAAAAGGAGCTAATACCCAATACCTATCATTAATAAAACCACCATTTCTTTTGACAGCAATACTATCCATGGATTTTCTACTATACGTAAGGGTATCATTTTCTGAAATAGATGTAATATGATTTGACTTTGGCTTCCAAATCCAAGTACGTTCAAAATGAGAGCTATCCCTGTCCACGTTAAATGTGAAGGTAAACTCTTTTACCGATTTCCAACTTTCGTAACCATGCGCAAATGCTATTTTTTCAAGAACGGTTTGCTCTGGTTTTTCTTCAGATATTGTCTTTTTTGGTTCAGTCTTACAAGATAAAAAGATGAAAAAGGATAAGATGGTAAAAAGGGAAGTGACTTTCATAATAAATTTTAGTTCAAATATACTCGCATTTTAAATTATCTTGTTCAACGATTCCACAAAGAATTTAATAGGACCTAAAAAAACGTTTAAAGTGACTTTTCTAAAAAGGCTGTTTCTAATTCTTATAAATAACCTAGATAAGAAATCTTTGGAAGCAGATGACCCATATGCTCATTTATCTGATGAGGAATTGGTAGAGAGAATTGTTGCAAACAACAACCCTATGCTATTTGGCAAGTTGTATGATCGTTACGGAAAAATGGTCTATAACAAGTGCTACGGATTTGCTAGATCACAGGACGAGGCAGAGGATTTAACTCAAGATGTTTTTTTGCAATTGTTCATTAAGTTGAAAATGTTCAAAGGGAAATCCAAGTTTTCAACTTGGCTATATTCCTTTACCTATAACTTTTGCGTGAATTATGTAAACAGAAACAAGCAGCGCAAAATGAGTGATAAATCTGTTCCAGTTGAGAATTCAGAACACAAGTTAATCGTTGAAGTGCCAGATGAAAGCCTTTATGAAATGAAGGCAACCAAACTTAAGGAGGCATTGGAACTGGTGTCTGCTGAAGATAAATCCATTTTGTTGTTAAAATATCAAGATGGAGCATCAATAAAAGACCTTGTAGCATTGATGGAACTTGGAGAAAGTGCAGTGAAAATGCGCTTAAAGAGAGCAAAGGAGAAACTAATGGAAATCTATAATACTTTATAATAGATGGCAAAGCAAAAAAGAAATCCGTTTAGGGAGTTAGAGGCCTCACTGAGAGAAGTGCCTCCTGGAATGAAGAAAAAAGTAATGAACGATATAGCAGCGGCAAAGTTGATTATGGACCTAGCTTCTCTGTTCTCTTTCAATATTGGTTCGGCCTTGCGAAAACTTTTTAGAACATCAGGAAACAATTAACAATAACACTATTAAACTATAGATATGGAAACAATTAACGAATGGAAGAACTTGACCTTTGATTCTTTGGCCGCCATGGGCAGGGATGTAGCATTGGCACTGCCTAAAATTATTGGTGCACTAATCATTCTTTTGATAGGATGGTTGGTCACTAAAATTGTACTTTTTGTATTGGGTAAAATTTTAAAATTGGCCAAACTGGATAAACTCAGCGATAAAATAAATGAGATGGACCTTTTTGGAAAGGGTGATTTTAAAATTGATATCATAAAAGTAATACTCGGTTTTGTAAAATGGTTATTGCTCCTTGTCTTCTTAATCGTTGCTGCGGATATTTTAAGTTGGGAAATCATTTCCACAGAAATAGGAAACCTTCTGCGTTATCTACCTAGGTTGTTCAGCGCACTCGCTTTAATGATGATAGGTTTGTACATTGGAAATTTCATTAAGACAACGGTCAAGAAGCTGTTCGATTCCTTAGAATTTGGAGGGTCCAACTTGGTAAGCAACATGCTGTTTTACATCATTGTAATCTTTATTTCAATTACAGCTTTAAATCAGGCAGGCATTGATACCACAATTATTACCAATAACATCACTTTAATTTTGGGCTCATTCCTTTTAGCTTTTGCTTTAGGGTTGGGATTGGGTTCAAGAGATATTATTACTGACCTGTTGCGTTCTTTTTATACCAGACGAACCTATGCAGTGGGTGATAAAGTTGTAATTGGAAAAAATGAAGGTACTATTGAAGCTATAGAAAACAATACCCTCACGTTGATTACCAAAACAGGAAAATTTGTAATACCGATAAAAGAAGTGGTGTCAAAAAAGGTGGAGGTAAAGTCTTAAAAATTTAAATAAAAAAAGCACCCAATTGGGTGCTTTTTTATTTTGACTTGGCCAATGATGTCCGATCTTCTTTTTTGAACTGAACAATAGGGAACTCCGTCCTTCGGTTCAATTCTAGTTGTTCTTGAGAACAATTCTCTTTTCCCGTACAATCATTTATCAGTCTACGTTTTCCGTATCCCTTATAAGATAGAATACGTTTTTTTGGAACACCGCTGGCTATTAAATATTCATAAGTTGATTTTGCTCTGGCTTCGGATAATCGATCATTATAACCGTGACTTCCCACTGGATCTGTATGTGCTTCAAGCTGAATGACCATGTCTGTATAAGTTTCCATCATGACCTTAACGACCTTGTCCAATTCTTTAGAAGCATCTGGCCTAATGTCACTTTTACCATAATCAAAATAAATCTTATTTAAATCTGCAAGAATCTTTAAATCAACAATAGGCTCTAACTGGATATCCCTTGTAATTGTTTTTGTTGTTCTAAGCGTAGATGCTGTATTGAAATAAACATGTTTATGAGGATGTGTTTTTCGAACAGCCTCAATAAGGTAGTTTTGTTTTCTATTGATGAACATTTTGTACTCACCATTTTCATCAGTAATAGTTTGATTCACTAAATCTCCTGTTTTTTGATCGTACAACGAAATTTGAACACTATCTAGGGCTTGCAGGTTAATTGCATCCGTTACAACCCCTTCCAAGGTTAGAGAAGGTATAAATTTGAATTTATACATATCATCTCCTCCTTTTCCTCCTTTTCTGTTGGAACTTACATATCCATCCACACCATTATCCAAAGCATAATAGCCAAAATCATCTTTTTCGCTATTTATGGGTTTCCCCAAGTTGATAACGTCTTTAATAGCTCCATCTTCAGCAATAATTGTTGCAAAAACATCCAATTGACCAAAACCTACATGACCATCAGAAGAAAAGAAAAGCTGTCCTTCATTATTTACGTAAGGAAATAGTTCGTTTCCTGGAGTATTTACTATAGGTCCTGCATTTATTGCTTTGCTAAGACCACCTCGTGGGTGAATTTTGCAATAATAAATATCCGTTCCCCCAAAACCTCCAGGCTTATCTGAAGCAAAATATAATCGAGTTCTGTTGGTATTTACAGATGGATGTCCTGAGGAATAATGGTCGGCGTTCATATTTAGGTTTCTGGTCACCTTCCACTCATTATTAATTTTTTCTGCCTTGTAGATTTTTAGGTTATTTAATTTTTCAATATTCTTATCTTCTTTTGTAGTGTAGAAACTTTCTTTGTTTTGGAAATAATTGTTTCTGGTAAAATAGATTATAGTATCATTCTTATAATCAGTAGAAAAAACCATAGAACTTTCATGGAATTTTGAATTGATTTCACCTTTAAATTTCTTGGGTTTGTCATAATTATCACCTTCGGTTATGTGGTAAATATCTAACCATGATTCATTGTTCCAGTCATATACATTATCGGAGTCTTCAGTTTTTCTGCTAGAACTAAAGTAAAGTTGTCCGTCATGCACAAAAGCTCCAAATTCACTATACTCCGTATTAAAATGAACTTTTTCAATTTCGTACCGTTCTTTGCTATTAAAAACAACAGATGCCAGATTACCATCTTTTAAGAATTGTTTAAGCCTAGAATCATTTTTGTGAAATTTTTTGTACTGCTTAAACCACTTTAAGGCCTCCTTTTCCTGTCCGGAGCTTTTAAGGGCCATGGCATATTTAAAATAGAAGTTTGTGGGCGTAGAGGTGTCGTCTATAAATCTTTTAAAATAGGGGAGGGCCTTTTCAAAATCCCTTAACAGTAGATAACATTCTGCCAAACGTTGATAGGCGTGGTTTGTATTTCTGCCAGAAACTACCAGTTTTTCATATTCCGGAATGGCCTTGGCATAGGCAAATTTAGAGAACAACTGGTCCGCTTTCTTTTGCGTTGTAGACTGTGCTGTAAGCAGGGCTACCGAAAAAAGTGCTAAAAATAAGTTGATAATGGTTTTGGAAGATTTCATATAGCTCGTTTTTTAGAAATACCTCGGTGATTTATATAGGTTGGTCTTTTTTGAAAGTCTAGGTTCAAAAACTAAAATGACTTCATGGGTGCCTCCCGTGTAGGGTCTAATAGTTGAAGTTGGAAGATCATACGCATAACCAATTCTAATGTTGTTGGAAACTTGATAATCTAAGAAAGCACCGAAGTTGGAAGCATCATTAAAGCGATAAGAACCACCTAACCACACTTTTTCGTAAAATAAAAAGCTGGAGGTTAAGTCATAGGTAGAAGGTGCTCCGTTAGTGAATTTTGTTATTACAGCAGGTCGAAATTTAATGTCTAGTGTTAAATCCAATACCAAACCGGCAATAGCATAGTAACTATTTCTTTCTAAGGCTACAAATTCGCCATCATTCAAATCCGTGTTTAAAATTCGCGGAGATGAAATACCAGCGTACCATCTGTCTGTACTTAAATAAACTCCTGCACCAAAGTTTGGTTTCCAACTATTGAAATTGGCATTGAAAAAAGGATCGTTAAGATCTGGGTTCTGTAATCTATAATTGGTAAACCCAGCTTTTAATCCAAAAGAAAGTTTAGCTTCAAAAGAAACGGGAATGGTATATGAAAAATCCCCGTATACATAGTTGGTATCTTCAAACCCCAATTGATCTGTAATATAAGATAGTCCCAAACCTATTCTTTCATTTTTCAAAGGTGTATGAAATGAAAAAGTACTCGTGGTTGGATTACCATCAAGTCCGGCCCACTGGTTTCTATGTAAAGCGGTCATGTTAATACTTTCCCTACTACCTGCATATGCTGGATTTACTGAGATGGTATTAAACATATACTGTGTAAACTGAGGCAATTGTTGTGCGTTTGAATAAAAGCCTACAAGTAAAAATAGATATAGCGTATACTTGTGAAATGTTTTCATGTTATACTGGTTAAGTTTTATCTGATTTTTCAGATTTGGAATTGGATTCGAATTCAAATACAAAGCAAATGGAAATCAATGTTAATGAGCAATATAGCCGTTAAAGGAGCTTGAAAAATCGGCCTGAAACCTTTGGTTCGATGAACTGTTATTTTACTAGGTTGAATGCTTTTTAAAAGCTTTGTTCTTAGGCGTTTTTGGTCTATGATTTTGCGCTATAAACGATAAAAAAAAAGGCCAACTTAATTAAGATGGCCTTTCTAAACTGGAGTATGTTTTAATTAGTTTGCACCTATATAGATGTATCCATTAAGCGGCTTTATATCCTGATTTTTTATATTGATGATATAATAGTAAGTTCCAGATGGCAGCATTCCTGCATTACCGAAAGAATTGTTTGGCGCAAAACCTCCCCAATCATTTTGATAGTCCATAGATTCATAAACCTTGTCTCCCCATCTGTTGAAGATCATAAGTTCAAAAGAATAGTTACAATATTCAACACCTGTAATGGTAAACAGGTCGTTGATGTTATCTCCGTTTGCAGTTACTGCAGTGGATACAATAATCTCATCTCTTCCACAAGGAACACAATCACTATTGACCGTTATCGTAAAATCGGCATAATATTTACAAGTTCCTTCAGTAGAGCTGTATGCAATTAGATACTCACCAACCTCCAGATTTTCTGGGGTGAACGTACTTCCCATTATATTGGTGTTTCCACTGATGATTTCAAAAGTACCGTTAGTATCAAAAGATTCTGGTAAATAATTGATTAAATCTATAGGCTCATCCTCAACGCAGATTTCAATAAATATTTCTTCCAGTTGAGGCTGCATCACAAAAATGATTTGCTCAAAAGAGGCTGTATTGCCACAAGAGTCAGTAACATCCCATGTACGAACGATCATATAATCATCTGTATCATTGGTTGAACTGGTCTCTTCGTTAAACTCAACTTGGTAGTCACCACAGCCACCCATAAATTCAAGTGCCGGAACAATTGGAATTTCATCGCCACATATTATGGTGATTTCATCATCATATGGACTAGCAGTAATTGGACCAGTAGGCTCAACTGTTAGTATTTGTGTATGCGTAGTTGGGTTTCCAGCGCAATCAGTTGCTGTCCAAACTCTAGTAACAGTGTAACCCGTTGCGCAATTTGAATCATTTGTAATAGTTTCTTCAAAATTTAAAGTAACATCAGCATCACAATTATCTACAGCAGTTAAAGTCACCGCCTCAGGAATCATATTACACGATACAATTGCACTTTGAGGTAAAGCTTCCACAAAAGTTGGAGCCGTTGTATCCTCAACCGTGATTACCTGAGTATGTGTTGTTGGATTGCCAGCGCAATCGCTCATAGACCATGTTCTTGTGATGGTATAATTTGAACCACACGAATCCATATCTGTAATCTGCTCATCTAATAACACGGTGATATTAGTGTCACAATTATCGGCAGCAGTTAATATTGCAGCGGTAGGCACATTGTCACAAGAAACCGTTACGTCCATTGGCAACACTTCAACAAAAGTTGGAGCCGTTGTGTCCTCAACCGTGATTATCTGTGTGTGGTTAACTGGATTACCAGCACAATCACTTGCAGACCATGTTCTTGTGATGGTATAATTTGAACCACACGAATCATTATCCGTAATCTGTTCGTTAAATACCACAGCGACATTGGGATCACAATTGTCAGTAGCAGTTAATATAGTGGCAGTAGGTACATTGTCGCAAGAAACGGTTGTGTCAGTTGGCAACACTTCAACAAAAGTTGGAGCCGTTGTGTCCTCAACAGTGATTACTTGTGTATGACTCACTGGATTACCAGCACAATCGCTTGCAGACCATGTTCTAGTGATTATATAGTTAGAACCACACGAATCCGTATCCGTAATCAGTTCGTCAAATATAACAGCAACATTGGTATCACAACTGTCTGAAGCAGTTAAGATGGACGCCGTTGGAACGTTGTCGCATGATACTGTGGTATCCGCTGGTAAAGTTTCTACAAAAATAGGAGCCTGTGTATCCTCAATAGTGATAACCTGAACATGCTCTCTAACATTACTTACACAATCGGTAAAAGTCCACGTCCTTGTAATGGTGTATTCTGCAGCACATCCATCATTTTGACCACTAATGGCTTCAACAAAATCAACTGTTGATGCACAAGTGCTAGTTACTGTAATAACTTCTGCTGCTAGAATTACATCACAAGCTTCTATGGTAATATCGATTGGATAACCTTCATTTCCATCGTTGTCAATGATATTAACGGTTGCAGTGTCATTGCTTAAAATGTTCACCAAATTGGTTGAAATATCAGTAAGGATTACTTGGAAATTCTCTGAGTTTTCGATGATGATGTCATCAATAATCGAGACGGTGATAGTCTGATTGTTATTGTTGGTTCCTCCAAAAGTCAATGTCTGCGTATTTCGAGGAATACCTATATAATCCAATGCGTTTGTAGCTGTTCCGTCAGTAGTGTAAAATGAAACAGTGAACTCATTTTGTACATCTACATTTAGACTTACTCCTACAGAAACTGTTCCTGCGTCTTCATCTATATCGATGTTGGTTACGTCAAACTGAACCCCGTTCGCGGCATTGCCGTCGTTATCGTTTATGGTACCTGTAGCGGCACCATCGATGATGTTTATAAGGTTGGTGGATAGGTTGGACAGTGCGAAGGACAGGTCCTCGGTGCTCTCGATAAGTGCATCGTCAAGAATGGCAACGGACACGTTGTGCTGTTCGCCTGCGTTCCCAGTAAATGCGATGTTGCCCGTGGCCGAAGCTACGGTGTAGTCGTCCCCTGCGGTCGCCGACCCATCTGTAATGGCGTAATCGACATTGAATCCCCCCTGTACGTTCGCGTTCAGGGTAACGGTAAAGTTGGCGGTCCCGGCATCCTCGTTGACGTTGAAGTCGGACACTGATATCCCGTTCGAGGCATTGCCGTCGTTATCGTTTATGGTACCTGTAGCGGCACCGTCGATGATGTTTATAAGGTTGGTGGATAGGTTGGACAGTGCGAAGGACAGGTCCTCGGTGCTCTCGATAAGTGCATCGTCAAGAATGGCAACGGACACGTTGTGCTGTTCGCCTGCGTTCCCAGTAAATGCGATGTTGCCCGTGGCCGAAGCTACGGTGTAGTCGTCCCCTGCGGTCGCCGACCCATCTGTAATGGCGTAATCGACATTGAATCCGCCCTGTACGTTCGCGTTCAGGGTAACGGTAAAGTTGGCGGTCCCGGCATCCTCGTTGACGTTGAAGTCGGACACTGATATCCCGTTCGCGGCATTGCCGTCGTTATCGTTTATGGTACCTGTAGCGGCACCATCGATGATGTTTATAAGGTTGGTGGATAGGTTGGACAGTGCGAAGGACAGGTCCTCGGTGCTCTCGATAAGTGCATCGTCAAGAATGGCAACGGACACGTTGTGCTGTTCGCCTGCGTTCCCAGTAAATGCGATGTTGCCCGTGGCCGAAGCTACGGTGTAGTCGTCCCCTGCTGTGGCCGTACCATCGGTTATGGCGTAGTCGACATTGAATCCGCCCTGTACGTTCGCGTTCAGGGTAACGGTAAAGTTGGCGGTCCCGGCATCCTCGTTGACGTTGAAGTCGGACACTGATATCCCGTTCGCGGCATTGCCATCGTTATCCAAAATTGAAACTACAGAATTTAAATTTACGGGAGAATTATACGAAGATGAACTTACGGAAATATTAAAGAGTTCTGTGTTTTCAATAATCAAATCGTCTATAATAGGGATTGATATTTCAAACTCTTCTCCATCATTACCTAAAAAGGTATGATTGTTTGAAATGGCTGTATAATCCTGACCACTATTTGCAGTATTATCACTAGTGCTGTATGTAATTGTAGGAGGAACTTGATAGTTTCCATAAATAGTTATTGTAACCAAAGCAACACCAGAACCTTCAGAAACAGTTGTGTTTGTATTGGTTAGCGTAATATTCTTATTTCCATCATTAACAGTAATGTTTACTGTAGCTGATGTAACGGTCCCATTACCATCTGTAATTTGATATATAAAACTATCACTTCCGTTGAAATAAGGATTAGGTGTATAGTTTATAAAATCATCCAATTGATTGGAGGGAGTACCATTATTATTAATGGTAGCTGTTCCATTGGTTGGGTTGTTGGTAATCATGAGGGCATTACTTGTTGCAGGTCCATCTAATCCAAAATCATCATTTGCAAGAACATTAAACACATTATTTACTTGATCTTCTTGAATAGTATAACTGTCATCTACAGCTGTTGGTAAATTATCAGCATTCACTGTTAAAGTGACAGAAGATGTATTACATACGGCTTGGTTAGGTGCTGGTAAACATACTTGGACTTCAAATACATCTGTACCTACGAAGCCAGGGTTTGGGGTATAAGTAAATGTACCGTCTAGATTTACTACTACGGACCCATTAATAGGATCTACGCTTGGTAAATATGTATATGCTGAATTATCAGGAACATTATCATTGGCTCCTACATCTCCATTGAAAGCAGTATTGAATTCCGTATCAAAAATATCATCAACCGCATACTCCTGCATGATAAAGAATTTACCATCCGCTACATCCACAGTGGCCGCAGTAAAACGGACTTCGGTAATTGTAGAACCAACAGGTGCTAGTTGGGACAATTCAAACAATGCAATTCCTATTGTTCCGTTGTTTTGATTTACTTTATTTGTTAACCAATAATCAGATCCGTTACTTGGTGGTTCATTATTATGCGGGCCAGATTGTGCAGAGTTTGGAAGAATAAAAGTTGCACCGAGCTCTTCAATCGTGTTACCTCCCGATGGATATCCATAAACTGAAATATGGATACAATTGTTGGCATTTCTTTCTGTAACTGCTAAAACACCATTTTGGTTTGATGGTATTCCAGGATTGTAGTATATGCTTTGAATCTGCGCATCAGTAGTTGCCAAGGCGTTTTGATCTCCACAAATGTTTCGACCATTGCCATTAGATTGAAAGTAATGATTAAGGTTTAATGACTGAAAAGCATTCAATGCTTCGCTATCCCAATTTGTATTGCTACTACTGGAAACTATTTGAGTACCATCTTGAAAAATAGTATTTGCATTATGGCCTCCAGGACCCAATCTGACCAAATCATAACTTGATGGAACCACAAAAGTGTTATAAACCCTTCCGTTTATAACAATACTCTCAAGAACTGCAGGATCGTTTACACTGTTCTGAGGGGCTTGCCAATTAAATGTAGCTCCACTAGCTATTCCGGTTACTTGAGCATTTGTTGAAACAATGTTCAACCCTGAAATAATTAGAAGAAGAACAAAACTTAGAAAGTGGTTTTGTTTTACTGGTAGATTGGTAATCTTTTTGTTTCCGGTCAATCCCATAACTTAAAACTTTGGTTTTGATTGTTTTAAAAAAGAGATCGTAGCTGATTCAACCAGGATAATAAAATCCGAAGGGTAAGTAACGTAGATCAAGTTTTTAATTTGAATTGATTGTTTTGGGTCAATAATTCGAGATCAAAGGAAGGTTACGCTTAATACTTCTTAAAAGTTACACGATATATGTGCTTCATAAATCGATATACTACCTATTTATCGGTGAAGGGATAATTTCATAGATTACTGTTAATCAGTGGCTTAAAATGTTGTTTTTGCGGATTAGCTGCACAGTAATCTCGATGAAGTACCATAATTTTAGTTTTCATTCTTGTTGCTATGGGTTTAAGAAAAGGTTTTTGTATAGGTTTAATTGTGTAAATCGGTATGTATAATTTGATTAATTTTGAAACTTTCAACAAAATAAAAAATGAGTTCAAAGAAAGGCAAGGTTCAAGAGTTAGTCCAAGAAAAATTATTAGAGGAACGCAAAGTGTTTTTATGGGGTATGGTAGATGATGATTCCGCAAAACACGTTATCGATCGTTTGCTCTATTTGGATTTACAAAATAACAAGGAAATTCAGTTGATTATCAATAGCCCGGGAGGATATGTAACCTCTGGTTTTGCTATTTATGATACTATAAAACAGATTAAGAGTCCAGTGTCCACAGTTTGTTCTGGTTTGGCAGCATCTATGGGTTCTATTTTGTTGTCAGTAGGTGAAAAGGGTAGAAGGTTTATACAACCGCATGCTCGTGTCATGATTCATCAACCAAGTGGCGGTGCAAGGGGACAAGCTTCCAATATTGAAATTCAAGCCAAGGAAATTATTAAAACCAAAGAACTTGGTGCAAAGATATTGGCTGATAACTGCGGACAAGATTATGATAAAGTAATGAAAGATTTTGATCGTGACTATTGGATGGGAGCAGAAGAATCCGTTAAATATGGTATTGTAGACGGAATTTTAGAATAACGGATAACCGTATATTATAAAAAGGAAAAAGTCCTTCGCAATGTATTGTGAAGGACTTTTTATATATATGGACGCCGGAGCGGAATATTCTATAATATATACGTCAACTATAATACCAAAAGCTTACAGGTTTGTGTTAAAAAATGCTAAAAATGAACTTATGGCCGTAAAACAAATAGTTTAAGACGATAAAAATGATATACGGTTCCATTTTTCAAGAAAAATCAAAGGTTAGAAAAACGCTGTGAATTCCGTATTTTTATAGTTTAATGAGAATCGGCCTGCGGGCGCATATGACACAAATTTCTAAAAACATAGCCATCATCGGTTCTGGATTGGTGGGATCACTTTTAGCCATTTATTTAAAACGGAAAGGACATGCAGTAACGGTTTTTGATAGAAGACCGGATATCAGGACAGTACAGTTTTCAGGTCGTTCCATCAATTTAGCTATGAGCAATAGGGGATGGAAATCGCTTCGTAAGGTTGGACTGGAAGATAGTATTAAAGAAATTGCCATTCCTTTGGACAAACGTGCCATGCATGTAAATGAAAAACCAGTTTATTTTCAAAAGTATGGAAAGGAAGGAGAGGCTATTTGGTCTATCTCCAGAGGAATATTGAATAGGAAAATGATTGATTTGGCGGAACAAGCTGGAACTATTTTTCGCTTTAATGAAAAGGTATGGGATATTGACTTGCCTGAAGCCAAAATATTTACAGGAGAGTCTGAAAAAAGCGAATGGAAGGAATATCAATATGATTTGGTTTTTGGATGCGACGGGGCTTTTTCTAGGGTTAGGCACAAGATGCAACGTCGTAGTAGATTTGATTATTCCCAAGATTTTATTGATGTAGGGTATAAGGAACTCACTATCCCTCCAAACGAGGATGGAACTCATAAACTGGACAAGAATTCATTTCATATTTGGCCCCGAGGAAAATTTATGCTCATTGCCATGCCTAATATTGATGGTAGCTTTACCTGTACATTGTTTTTGCCTTTTGAAGGAGAAGTATCTTTTGAGAACATCACCAATGAAAAGGAGGCCAGAGGATTTTTTAAGACCCATTTTCCTAATGTCAGAAAGGAAATTGAAAACTTATCCAAAGATTTCTTCAATAATCCAACCAGTGCTATGGTAACCATGAAATGTTATCCTTGGAGCTACTGGGACAAAGTAGCTTTAGTGGGAGATTCCGCACATGCCATTGTTCCTTTTTATGGACAAGGTATGAATGCAGGTTTTGAGGACATTTCTGAATTGGCTGAGTTAATGGATACCTATGGAGATGATTGGGAAACCATATTTAGCGAATATCAAAAAATACGTAAACCTAATGCTGATGCAATAGCGGAGCTCAGTTATAGGAATTTTATTGAAATGAGCAGTAAGACGGCCAACCCAAAGTTTTTGTTGCAAAAGAAAATAGAGAAGAGGTTTGCGGAAAAACATCCGGAAAAATGGATACCTGTTTACAGCAGGGTAACCTTTTCGGATAAACCATACTCGGAAGCATTGGCAATAGGTGATGCGCAAGAGGAGATTATGAAACAGATTATGGTGTTACCCAATATTGAAGCCAAATGGGATTCGGAAGAAGTTGAGCAAAAAATATTATCACTTTTATAAAAAGCGGCCAATTTTAGACCGCTTTTTGTGTAAATCTTTTAGTCATGCTCCCCGCGCTGGAATGGCAAGGTTTTCTTTCTCTTCGGACGGCTTTCTTTTTTTTCCCAGAAAATATGTAGAAAATAGAAGGGCCAAACAAATAACGGCGGGGGCGCCATTGCCGTATTTGGATACGTAATGTGCAATAATGGCAAATACCAGGTTTAGGATAAATCCGGCGTAGGCCCATTCCAAAAGTCTTTTGCTCTTGTTATAAAATAACAAGAAGAGACCTATGCATTGAGCTATTGCCAATGGTTTGATCAAATGTTCCGGATAACCAAGTTGGGCATACTCTTGTACCATTACATCATAGGTAAATAAGTGTTTGTACAAAGAAGCCAAAATCATTAAGGAGAACATTCCCAAAAAAACGTAGTAGGTGGTGTATTCTTTTTTCATGGTGATAATTTTTTAAGATTTGTCACCAATCAAATTAACATCAAATCTTGGGATTTTTGGAGCGAATGGGTTGATTGTAAGATAACTATCGTTCAACAGGGGTTTGTAAACGATAGAACATCTTAGGGTATTCAATGAAAAGTAGAGCTTACTTGTTAACGGAAGGAGAAGTGATTTTTGTGGTTGGAAACAAAAAAACCACCCAAATGGGTGGTTTTAAAATTTAGGAAGGATGTTGCTCAAATTTTTGCGAACATTCCTTGCATTCTTTCTTGTTCTTCTTCTGCAAGCTGAGGATCTACTAAAATCCTTCCACTATGCTCATCGGTTATGATTTTCTTTCTTGAAGCAATCTCTACCTGCACTTGAGGAGGTATGGTAAAGAAAGAACCACCAGATGCTCCTCTCTCAACAGGAACAACAGCCAAACCATTTTTTACGTTATGGCGAATTCTCTTGTAAGCCTGTATTAGACGTTCTTCGATTTTTTCTTCAAACTCCTCAGATTTTTTCAAAAGAGCCTTTTCCTCTTTTTCAGTTTCGGCAAGAATAGCATCCAATTCACTTTTCTTGTGCTTTAGGTGTCCATCTCTTTCTGATAATTTCTCTTTGGTATCAGAGATAACTTCTTTTTTCTGATCTATTTGAGCTTTGAACTCCTTTATATTTTTTTCAGCTAATTGAATTTCCAATTCTTGGAACTCAACTTCTTTGCTTAAAGAATTAAATTCACGACTATTTCTTACATTCTTCTGCTGTTCAGCATATTTCTTAATAAGTGTCTTGGACTCTTCAATAAGATTCTTCTTAGCCGCAATTTCAAAATTAACAGTCTCTACGTCTGTTTTTAATTTGTCCATACGGGTTTTAAGACCTAATACCTCATCTTCCAAATCTTGAACTTCTAGAGGTAATTCCCCTCTAACATTGCGTATTTCATCAACCCGGGAATCAATTAACTGTAAATCATACAGCGCTCTTAATTTCTCCTCCACGGTGTTTTCCTTTTTTTTCGCCATAAATTATAAATACTTGATGGGATTTGTTATACTTTCCGATAACGAGATTGCAAAATTAGGAATTTTTTTGATAAGATAATCAACTAATAAGTCTTTTGTAAACTGCTCAGTTTCAAAGTGCCCAATATCTGCAAGTACCAATTGATCCTCTGCTTCGTAAAACTGATGATATTTTAGGTCCGAAGTTATAAAAACATCTACATCTGCTTTTTTGGCCGCGGAAATTGCGAATGCACCGCTACCGCCTAGTACAGCTACTTTTTTTACTTTTTTACCAAGTAAATTGGAGTGCCTAACAACCGAAGCGTTCATTCTTTTCTTAACCATTTGAAGAAAAGCACTTTCATCCATTTCAACATCAAGAATTCCAAACATTCCCATACCAATATTTTGGTTGGTATTTTCTAACGTGGCAATTTCATATGCTATTTCTTCATAAGGGTGGTTTTCAAAAAGACTTGATATTATGGATTTCTCTTTTTCAAATGAAAAAATCATATTGATTTGAACTTCCTTTTCAAAATGAGTTTCCCCTATTTTACCAATTGTTGGGTTGGCATCAACCCCGGCCTTAAAACTGCCGTCACCATCCGTACTAAAGCTACAATTGCTGTATTTGCCAATTTCTCCAGCGCCAGCCTTGAACAGGGCAGACTTAACAGCATCGGCATTGGCTAAAGGAGCATAAGTGGTCAATTTTTTAATTGTCCCTTTTTTGGGTATGAGAATTTTTGGGTTGTTAATGCCCAAGACCTCACAGATTTTGGCGTTTACACCCATGTTACTGTTATCCAAAGCCGTATGCATGCTGTAGATTGCAATATTATTGGCTATAGCTTTTAAAACTACCCTTTCCACATAATTGACTCCAGTTAGTTTTTTAAGCCCCATAAAAATAATGGGGTGAAAACTTACAATCAAATTACAGTCCTTCTTAATAGCTTCATCCACAACGTTCTCAAGTGTGTCCAAAGTAACTAAGATGCCTTTTACATTCATGTCATAGTTGCCAACAAGTAATCCCACGTTATCAAATTCTTCTGCATGGGACAATGGAGCAAGTTCTTCCAGTATTTTTGTAATATCCTTTACGGTCATTTAATGTTTCTTAATGTTGCTAAAGATAAAATATTATATTTTCGCTAAATGCTGCAACTGCTTCGGAAAATAGCATTTCCATTTTCTTTTATTTATGCATTGGTCGTTTATACAAGGAATCTTCTTTATAATATTGGATTCTTTAAATCGATAGCCTATAAAACGCCTACAATATGTGTGGGTAATCTTAGTGTTGGAGGTACCGGTAAAACACCGATGATAGAATATTTAATTCGACTAATTGGTGATAAAAAAGTAGCAGTTTTAAGTAGGGGTTATAAAAGAAAATCTAAAGGGTTTTTACTTGCTGAGAAAAAATGTTCAGTAGAAGATTTGGGTGATGAACCCTTTCAGCTATTTAAAAAATTTCCTCGGACTGTTATTGCTGTTGATGCTGATAGAAGAAATGGTATTGCCAAACTTCAAAGTCTGGTTAAGCCAGAAGTCATTCTTTTAGATGATGCTTTTCAGCATAGAAAGGTAAAACCTAGTTTTTCTATTTTGTTAACCGCATATGACAATTTGTTTTTTAATGATTGGTATTTACCAACGGGAAATCTTAGGGACAGTAAATTAGAATCAAGACGGGCCAATATTATAATTGTCACCAAATGTCCTGAGCCTTTGTTGAAGGATAGGAAAATCTCCATTTCGAAAAAATTGAAGCCATCAACTAACCAGAAAATACTTTTTTGTAGTTTGAAGTATGGCCATAGCTTTAAAAATAAGAATAGAAGTATTAAGGCTTCTGAGTTAAATGGGAAGAAGATTGCATTGGTAACCGGAATAGCTTCTCCAAAACCTTTGGTTTCACATCTTTTGGACCTTGGAATTGAATTCAAGCATTTTGAGTATAATGACCATCACTATTTTTCCGATCAAGAAATAAATCAATTTAAAGACTATGATGCAGTACTGACTACAGAAAAGGACTTTGTTAGATTAGAGGGTAAGGTTGAAAATATTTATTATTTGGAAGTGGCTCATCATTTTTCTGATGAAGATCATAACATATTGGAGCAGGCTGTGCTAGAATTGATTTAAACTTGGCCCTCCATCTTTTTTCTAAAAATATTCTCTCCTATTTTCTGGTAGAAGACCTCTGGTTTAAAGGGTTTGGTTACTACATCATTACAGCCAGCTTCGTAAAAACTGTCCAAACTGTCGTCCAAAGAAATAGCTGTTAAGGCAATAATGGGAATTTCTTCATCAAATTTTCTTATCTGGCGTGTAGCTTCTTCTCCGCTTATTCCAGGCATATGGATATCCATTAGAATGGCATTATAGGTATTTGCTTTGGCCATATCAATAGCTTCATTACCGTTGTTGGCAATGTCGCAAGTAATCTCCTTTTTGGTCAACATTTTCTTGGTGATTACCTGGTTTATTTTGTTGTCCTCAACTATCAGAATATGTAATCCTTTAAATTCAAATTCTTCAGGATTTAATTCAAAGGAAATCTCATTCAATGCATTGGCATCACATTTAATGTCCATCTCAAAGAAAAAAGAACTTCCGTGCCCAAGTTCACTTTCCAGGTTTATTTTACTATTAAAAAGACCTAACAGACTTTTTACAATGGTCAACCCTAAACCTGTTCCGCCATATTCCCTATTTATTTGAACAGAGCCTTGTTCAAAACTGTCAAAAATATTTTTTTGCTGGTCCTCGGAAATGCCAATACCATTATCTTTTACTTCAAAATAGAGCCTTACGTTTTCTTCATCTTTTTTCAAGAGTTTGGCTATAACTTCTACTTTTCCGTCTTTAGTGAACTTTAGGGCATTACCCATAAGGTTCATAAATATTTGAGATAATTTTATGGGGTCACCCAGAAGGTGTTGGGGAATATTCGGATCATAATCCAGAACTAAACTGGTATTATTTTCATTTGCGTTTTGTCTCAGCGAATCGACCACATCTGCAAGTACTTTCTGTAGTTTAAACTCAATATTCAGAGGTTCGAGTTTATCAGCATCTATTTTGTTGATTTGAAGAATATCGTTGATAAAATTTAAAAGGTAATCTCCTGAAAACTTCAAGGATTTTAAATGTTCTTTTTGATGTTCTGCCGGATTTTCATCTAATAGTAAGTGCGTTAGACCAGTCACTGCGTACAGTGGGGTACGCAATTCATGTGTAACTGTAGACAAAAAATTGGTTTTAGCCTCCATGGCGGAAACTGCGGAGTCCCTAGCCAGCTCCAACTCTTTGTTTTTTGTATATAGTAAATCGTTCGTTTTAAGCTTAATTTGATTGTTCCTGAAAAGAGATACTGCCAATAACGAGATAATGGTTAAAAAAGCAGATGTAAGTATGGCAGTGATCTCAGAACGATTTTTAGACTCGCTTAGCTCTTCGTTTTTGGCGGTAAGCTTGTTTATTTCGGTCATTTGATGCTCAAACCTAATTCTATCTGCGGTAGTGGCTTCTAATTTCACTTTCTCAATGTTAAAAATGGAATCCTTGATTTGTTCTAGGCTCTTCTTATAGCGTAATGATTCATCAAAGCTGCCAGTTTTCTCGTAAATAATGGAAAGTCTTTCATTTGCTATCCTTATTTCCTTGGAATAATTATGCTTCTGGGCAAGTTCAAGAGCCGCTTTAGCGTGAATGATCCCCTCTTCTAGATCGTTTAAATCAATACTGATTTTTGCAAGCTGTAAATTTGCCTTTGTTGCCAGATATGGTCTTTCCTTATCGTCTGAATTAACAATAAGAGCGTGTAAATTCTTAATGGCATCCTCATATTTTTCAATATTGGTATAGATATAAGCCTCCAGCAATAGGATATTGTTACTCAAATTTCTATTGTTACTCAATTTTCTGGATTCCTCTAAGAGCTTTAAGGATTGAAAATTGTTTCCTTCATCAAAACGTACAGCTGCTTCCAAATAATTATGAAAAGCTTGTCCAAATGAATAGGAAAGGTCTTTTAACAAGATACTTGCCCTATCCCAATAAAATATGGTGGTTTCTCGATCTCCTTCTTCCAAAAATAGCCTTGCGTATTGATGGTACGTATCTAAAAGAAGCTTTGCATCTTCATTATTTTCAGCAATTTTGGCGGCTTCATCTAAAGTTTCAAGAGCTTTATCCACTTTGTTTTGATGCCTGTAGACCATAAATTGATCAAAGATGGACTGTACTTTTGTTGTGGAACTGATATCCTTTTGCCCATAGGAGACTTCGGCGCAAAGGAAAATGTACAGGACAATTAACTTTATGCTGCAAATACACTTATATATTGTATTCGATGTCAAACGTAGTTTTTCTTTATAAATAAAGCTATTAAATCAACAATTCTGGAGCAATATCCAGTCTCATTATCATACCATCCAATGATTTTCACCATTTTTCCAATAACGGAGGTCATTAATGAATCAAACGTACAAGAATAACAACTATTGTTTATATCAATGGAAACAATGGGGTCTTCGGTATACTGAAGTATATTATTCAGTTGATTATTGGCGTAATACTCAAAAGTATGGTTTATTTCTTCAATTGAGGTTTCTTTTTTAACATTGAACGTTATGTCCGTCAATGAGCCGTTTGGCACGGGAACACGAATGCCACATCCTCCAATGACATCTGATAGTTGCGGAAAAACCCTTGTTAGCGCTTTTGCGGCACCTGTAGTTGTGGGTATAATGGACTGTCCGGCGGCTCTAGACCTTCTTAAATCTCTATGAGGCCTGTCATGCAAGCTCTGATCGGACGTATAGGAATGAATCGTAGTAATATAGGCTTGTTCAATACCGCATAGCTCATCTATTACTTTTATCATGGGAGCTGCATTGTTGGTCGTGCATGAAGCATTGGAAACGATATGATCGTCCGCGTCAATCTGGGTTTCATTTACTCCAATCACCACCATTTTAATATCATCATCTTCTGGTGGAACAGACAGGATAACCTTTTTAGCACCATTTTCTAGATGCTGGGTCAGATGTTCTTTCTTTTTAAATTTTCCCGAAGCTTCAATTACAATATCCACACGGTGTGCTTTCCAGTCAATCTCTTGTGGAGTATTATGATTTAATACCTTTACTTTTTTGCCATCAACAATGATGTCACTCTCACTGGAATCTATATTGGCATTTAGAGTACCATGAATGCTATCATATTTTAAGAGATGAGCCAAGGTTTTGGCATCACTTAAATCATTAATGGCCACTACATTTATGTTAGAATGGTTTTGAAGTAACCTAAATAGTGTCCTTCCAATGCGCCCAAAGCCGTTTATGCCAATGTTAACATGTTTCATGTGATAAGAATAGGTAAAGTATGGAGGCTAGTGAATATGTTTATGAGCTTTGTACGAGGAGCGGACCAAAGCTCCACTTTCTACATGCCTAAAGCCCATTTCTAAACCTATTTCCTCATATTTTTTAAACTGCTCAGGAAGTATAAATTCCTTTACGGGTAGGTGTTTTTTTGATGGTTGAAGATATTGCCCAATAGTAACTACATCAACATTAACCTTTCTTAAGTCTTCCATGGTATTGATGACCTCTTCTTCCATTTCGCCAAGCCCCAGCATAATACCAGATTTGGTTCTGTTGGCCCCATTTTTCTTGAGATAATCCAATACACCTAAACTTCTTTCGTATTTAGCTTGAATACGAACCTCTCTGGTCAGCCGTTTTACGGTTTCCATGTTGTGGGAGATTACCTCTGGAGAAACCTCAAGGATTCTATCTAAATGGGTTTCAATTCCTTGAAAGTCAGGAATAAGTGTTTCCAGTGTGGTTTCTGCGTTCATTCTTCTAATGGACTTAACTGTTTCTGCCCATATGATAGACCCCATATCTTTTAGATCATCCCTATCAACCGAAGTAACAACAGCATGCTTAATCCCCATAATTTTTATGGATCTTGCCACTTTTTCCGGTTCCGCCCAGTCCACACTTTCTGGCCTACCGGTCTTAACACCGCAGAATCCGCAAGAACGAGTGCAAACATTACCTAGAATCATAAAAGTAGCCGTTCCTTCACCCCAGCATTCTCCCATATTGGGACAACTTCCCGAGGTACAAATGGTATGTAGGTCATACTTATCTACAAGACCTCTTAACTGCGTATATTTTTTACCAGTTGGGAGTTTTACCCTAAGCCATTTTGGCTTTCCTTTTGGAGGTAGAACATTGTCTATAACAGCTGTGCTCATAAAAGAAATTTGATTTACAAAGGTACAAAACTGGCAAGGAAAGAAGTTCCTGCGATTACCTCACTTTTTTTTGATGATTTCGGCTAAAAGTTTTTTGGCGCGCAGCAGTTTTACTTTGATATTGTTTACAGGCTCATTAAGTTCTTTTGCTATTTCTGCATAACTCAATTCGTTGAAATATCTAAGGTTGATTACTTTTTGATAATGGGGTTTTAATTTTTTAATGTCCTGCAAAAGATTGGCAAGATTTTGTTCTATGATCAATTGATCCTCTACAGAGGGTGTTTCGTCCAGAACTTTTTTTACTGCATCCCCATGATTGTCCATTTCATCCAAAAGACTTCTTTTCCTTTTTCTGATGAGGTCTACATGAAGGTTCTTGGAGATAGTGATGAGCCATGTCTTAAATTCATAGGAATCATCATAAGAGCTTAGTTTGTCAAAAGCTTTTGAAAATGTCCTGATAGTAATATCCTCAGCATCATTTTCATTTTTTGTCCTCGTGAGTTGAAACCCATATACATCATTCCAGAAAGTGTCCAAAAGTATGCTAAAGGCAATTTGATTTCCATCTATTGCCTTTTTTATGTTCTCCTGAATGGACTGCTCAACTTTGTTCAAAAACTTTATTTTGCAGGGTGGATTTTAAAATATGCTATTGCAATTCTAGGACAGTATCTTTTTTACAGTCTTGTTCAGATGGCAGTTTTCCACAGAATCCACAAGCCTCTCCATCATTGTTTAGGTAAGGGTTCTGACTTGCGCAGGTGCCCGCGAATTTGCCATCTTTTTTTGACCATATTTTAATTGCAATTCCAGCAACGGCAAGTCCTAAAAGAGCTATGGTCAACAATACTAACTTCATATTCCAACTTTTGGACAAAGTTACAAAATACCTGCCTAAAGGAACTGAAGTTTAAGGATACTTTAGAGGTAGTGTTTAATAAGTGATATTGGCCACTATATTTTGAACTGTAGGTGAGGTATTGCCTCCTTCTGGTTCAATAGTAATATATCCTATTGCATTTTTTGCATATGGAATGGCCAAAAGTTTGTTTTTATCATCAAATTGTTTGATGACGCCCAAGTTGACCAATTCCCCATTTACTTCTGCCCACATTTGGAAACATTTGTTTTCAGGAAGATTGGGCACGTTGCTCACGTTGATATAGGATAATTTTTTAACAGGATTTATGTAAGCTACGGCTTTAAGCTCTTTTGCTTCCATTTTGCCCCTCACATTATATCTTTTGGTATCAGGGTTGTTAAGAACGATAAACTGGTTTCTGACATCTTCCAGTTGATTTTTCATGTTTTCTTCCAAAGACTTCATTTGGTTGGTAACCAATGTATTTTCTTCTTGAAGGTTTTTGTTCTGATTCCAGAAAAAATAAGAAGAGCCGGCAAATATCATTATCGCCACACTGGCCGCAATAGCATAACGGAAGAATTTTTTACTTGCAACTTGCTCTTTTCTAGCACTGTGAAGAATAATTTCTTTAAGCCCTTCCGGTGTTTTTCTAGCATATGCTTTAGCATAAGCTTCCAAGTTATCCTGGAGCTCGTTGTAGATTTCCCTTACTTCAGGATACATGGTGATGTATCTTTCTGCCTTAAGGTTCTCTTCTTTAGAAGTATCTCCCAAAAGATATTTTTCCAGTATATCGGAATCCAAGAATATTTTTACTTTTTCTTTCATGGTAATAAGATTATCAGTAGGAGAATGGTCATAGTTGTACCGTAAATTTTACCGAGTTCCCTTAAACCAATTTTCAATCTTGATTTAATTGTTCCCAGAGGAATATCCAACTCTTCACTTGCTTCTTGCTGCGTCATCCCTTGAAAAAAAAGAGCCTCCAAAACAACCTGATATTTGGTCTCTATTTTTTCCAAGTTGTCTTGGACATCCATAAATTCTGGCCTTATGCCGTTTACTCCTAAATTATATACGTCTGAAACGTCTATTTGGACTTCTTTGTCAGATTTATTGTTAACACTTCTTAACTTATCTATGGCAGTGTTTCTGGTAATACGAAACAGCCAAGTGAAAAGTTTTGCTTTGGATGGATCATACGAATCTGCCTTTTTCCAGATTTTTATAAAACTTTCCTGAAGAACATCTTGCGCCAAATCCTCATCTCTTACAACTTTATAAGCTACACCAAAAAGGGTATCCCCATAGTTGTCATATAGCAATGATATTGCTTTATCATCTCTTTCAGCAAGCAATGAAACAATATGTTTCTCAATTAGTGTACTCATTTATGGGTCGTTAGGGTAAAATTTTAGGGGGCTAAAATCTAAAATAACGTTTATATCGTATATAGAACAACGCTAAAATAGGAAAAGGATTATTTGTTAGCGTCTAAATGCAAGATAAAGAAAGAATACATAGTTAAGTATATACAATTTTGGTTAGTTTGGTTTGGTATAACCCCTGCGATTGATTCAATGCAGGGGTTATTTTATTATATTAACCTCTGGATGAATGCGAATTTTGAATTTACTATCCACTTCTTGATGAATTAATTGTGCCAACTCAAGTATTTCTCCACCAGTGGCATTTCCATAATTTACAAGCACCAAGGCCTGTTTTTCATGAACACCAGCGTCGCCATATCGTTTCCCTTTAAATCCACATTGCTCTATTAACCAACCTGCCGGAACTTTGAATTGATCCTTATCCATGCTATAAGAGGGAATATTAGGATGTACTTTTTTAAGTTTCTCTAAGTTTTTTTTGGAGATTACCGGATTTTTGAAGAAACTACCGCTATTCCCAAGCTCTTTGGGGTCCGGCAATTTACTTTGCCTAATCGCTATTACAGCATTGGATACATCTTGAATGGTGGGATAAACAATGCCTTTTTGCTTTAGTTCACCTTCAATGGCGCCATAGCCCGTATTTAAATCATGGTTTTTCTTGGTAAGTTTTAAGTTTACCGAGGTTATAATGTACTTATCTTTAGCATCATTCTTGAAAATAGAATCTCTATAACCAAATTCACAATCTTTTGCATCAAAGGCAATTAAATTGCCGCTTTCTATTTCCATAGCGGAACAACTTACAAACACATCTTTGAGTTCCACACCATACGCGCCAATGTTCTGAATGGGTGCTGTTCCAGTATTTCCGGGAATAAGCGAAAGGTTTTCTAATCCGCCATAACCATTGTCCAAACTCCAAAGTACCAGTTCATGCCAGTTTTCTCCTGCCATTGCCTTAACCACAACTTCATCTTCATCTTCTTCAACAACCGTTATCCCTTTTAAGTTGATGTGCATTACCAAAGCATCAATATCCTTGGTAAGCAGCATATTACTGCCACCACTTATGATGAATTTTTTTGGATATGCTTCAAGTTCAAGTACCTTTTGAAGCTGTGCAAGGCCATTTATTTCAATAAAAAAGCGGGCTTTCACATCAATACCAAAAGTATTGTAGCTTTTTAACGATATGTTTTCTTGAATGTTCACTTGGTGGTATAAATTTTCAAAGCTTCTCCTAATATTTGAACAGCTTTCACAAGTTGTTCCTTTTCAAGAACATACGCAATTCTAATTTGATTTTCACCTAGGCCCTCTGTTGCATAGAATCCGCCAGCTGGAGCCACCATTACAGTGCTCCCGTGCATTTCAAACTTTTCTAAAAGCCATTGGGCAAAATCATCAGAGTTGGAAACAGGTAGTTCAACAACACAATAGAATGCTCCCTGGGGTACTGCAATCCTGACACCTTCCAACTTTTGTAATTCTGAAATAAGAATATTTCTTCGTTCTACATATTCTTCAATGACATCATCAAAATAGCTTTCAGGGGTTTCTAAAGCAGCTTCACTGGCAATTTGAGCAAATGTTGGTGGAGATAAACGTGCTTGTGCAAATTTCATTGCAGTTTGTATAACTTCCTTGTTTTTAGAAACCAAACAGCCAATACGTGCCCCGCACATACTATACCTTTTGGATACAGAATCTACTATAATGGCATGCTCTTCAAGCCCTGATTCTTGTAAAATAGAGTGATGTTCACGCCCTTCATAAGTAAACTCTCTATACACTTCATCTGCAACTAAAAACAAATTATGCTTTTTGACCAGATTTGCTAGCTGTTTAATCTCCTCTTTACTGTACAGATATCCCGTAGGGTTTCCGGGATTACAGATAAGAATAGCCTTTGTTTTAGGAGTTATTAGTTTTTCAAAATCAGCAATTGGAGGCAATGCAAAATTACTCTCAAAAGAGGATGCGATTGGAACAACGTTTACCCCAGAAGCAGTTGCAAAACCGTTATAGTTGGCATAAAAAGGTTCAGGGATAATAATTTCATCATCACCATCCATAATGGTTCCCATTACAAAAGAAAGGGCCTCAGACCCTCCCGTGGTTACAATTATATCCTGGGCCGAGACATTTATGTGTTTTTTGGAATAATAAGCAGCGATTTTTTCTCTGTATTGCTCGGAACCTTCTGTCATGCTATACGCAAGAACTTCAATGGTGTGGTTTCTTACGGCATCCAACGCTATTTTTGGGGTCTTAATATCGGGTTGCCCAATATTTAAATGAATTACATGGGTGCCTCTTTTTTTCGCTTCTTCAGCATAGGGAACCAATTTACGTATAGGAGAGGCCGGCATTTGTAGCCCTTTTTTAGATATACCTGGCATGCTTTAAATTTTAAGCAAAAATGGTAAAACCAACTCTTGGAAACAACACATTATTACATTATTTGAGCGGTTATAGGAATGTTAAATTAAAGTTAGAGTCAGTTATTATTTTGTATATTGAATAGCATAACCTTGTAGAAGTAAGCAAATTGAAAAAAAACCTACATCTTTTTACACTTCTTTTTGTGTCACTTCCTTTTTTGATTTCGGCACAAGGCTTCAAGTTACCCAAGGACCAAAAGTTTCAAAAGATCAATTTTGAGCTTATTAACAACCTTATCATAATTCCTATTGAAATTAATGGGGAGGAACTCACTTTTGTATTGGATTCAGGAGTGAGCAAGCCTATTCTTTTTAATCTTTCTGATAGAGATTCACTTCAAATTAACAATGTTTCGGAGGTTACAATTAGAGGGCTAGGGGATGGTGAACCCATGAAGGCCTTGAGCTCCAAAGGAAATGTTTTTAAACTGGGAAAAGTAAAGAACTACAACCAAGATTTATATGTGGTTTTGGATAAAGAAATTAATTTCTCCACGTCTTTGGGAATTCCCGTGCATGGTATTTTGGGGTATGACTTGTTTAGGGACTTCAAGGTAGAGATCAACTATCATTCTAGAAACATTAAACTACATAATCCTGATCTGTACGAGCATAACCCCCATAACAAATCTCAAACGCTACGCTTATCCATAGAAAGAAGGAAAGCCTATGTTGAAGGCACTGTTTTAATGGAAAACGAGGAGGATATTCCTGTTAAGCTATTAGTGGATACAGGAAGTAGTGATGCTCTTTGGCTTTTTAGAGAACCGGAAAAGGGGTTAGAGATACCTGAGAAGCATTATGAAGACTATTTAGGACGAGGATTAAGCGGAGATATTTTTGGTAAACGAACGAAGGTAAGCGGTATTAAAATTGGAGATTTTGAATTAAAAGATGCAAAAGCGGCCTTTCCTTACAGAGAATCTTTCGGGTTCATTAAAAACTTAGGAGATCGCAACGGAAGTGTGGGTGGTGAGATTTTAAAACGGTTTAATATCATTTTTGATTATGCCAGAGGACAGGTCACCTTTAAAAAGAATGGAAATTTTAGGGCCCCATTTCAATATAACATGGCGGGTATAGAATTACAGCACAATGGACTTAGGTACATAGCGGAGAGTATAGCAGGTTTTAATGGAGTGGTGCAAAGTGAAGAAGGCTCCTTCGGAAATGTTCAGATTCTTTTGGAAAATAAGACCAGACTTAGTCTAGTTCCAGAAATCATTGTTTCTGGTATTAGGGCTGGAAGTCCCGCAGCAGAGGCTGGATTGCAAGCTGGTGATGTTATATTGGCGGTTAACGGAAAAAAAATACATCGTTATAAATTACAAGAAGTCCTAAAAATGTTGAATGACAAAGAAGGAAAGCGTATACGTGTTTTAATAGAGCGCTATAACAAAGATTTGCTGTTCTCGTTCGTGCTTAAAAAGGTATTCTAAATAAAAAATCCCATGAATTTTTATTCATGGGACTTTTAGTTTCAATATTGTTTTCTTCTCTATTTGGCTCCTTCAGCCTTAACGTTTCCTTTAATTTTAAGAACTTTAGTAGGAGTATCCGCGTTAGAGGTTACTGTAATTGCTTTTCTGATTGGACCAACTCTTTTGGTGTCATATTTCACCTGAATCTGACCAGTTTTACCGGGTAAAATAGGTCCTTCCGGCTTTTTTGGAATAGTACATCCACAACTGGATTTAACATTACTGATTACCAATGGAACACTTCCAGTATTGGTAAACTCGAAAACTCGAACTCCATCACTGCCTTTTGCAATTTCACCGTAATCTACGGTCTCACTTTTAAATTCAATCTTTGCTGTTGACTCTTGAGCATAAACGCCTAAAGACAAAAGTCCAACAAACAACATGAGTACAGTTTTTTTCATCATTTCTAGTTTTGGGTGAACTTCAAATTTAAATGTTTTCACACCTGCATCCAAAATTCTTTTGTTATGTAATAACGTTACTTATTTTTGTTTCGTATTTCGAGATTGGTTCTCGGTTGAAGAATAGCGTTAAATTAACATTACTACTCTCCTTCAAAAACCCAATCTGAGTACCAAAAGGACAAAAACTATACCGAAAAATGGAAATTCCATCAAAATACGACCCAAATAGGGTAGAAGAGCACTGGTACACCTACTGGATGAAACATGACTTTTTTAGTTCAAAACCAGATGATAGGGAGCCTTATACCATAGTAATACCACCGCCTAACGTAACAGGAGTGTTGCATATGGGACATATGCTCAACAATACCATTCAAGATGTGCTCATTAGAAGGGCAAGGCTTATGGGGAAGAATGCTTGTTGGGTTCCGGGGGCTGATCATGCGGCAATTGCCACTGAGGCAAAAGTAGTCGCTAAATTAAAGGAGGATAGTATTGAAAAGTCGGATTTAACTCGGGAAGAGTTTTTAAAACATGTTTGGGACTGGACCAATGAATACGGGGGAGTTATTTTTAAACAGTTGGAAAAACTTGGGTGTTCCTTGGATTGGAAGCGTAAAAAGTTCACAATGGATGACGATATGTCAGCATCCGTTATTAAAGTTTTTGTGGATTTATACGAAAAAGACCTGATTTACAGGGGGTATCGAATGGTAAATTGGGATCCAGAAGCTAAAACTACCTTGTCTGATGAAGAAGTAGTGCATGAGGAACGTCAAGGCACCCTATATTACTTGGCTTACCAAATTGATGGCTCAGATGAAAAAGTTACCATAGCAACAACGCGTCCTGAGACTATTTTAGGTGATACCGCTATTTGTATTAATCCTAAGGATGAAAGATATCGTCATTTAAAAGGAAAAAAGGCCATCGTTCCCATTTGCAATAGGGTTATTCCCATTATTGAGGATGAATATGTAGATATTGAATTTGGTACAGGTTGCTTAAAAGTGACCCCAGCACATGATGAAAATGATAAGAATTTAGGGGATAAGCATGGTCTGGAGGTTATAGATATCTTTAATGAAGATGCCACACTTAATTCTTATGGACTTCAATATCAAGGGAAAGACCGTTTTGTAGTCCGAAAGGAAATCTCAAAAGAGCTAGAAAAAAATGGTTTTTTGGTGAAAACCGAGCAACATATCAATAAAGTGGGTACTTCTGAGCGTACCAAAGCGGTTATTGAGCCTCGACTGTCAGACCAATGGTTCCTTAAAATGGAAGACTTGGCCAAGCCAGCTCTAGACGCGGTACTAAAAAATGGTGAGGTTAAGCTATATCCTAAAAAGTTTGAAAATACATACCGTCATTGGATGGAAAACATTAGGGATTGGAACATTTCGCGCCAATTATGGTGGGGACAGCAGATTCCTGCTTACTACTATGGAGATGATAAAAACGACTTTGTTGTAGCTGAAAGCAAAGAAGAAGCACTTAAAAAAGCGCAAGCCAAGAATCCAAAAATTCAAGAGTCAGATTTACGCCAGGATCCAGATGCCTTAGACACTTGGTTCTCTTCATGGTTGTGGCCTATAAGTGTTTTTGATGGAATTTTAAACCCTGATAACGAGGAGATAAACTACTATTACCCAACAAGTGATTTGGTCACAGGGCCGGATATTTTGTTCTTCTGGGTGGCAAGAATGATTGTTTCTGGCTATGAATATCAAGGGAAACGACCATTTGAAAATGTATATTTTACAGGATTGGTACGTGACAAGCAGCGCAGAAAAATGTCCAAACAATTGGGGAATTCTCCAGATGCTCTCAAACTTATGAAGGATTTTGGTGCTGATGGAGTTCGTGTTGGACTTTTGTTGAGTTCGGCAGCAGGAAACGATTTAATGTTTGATGAAGCACTATGCCAACAAGGAAAAAACTTTGCAAATAAGATTTGGAACGCCTTTAGATTGGTAAAAGGTTGGGAGATTGCTAATTTGCCTCAGCCCGAGGCCTCAAAGATTGGAATTGATTGGTATACTGCCAAGTTTAACCAAACCCTTGCAGAGATTGAGGACCATTTCTCAAAATATCGTATTTCAGATGCTTTAATGGCCATATACAAACTAGTTTGGGACGATTTCTGCTCTTGGTTATTGGAAATTGTTAAGCCTGCTTATCAACAACCTATTGATAAAACTACTTTAAGTGCGGTAATACACTTATTTGAAGAAAACTTAAAACTGTTGCATCCGTTTATGCCATTTTTAACTGAAGAAGTTTGGCAACATATAGCAGAACGTACTCCGGAAGAAGCATTAATTATTTCCAATTGGCCAAAAATAGCCGAGGTAAAGACCAATCTAATTTCTGATTTTGATTTTGCTTCTGAAGTAATCTCAGGTATACGCACAATTAGAAAGGAGAAAAACATTGCTCAAAAAGAAGGTTTGGAACTTTCAATCTTAAATAGCGGTAATACAAGTACCCAAATGGATGCCGTTATCACCAAATTGGGTAATATTACTCATATAGAAACGGTAGATAAAGGGTTAGATGGTGCTTTGAGCTTTAGAGTAAAAAGCAATGAATACTTTATTCCCATGGGCGGTGCAATTGATGTTGAAACAGAAATCAAAAAGATTACAGAAGAGCTTAATTATACCAAGGGATTTTTGCAATCTGTCCAAAAGAAACTTAGTAACGAACGCTTTGTAAGCAATGCCCCAGAAAAAGTTGTGGCCATTGAAAAAAAGAAAGCTTCAGATGCAGAAGCCAAAATTGAGACATTGGAGAAAAGTTTGGCGAGTTTGGGGTAAATGCCCACAAATGTTTTTTATACTAGAATAGTTATTAGATTATTATGAGATTAGTTTTATCTACTTTGCTGGCATTATTTGTTTTAAATGCTTGCAGTACCTCAAACGACGATACCAATGAGGATGAAATTGTCATAAACGCAGAGAATGTATCACTACAAGTTGATGAAAACCCATCTCTTGGAACGATATTGGGAGCTGTAGGAGGAACTACAAATAGCGGAACTCTTAGTTATGTGTTAGTTTCTGTTGACCCTGCAGGTGCTCTTCAAATTAATACAACTACTGGTGAAATTTCGGTTGCCAACATTTCTCATTTTGAATTTGATGTTAATCCGACTATAACAGCCATAGTTCAGCTAAAAAACAGTGATGTAACTAAGGATATTACAATAACAATCACTTTGAATGAGGTGGAAGAAGAAATTACAGTTTCGCTAAGCGATTTTGAAGTCACCATTGATGAAAACCCCGACCCCAATCAGGTTTTGGGGATTATTGATGCTTCTACCAACATTGGCGAGATTACATTTTCAATTAATTCCGTAATCCCTGAGGGAGCATTGCAAATAGATTCTTCTACTGGCGAAATCATAGTTGGCAATGCCGATTTGTTTGATTTTGAACAAAACCCAGTAATTACTGCAGTTGTATCTACGCAAAATGATGGTGTTACGAATACTGCGAATGTAACTGTAAACCTTAATGATATAGTAGAAACTCCAATTTCATTTACCCAAATTATGATTAACGGAACCCATTTTTCTGGAAGAACAGGAATGCGGGCTATCGAATTTAATAATAAATTATTGTTGCTAGGAGGTTGGAATGGAGGAAATGTGCGGGAAGTTTGGTCAACGGAGGATGGCGCTACATGGGAATTGTTAGGAAATTTTGGAGTTAAAAATTCTACCAGAGAGACGGATGGAAATCAGGTGAGGGTGGCAGAATTTAACAGTAAGTTATGGATAGTTACTTCTGGGGCAGCAATTCCTTCGGAAGTTTGGTCCAGTTCAGATGGAACAAATTGGCAAGAAGAAACCCTAATCGGTGATGTTTTCCCCGGCAGGAATGGACATGAGATTTTTGTTTTCCAAAACAAGCTATGGCTGATCGGGGGTCAAACTACTGATACTTCTGGAGTTTGGTCAAGTTCTGATGGAACAAACTGGTCAGAGGTAGTTACCTCAGGCACCACATTTGGAGGATTACAAAGTTTTCAGGTTGCTGTTTTCAATGATAAAATATACGTGATAGGAGGTCGAAGAGGTAGTTTGGGAACAAACAATGAAGTATGGTCCAGCTCCGATGGTACTAATTGGGATTTGGAAACATCAGAAAAAAGTAAATTTTTCCCAAGGTCACTACATCAAGTTGTGGTTTTTGGCGACAAGATGTGGTTGATAGGTGGTATTGGTGAAGAGTATGAGAATGATGTTTGGTCCACAGTGGATGGGACCAACTGGAAAAAAGAGATTGTGGACGGAAATTATTTTTCGCCAAGAGCCTTTCATGCATCTGCTATGTTCGACTCAAGTTTATGGGTAATAGGAGGACGTTTTGAAAGTGACCCGAGGTTAAATGATATTTGGAGAATGGATTGAGGAGTATAATGTTTCTTGCAATCTGTATCTTTATAATAATATTTCCAATTTATGTCAGACGCTCCAAAACGTAATATTTCAGCAACGGGAACCATAGAGTTTTCCAATTTAAAAGTTACCGAACCTTCGGAATATGCTGCTGGGATACCTGGAATAAAAGCAGCTTTGGAGCATGTTAGTAAGGAAGCTGGCTTGTTTAGGTCTTTGAAAACACTTTCCCGCATGAATCAAAAGGAGGGGTTTGACTGCCCTGGCTGCGCATGGCCAGATCCAGAAAAGCCTTCCAAATTAGGTGAATACTGCGAAAACGGAGCTAAAGCCATTGCAGAGGAAGCCACATTGGAACGAGCGGATAGGAGCTTTTTTGAGAAACACTCCGTTGAGGAAATTTCTACATGGACAGATTATCACATAGGAAAAAGTGGGAGAATTACTGAACCCTTCATTCTAAGACCGGGAGCTATTCATTATGAACCTATTTCCTGGGCGGAGTCTTTCAAAATAATAGGAGAAAGTCTACATGCTCTTGATTCTCCGGATGAGGCTATTTTTTATACATCTGGACGTTCTAGTAATGAAGCTGCTTTTTTATACGGTCTTTTTGTGCGCGCTTTTGGTACCAATAATATGCCAGATTGTTCCAATATGTGTCACGAATCTAGTGGAGTGGCACTTTCTGAAACCTTGGGAATAGGCAAAGGATCTGTGGTTTTGGAAGACTTTCCAGAAGCCGAAGTTGTTATCGTGATCGGACAAAACCCAGGCACTAATCATCCTAGAATGTTGACCGCCTTGCAAAAATGTAAGGAAAATGGAGGTAAGCTCATTACCATTAATCCCCTTTCGGAAAGCGGATTGAACAGGTTTAAAAACCCGCAACAGCTTAGTGGAATTTTAGGTTCTGGAACTGCCTTGACCGATATTTTTCTTCAAGTGAAGATAAATCAGGATGTTTCTTTGCTAAAACTTATCATGAAACGTTTGGCAAAACGTCATAATGGGGGAGAAAAGGTGTTTGATCTTGAGTTTATCTCAAAGAAAACAAGTGGATATCAAGAACTGTTGGATGATTTGGAGCACCACAATGAGGACGAATTACTCCAATTATGTGGGGTGGATTCCAAACAAATAGATTTAGCAGTTGAACTACTGGCTAAAAAATCAAAAATCATCATTTGCTGGGCTATGGGCCTTACGCAACATAAAAATGGAGTGGAAAACATAAAAGAATGTGTCAATCTTTTATTGTTAAAAGGAAGTATCGGTAAAAAAGGAGCTGGTACCTGCCCTGTGCGCGGGCACAGCAATGTTCAAGGAGATAGAAGTGTGGGTATTATGCACCATGTTTCAGAATCTTTGAACAAATCCATTCAGAATGTATTTGGTTTTCAACCACCAAACAAAGAAGGATTAGATACGGTAAACGCCATTCAGGCAATGCATAAAGGAAAAGCCAAGGTTTTTATTGCATTAGGAGGAAATTTTGTTTCCGCTGCTTCAGATACCATATATACCTCAGATGCACTCCAATCTTGTGATTTAACCGTTTCAGTCAGTACAAAACTAAATCGAACGCACCTTACTGCTGGTAAAACAGCTTTGATTTTACCTACTTTGGGTAGAACTGAGAAAGACAAAAAGCGCTTTGTAACTGTTGAGAACAGTATGGGAAAGGTACACCAGAGCGAAGGTAGGTTAAAACCTGTTAGTGAGCATTTGAAAAGCGAACCAGAAATTATCGGGAATATTGCCCAAGCTTACTTTGGTGATGATGCTCAGATTGATTGGAACTCTTTAGGGACCGATTATGATTTAATTAGGGAAAAGATTTCTCTTGTATTAAATGGATACCAAGAATACTCCAATAGATCAAAGGGTTCAGGGTTTTACTTGCCCAATAATACAAGAGTAGGGGATTTTTCAAAATTACCAGGAGGCAAAGCCCAGTTTTCAGTATGTGAACTTCCGCAGCATCATTTAGAAAAAGACGAATTTGTTTTGATGACCGTTCGTAGTCATGATCAATTCAATACCACTATTTATGGAATGAATGATAGGTACCGTGGCATTTATGGGGAACGACGAGTTGTTTTTATGAATCCAAGTGATATGAAAAAACGACAGTTACAACCACAGCAAGTGATAGATTTGGTAAGTTGTTATGATGGAAAAGAACGACGAGCGGAAAAATTCAAGCTAATTCCGTATGATATTCCTTCTGGAAATTTATGTGCATATTTTCCTGAAACAAATGTTCTTGTTCCCATAGATTTATACGCGGATAAAAGTAATACTCCTGTTAGCAAATCAGTTATCGTAAAGATACAGGCAAGCTAGTCTTAGTTGTAAAAGCTAGATATGTCTATTGTAGAAAACTCATATTTTTTATAATTAGCCGCAAAACCTCTTATTCTTTAATGTTTTCTATATTTAAAGCATGGAAACCTATGCCACAGCTTTATTATACGCTATTCCATTTTTCATAGGGCTTGTTCTTTTTGAGGTTCTATATGGGCATTTTGCAAAAAAACAGATGCACAATGTAATGGACACCATAAGCAGTTTAAGTTCAGGACTTACCAATGTGGTCAAAGATTCATTAGGCCTTGGGATTATTATTGTTACGTACCCTTTTCTATTGGATTTTTTTGCCTTAACTGAAATAAAAGAGACTTGGTTGATCTGGATTATTGGTTTTTTTGCCCTTGATTTTGCAGGCTATTGGAACCATCGTTTAAGTCATAGCATCAACTTTTTTTGGAATCAGCATGTAATACATCATAGTAGTGAAGAATTTAATTTGGCCTGTGCGCTTAGGCAATCCATATCTAATTTGTTGGGATATTTTCCATTATTATTGATTCCCGCTGCTTTGTTGGGTGTTCCGCATAAAGTAATCGCTATTTTGGCCCCCATTCATTTATTCGCCCAATTCTGGTATCATACAAGACACATTGGTAAGATGGGATGGTTGGAGTACATTATTATAACACCGTCACAACATAGGGTGCATCATGCAATCAACCCAGAATATATAGACAAGAACCTAGGGCAGATTTTTAGTTTTTGGGATAGAATGTTCGGTACTTTTCAAGAAGAATTACCAGAAGTTCCGCCTCAATATGGTGTGTTAAAGCCCGCCGGAACATGGAATCCCATACTTATTAATTTTCAACATATTTGGAGATTGGTAAAAGATGCATGGCGAACCAATAGCTATTGGGATAAACTTAGAATTTGGTTTATGCCAACAGGATGGAGGCCAGAAGATGTCAAGGAAAAGTATCCAATTCAAATTATTGAGGATGTCTATAACTTCAAAAAATATAAGCCTAAAGCTTCTAAAGAACTGAAGGCATATGCCATTTTTCAACTATTGGCAAACACCAGATTAATGTTGTTTATGTTTTATAATTATTCTGAAATAGGTTTCAGTAGTCTCCTTTTGTTTGGGGCATACATATTTATAGGAATTTATGGATATTCCACTCTAATGGATAAGGAAACCTACGCTGTTTGGATTGAAATTTTTAGGAGTATCGCCGGACTGGCTCTGATTTTTGTAACCAATGATTGGTTTGGTTTGAACAGTTACTTGCCAATAGGGAGCTACTTGGTAGGTCTTTATTTTGTAGTTACAATTTTTGGAGGTATTTACTTCTCATTTTTTGAAAAAAATGATAAAATAATATAATCCTTTTTGGTTTTTTTAGTGCTTGGTTTTTATTGTAATATATCATCATTATCATGTAACATAGCAAAGAATAACTGCTTTTTGATATATGTTGGTATTACACCGACAAACATTCTTTTAGTATGATTTCACTTTTAAGGCTTGATTTTCACTTTCAACAAGATTTAAGGTTATTAATTCCAATGGAATACATTGCTTTGTACATGTCTTTAATGTCTATAAAAAGACAGGTGAAGAAAATTGTTTTGAGAAAGAGGTTGGGCCATTTTCGAATGGCCTTTCCTTTTTTAATTATTCAGAATTTGTTTTTCTAAGATTGGATTGTTAGGAATGAGAAAAAAAGTATACTTAATCATTTTCATGGTAATCTTTACAGTGTTATCCATATTGACTTATGTGTATTTTGAATTTCAAAGACCTTCAAGAGTTGACGTTCTTAATAGTATTTCTGATGATAAGTTAAGCGCTGATGACCTAATTTCTATGTTTACCCATGATGAAAAGTTAGCTAACACCATTTATGTTGAAAAAACAATAGAAGTTAAGGGTATAATCAAGGGTATAAGTAGTATGAATGATAGGCGGACGATTTTGTTGAAAAGTAAACAGTTCACCAAAAATTTTATAGTATGTGATATGATGCCCTTTGGAGAAAACCAGGTTGAAAAACTAAGCGTCGGTGATACTATTATTTTGAAGGGAGTCTGTAAAGGCTTTCTTTTAGATGTAATAATGCTAAATTGTATACCAATTGATTATAACAAGTGAATAAATTAGTCATCTTATTTTTCTTTTTGCACTTTGGGGCTTTTTGTCAAACCTCTAATAGGATCATTACAAGACAAGGTCAGGTTTCCTTTTTCTCGTACACCTCGGTAGAGGATATAGAGGCTACCAACAATCAAGTCCATAGTATTGTGGATAAAAGTAATGGTGCTATTGGGGTTAGTATGTTATTGAGAGCTTTCATATTCAAAAAATCCTTGATGGAAGAACATTTTAATGAAAGCTATGTGGAATCTGATATTTACCCGAAAACAAATTTTTCAGGTAAAATAGTTGATTTCAATGCAGATTCTTTCAATGATGGTATAGTTTTTTTAAAGGGAAATCTAGAATTACACGGAGTGCAAAAAGAAATTGATATAAAAGTCAAGATTGAAAATTTGGGCAGTAATTTGGTGTTAACTGGGGATTTTGAAGTTCCAGTAGCTGACTTTAACATTAAAGTCCCACCTTTATTAGCGCCCAATATAGCGAAAGTAATACAGGTAATGTTCAGATTTGAATACGAACCCTATGAAGAATAAGAACAACATTTTACTAATATTTACCCTTTGTTTCGGCATTGTTTCGGTAAGCGCCCAGGATATTCTCGATATATTGGATAAAGAACTTTCAGGGCAAAAATTTTATACCCAAGCCACTTTTAAGGCTAATCGTGTTTTATTGGGCCAATCTGTGGAGACGAGGAAGAAAGGGGTCTTGGAATTTGTTTTGGGTACACGATATTGGAACATTCCCAACAATGAAAATGGCCAAAGTTTTGCGGCCGACCGGTTTTCAGCACATTTTGGAGCACAATATGCATTTACCGACCGATTTACTTTTGGTGCAGGAATTACTACCTGGGATGGTATTGTAAATAGTTTTGCCAAATACCGTTTACTAAGACAGCAAGACAATGGAAAATCACAATTGGGCATTACGCTCGTCCAAGGGACCTCTTATTTTACACGTAATTTTCTTGGCTTTCAATTGCCTAATGAATCATCAAATAGACTCTCATTTGTATCACAAGCCATTATAGCAAGAAAATTTGATCGTAATCTTTCCTTGCAGATTGCACCTACCTATATTCATATGGGAAGCGAACAACCATCACTTGATGGAAACCAAGATTTTTTCTCTTTGGGTTTTGGAGGACGATATAAATTGAGCAACCATGTATCTTTAGTTTCTGAATACTATTATACATTTGGAAGAGAAGAGGGACCAGAGGGCTTTAATCTCTTTTCATTAGGTGTAAATTGGGAAATCAGTGATGTAATACTTCAGTTTTCCATGACAAATTCCAAAAGTTTTGACGATGTTGCCAATTATACTTTGATACCCAACAACTTTAATGTTAATGCCGGTCGCTTACATATAGGGGTAAATGCTACTTACGTACTGCATTTCAATCAAAAAAAGCGAGCAAATATTAAATCCAAAAAGTGATAAGAGTTAGAACCTGATTGCTATAGATTGAGCCATTGTTTAAACTCAGCTGCCTTGTTCTTCCCAATAATAATGTCCACTTCAGAATTTGGGTTCACTAAAATCTTCAATTGACTATTGCTGTACCTAATTATTTTTTCAATAGAAGATATGGCAATGATGAATTGTCTATTGGCCCGGTAAAAAAAACTACTGTCCAAACCGGAATATAGTTCATCCAGACTACTGTTTGTAGTTGCTTTTTTACCATGCATGTCAACAACATAGGTAATTGTATTTTCTGTATAAATGTAGGCGATGTCATCAATGGCAATAGGCAATAACTCATTTCGCAAGTAGGTTAAAATACGTTTTTTGCCACCATCCGTCTGTTTTTTGCTTTTTTCAGGGGAACTTTTTTCATCCTCACTAATTTGTTGTTTAGGCCCTTCTTCAACAACTCGCCTTTGGTATTTACCTAAATCGCTATTCAATTTAGCTAAATTGATAACTTCACTTTCCAACTCCTGGTTTTTGACTTCTAATTTCTTCTCATAGAAACTTCCAATAAACCTTACTGTAAAGACAGAAGCTAATATGACAGCAAAACCCATAATACTATAAAGGGCGTAAAATCGATTGCGAAGATTTTTTATCTGCGCCGATATTTTAGCAAAGTTAGCGTGGGCGGCAACAATCCAATCAGAATTTTGTACTGGATAAATGTAGAGTATTTCAGATTGTTGTTCATTAGTTCTCAAATCATTGTTTTCTCCATTGGTAAGCAAATTGTAAAAATCTTCAGTGCTTATTTCACTATCCATGGCCATTGCAAGAGATTGGCTAGACCCTATTTGAGAACCTGCTTGTGTTCTATCTGGATGGCAAATATTTTTTCCCGCCCAGTCTATAATACTTATAAAACCAGATTCTATATTGGTATTTTGAATGGCTTTTTGCACATTACCAATAACTTTTTCTTTTGAAATATCGTTCTCAAGTTGATGACTTATAAATACAGCAACTTCTTTGGCTTCGCGTTTGCTTGACTCCAGTTGAGTGCCTAACATCTGATCTGTACTGATACGCACAAAGTATTGTGCAGTAATACCACCAATAATTACAAAAATGGTGGCAATTGCTAAAAATGTATAAAAATAAAGTCGGTCTTTGCGCATAATCCAAATCAAGGATAAAAAGCTCTTCAAAAAAACAGTGCAATATATGATTTAAAGGTCAGATAGAGTTGTTGGCCACATGTTTTAAGTTGCTATGCGTATGATTGACCTGTTTGTCCATAGACACATGTTATATATGATGATTTTTAACCAAACATAGATATAATAAGGGCTCCCGAATGGAATGGTTTTTCCGTTTTAAGACGCTATTTTCCGTTTTAGGTAGTTTTTTTTGAAATAAGGTTGGTGTGCGTCGTTCATTTGCGGCATCAAAATATAATCATCATATATAAAATCTAAAAATGTTATGAAAAAGAATTTTTTTAAGATCATCGCACTATCCTTGTTGATAGCAGCATGTTCAGAAGACGATACAATCGTCAGTGTTCCAGATACCCCGGATGTACCGGATGGTGGTGGAAACAATGTTGAAGGCACGGTAGTTCTCAATGAAGTAGAGTACTTGGGAGACCGTGTTGAAATTTTTAACAACAGCAACGCAGCTGTTGACTTAGGTTCGTATTGGTTATGCTTAGGTCCTGGTCAATATGCACAAATTAGCGACCTTGTAACTGTAGGAAACGTTAACCTTGACGCAGGCGAATACTTGAGTGTTTCTTATGAAATGCCACAAGGAACAGGTGGATTAGGTCTTTATTCCACAAATGAATTTGGTAGCGCAAGCGCAATTGTTGATTTTGTTCAATGGGGTGCTGGAGGCAATGCCCGCGAGAATGTAGCAGTTGAAGCCAATCTATGGACTGCAGGTGACTTTGTGCCAGTAATGGGCAATGAAAACTACAGCATTATTTATGATGGTACTGGTAATGGTGTTGCCAACTGGGCAGAAACTACTACAGTGACTATTGGAGCTGAGAATGTTTTGAGCATGCCAGATGCAATGAAAAGATCTATTGTGCTTAATGAGGTGCAGTATGGTAACCTTGATCAAGTAGAGGTGTACAATAACGGCAATGTAGCCGTAGATTTAAGCTCTTATTGGTTATGCTTAGGTCCTGGTAGATATGCACAAATAGGAAACCTTACTCCAGTAAGCGGTACAGTTGAATTACCTGCTGGTGAATTTTTAGTGTTACCATTTGATATGGATGACGCTGATGGCCTTGGTTTATACTCTAACGATAGTTTTGGTAGTTCAGATGCTATTGTGGATTTCGTACAGTGGGGAGAAGCTGGTAGTCCAAGAGAAAATGTAGCTGTTGAAGCTGGTATTTGGACGGCTAGTGATTTCGTGCCTACCGTAGGTGAGTCTGCTAGTATTGAGTATGATGGCGAAGGAGATGCTTCTACAGATTGGACAGAAGAAACTATTCCTTCTTTGGGTGAATCTAATGATGCGGCTGCTAGAACAACTACATTTAATGTAACGATCACCAATGCTGCCAAAATATTTAATGTACATACTTTTACAGAAAGAAATAGCGGAGGAATACTTACTGATGGAGTGCCATTGACTCAAGATAACGACTTTTATCAAATTTCATTTCCAGCTGTACCTGGCACAAAAATTACCCCAGTGACCATGATGGGTAATAGTAATGATTGGTTTTTGGCTCCGGAGGATTTAGCAGGAATCAACCTATGGGAAAATGGAACTGCTCTAAATGGCGTGGATATTGCGGATCAACTAGTGCTGTATGATTTAGGTACTGAGGTTGATAATGAACCTACGTATTTCCCTCCAGCTGGTGCCAATGTAGGTCCTGCAGATTCTAATAACTTAATTCGCCTTGTTGATCGCGGTGGAATGAGAGGTAGCGACTACTTGACTGCATACTTAACATATGCTAGTGGTGATGGACAGTCAGCGGGTACATTTACATTGACCATTACAGCAATTAATGCGGCTAATTTTGTGGTAACTCCTGGTATCGTTGCATTACATGCAAATGATGCTCCTTTGTTCGCTTTAGGCGAAGTTGATAGAGGTGAAGGTCTTGAGGGAATTGCCGAAGATGGTGATCCAACAGCATTGTACAGTTTTTATAAGGAAGAAGGAAGTAGTGGTCCATTACGTTTAACTTCGACTCGTACAGTATTCTCTCCAGGTGTAGTATATGCTTTTAATGGTGAAAGAGATCCTTTTGTATTGCAAGGAGAAGTAAACAATCCTTCAAACGGTCTTGAAGAAATCGCTGAAGATGGTAACAATGCTGTAGCTCTCGAGTATTTAACTAATCTTGGAATTCCAGTAGCAGCTAGTGATCAAACTTCTAATGTAGGTCCGGGAGAAAGCTTAACTTTTAGCTTAACAGTGCCTGAAGGTCAAGATTTTAAATTTGGTTTTGCAACGATGTTTGTTGATACTAATGATTGGTTTATAGCATATAACAATGCCGGTTACCCATTATGGGATGATAATGGTGTTCCAGCTTCTGGTTTTGGCGCAAGTGAGAAGTCTTATTTATTCGACTCTGGAACTGAAATTGATCAAATTACTGGATTTGGTACTGATCAGGCCCCAAGACAAGGTGGACCGGATACAGGTGCCGACGATTCTAATAACATTGTTAGAAGAGTAGGCCCTAGTGATGGAACTTTCCTTACCGATGTGCAATTTGGTAAAGGAGCATATAATAACCCAGCAGGTGTTGTTTATGTTGGAGATCCAAGAGGAGGGTATAATATTATCACAGTTGAGATTCAACCTCAATAGTGTCTATTCCATAAATTAGGTTAGGTTGGATTAAGCTGGAAGATTTTTCTTCCAGCTTTTTTATGACTATAAATTATCTAGAGAGAAAAGGTTATTTTAATTTTCTTACCTCTTTATTTACTAGATCAATATAACCTTGCATAGCCTCTTCAATACTGATATTTTGGGCTTGAATCATGGCGTTGGCCTTAAATGCATTGATTAGTGGGGTTTTGCTGCCAGGATTTCCAAAATTCTTGTTGGCTACCTTAAAATATGCGTATAATTTTAGCAAGAGATCTGCGGGTAAAGGTTCTGTGTAGCTATTTACGTATGCAACTGCTTCTTCAAACTGTTTATGTAATTTGGCCCCGTCAGTCATCTTTTTTCCGAATAGATGCTATACAGGTTTTTGCTCCGACCACTTTTTGGTCCAATTTTACAGCGATATCGCAATCCAATGGTAAAAACAAATCTACTCTAGAGCCAAATTTAATAAAACCGGCATCTTGTCCTTGGGAAACTTGTTCACCTTCCTCGGCGTAATTTACAATACGACGTGCAACTGCACCGGCAATTTGCCTATAGCCTATCTCTCCAAATTTTGGAGTGTGCAATATTACGGTAGTACGCTCATTTTCGGTACTAGATTTTGGATGCCAAGCAACCAAATATTTACCCGGGTGATATTTTGAATAGGTGACCGTTCCACTTGCGGCATAACGCGTAACATGGACATTTAGGGGGGACATGAATATAGAAACTTGTTTACGCTTGTCCTTAAAATATTCAGGTTCTTCTACCTCTTCTATTACAACAACTTTGCCATCAACAGGGGCAAGTATTTCATCAAAAGTGGGGGTTACCGGTCTTTTGGGATTTCTAAAGAACTGTAATATTAAAATCAACGCTACAAGTGAGACAATTTGTACTGCCAACTTTACCCATTCAATAGCTACATAAAAATGTGCAGCAAGGATAATGGCAACCACTATGAAAAAGGCTGTGATTATAATTTTTTGACCCTCTTTATGAAACATACGAAAATATATTAAGTACCAAATATGCAAAAGGAGCTGCAAATACCAAACTGTCCAATCTATCCCAAATACCGCCATGTCCCGGCAATATTGCACCACTATCCTTTACACCTGCAATTCTTTTAAACTTGGATTCCAATAAATCTCCTAGGCTACCTGCAATTACAATTACAACCGCCAGAATTAACCATTCCAGTGTTTTAAGGTTCGTAGTTTCATATTGGGACAAAATATATGCTGCTACCAATGCAAAAATAAGACCTCCTAAAGAACCTTCAATGGTTTTTTTAGGAGAAACTGCAGAATATAATTTTGTCTGTCCAATAGATCGCCCAACCAAATAGGCAAAAGTGTCATTTACCCATATCAAAATAAAAATGCCCATAATAAGAAATTTGGCAAAATCATTTTGCTTGTAGGGAATCATCGTTAAAAATATACACCCGCCACCAATGTAAAAAACAGCAATAATAAACTTTTGAAACTCAGTAAACTGCTTTGCTTTTTTAGAGAATAAAAAGGCCAAAAGAGCTAAATCTACTGTGATGGTCAGTATCATGAGTATGGTGATAATGGTGGTATCATGAACTAGGTATATGAAAGCCCACCAAAGAGCCAAATAAGCAACAAATATGTAATACCCTTTTAGGCGAACAATTTTTTTGAACTCATATAAACAAGCCAAACCAAAGGTCATAAAAAGAAAATCAAAAGCATCTGAGTTTAAAAAAACAGCTCCCATCAGTAGCATCACATAGATGACCCCTGTAATAGAGCGCCTTAGAATTTCTTTCATGTGGTTAGTAATCTTCTAGGAGTAAAAGATATACATTTTTTGAAGCACTTCCGTAGGATAGGAAATCATTTTTGTTTTCTGGGGTAGGTTGGAAGTGTTTTAGGGTTGTAATATTATTAGGGATATTTTTTCGATATTTCTCTTTGATGACCTTTAATGCTTCACTAATAGAATCCACTAATTGACTGGTAGTGGCAAAGACGATTAGATTGGAAGGGAGTTCATCAAGCTTTTTTTCTTTGATTTGATTTGAACATACCAAAATAGAACCATTATGAGCAATCAAATGTTCGCAGGTCGTAAAGAAAATATCACTCTCTTTTCGGTTTTCTGTAAACTCGATTTTTTCAGAAGAAAAACGACTTTGTAGTCGTTGGTCAAGAGTATAGAACAAATGACTTTGCCAATCGTTCTCAGAAACTATGCTCTTTAAGGCTTCAGAAATTTCGGCATCATCTTCGCAATAAATGAACTTACCTCCATTTTTTTTGAAGTATATGGTGAATTTTTCATCAACGGGAATCTTTAAGTCAGGCATATGATCTCCACGGGTTTCCACTGTTTCCTTGGAAACCTTTTTACCACCTCCAAAAAGTTTATCAAAAACTCCCATTTACGCTATCAGCAACATTTAGTCATTCGAAGTTATTTTTGGAATTTGAATTTAATCAGCAGTTTCCAATTCTTCTTTTTCGAATGGTCTTTTTCCAAAAATCTTTTCTAAATCATCTTTAAAGATAACTTCTTTTTCTAAAAGTCTATCGGCAAGCTCTGTAAGTTTATCCTTGTTATCAGCTAATAATTTTATGGCCCGCTGGTATTGCTCTTCTATGATTTTTGATATTTCTTCATCTATTTTCTGGGCTGTTTCCTCACTATATGGCTTTGTAAAACCATATTCATTGTTCCCGGAAGAATCATAATAGGTAATGTTTCCAAGTTGCTCATTAAGCCCATATATGGTAACCATAGCTCTTGCTTGTTTGGTTACTTTTTCCAAATCACTAAGGGCACCTGTAGATATTTTGTCGAAAATAACACGTTCCGCAGCTCGTCCTCCCATGGTTGCGCACATCTCGTCTAACATTTGCTCTGGACGAACAATTAAACGTTCTTCTGGCAAGTACCAAGCGGCTCCAAGAGATTGGCCTCTAGGAACAATTGTCACCTTTACCAATGGGGCCGCATGCTCTAACATCCAGCTTACCGTAGCATGGCCAGCTTCATGATATGCAATGGTCTTTTTCTCTTCAACCGTTATGATTTTATTTTTCTTTTCAAGACCACCTACAATTCTATCAACAGCATCTAGGAAATCTTGTTTGTTTACCGCTTTTTTCTCTTTTCTAGCTGCAATCAATGCTGCTTCATTACAAACATTTGCGATATCGGCCCCAGAGAAACCAGGTGTTTGTTTGGCAAGAAAATCCAAATCAAGCGTCTCCGCAGTTTTAATAGGACGCAGGTGAACCTCAAAGATTTCCTTTCGTTCTCTTATGTCTGGAAGGTCTACATAGATTTGACGGTCAAAACGACCTGCACGCATTAATGCCTTGTCCAATACATCAGCACGGTTGGTGGCAGCCAGGACAATGACATTGGTATTGGTGCCAAAACCATCCATTTCGGTTAATAATTGATTGAGCGTGTTTTCGCGTTCATCATTGGAACCTGTAAAGTTGTTTTTACCCCTGGCACGACCTATGGCATCAATTTCATCAATAAAAATAATGGCAGGTGATTTATCCTTGGCTTGCTTAAAAAGGTCTCGTACACGTGATGCACCTACACCCACAAACATCTCAACAAAATCTGAACCAGATAGAGAGAAAAATGGAACTTTTGCCTCCCCAGCCACTGCTTTGGCCAGTAGAGTTTTACCTGTACCTGGAGGTCCTACCAATAAGGCTCCTTTAGGTATTTTTCCTCCAAGTGATGTGTATTTATCTGGGTGCTTAAGGAATTCCACAATTTCTTGCACCTCTTCTTTTGCTCCTTCAAGCCCAGCAACATCTTTGAACGAGGTTCTAGTATCTGTTTTTTCATCAAACAGTTTTGCTTTTGATTTTCCAATATTGAAAATCTGACCTCCGGCACCACCACCGGCGCCGCCAGACATTCTTCGCATCAGGTAGATCCAAATACCTATAATTAGTGCAAATGGAAGTAATGAGAGCAATAACTCTCCTAAAACGTTTGACTCTGTATCAAAATCAACAATCGTATCAAGATTATTTTCTTTTTTGATACTTTTTATTTCATCTTCAAAATTCTGAAGGTCTCCATAATCCAAAGTGTACTGGGGAATTTTTCCTGCCGAAAAATTAAAAGGTTTCTCAGAAACATTTTTGTGCACATCTTTTTGCAGTGCTTCCTCAGTTAAGAAAACTTTAGCCTGTCTTGCGTTGGTTATAATCAGGATTTCAGAAATGTCCCCATTTCTTAAATACTCCTGTAGTTCCGAGGTCGTGGTTTTTTCTGTACTGGAGAAACTGTTGCCTCCAAAGAATTGAAAACCAATAATTAATGCGATTACCACACCGTAAATCCACCAGGAACTAAAACGAGGTTTCTTAGGGGTATTAGAATTGTTGTTGTCTTTTGCCATTTTTTTTAAGAATTGTAGCTGCTCTCCACCATTGTTACTTTAGCGTCACCCCAAAGCCCTTCTATGTCGTAGAATTCCCTAATGTGTTTTTGAAATACATGAACAACAACATTTACATAGTCCATCAAAATCCATTCTGCGTTTTCAGAACCTTCAACATGCCAGGGCTTATCTTGTATAGCTTTACTGACAGTTTTTTGGATGGAAGAAACAATTGCGTTTACATGCGTGTTAGAAGTACCATTGCAGATAATAAAATAGTCACAAACTGTATTTTCAATTTCCCTAAGATCAAGTAGATTTATGTCAACTCCTTTAACTTCTTCTATTCCATGTAATATTAAGGCAATCAGTTCATCTGCGCTAGCTTTCGTTTTCTGCATTCAAAAATTTTAATTTCTACAAAGTTATATTTTTTTTGTTTTCTTAGCCCTAGTTTTTAACATAACATTGGACGCACCACTTTGGGAGAACTATCACAAATAATCAAACTTGATGCCACGGACTCTACAAATCTCTATTTAAAAGATTTGATACAGTCTAAAACCTTGGGTGATTTTACCGTGGTTGTGGCCAAAAGCCAGTTAAAAGGTAGGGGGCAAATGGGAACTACCTGGCAGTCTGAAGATGGTAAAAACTTGACTTTTAGTGTGTTGAAGAAGTTTAAATCCTTTGAGGTTATTCATCAGTTCAGCTTAAATATTTGTATTTCTCTTGCAATATGTGATGTTTTGAGGGAGTTGTCCATACCAGATTTAAAGGTGAAATGGCCCAACGACATTATGTCAGGTTCTTCTAAAATTTGTGGCATTTTAATAGAAAATGTTCTTAAAGGGCAGTTGATTCAAAATTCCATTATTGGAATAGGTCTAAATGTGAATCAAACATATTACGAAAACTTGGAAAAAGTCGCATCACTGAAGTCTTTAACCGGAAAGTATTTTGACCTTGATGAACTGCTAAACAAAATTTTGGAAAGGTTGAAATACTATCTTATCGAAATTGAAGGAAAATCAGTTTCACAACTATTGCCCTCTTATTTAGCGTTACTTTTTAGAAAGGATAAGCCTTCAACTTTTAAGAATATGGAAGGACAATTGTTCATGGGGTTTATCCGTGGTATCTCACCAGAGGGAAAACTGGTCTTAGAGTTAGAAGATAAAATATTTAAGGAGTTCGGGTTAAAAGAAGTATCGCTGTTATACTAGCTTATTTTATCCAAATTCGACGAGAGCGTCTCCATGAAATTGGTAATGGGAGTTTTTATCATCATGGCCATCATGGCGTTAAATTCCCCTTCAAAACTAAGACCTACTTCACTTTCATTATCACTTAAAGCTTCTATGTTTCCAGTCAATGTAAATGGTAACTTATCACTGGCTGCACCAAGTACAACCTTCTCGTTAGGAAACTGTTCTTTTAATCTTAGAATTATTTCTGGCATGCCCTTTAAAGCAAATTTGAAGGTCTTTTCATCTAAAACCTCAAATTTGTCAATATTATCAGGCATTAAGGTTTTAAAATTCTTGATGTCACTTAAAAAATCAAAAACTTCTTTATCACTTTTGGCCACTTTCTTTTTGGGGACTTCAATATGCATAGTGTAAGATTATTTCCATTGCTGAGGATTTGATTTCCACTGCAATAAGGTTTGTAGATGAGATTCTTTTATATAATTGGTTTCAGAAGCTTGTTCAATCAAATGATCATAATCTGATAAGGTGTGGAGCTCAACATTTTCATTTGAAAAATTGTCGGTCGCAGTTGCAAATCCATAAGTAAAAATAGCAATCATACCCAGCACGTTGGCTTGCTGGGCCTTTAATGCTTTTACTGCATTTAGACTGCTTTTTCCGGTACTTATTAAGTCCTCAATGACCACCACACTTTGTCCTGGTTCCAAATAACCTTCAATCTGATTCTGTCTTCCGTGTGATTTTGGTTCTGGGCGAACATAGATAAATGGCAGTCCCATTGCCTCGGCAACTAAAACGCCAATGCCTATAGCTCCGGTAGCAACTCCAGCAATAACATCTGGTTTTCCATACAATGTTTCCACTTGTTTTGCCATCTCTTCACCAACATAACTTCTTATTTTAGGATAAGAGAGCATGACTCTATTATCGCAATAGATAGGGGATTTCCAACCAGAAGCCCAAGTAAATGGATTTTCTGGTTCCAACTTAATTGCATTAATTTGTAGCAGAAGTTCGGCTGTTTTCTTTGCAGTGTCCTTGTTTAAAACCATTGCGCAAATGTATAAAGTTTTTGTTAATGAGTCCCCACTGATTTTAACAAATGAGCGTCAAGAGAATTCTAATGGGAACCTCTTTTCTTTGGATGGTGATTCTATACTAATGGCTATTGATTCCTTGTCAAAGGGCAGGTTGAAAGAGGCTTACATATACCACCCCGATGAAGAAAAAATGCTTGATGTTTTTATGCATAAGCTTCCGGTGGTGGTAGCTGGCGGAGGATTTGTAACAAATCCAAAAGGCAAGATTCTATTCATTTATAGAAATGATAAATGGGACTTGCCTAAAGGCAAAGTTGATAAGGGTGAATCTATTGAAAAGGCTGCTATTAGAGAGGTAGAAGAGGAAACAGGTGTGCGAGACTTGGTTATTGACAAGTTCTTACGAACCACATACCATGTTTTTAGAAGGAACGGAGAATATCGTTTAAAGCAGGTACATTGGTTTGCTATGTATACCACTTATGATGGCAAATTGGTTGGGCAGAAAGAGGAAGGTATTATGAAAGTGAAATGGAAAGGTCCCAAAAAAGCTAAAAAGGCTTTGAAAAACTCATACTTCAATATTAAAGTATTATTTGAGGGATGGTCTATTACTGACCAAGAATAGTAGAAGCCCTACTACCTTTTACAACACGATATACGGGGTATCTTAAATAAGGTTCTTCTTTGTATTTTGAGCGTTGATAAATCCAATCTAATTGGGCGTACCAGTCTTTGGAAAACTCTGGGTCAACCTCCTTTTTAAGTAGAAAGTTACCACGAAGTACGGAATCCTTTTTCAGCATATCCAAAGCCACATCTTCAAAAACATACGGGGAAAACCCTTCTTTTTGTTGAAGAACGGTGTCAAAGAAATTCCAATTAAAAAAGGAATCTGCTCCTTGGGGTTCAAGTGTTTCCAAAATATACCGGATACCCTCTTGATTTGTTGGAACTACAAAATCCCCAGCTCTGAAGGCAACCTTAATCATACTTTCCCCAACTTCGGTATTGTAATGAAGGTAGTGTCCTTCATACGGGTTTTCTCTGGTATTGTAATCCAAAATTTTATAGGATTCCACCGTCAGAACCGTATCTTTCTCTATCTTAAAATATTGAATTTTATTAGCATCCAGCCTATCCATTATTTTTTGCCAACTTTGTTTTATTAGGTAAGCGGCAGGAACGGAAACTGTGTCTTGTGGAAAGTAGTAGTTGTAATAAGTAGTCTCTTTGGTAAAAGGCTTGGTTTGGTCATATTTTAACCTCCACAAACCTGTTACTTCGCTTTGTATTCGTTCAGCTTCATACCCTTTAAAATTCAATGTTGATGTTTGGGTAGTATCCACTTGCCAATTAAAATAATATTCTGAAGCCTTCGGATTCTCCTCCAAAGTCTCTTTGCGCATCGTTTTTATGGTTTCATATTCCTTTTCAGCAACGGATATCATACTTTGCATAAGCTCATAAGTACCTTCAACCCTATTTTTATAAGGTTTTAGCATGTGGGTTTCCACCATTAAACCTAAAGTGCTCCAAAGAGTGGTATACCCTGTTGAATATCTGGGATGATCCATAAATTGGCTAAAACCGAATTCTGGTGGCCTGTTGAACACATTTACGTAAGGTGTTATGTCCAAATCTTTTTCTGCTAATGATTTTTCCACTTGCGGCATGAATTCTTTATGAAGATAGTTGCCTAGCTTTCCGCCCATCTTATTATGTTGTGTAAAAAGATGTGTTAATGTGTATTGATAATCTGCCCCGTTGCTTACATGGTTGTCAATAAAAACATCAGGTTTTACTAAATGAAAAATCTGCGTAAAGGTTTTTGCGTTTTTAGTATCCATTTTTACAAAATCCCTGTTCAGGTCATAGTTTAGCGCATTTCCGCGAAAACCGTATTCAGATGGTCCATTTTGATTTGCTCTAGTGGTAGAATTTCTATACAAGGCTCCACCAATATTATAAATAGGAATAGTTACTAAAACTGTGTTTTTAGGATGTGATAGTTTTTTTGTGGCTAAATCACGGTAAAGGAGCATGGTAGCATCAATACCATCACTTTCTCCAGGATGGATACCATTATTAATTAGGACAATGGCCTTTTCCTTACGTACGTTCTCAAAATTAAAATCTCCATCAGGATTAAAGGTGACCATATGCAAGGGATACCCACTATCCGTTTGTCCTAAAGTCTGGATATTGATTTCAGGAAAATCTTTAGCCAACTTTATATAAAACGCAATTGTTTCTTGGTACGTGGGAGTCTCTTTTCCTTGCGAAGTTTCATAAAATGTTTGGTAGGAGGCAATTTTATCTTGTGTTTGGGTTTCACAGGATAAAAAGAACATTGGTACTATCAGAAAAATAAAATACTTCAAGGTTGTGGAATGCTAATTGAAAATAACTTTGCGAAAATTTCTTTCCTACCATAAAAATAGACAATAAAATAATTATGATGCCATATTGATTCTATTTAGGTCTGTAGCTTCAATCTTGTAGATGGGTTTGTTTTTGAAATTAAGATAGTGCAAGGATTTTAACCTAAAGTCATTCCATCTCTTGTAATCTAATGGATCAATGGAAGATGTAATTACATTAATGATTATTTTTTCCTTAATATCCATTTCCACAAATTCCTCCAAGAACTCCCATCCATCCATAATCGGCATGTTAATATCTAAAAAAATAACTTCTGGTATGGAAGCTCCTTTTTTAATCCTTTCTTTTAACCCTTCCAATGCTGTTTTTCCATTTTCAAAGTCCTTAATGTCTTTACAAATGACAGTGGTTTTCAGCATTTTTTTTATACCGAAAATAGTTATAGGATCATCATCTATAATAAATATGCTATTAATCTTCTTCATTAAAATAAACATTGAATGTAGTACCTTTATTTATTTCACTAGTTACGGTTATATTGCCACCCATCGCCTCTACCTGATTCTTTATAATATATAGACCGAGACCTCTAGCATCTTTGTTTTTATGAAAGGTTTTATACATTCCAAAAATTTTACCTCCGTATCTATTTAGATCTATACCCATTCCACTATCACTTATGCTGAAAACAACACTTTTTTCTTGTTTTTGAGCACTTAGAGTGATGGTGGGATTTTCTTTTGGCTTGCTATACTTTACGGCATTGGTAATTAAGTTTAGAATAATACTTTCCAAGTAAGCAGGAACACTCATTACTGATAATTTTTTTGGAACAGAATTATTGAATTCTACTTTATGTTTTACTAAGAAACCGGCTAAGTTTTGCTGAACCTTAAGAATGTTGTCATTAAGATTTAAAGATTTCTTATCTAGGTTGACGTTGGTACTTATGTCCACAACTTCATTTAAATTTTCCAATGTATCTAAGAGATTATCAGAAGCATGAGACAACATTTTCATGATTCTCTTTTTCTCCTGTTCTTCTTTTTCTTTAACAAGAAATTCTAAAAGCATAGAAAAATTGGCAGTGTGGGATCTTAAATTGTGAGAAACAATGTGCGCAAAGTTTATGAGCTTTTTGTTCTGTATTGCGGTTACATTGATTAAATCCTGTAGTTGATCTTCTTTTTGTTTTATATGGGTGATATCCATACTCATACCAATAAGACCGTATGCTTTGCCCTTTAAGTCTAGAAGCGGAATCTTTGAGGTAAGAAAATTAGTGGCACTACCATCTTTTTTTATATTAATGGTTTCAATTCCAATCATAGGTTTTAATGTGCGCATCACTTCAACATCTTCATCTCTTGAAATCTGTGCTACTTTTTTATCATAAAGATCAAAGTCCGTTTTGCCTATTAGTTTATCGGGAGTTGTTCCTAAGTATTGGCACTCAGCCTTGTTTACCAATATCTTTTTTGAGTCCTTGTCCTTGATAAAGACATTTATAGGTAGATTATCAATCAGTGTGGTTAATAGTTGTTCGCTTTCCTTCGTTTTAATTTCTGCTACAACTTGATCGTTAATATCTTGAAAAGTTCCAAAGAGCTTAACAATTTCCCCATTCTTTTTTATTGCTTTTCCGCCGGTAGCTACCCATCTCTCTTCACCTTTACTGGTAATTATGATTAAGCGTTCGTGAAAAGGAGTGCCGTCTTCCAGTACTTTGTGAAAGAGCATGGAGATTTTGTTTTTGCTATAACCATGTTTATAGAATTCTATACCTTGGTTTACGTTAGGCTTATAGTTAGGAGCTACTTGGTGAATTTCCTTGGTTACAGGGCACCAAGTGAGTTTTTCGGTAGATATATCATATTCCCAGCTACCTACTTTGGCAACTTCGGATTTTGCTTGAAGCAAAGTCTTGATTCTTTCAAGTTCAAGTTCTTTTTCAATCTCGTTAGTTATGTCTTCTATTTGCACTATTGTGCCAAGTACATTTTCCTTTTCATCAAACCAAGGCGCAAAAGTACTTTCAAACCATCTTTCATTTTCCTTCTCATACTTTTTATGACGAATTATTGGTTTGTGCTTTTTTGATAAACACTCTTTTAGTGCTTTGCTTGAAAACCCTTTATGGCTATGATAAAAATCAAAAATACTTCTGCTAAGCGTATTTTTTGGTTCTAAGTCAAAAATGTTTAACCATGAATTAGAGGCTTCTATCAAAAAATAATTCGTGTCAATAAGAGCAGTAGCTTTGGGTAATTGTTTTAGTAGGTAATTATGGGGAATGGTTTCAATTGCTTTCAAAATAGGGTTCAGATTTGGGGGTTATTTGAAACTATAAGAAATTTCTTACTAAAATATATGTATTACCTTTCTTTGCTCATTAATTGTTGTGAACTACTAGAAATATGTTGTTTCTTATGTGAAACGAGAAGTTTGGAAGGTGGAAGGCAGAGAGTTTCTGATTTACTACATGTTACAAGATTAAGGGTCCTGCAATTGGAAACTAGGACTTAAATACTACGGTGTCTGGCACCAAACCAGTATAATCTCCACCGTTTCTGATAACATCTCTTACAATGGATGAACTGATATAGGATTTACCCGAAGAGGTCAAAAGGAATACCGTTTCAATTTCGGAGAGTTTTCTATTGGTATGGGCAATAGCCTTTTCAAACTCAAAATCCCCAGGATTTCTCAACCCTCTTAAAATGAAATCGGCATCTACTTTTTTGCAAAAATCCACCGTAAGGCCTTCGTAGGTGACCACTTTTATTTTTGGTTCATCCTTAAAGGCTTCTTCAATAAACTTTGTTCGTTCTTCCAAAGAGAACATATACTTTTTATCCGAATTTATACCTATTGCAATTACCAGCTCATCAAATAGGGTTATCCCTCTTTTTATGATATCATAGTGGCCTAAAGTCAATGGGTCAAAAGAACCTGGAAATATGGCGCGTCTCATGTTCGGAAAGTTTTTTTTAAAATACAGATTTTCTATCGTAATGTTTCTTCTATAGCACTGCCAAATAGTTCCTCTAAAGATATTCCCAATGCATTGGCTTGTTGGGGTAGAATACTTTCCTCGGTAAGACCTGGCGTAGTATTGACTTCTAAAAGATAGGGTTCATCTTTTATAAAGATGAATTCGCTACGCGTATAACCTTTTAACCCAAGAGCTTTATAAATGTACTCAGCCCATTTTCTAACACGTTCTTCCTGTACTTTAGAAATTCTTGCAGGTGTTATTTCTTGTGATTTTCCTTCATACTTTGCCTCATAATCAAAAAAATCGTTTTCCGTGACGATCTCAGTTATAGGGAGTACCTTGACTTCATTTTTATAGGTAACAACCCCTACGGACACTTCTGTTCCATCTAAAAAAGATTCAATAATTATCTCATTGTCCTCCTTAAAAGCATTTGTAATGGCTTCATCTAGATGACCTTTTTCATGTACTTTGCTAATACCATAACTACTGCCGGCCCTATTGGCTTTTACAAAGCATGGAAGACCTACCTTGTCCACAATTGCATCTGTATCAATGGTATCCCCTAAATTTAAATAGAAAGATGTGGCACAATGTATTCCGTATGGTTTAAGTGCGCTTAACAAATCTCTCTTGTTAAACGTTAGTGCTGCCTGATAATGGTCACATGATGTTTGCGGTATGTTCAATAACTCAAAATATGCTTGCAATAGGCCATCTTCTCCGGGAGATCCATGGATAGCATTAAAAACACAATCAAAATGAACGGTTTTATCTTTCAGTGTAACACTAAAATCCGACTTGTCTACTGGGAATTCCGTATTGTCTTCATCTAGATAAACCCATTTTTCAGTTGTGATGATGATACGGTACGGATTGTAGGCTGTTTTATCCAAATACTGATACACCACGTTACCGCTTTTAATTGAAATTTCATATTCACTAGAGTAACCACCCATAATGATGGCAATGTTTTTTTTCATCAGCTTGTCGAATCACTATGTCAAAGTAAAGAAAAAAGGACTGGCTTTCCTATATTTGTTTAGATAAGGCATATGCATGAAACATTTTTTGAGTTTTTTAAAAAGTAAGATTTTCTTAATCCAAATAGGGTTGGCCTTGGTTTCTGTTGTCCTCTTTTGCTTTTTGGTGCTACAGTGGTTAAAGGGTTCTACAAATCATGGAGAGTTTGTTGAGGTTCCGGATTTCTCAAAAATGTCTGTTACTGAAATGCGCAAATCCGTAGAAAATGCGGGACTTCGCTATCAGGTTTTAGACTCTTCCAATTATAATCCAGATTACCCTAGGTTTTCTATTTTGGATCAAGACCCACCGGCGGGTAATAAAGTAAAGTCCAACCGAAAAATTTACTTTACCGTGAACCCTTCAGGATATAAAAAAGTAACGGTTCCAGATATTATTCAAGTTACCCAACGTAATGCTGCATCTATGTTAAGAGCAGTAGGATTGGACGTGCAACGTGTGACCTATATAGATGAGTTGGGAAGGGATATGGTTTATAGAATGAAGCACAAAGGGAAATACTTGAAACCTGGTGATAAATTACCCAAGACATCAAAAATAGAGCTGATTTGTGGTAATGGAACAATTCCTGGGAGTGCTCGCGTACAGGCAGATTCCCAATAATTATGGATACTTCAGAAAATACCGAGCTTTCACAGGATGACCTTTTTGAACACCACAAGTTTGTAGCCTCCAAGGGGCAAGAGCCCTTAAGGGTGGACAAATTTCTGATGAATTTTATAGAAAATGCTACTCGAAATAAGATTCAGCAAGCAGCCAAACAAGGGCATATTTGGGTAAATGATACTTTAGTAAAACAAAACTACAAGGTAAAAGCAGGTGATGAGGTAAAAGTTCTATTTGAACACCCTCCTTACGAGTTTCTGTTGACACCTGAAGATATTCCGTTGGATATTGTTTATGAAGATGAAACACTCCTTGTGGTTAATAAACCCGCTGGAATGGTGGTTCATCCTGGTCACGGTAATTATTCAGGAACCTTAATTAATGCTTTGGTTCATCATTTTGACAACTTACCTAAGAACAGTTCCGAACGACCTGGATTGGTTCACCGCATAGACAAAGATACCTCCGGTCTTTTAGTAATTGCCAAAACGGAAGCCGCTATGACCCATTTGGCAAAGCAGTTTTTTGAGAAAAGCAGTGAGCGAGAGTATTTGGCACTGGTTTGGGGCAATTTGAAAGAAGAGGAAGGAACGGTTGAAGGACATATTGCCAGAAACCCAAAAAATCGGCTGCAAATGATTGTTTTTCCTGATGGTGATCAAGGAAAAGAGGCCGTTACACATTACAAGGTTGTTGAGCGATTGGGCTATATTACTTTGGTTTCGTGCCGACTGGAAACTGGCAGGACACATCAGATTCGTGTTCATATGAAACATATAGGGCATACATTATTTAATGATGAGCGTTATGGAGGTAATAAAATTTTAAAAGGCACCACTTTTACTAAATACAAACAGTTTGTGGAAAATTCCTTTAAAATTCTGCCAAGACAAGCTCTTCATGCCAAAACTTTAGGCTTTAAACATCCAAAAACGGGAGAGTTTATGAAATTTAACTCTGAACTGCCCGAAGATATGGTTAGTTGTATTGAAAAATGGAGGAATTATACAAAGCATAGTGAATAATAGTTTTCTTCAATTGAAGAATTGAAAACACCTGTTATACTTATGGTTTAAAAAACCATTTTCTCTTTATTTTTACTAAAAATTAGTTTTCCATGAAAATTGTTATTTCACCAGCCAAATCGCTAGATTTTGAAACAACGCTGCCTACATCAAAATACAGTCAGCCTGAGTTTTTGGAACAATCTAAAAAGTTGAACAGTGTTTTGGTCAAGAAGAAACCAAAAGCATTGTCCAAGCTTATGTCCATATCTGCTAATCTAGCAGAGCTCAACTGGCAAAGAAACCAACAATTTTCAACTCCGTTCACCCCGGAAAATTCAAGACCTGCCGTATTTTCATTCAATGGGGATGTTTATCAAGGCTTGGATGCATATACCATTCCTGAGAATAAGTTGGATGAACTTCAAGATACACTTCGTATTTTATCTGGACTTTATGGAGTTTTAAAGCCTTTGGATTTAATGCAGCCCTATCGTCTAGAAATGGGTACTCAATTAAAAGTGGCTCGTAAAAAGAACCTCTATGAGTTTTGGCGCAAACCATTAACCGAACATTTAAATTCAGAACTAGAAGATGGAGAGTTGTTCATCAACTTAGCTAGTAACGAATACTTTGGAGCGGTGGATGAAAAGAAACTTAAGGTTCCTGTAATAACACCAATTTTTAAAGACTGGAAAAATGACAAGCTAAAAGTCATCAGTTTTTTCGCTAAAAAAGCTCGAGGCTCAATGGTTCGCTATATATTGGATACCAATGCACAGACGTTGGATGAACTTAAGGGTTTTGATTATGACAGCTATGTGTTTAGTGCAGAACATACCTTAAAAGAAAACCAACCTGTTTTTATAAGGTAGTTTTTACCTACTGTTCTCATGTTTTTTGAAAAGATGTTAGGTTTATGCCCCGTCACGCTTTAAATTGTGATGTAGATAAAATAGGTCGTTAATTTTGACTTTTATCACGATCTTTGACCTTTTAAAACTAACCTAGAAACACATTCCACTGATGAATTCAGTACTACAAGCAAAGCGTTTAGAAGAGTTTAAAAAATCGGTAACCAATAAATTCAATATTTATAATAGCCTATTTCTAACATTGCCCTATCGGCATATCGAGAATGTGGTGATGTTGGTTCCACTATTGTTCGACCAATGTGAAAAAGGTTTAAAAGAGGGAAAGACGCCCCAAGAAATTTTAGAAATATTTTTTACAAATTTTGTAGATATCAAAGACGAAAGAGAGAGATTGGATTTTATGTTTAGAATTATCCAATACGTTGAGCGTCAGGTAGTCCTTTATGATAGTGTTGAGGATTCCGCTTTTTCTAAATTGCAAGAATATAGCAATTCCCTTTCCATTAAAGACTATTTTGAATTAGTAGATCAAAGCAAGAACTGGGATAAAATAGCCAAGAAATTGTCAACATTTAGTGCAAGAATTGTACTTACAGCGCACCCTACCCAATTCTACACTCCGGCGGTGCTGGACATTATTTCAAAAATGCAGTCGTTGATCAATGAGGATGAAGTCAATGAAATTGATGTTACGCTTCAACAGTTAGGGTTGACCTCTCTGATAAATGCCAAAAAACCTACACCTTTGGATGAGGCAAAAAATATCATCTACATTTTACGACATACCTATTATGATGCTATTGGTGAATTGTTTCAGTATGTAAAAAGCAATATTAGAGCTGAAGATTTTTCCAACTACAACATTATGAAATTAGGCTTTTGGCCAGGAGGAGATCGCGATGGAAATCCTTTTGTAACAGCTGAAATCACTAGGCAAGTAGCAGATGAGCTTAGGCTAACACTAATGAAGTGTTACTACAATGAACTAAAGGCATTGCGCAAAAAATTGACATTCAAGGGTTTGCAACAAGATTTAACAGAGTTGAACAATAAGTTGTACAGGGCTATGTTTGATGCCAAGTTCGTTATTGGTTATCCAGAAATAATAGAATCACTTATTAAAATCCGGGAGAAATTAACCACGGATTATCATGGCCTGTATTTAGATGATTTGAATAACCTAATAGATAGAGTACATATTTTTAAAACGCATTTTGCAACCTTGGATATTCGTCAAGACCATAGTAAGCATTATTTAACGGTTGAGACCGTTCTTAAAAAGAATGGAGCCATTAAAGATCATCTTGAAGAATTGAGCAAAGAAGAATTGTTGGAATGGCTTCTTAAAAAAGATTTGGCACTTAATCCTGCCGATTTTGATGAAGATATTGTAAAAGATACCCTGATTAATATTCAGCAATTAAAAAGCATACAGAACAACAACGGTGAAGATGGATGCAATCGATACATCATCAGTAATTCAGAGGATATTTTTTCCGTTCTTTTTGTATTTGGATTGTTTAGATGGTGTGGTTGGGAAGAAAAGGAGATTACTTTTGATATTGTCCCACTTTTTGAAACAATGAAAGGCATGGATGCTTCTGAAGAGGTAATGCAAACCCTTTTTAATATTCCCAGCTATCGAGAACATTTAGAGCGCAGAGGAAATGATCATACCATTATGCTCGGTTTTTCAGATGGTACTAAAGACGGAGGCTATCTAAAAGCTAACTGGTCCATTTTAAAAACAAAAGAAACCTTGAGCAAGGTCTGTAAGAAGAATGGTATAAAGGCCATGTTTTTTGATGGTAGGGGAGGACCACCAGCAAGAGGAGGTGGTAAAACGCATCGTTTTTATGCTGCGCAGACCAAAGATGTGGCAAATCACGAAATACAGCTTACCATTCAGGGTCAGACCATTACAAGTACATATGGTACTAAGGAACAGTTTATTCACAACGCGGAACAGTTGCTCACCGCTGGGTTGAGCAATAATCTCTATGGCAAAGAACATGTGATTTCTGCTAATGAGCGAAAGTTGATAGAAGAGTTGTCAGAATTAAGTTTTGACAAGTACGATGCCTTAAAAAAGCACGAAAAATTCATCCCATATTTAGAGAACAGGAGCACATTGAAATATTATACCAAAGCTAATATTGGTAGCCGCCCTGGAAAACGAGGTAGCAAAAAACAATTGGAACTTTCGGATTTACGGGCGATTTCGTTTGTAGGATCTTGGAGCCAATTAAAACAAAATGTACCAGGCTATTTTGGTTTAGGCTCAGCGATAGAGGCTTTTAGACAACAAGGAAGATTGGAAGACGTGAAAAAACTGTTTAAAGAAGTACCGTTCTTTAGAGCATTGATGATGAACAGTATGATGTCGTTGGCAAAGACCAATTTTGAGTTGACCAGTTATATGAAAGAGGATTCAGAATTTGGAGAATTCTGGAATATACTCCATGATGAATACCAACTTTCAAAAAAGATGCTTTTACAGATTTCTGGGCATAAAATTTTAATGGAAGACGAAGCGGTTTCGAGAGAATCCGTAAAGATTCGAGAAAAGATTGTACTTCCGTTATTGGTCATTCAACAAAACGCGCTGTATCATATTACCCAGAATTCGGAATACAAAGAATTGTATGAAAAAATAGTTACAAGGTCGTTGTACGGAAACATTAATGCTAGTAGAAATTCAGCTTAAGATTTAAACCATTAAGTTTGAAAATAGATTTAATAACAATTTGTAATCTTGAGCTCAAAACTGTTTGTTCATACCCATCCTTACGAGCCATTTCTTTTTCCAGAGGCAACAAAATTGATTGTAGGTACCTTACCACCCCCAAGGTTTACTACAGGTGAGTTGAAAGAAGACGATGTTGACTTTTGTTATGGTAGCAGAAATGGAATGCTCTGGCCTATTTTAGACAGAATTTTTGATTTAAACCTTAAGTATGAGACTACTGCTGAAGCTGCGGAGCAGCGTAAAAAGTTCTTGTTGAAAAGGAAAATAGGTGTTTGCGATATTGTGGGCAGTGCAGAAAGACATAAAATTGATGCATCTGATCTTGGTATGCAAAATGCAAAACTTAGAGATTTGATAATGTATTTGCAGAAGTATACAAATGTGGACACACTCTTGTTCACTGGAGGAAACAGCAAGAATGGTCCTGAATATTTTTTTAGAAGACAGTTGAAAGAATATGGATTACAATTAGAAGTTGTTTCTGGTGAGGTACCGAGAGTACATCAGTTTATGCTGCCTAGCTCAATGAACGGAACTGAGAAGTCCAGAATTGTAAAAACGGTATCGTTGACTGCGCCATCTGGGGCTGCCAACAGGGCAGTTGGGAGTCTACAAACCTATAAAGATCTAAAAAGTAGAAACCCCAAATTTAACACGCTGGATTTTAGGGTAATGCAGTATAAAGAGTTTTTCTAAGTAGACCTTAGTTAAGATTAAAGTTAGAAAGCAATTCTGAAAAAGGAAAGGTTTTAATTTGCTTGACCTTCTTTTGTTCAATTTGTTTAATAATTTTATCAATTGCAATATCGAATCTCTTTTTAGGCATCGGTTTCAATAAAAAATCATTTATTCCATAATCAAAGGCCTTCTCTGCAAAATTTTCCCATGTGGAGTTCAAAACGATAGCCGAATTGATTTCAATGTTGTCAAGCAATTCAAAAGCATCAACATTCTCCATCAAGACATCAAGGAAAACAATATCTACTTTTTGATCATAAATGGCTTTAATTGCTTCGTAAGGATTCCCATAAGAACCAATTAATTCTAGATTTGGATGATTCTTTACCAAAACGGATGTAGCTAAACGCTGAATTGATGAATCATCAATTACAATAGTTGAGTATTTCATAGTAAGTAGGTAAATATGTTGATTCAAAGTTAATTTCACCTACAGGTTTATAAAGAAAAATAGAGATGTACGACCTTCTTATAGGGACAAAATCATGATTTTAATGATTTTTATAGAAACCAGTTTTTTATACATCGAAGTTAATTGCCGTTTGTAGACTGAAATATAGAATTTGATGATTAATTGGTTGGCGTAGAAATGATGTTATAAAATGCTCTAATTCCATAAGCCAACTGCCCAATTTTTAAATTCTCGTTAGGGCTATGTTGATTATTGTCCGCATTTACCATTGGAACAATAAATGCAGGAATCTTCAATTCATTGATAAAAGGCGCTATGGGAACGGTTCCTCCCATGATTCTAATACGGACCACCTCTTTTTGAAAAGATGCCTTTAGGGTTTCGACTAAAAAATTTCCATAAGAATTGTCCAAATTGGTGCGGAAAGCGTCCGTAACACTACCTTCGGTTACTGTGATGATTTTATCATGGGTCATACGTTCTTCTTTAGATGGAATATGGTCCAAGACATGAAATCCTTGTTTGGTAATATGGTCTTTCACCAGTTTCTTTAAACGGGCTCCATCACTTTCAGGGACCAAACGCAGATCAAGTTCAGCTGTTGCACTTTCTGGTACTATGGTTCGTGCTTTTTTTCCGACCCAACCAGAACCTAAACCTCTAATATTCAAAGAGGGATATTGCAAAGCTTCCTGATAGAAACCACCAACTTTTTCAGCGGATTTAAACTGAAGTTTTTTCGAAATTTCAGTATCACTGTCAGGTACACTTTTTAAAACTTCCTGAACAGTGTCATCCAAAGTAATACCGTTGTAATATCCTGGAATAATTACACGACCCTCCTTGTCTTTCATACTGGCCAATAATTGGGCAAGTTGAAACCCTGGATTTGGAGCATAGTTTCCATAATGTCCGCTGTGTTGTGGCGTTATTGGACCATATGAGGTGAGAGTCAAAGAAGTGATGCCGCGACAGCCATATACTACTGTTGGATCTCCTGAAGGATGCACGGGCCCGTCGTTTATGACCAAAAAATCCGCCTCAAGCAATTCTCTATATTGTTTTACAGCCTTTGGTAATGGTTTGCTGCTTTTTTCTTCTTCACCATCCAAAATCACTTTGATATTGAAGGGAATCTCCTTGTTATCTTTTTTAAGCAGGTCAATCGCATTCAAAAACATGACTATAGGTCCCTTATCATCAGAGGTTGAACGACCAAAGAGTCTCCAGTCGTAGTTAATGCCTTCCTCTAAAACATCAAAGGAAATGGTTTCATAACCGTCTTCAACTGGTTTTTTCAAAACAGTTTCGTATGGATTGGGTTGATTCCATTTTGAAGGGTCCACGGATTGGCCATCCAAATGCATATATATAAGCATGGTGGGTTTGGAGTCTTCCATCGGCAAGGCGGCGAAGAAAAGTGGTAAGTTCTCAGTTTCCAATACCGTACTATTAAATCCTCGTTCACCAAACTTTTTCTTTAACCAAAAGATATTATCATCAATATCATCTGCGCTAAGTGCATCATTTGGAATGGAAACAAAATCCTTTAGTTCTTTTATAGCATCATTCACTTCTGATTTAACAGCAATAGAATCTTGGGAGAAAACTGAAAAACAAGAGGTTATGGTAAATAAAAATAGAATTCTTTTGATTGTGAACATTGAACTGATTTTGAGTTCAATTTAGCGAATTCCTCTTACAAAATCATCAATTTTTTCAACCCCGTTTTGGGTCAGATGTTTTATGAACGCTGAACCAATAATTGCTCCTTTGGTTTTTTTGGTAGCTTGATTAAAAGTATTGGAATTACTGATGCCAAAGCCAACAATTTGAGGGTTTTTAAGATTCATACCATTGATTTTATCAAAATAGGTTTCGGTTTTGTCCCCAAATCCTGTTTTTGCCCCAGTGGTACTGGCAGAACTTACCATATAAATAAAACCATCAGAAACTGCATCAATTTCGCGGATGCGTTTCTCACTAGTCTGCGGGGTAATTAAAAAGACATTGATTAGACCGTATTTTTTAAAGATGACCTCATACTCGTCTTTATAAACATCAAGAGGAAGGTCGGGCAGAATAATGCCATCAATACCAATTTCATGACATTTTTGACAGAAGGCTTCCACACCATATTGAAATACTGGATTAAAGTATCCCATCATGATTAACGGAATGGAAACTGTTTTTCTAATGTTTTTTAACTGGTCAAATAATAATTCAGTGTTCATGCCATTGTTCAGGGCAGCCGTGGAACTTTCCTGTATTGTTGGACCATCTGCCAAAGGATCACTAAAAGGCAAACCTATTTCAATCATGTCCACACCATTCTGTTCAAGGTGTTGGATTATTTTAGCAGTATCATTTAAACTAGGATAACCCGCTGTAAAGTATATGGATAGCAGTTTCTTGTCCTCTTTTAGTTTTTGATTGATTCGATTCATAATTTAAAATAATCAATATAATTCTGTAAATCTTTGTCACCACGCCCTGAAAGATTGATGACTACGATATCCTCTTTTTTAAACTTTTTGTACTCAAAAATGGCAAAGGCATGGGAAGTCTCTATAGCGGGAATAATTCCTTCCAGTTGTGAAACTTCCAATCCAGCAGTCATAGCTTCATCATCCGTGATAGAAATAAATTCCCCTCTACCTGATTTAAATAAATGGGCATGCATTGGTCCAACACCAGGATAATCCAATCCTGCAGAAATAGAATAGGGTTCGGTAATTTGACCATCATTGGTTTGCATTAAAAGGGTTTTACTGCCATGAATAATTCCCACTTTTCCCAAGGCAGAGGTTGCTGCGCTTTCCCCAGTGTCAATACCCTTTCCTGCTGCTTCCACTGCAATAATTCCAACTTCAGGGGTATCCAGATAATGATAGTATGCTCCAGCAGCATTACTGCCTCCGCCAACACAGGCCACCACGTAACTTGGATTTTCGATGCCTTCTTTTTCTAACAACTGCGTTTTAATTTCTTCGGAAATCACCGATTGGAAACGCGCCACCATATCAGGGTATGGATGAGGGCCGACCACAGAACCTATTATATAATGGGTATCCACTGGATTATTGATCCAATCACGGATGGCCTCATTTGTGGCATCCTTTAATGTTCTACTACCCGATAAAGCTGGCCGTACTTCTGCCCCCAACATTTTCATGCGGGCTACATTTGGTGCTTGACGTGCAATATCAATTTCACCCATGTATACTACACATTCAATGCCCATTAGAGCACAAACCGTTGCTGTAGCCACGCCATGTTGTCCAGCACCTGTTTCAGCGATGATTCTATTTTTACCGAGCTTTTTGGCCATTAATATCTGACCTATGGTGTTGTTCACTTTATGTGCACCTGTATGGCATAAATCTTCTCGTTTTAGATAGATTTTAGTTTGATATTTTTCTGATAGCCTTTCTGCAAAATAGAGTGGGGTGGGGCGTCCAACATAATCCTTGAGCAATTGGTCAAACTCTTCTTTAAAAGAAGGTTCTTCCATAATGCGGATGTAATTTTGACGAAGTTCTTCGGTATTTGGATAAAGCATCTCTGGAATGAACGCACCACCAAACTCTCCGTAATATCCTTTTTCGTTAGCGTGATAACTCATGAATTGCTAGTATTAGGTTCAAAGTTGTCAGACAACAACTTTTTAAATTCTTTTAGTTGTTCAATGTTTTTGAGCCCTGGTTGTATCTCGAATCTACTGTTTACATCTATGGCATAACATCGTTTTGAAGCTGGACTTTCTAAAAAAGCCAATAAATCTTCTATTTCATCCAATCCAATACCTCCACTTAAGAAATAAGGTTTTTCTGAAGGATATTCTTTTAGAATACTCCAATCAAAGGCATAACCGTTACCGCCAGGTAGTTTTCCTTTGGTATCGAACATATAATAATCGCAGGATGCTTCATAGGGTTTAAGAATTGAAAAATCAAAGTCATCTTTTATCGAAAATACTTTGATGATTTCTAATGCTGTCAGGTTGAGCGGAGTCGAAATCTTTTCAGGGAGTGTAAGCTTATTTTTTCTTGACTGCGCTCGAAATGACGGAAACTTATCTTGTAGATTCTTACAATATTTAGGACTTTCCGTTCCGTGTAATTGTACTGCATTCAATTTATACTTTTCAATTTTTTGAAGTACTTCCTCAATAGAAGCGTCGACAAAAACCCCAACTTTTTTAATGGATTTTGGCAAGTCGGGCATGTCACCATCAAAATAGCGTGTTGAAGGTTCCCAAAATATAAAGCCCAAATAATCCGGTTGCAATTGAGCAACTTCTTTTGGGTTCTGGTTCATTCCACAGACTTTGAATTTCATGGTTCCAAGGCTTTTATAAATTCAGTTGCATGCTTTCCGGGGTCCTCCGTTTTCATAAAATTCTCTCCAATCAGAAAACCTTGATAGCCATATTGCTTTAAATTTTGAATGGCTTCAATGGTACTGATGCCACTTTCCGAAACTTTTACAAATTCATCGGGAATCAATTTTGACAGACTTTTGCTAGTTTCCAAACTCACCTCAAAGGTTTTGAGATTTCGGTTGTTTACCCCTAACATATCCAAACTTGGCATGATGGATTTATGCAATTCCTCTTCGTTGTGAACTTCCAAAAGCACATCCAATTCCAAACTTTTTGCTATTTCTGAAAGGTTTTTTATTTCCATTTTTGATAAAATGGCGGCTATCAAGAGAATTACATCAGCACCGTGTGCTAGGGCTTCCAAAATTTGGTATTCATCAATAATGAATTCTTTTCGTAGCACAGGAAACTTTGTAACTGATCTTGCTAGTAATAAATCATCCAAAGACCCTCCAAAGTATTTTCCATCGGTTAAAACGGACATGCCGCAAACTCCAGCTTCTTCATACCCTCTGGCTACATCTTGAACATTAAGTTTTTGGTTGATTACCGATTTTGAAGGCGAACGCCGTTTATGCTCGGCAATAATTCCCGAATTACTATTTTTAAGAGCCTCAGATAAAGAAACCGTGTCTCGACCACAAAGAACAGATTGCTCCAATTGCGAAACGGGAATCAACGACTTTTTTAAATTGACCTCTTTGCGTTTATCCGCTACTATTTTATCAAGGATATTCATGATGCGCTTAGCTCTTGTAATTTTTTTAATGCTCCCAGTCCTCTTTTGCTTAAGAGTGACTCCTTTGCTTTTTCAAAACCTTGTTTGGGCGTTATGCCTTCTACTGTTGAAATAGCTATTCCAGCGTTGGCGCACACCACATTGTTTTGTGCCTCGGTTCCTCTACCGTTTAAAATATCCAAAAATATTTGAGCAGATTGCGCTACGTCATCACCGCCAGTAATCTCTTCTTGTAAAATGCGCTGCACACCAAAATCAACAGGGGTAAGCATCCCTTCAGAGTTATTGGAAATAGTTTTTGTTGATCCTGTCAAAGAGATTTCATCATAACCATCCAAAGCATGAAGGACGGTGAAATTTTTATCCGTGTTTTGATAGAGATATCCATACATTCTGGCCAGTTCTAAATTGAACACACCCACCATCTGGTTTTTTGGGAATGCAGGATTTACCATAGGACCTAGCATGTTGAAAAAGGTCTTAACGGCAAGCTCTTTTCTAATTGGCGCTACATTTTTCATGGCTGGGTGAAACAGGGGAGCATGCAGAACACATATTCCTGCTTCATCAATGGATCTTTTAAGGAAATCTACTTCATTACTGAATTTGATACCTAAAAACTCCATGACATTACTGCTGCCACATTTAGATGAAACCCCGTAATTACCGTGTTTGGTCACTTTTATACCTGCCCCGGCTGTTACAAAAGATGCCAATGTGGAGATATTAAAAGTATCCTTACCATCACCTCCAGTGCCACATAGGTCAATTGGATTATAGTCCGATAGGTCTATTGCTAAACAAAGCTCCAGCAATGCATCGCGGAAACCTTCCAATTCTTCAATAGTGATGCTTCGCATCATATATACAGTCAAAAATGCTGCAATCTGCGATGTGTTGTAATCACCCTTGGCAATGTTGACCAAGATTTGCTTGGCATCGCTTTTAGATAGTATTTCGTGGTTTATTAATCGATTTAAAGTTTCCTTCATCTTTTTGTTTATTGTCATTCCGCACTTGGTGCGGAATCTATTTCATAATTAATTTGGATTCCTGCCTTGGCAGGAATGACATTAAATTATTTGTTTAACCAATTTTTTAGCATTTGTTTTCCTTCAGGGGTCAATACAGATTCTGGATGAAACTGAACAGCGGTAACATCATACGTTTTGTGTTTTAGGGACATTATCTGTCCATTTTCATCTACTGAGGTGGCTTCCAAGCTTTCCGGCAATTCAGGATGTACCACCCAGGAGTGGTAGCGTCCCACTTCTATCTGGTCAGGCATGCCACCAAAAATGACATCTTCCTTGGTGATCTTAATGGTAGTGGCAATTCCATGATACACCTGATCAAGGTTTACCAGTTTTCCGCCAAAGACCTCACCAATGGCCTGTTGTCCCAAGCAAACCCCAAGAATCCGTTTGGTAGGCGCATAGTTTTTGATGATTTCTTTGAGTAAGCCTGCCTCATCTGGTATTCCCGGGCCAGGAGACAACACAATTTCATCAAAAGCGTCAACATCTTTCAGCGTTAATTGATCATTACGTTTTACCGTAACATCACAATCCAAGTCCTCTAAATAGTGCACCAAATTATAGGTGAAGCTATCGTAATTGTCTATCATTAAAATCTTTCTTCCCATGCTTAGATTGTTTCCGCAATTTCCAATGCTTTTGTTAAAGCACCTAATTTGTTATAGGTTTCCTGTAATTCCATTTCCGGGTCGGAGGCCGCCACAAGACCAGCTCCTGCTTGGTAATGCAATTCATGATTTTTACTCAAAAACGTTCTGATCATAATGGCATGGTTAAAGTTTCCCTTAAAATCCATAAAGCCAATAGCACCGCCATAATAGGCACGACCAGTTTTTTCATACTTTTCAATAAGTTGCATTGCCATATGTTTTGGAGCGCCACTCAAGGTGCCTGCGGGGAAGGTATCCGCAACAACTTTCATAGTGGAGATATCCTTTTTCTTTTGCCCTGTTACTTTAGATACTAGGTGAATAACATGGGAGAAGTATTGTACTTCTCTATAAGTCTCAACATTCACGGTATTTCCATTTCTGCTGAGGTCGTTTCTGGCTAAATCTACCAGCATGACATGCTCACTATTTTCCTTGTCATCTTGAGCCAATTTTTTTGCTAATTCGGCATCCTGTTCATCATTTCCTGTTCTCTTGTAGGTGCCAGCAATGGGGTGGATTTCTGCCTTTCCTTCTTTTACAATGAGCTGTGCTTCTGGTGAGCTTCCGAAAATCTTAAAATCCCCATAATCAAAATAGAATAGATATGGTGATGGATTTATGGAGCGTAGTGCCCTGTACACATTAAACTCATCTCCTTTAAAGGCTTGGGAGAATCTTCTTGATAAAACCAACTGGAATACGTCACCTCGCTGACAATGTTTTTTCGCCAATTTCACATGCTCCCTATATTCCTCATCTTCTAAGTTCGATTTTGGCTCTCCCTCTTTTGAAAAATTATAAGACGCAAAGTTTCTTACATTGAACAACTGGGCTATCTCATCAACATTGCTCTCACTTTCAAAGCAATGAGCAAAGAGATAAGCTTCATTTTTAAAATGGTTTATTGCGATGATATTCTGATACACTGCATAATAAATGTCCGGTATTTGAATAGAGTTTTCCTTTGATGAAATTTCTACGTTTTCAAAGTAGCGAACGGCATCATATGACATATACCCAAAAAGACCGTTGTTTATAAATTTGAAACCATTACTGGAAACTGAAAACTTTTTGCCAAAATCATGAACAATTTCTGTGACATCCGTGGTAGATGAAATTGGAAACTCTTCTTTTGTGCCATCTGGGAAAATCTGGGTAATAATTTCATTTTGGACCTTTATTGAAGCAATAGGGTTGCAACAGATATAGGAAAAGCTATTATCATTGGCATGGTAGTCGCTACTTTCCAATAGAATGCTGTTGGGAAATTTATCCCTAATCTTTAAGTAAACACTAACCGGCGTAATGGTATCGGCAAGTATTTTTTTGTAATGTGTTTGTAATGTATAGGTCATTTCAAAATAGTGATAAATTAAAAAAGGCTTGTCGTGATGACAAGCCTCTATATGATTACAATGGGGGACTAGTTCACGATATTCGACGTAAATTCATCCACCACCAAGTATTAACTGTTCTTAAATTCATTACCTCAAAGATAGAAATGAAATTTAAACTTGCAAACTTTGAGCTTTAAAATTAAAAATCCCACTGAAGATAGCCTAAAGTGGGACTTTCATTTTTTATCCTTCTGTTATTCTACATGAACCGAGTAGGCCCTTGTATCTACACTACCATTACTTAATTCATAGAGTTCTTCACCATTTTTCCAGACCTTGGCAACCTCAATTCCTTCATCGTTTTCTTCATATCCGGCCGCATATATATCGTCTTCGTAAATATATACGGAATACACACGCGCTTCATCTGTAGAACTAGTAAGGTCATAGAACTCATTACCATTTAGCCACACCTTAGCAACTCTACCTCCTTGATTATCATTTTCATAACCCGCAACGTATATGTCATTACCGTTTGGATATAGGGAATATGCGTTGGCATTGTTTTGGCCATCTGTTAGCGCGTAAAATTCAGTATCGTTTCTCCAAACCTTTGCTACAAAAGTATTGTTGGGATTTTTTTCATATCCCGTTGTATAGACCTCACCTGCAATTACGTGTACCGAATTTGCAATGGAATTAAAATCACCATTGGTCAAGGTGTAGAGCAACAAACCATTTCTCCATACTTTACTGACAAGGGTATCGTTCACATTTTTTTCATACCCTACCGTATAAATGTCTCCAGAATCTATGTAGGTAGAATAAGCCAAAGCATCATTGCTTCCATCAGTCAATTCATACAAAATCGTTTCATTTTTCCAGACCATGGCAATTTTATCACCTTGTTCATCATCTTCATATCCCGTTGTATAGACATCCACGCCATCAATAATTACAGTTTTTGCTTTGGCATCTTTAGTGCCGTCGGTCAAACTGTACAAAATCTCTTCATTTTTCCATACCGTGGCAATTCGCTCGGCACCATTACTGGTATAACCTGCTACATAAACGTCTTCGCCATCCACATAAACAAAATTTCCATTAGAATCACTATTCTCATCGGTAAGGGTTGTACTTATCTCGTTTTGCCACAAACTAACTATATCGCCATCATCCCCGGTCACATATACTGTTGGGCCAATAGTAACTAAACACTCGACAGTAAGATTGTCTATTGTTAATGTTATTAATGCGGTACCTTCCAATCCATAAGAAGTTAGATTACCTTCATCATCAACGCTGACTAAACTCTCGTTACTGCTCTGCCATACTTCGGGTCCTGTTTCTTCAGCTTGGGTCTCTACTGATGAGATATTTAGTTTGACAGTATCGAATTTATCCATTTTCAGTTCCGTTTGGTCCAATTCGAGTAAGGTCACGGGGCCTTCAATCACAGTCACTATACAAACCGTAGTGACATCGTTCACACTTGCGCTAATAATACTCTCGCCAACTGCTAAAGGAACTACTTCTCCATTTTCATTTACGGTGGCAATACTCTCATCACTACTTTCCCAAGTAACATTATTATCTCCTATATCTGTAATGACCTGGAGCGTTTCTTTGTATGTTGGGAAAGAGAATAAGGTTAGGTTTTCCTTGTTAAGTTCAAGAATTAATTCCTTCTCTTTTATCACTACCGTGCAAATGGCTTTTCCATTACCTACTTCTATTGTTATGATTGCCGTACCTGGAGATATACCAACAACAAGGCCCTCATTATTGACTGTGGCTACATTTGTCTTACTGCTACTCCATTCTACAGCACTGTTTTCTAAATTAGAGGTAGCTTCCAGTGTATACGTTTCTCCGACTAGGATACCCAAGACCGATTTGTTCAATTCAACTTGCGTTACCGCAATACTATTTTCTTCTTTGTTACAGGAATTTGTGCACAACAATATCATAGCTGTGACTAGGAAGGACAGGAGTCCTTTTGCTTTTAGTTTCATGGTAAAATTTTTAATTAGGATATTCTTGGGGCGGAAAATATTCTAGCATTAATAGGTTTTGTGAAGATACGTATTTTAAGCTAAAAAATACTAGTAAATTTCACCAAATCAACAGGTTGGGTTATTGTAGTATGTCATTAAGAAATGCCATGGATTAAGTTTGACCAATTAGTTTTTAAACTTCTTTTTTTGAAGTCAACTGAACCTTATAAACAAAAATCCCGCTTAAGGCTATCTTAAGCGGGATTTCCAAACACTAAACTAGCATTGATTATAGCTGCAAATCAACTACTAAATCAAATTCATCATAAATTGTTTTGTCTCCTAAATTGTCGAAAAAACTTCCGGAACCATACTTTACATCATAAGCCGCTCTATCTACCTTTAATGTAGCGGTAGCTTTACTGCCATAAATGGAAACATCGAAAGTTACAGGTTTGGTGATACCTTTTATGGTTAAATCGCCGGTAACATTGTAAGAGTTTTTTCCAGATGCCTCAACTTTGGTAAAGACTAAACTAGAAGTTGGATTTTTTGCTGTTCCAAAAAAATCATCAGAATTAAGGTGTCCTTCAAGTTTACCTTTGTAATCGCCTTCTAGATCTGTATTAGTAATAGAGGTCATGTCTACCACAAATTCTCCGCCCGTAAGTTTGTCTCCTTCAAATTCCAAAGCACCAGATTTTAGGGCTATGGTTCCTGTATGTGACCCAGTTACTTTATAAGCTTTCCAGGTTACCGTGCTTTCATCAACTTTTACTGCTTTCTTTTCGCCATCTATTGGACTGGCAATTGCAGTAAATCCGAATACTGCTGTCAACGCTAAACTTAAAATTGTCTTTTTCATGATTGTGTGCTTAAATTTTTGTTTTAATTAAGGTTTAATAGTTATATAATGGTAAATAATTCTTCTTTTGATTTTCTAACTTTTGCATAATGTTGGGTTTCATCTTCATCTGAACGATAACCAACTGCCAATACTACAGAAGCATTAAGGTTTTTCTCTGAAAGGCCTAGAATTTCATTGTATGCTTCAGACTCAAAACCTTCCATTGGGCATGTATCAATTTTTAATTCTGAGGCAGCCTGCATCATATTACTAAAGGCAATGTAGGCTTGTCTTGCTGTCCAAACACTCTTCGTATCTGCTGGCAAATCGAGTAATTTAGATTTCATAAAGTCACCGTAACCTTTTAGCCCTTCAGAGGGAATATTTCTGGTTGTACTGACATTGTTTACATAATCATCCATTAGTTCTTCCCCAAAATCGGTGATATTGGCAAAAACGATTAAGTGAGAAGCATCTGTAATTTGGGATTGCCCCCATGAAACAGGTCTCAGCTGCTCTCTAATTTTCTGATCGGTTATAACAAAAACATGGTATGGTTGCAATCCATATGAAGAAGCACTTAGTCTTGTGGCTTCAAGCAATACTTCCAAATCATTATCTGATACTTTTTTGGTGCTGTCAAACTTTTTTGTGGCATAACGCCAGGTTCTATTTTCTAAAACGTTGTTCATTGTTAAAATTTATCTAGTAATATATTTAATTCTTCAAGTTCTTTTTTGGTGAAATTCTGAAGGACCTCTTTTTCTACATCTTCCATGGTTTTGTCAATTTTCTCCAGAACATTTTTGCCATTGGCCGTAATCAATATCTCTACCTTGCGTCTATTGGATTCGCACACCCACCTCTTCACATAATCTTTCATTATAAGCTTATCTACCAAGCGCGTTGTGTTGCTCATTTTAGTGACCATACGCTCGTTAATGGTAGATAGGTTTGACGGTTTACCTTTTTGTCCACGTAGAATGCGTAACACATTAAATTGCTGTTGTGAAATTTCAAAGGGTTTTAGAGCTAGAGCAAATTGCTCGTTTATTTTATTACTTACCAAAGCAAAATGAATTATGGTCCTGGTCTTTAAAGGGAGCTCCTTATCCGTTTTTATAATTTTCTCTACATTCATGTTAATACAACAATTGTATATACAAATGTATAATAACGAATTATATTGTCCTTATCTTTAACAGATAAAATTTTGTTAAAAGTAGATTGCGGAAAATCTCTTTATTTACTTTTAATAACATAAAATGCAGATAATGAAATACTTGTTATTTTTTGGTATGCTAATGTTATTTATAACATCTGGTTGCAATGGGAAGACCAAAAGTGATAATACAGAGAAAGACGCACAACCTGAATATGCTGAAGTTCACTCTGAACTAAATGACCCCGTCAAATTCCCTGTATACGATTTTGAAAGTTTTGAACCCTTGCTCTACATGGAGGACGATAAAACCTATGTTGTGAATTTTTGGGCTACATGGTGCAAGCCTTGTATCGTAGAGCTTCCCTACTTTGAAAAAATAAATGCTGTACAAAAGGACAATAATGTTGAGGTTATTTTGGTGAGTTTGGATATGCCCTCTATGTGGAAATCCAAGCTAGAACCTTTTGTTGAAAAGAAAAAGATTAAATCCAAGGTTATTATCCTGGATGATCCCAAACAAAATGACTGGATTCCAAAAGTTGCTGAAGAGTGGGGTGGGGGCATACCTGCAACTTTAATATACAATAAAAACAAACGTGGTTTTTATGAGCAAGGATTTACCTATGAAGAACTAAATGAAGAGTTGAGCAAATTTATAAATTGATATTATATGAAAACACTTAAAGTTTTGGGCCTTTTGGCTTTGGTCGTTTTATTAGGTGCTTTTACTTCAAAATTTACTAGTACCGATGCAGGTTACGGTATAGGAGACACCGCTACAGACTTCACCTTAAAAAATGTAGATGGTAAAATGGTCTCACTTTCAGATTTTGAAAGCGCAAAAGGTTTTTTAGTCATTTTTACATGTAATACTTGTCCCTATTCCGTCGCTTATGAAGATAGAATTATTGCTCTGGATGCTAAATACAAGCCACTGGGTGTTCCGGTTATTGCAATAAACCCCAATAATCCAGAGAAAAAACCTGGGGATAGTTTTGCAGCCATGAAAACGAGAGCAGCGGAGAAGGGATTTACTTTTCCTTATTTGTTGGATGAAGGTCAAAAAATATATCCACAATATGGAGCAACAAGGACACCACATGTGTACTTATTGAAAAAAACTTCAAAAGGTAACGTAGTTCAATATATAGGTGCTATTGATGACAATAACAGGGATGCATCCAAAGTTGAAGAGAAATTTGTGGAAAATGCCGTGGATTCCATGTTGGCCGGAAAAGAGATAAAAACTACTATTACGCGTGCCATTGGATGCAGTATAAAAGTTTAATTAGAAGAATACAACGATTTAAATCCGGAGTAATGCTCCGGATTTTTATTTTTGCAGAACTTAAATTATTAAAGATGTCAGATTTATCACAAGAAGAATGGGCGGATCAGCTAAAAAATGATGCTAACGCCTTTGTATTGGATGTACGTACTCCAGAAGAAGTAGAGGAGGGTTACATACAGAATGCCACCAATATAGATATTTATTTAGGGCAAGACTTTTTGAACGAAATTGAAAAGTTGGACAAATCAAAAAATTTCTATGTGTACTGCAGATCCGGTAACAGAAGTGCTCAGGCCTGCGCTATTCTGAACAGTGTTGGAATAGAAAACACGTTTAACCTAGAAGGCGGGTTTATGAATTGGGAAGGTGAAACAGTTGGTTAGTACCTATCCCTTTGGAACATACTGAACAGTCAATATATTTTTATTGTGCTTATTCTGATAAGAATTAGGCTGCATTTTTTGGCGCTCTCTACAAACCTTAATAGTTTATTGATTTATGGGTATGGGGTCAAAAATAGATAGACCGCTTGGACTGTTGGAATTCGACTCAAATTCATTTTGTGAAATAATAAAGCGTTGCGGGTGGATAGAAATATCTGATTTATTAAAGGGAACGGGTACCGTAATATCAGGTTCATTCTGTAGTCTCCTTAAATCGTTCCATGGGATAAAGGTGCCAAAACCGGTCACATATCGTTCTTCTATTATTTCTCGTAATAGTGCCCGATTCTTGTCAATTCCATCTTGATTTTCCATTCCATTAATTTCAAAATCGATTTCTTCATAAGGTTGATATATTTTATCGTCTTCATCGGAAGAAAATCGTAAATCAAAAGAGTTCTCAGATTCTAAGAAAGCCCTGACCAAGTTCAATTGAGAAAGTCCTTCCCCAAAAGAAACGGTTCTTGCACCAGTTTCTGCCAATATCAATAAATTTTCTTGGTAGCTTACCAAATTCATAGGGGTAAGTTCCCCATTTATAATATTTGTTCTTCCAGTACCGGTGGATGCACCTGCATTTAAATAGTTTCTTCTTGCTTTTTCATTGGTTTTTGCATTATTTCTATTGCCTTCATTGGTGCTTAAAAGATTTCTACAATAAGTGTCATCCGCGCTCATATAACCTCTTCGCCCACCAATCATAAAACGATACAATACGTTTTCAGTTCCTAATATTCTTGTTTCCAAAGGTGTAAACTTCATTGTATTTTCATGGGCGGATATACCCTTCTTTGCAGCTTCATGAGCTAAATCATATTGTTTGGTCTGCAAATAATACCTGGCCTTGAGCGTATAAGCCGTTTCTTTCCACTTTTCTTTATCGCCTTCAAAAAAAATATCCTCTGATAAATTGTCATCTATGACATCACTTTCCAATAAAACAATCGCTTCATCCAGTAAAATTTGTAAAGACCGATATACATCTACTTGGGAATCAAATTTGGGATCTTCTATGGTTTCCACTACAGCTTCGGAATAAGGTATGTCTCCCCAAATTACGGTTGCGGTCCCAACTGCGTGAGCTTCTATAATGCGTGTGATTGCCGTTATGAGTATGCCTTTACCATCAATTCCGTTTATATTATAGTATCTCCCTATTTCTCTGTTCTGTTTTAGAATGCCATTATACAGATATCCCCAACCACTGTTTGATTCTTCTGATGAAAAATCATAGTTATACAGTCCTAGATATAATGCTATCTCACCTCGGTATTGTCCTGACCACATTCCTGAAATACGTTGAAGATGACTCATGTTCAGTGATATATTGGCTAACATAGTGCCTTTTACCAATAAGTCTGGAGGTATTAATTCGTCTGTTGTTATAGCGTTGGGGTTACGATTCAATTCTTCAAATGATTCACTACATGAAAACATTAAGAAAGTACAGTATATTCCGATAAGGATTTTTGTTCTCATATTTTTTAATATTTAATTTCTAGTGTGAGTGAGTACGTTTTAGATGCTGGATTAGTGAAATAATCTACACCAAAGCCATTATCAACCCCTGTTTGGTTGGTTTGAGGGTCTACTCCCAAAATATCTGTCCATAGATATAGATTCCTTCCTGTGAGGGTAAAAGAAATAGATGCCAGTTTGGTCTTTTGCCTAAACCGTTCAGAATTTAGGACATAACCAAAAGAAAGTTCGCTTAAGCGTGTCCACGTTGCATCTGGGTTAATTGCAAATTCATTTATAACTGAAGAACCGAAACCACCTCCTATTGTGGTATAGTAAGATTCGTTCAGGAGTACTGGACCTCCTCCAAAGTCTCTTATGTTTCCGCGTACGGGGATTCCAATTGGGTATAAGTTTCCTGCCCTGTCCAACAGCTCCGTAGTTGGTATTATGGTACGACCAACATCTTTATGGGTCCCAAAATTTCTAAGAATAAAACGCGTTCTTTCGGCAAATACTCCTCCTTGTGAATGTTCAATTAAAGTGTTGAAAGAAAAACTTCTGTATTTAATGCGTAATCCAAGACCACCCCTCCATTCTGGATTAGGATCTCCCAATACTCCTTGTTCTGGGGCTAATTGGGGAAATCCGTTTTCGTCCAAATCAAAAGATCCGTCAGCGGTTCTCATGGCCTTTGAACCCCATAGCGTTCCCATCGGATACCCAACAATGGCCCTAGAACTGATGGAATTGTTTGTAAGCGCTATGGAATTGGAGCCTAGTATGGATAGCACTTTGTTTCTGTTGTTATTGAAATTTCCGTACAATGATGCTTTAAGCCCTTTATTATTTTTGATAAAATCATAATTGAAGTCCAATTCAATACCTCTGTTCTCAAGACTCGCCCCATTTGCATAAAAATTATCGGCTCCTGTACTAGGGGATTTTGGAAGGGATATAAGAATGTCTTTCACGGTGTTGTAATAATATGTTCCGTTGAAGGACAACCTGTTATCAAAAAATTTCAGATCTAAACCTGCTTCATATTCTGTCTTAATCTCAGGTTTAAGATTTGAATTGCCCAGGTTGTTGTTGAATCTGTATCCGCCACCAAAATCTTCGAGCTGCAGCGGGTCTGAATAATCGGAATAAGTTGGTGTTTCATAAGTTGTTTGGGCCCTGTGTGCTCGGGGCTCAACACCTACTTGACCTACACCCAATCTTAATTTCCCAGAAGTCAATAATAAACTATTCTCAAGTGCCTTAAGATTTGTGAATAACCAAGAAGCATCAACTGAGGGATAAAAAAATGCCCCGTTGATGGTCGAAGCTCTTTCCATTGCACCAGAGGTATTCAGAAAAAGTTGTTTTTTAATATCTAGACCGGCGGTATAGTAAACCCTGAACTTGCGACTTTGTGTTATAAAATGTCTAGGAGTTTCAATTTCTGTAGAATTTGAAAAAACCTGTGCTTCTGTATCCACCAGAAAATTTGCACCTTCGTTATATACGGATTTTCTGTTTCTATCATTAAAGTTATAGCCCACCAAAAGGTTCCCTTTTATACTTTTATTAATTTTTAAAGCTTTGGTTCTTACAATGAAATCAAAGTTTAGGATTCTATTATTGATATTGTCCAAGTTGAATCTTCCAGTGCCCCTCCCAGCCGTGTGCACAGGAAAGAAATACCTGCGTTCATCAAAGTAAGCATCATAACTTCCTCTTAATTTAAACCGTAGCCATTTATTGTATTTGTAGTCAAAGTCGGCAGAGGTGATTAATCTATCTACAACATTGGGACTTTTTTGCCTGTAAAGCGTCCAGAGTGGATTGTTGTAGCCAGGGTTGGTAGAAGCACCAATTGGATTTCTATAGGAACGATGTCTATTCCTGTTTTGAATTCCATCTTCATCTGTATAAGTGCCGCTATATCCAGAAATGTCAAAATCAGGAGCCCCTCTCAGTAAGCCTAGCAATAATCCAGCGGTATTGGAATTTTGTTGTATTCTTATGGATTTTGTATTGGTATATCTTACTTTGGAACGGACGCTTAATTTATCGTTAAAAACATATTTTCCGCTGAATCCTAGATTAATTCTTTTGTAATCACTTTCCTTGATAATTCCTTCTTGATCTAATACAGCTATGCTAAAACGGTACCTCCCATTTTCATTGGCGTTATTGATGCTCAAATTGTGTCTTTGGGAAAAGGCTTCTTGAAAGACCTTATCCATGTTGCTCTTTATAAAAGTCTGCCTAGAGTTTTTAGATTTTATAAGCAACCATTCCCGTCCGCTCTGATCCGTAAAAAAACCCTCTTCTTCTTTGGTGTAGAATTCATCTTGAGCGTTTGGCCTTGATGATATCCTATCTCCCCAAGAGGCACTGCTCACAAAATCATTGCCATAAACTCCTTCGTTACCTTGTCCATAGGTTGTCTGTAATGGATGGAAATTAGCTATCCTGTCCACATAGACACTTGTCTTGTAGCTGATGTTTAGTTTTCCTGTATTCCTCCCTCTTTTGGTGGTGATTACTAAAACACCATTAGCTGCCTGGGAACCCCAAATTGCTGCAGCTGATGCTCCTTTTAAAATGTCTATGGATTCAATATCATCCTCATTGATATCATTTAATCTGGATTGTTGTGAAGTTCCGCTATCTGGATCACTACTGCCATTTAGATTATCATTGCTTATCGGGACACCATCCAGGATAATTAATGGTTGGGTACTTCCAGAAATTGTATTGGCTCCACGAATTTGAATGGTTGCACCGGCACCGGGGTCACCATTGGATCTTGCTACCCTTACACCAGACGCTTTTGCCTGCAGCGCATTTATGATATTGACCTCTCCAGATGTTGCCAAATTCTCAGCTTTGACTCTGGAAACCGTAGTTCCTAACGTTTTTTTGTCCACTTCTATACCCAAAGCATTCACTACCACTTCATCAAGAACCTGGGCATCTTCCTCTAGCTTAATATTTAACAAGATTTTATCCCCAATGACCACTTCTTTATCAACGTACCCTAAAAAACTGAAAACCAGTATAGCCTCATTGTTTGGGACTTCAATGGAATATTTGCCATCAAAATCTGAGATGGTGCCCTTGGCGGTACTCTTTATAACAATGCTTGCGCCGGGCAAGGTGTCAAAATCATCCGATATAGTGCCAGAAACTGTTTTTTGCGCATGCATATTGGCTGACAGCAATATCAGTGTAAGTGGAGATAATTTTTTGATTAGCGTAATCATAAAGTAGGTTTTGGTTAGATTTTGGGGTCATGGGTTTGTATGATTTAGTAGGAATTGTTATTAGGTTAATACAGATTGTTTATTCTATTTGTTCCATTAAAATCCGCATCATTTCTTTTGCAGAAACTTTTCCTACGAGTTCTATTTGCTTTCTTGGTGTAGCGTCCCCAATTTCATAAGTAATACCTACGGCATTATGGCCGTAAAGGAACCAACCTTTGGAGTTTGGTGTCCTGCTATCACTGCTTTTCTCGTTAACAATGTAACCCGGTATGTTATTCTCCAAAGCATTGAACCAATCAGGGATAAAATTTGGCATTGTCGTTTTTGTTCTCGTTTTGTTTGTATAAAACACATCTTTATAGGTGGAGTGAAAATCCAATCCCAGCATAATTCTACCATCACTTCCGTTTTGGGTATTTGTTATAAAGGTTGCGACATTTCTGATTTCTGGTTGATTATATGTAGACCAGTCTCTGTTGAGGTCAATGCCCCCACCATTATGTCTCCAGTTACCCAAATCGACCCCATCAGGATTCACTATGGGGAATGCCAAAACTCTGTAGTTCTCCAAAAAAATGTTTGATAGTTCTGATCTGTTCAATATCGTCTCCAAAAAAAACTGGTATGCAAAGAAACCTGTTACTTCTGGAGGATGCTGGCGTGTCATTAAAACTACAATTGGCTTTTTATGCTTTGTGCCCTTGTAGATGTCCAAGACCGGGATGTCTCTAAGAAATTTAGATTTTCCTGCAGATAATAGTCTTACATATTCTTCTTTTCCTGTTATAAGTGAGTTAACCCATTTTTCTGTATCTGTTGATGTTGATAATTCTTGGGCAGATACCAAAATCGGTGTTTTGTCAATATCAAGTCTTACTATTGCACCATTACCCTCTTTTATGATATCTTCATCTTTTAATTGCTCCCAACCGTTGCCTACCCTTTTTATCTTTGGAGCGTACCTATGTTTGTATTGGGAAGGATACTCAAACTTGAGGTAAATCTCTTTTTTGTCCTTTGACCATATCAAAAAAGAATAATACGCACTGTTGTTAATGGGTTCATTTTCTGGAGTGATTGATATGACAACTGTGCTGTCATTTAGTTTTTCAAAAGCATTCAGACGTGCACCATTAAACTCGTTACTGGCATATACACCAATATCACTTAGCTTGAACATCTGTTTGTTTTGAAAGGAGATAGTTCTTGAGGTCGTGTTTACACCTTTCGGAAAATACACTTCCTTTAATACTGGTTGAGCAACTACCTCTGAAGGGCTACAAGAGACTAGAAAATATAAGAAGAGTAAAAAAAATATTTTTTTAATGTAATGAATAATTGGAAAATTCATTGTTTCGCTTTAATTACTATTTCATTGCGGGTTGAAATAATATGCCACTAAATAGCATACTTTTTAAAGCTGAACATTAATCGCATCTCACTGGAAAAGAGGTTCTAATTGAGAAATGCAACAATGTTAATATGAGGAGCTGCCAAACTACAAAAAAAAATGTTTCTCTTGGAAATCTCATTCACAACGGCTACTTTTCAAATTGTGAATGATGACTTTGAATTGATTTGTTGAAGAATACCCCACTCTTACAATGTTATAATTTGGGGTCATAAACTTTCCCCAAATCATGCGAGAAGACCTACTTCATTTTATTTGGAAGCATCATAAGTTCCAAAGAAAACAACTTGTTACCTCCACCAACGAATCAGTAAAAATCAAGAATACCGGAACCTTGAACCAGTTTTCAGGTCCCGATTTTTTCAATGCAGTAATTGAGATTGATGGACAAACATGGGCTGGCAACATAGAGATACATCTTAAATCATCTGATTGGTATGCCCATCATCACGAAAAAGATGACAACTACAATAATGTAATATTGCATGTGGTTTGGGAGGATGACATGCATGTTTTTAGAAAAGACGGCACTACCATTCCTACCTTGGTATTAAAAGATTATATCCCTTCCAAACTTTTGGAAAGGCACCAAGATCTTTTTAAGCATTCAAAATCATCCTTTATTAATTGTGAAAAAGACCTTAACACGATTGATGATTTTTTACTTCAGAATTGGCTGGATAGACTTTACATTGAACGTTTAGAACAGAAATCCAGTTTAATCTTTGAGCTTCTCAAAAAGTCAAAGAATGATTGGGAGAATGTTCTTTTTATACTGTTAATGAAGAATTTTGGTTCTAAAGTAAATGGGGAGTTCTTTTTGGAAAAAGCCAAAAATCTTGATTTTTCCATTATTCGCAAAACGAGAAGCAGTATAGATCAGATAGAAAGTCTGCTGTTCGGTTATTTTGGATTATTAGAAAAAAAGGATTGTAAAGACACGTACTTTCTGCAATTAAAAAAGGAACATGAGTTTCTTTTTAAAAAATTTGAGTTATCCATTACTTCTGAAAAACCTGAATTTTTTGGTTTGCGACCATCAAACTTTCCTACTGTTCGCTTGTCGCAATTGGCCAATTTATATGGAAAGCACCAAAACTTGTTTTCAAAACTAATGGAAATAGACAAGCTGGAAGAGATGTATACCGTTTTTGAAACATCTGCAAGTTCATATTGGAACGATCATTTTACTTTTGGTAAAGTTTCCAAGAAAAGTAAAAAGAAGCTTTCAAAACGTTTTGTAGATTTGCTCGTGATCAACACTATTGTTCCTGTTAAATTTTGCTACGCCAAACACTTGGGAAAGGATTGGAATGAAAATTTAATTTCGTTCATTTCGCAAATAAGTAAAGAAGAAAACTCAATAGTTGCTGGTTTCGAAAATCTTGGTGTTAAAACTAAAAATGCTTTGCAAAGTCAAGCCAAAATTCAATTGTACAATAACTATTGTTCAAAAAATAAATGCTTACAGTGTAATTTAGGAGCGCATTTATTGAATAGAAATACATAATTTTAAACATGAGTTTGTTTTACAATACACTCTATTACTTCCAAAAAAGGGGCTTTGAAGTCTGCAGACGTATCGCTGAGCGTTTGGGTATTAGAGCTAGAGTGGTTAGGACTACCTTCATATATTTAACGTTTGCCACTTTGGGCTTTGGTTTTGCCCTTTATCTTTTTATGGCGTTTTGGCTGCGAATCAAAGATCTTGTGTACACCAAAAGAACTTCAGTATTTGACCTCTAATTATGATAAAATTATTGCGTTCTAAAATAGTATGGGCATTTTCTTTAATGCTGCTGGTATTGTTGTTTGGTGTAATTGGATATAAAACTATATCTGGGTTTTCATGGGTTGAGGCAATTTACATGACCATTATTACAGTTACCACGGTGGGCTTTTCTGAAGTGAGGCCCCTGGATGCCAATGCAAAAGTTTTTACTGTATTTTTAATCGTTACCAGTGTTTTTATCTTTGGTTTTGCCTTATCCGTAATTACGGAATACTTGTTAGGAAGAAATTCGCTTCAGATATTAAAAAAGAAAAAAGTGAAAAAAAGAATAGATAGTTTATCCAATCATGTAGTTGTTTGCGGATATGGAAGAAATGGAATGCAAGCTGCGGAAAGATTAAAAGAGTACAAAAGACCTTTTGTTGTAATTGAAAGAGACAAAGAGGTGGTAGAACACCACGAAGATGATGCCCTTTTTATAGAAGGAGACGCCAATGAAGACGAGATTCTTTATGCTGCTGGAATTGAACGGGCACAATACCTAATTACTGCTTTACCAGATGATGCTGCAAATTTGTTCATCGTTCTTTCCGCCCGTCAACTGAACAAGAATCTTTTTATTATCAGTAGGGCATCACAAATTACCTCACAAGCAAAATTACGATTGGCAGGTGCCAATAAAGTGATTATGCCAGATAAAATAGGAGGAGATCATATGGCATCACTTGTGGTAATGCCAGATTTGATAACCTTTATGGACAAACTCTCCATGGAAGGTGAACATACCACAAACTTGGAGGAAGTTGAAATCGAAGATTTTACCGATCAAATAGACTGTAATTCGCTACGCGATTTGGATTTAAGAAGAAAAACAGGATGCACGATAATAGGCTATATTGAACCAGATGGAAATTATATTATTAACCCAGAGGCGGATTTAGTGCTACAACCCAAAGGTAAAGTCATAGTTTTAGGGAGACCAGAGCAAATTAGAAAGCTTAATGAAATGTTTCAGATTGGATAGTTTAACAACCTTTAAATTTGATTCCGTTGAATTTTTTTATGATATTGCCCCCTATACATCAAAATAACATAACCAAATAACATATTATGAAGTATAGACTTCTTGCGATTATCTCAATGTTGATTCCAGTATTTTCCTTTGCACAAGAAACAGCAGAGATTGGCTTGGATAAAAAAATAGACCAAGCATTTGCTCCCGTTTCTGACTTCTTTAATACTGTGATTTTCTTTGAAATTATGGGGACGCCTTTTGTACTGATTCTATTAGTAGGTAGTGCCCTGTTTTTTACGCTTTATTTCGGATTTCCAAATATTAGACACTTTTGGACAGCCATAAATGTTGTTAGAGGTAAATATGATGAATTGGAAGGAGAAGAAGGTCATGGGGTTGAAAAGGCTGAAGTCAATATAGTAGATGGGGATTTGCCAGATACAATTAGAGATGAGAGTCATGAAGGTGAAGTAAGTCATTTTCAAGCATTGGCCACTGCTGTTTCCGGTACAGTTGGTAATGGTAATATTGCAGGTGTTGCCTTAGCTATTGCCTTGGGAGGGCCTGGAGCTACTTTTTGGATGATTATCTGTGGTTTGTTGGGAATGTCTACCAAGTTCGTGGAATGTACTTTGGGAGTTCAATATAGAGATGTTGATGAAAACGGGACGGTTTATGGTGGTCCCATGTATTATATAAGTAAAGGACTTAAAGAACGTGGCTTTAAAACCCTTGGTAAAGTTGCCGCAGCTTTGTTTGCCATATTTTGTATTGGGGGTTCTTTTGGTGGTGGAAACGCCGCACAGTCAAATCAAGCTACTATTGTTGTAAAAGAGTTGATGGGATTGGAGAGTACAAGCGCTGGAGCTATAATAGGTTTGATTTTGGCAATCGTTGTTGGTGTGATTATTATTGGCGGAATTAAAAGGATAGCGTCCGTAACGGAAAAAGTTGTTCCGTTTATGGCACTACTTTATATACTTGCCTGTTTGTATATTATTTTCGGAAACTTTAGTTTGATTGATGATGCTATTTCATTAATAATTAGTGAAGCGTTCAACCCTACCGCCATAGGAGTTGGTGGTATAATAGGAGTCTTGTTAGTTGGCTTTAGACGTGCTGCTTTTTCAAACGAAGCCGGTGCAGGTTCTGCTTCCATTGCTCACTCTGCGGTAAAGACCAAATATTCGGCATCTGAAGGTTTGGTTGCTTTGTTGGAACCTTTTATTGATACCGTTGTAATTTGTACAATGACAGCTTTGGTAATAATAATTTTCAACTTTGGAGGTGTTTTTGACTATGGAGGAGATGGGTCTGGTGTTGTAATGATTGATGGCATGCCTTATGAGGGTGCAGGTATCACTTCTAAAGCGTTTGCAGAATATATTCCTTACTCCAATGTATTCTTGACTGTTGCCGTAGTTCTATTTGCGGTATCAACTATGATTTCATGGTCTTACTATGGTCTTCAATCTTGGAAATTCCTTTTTGGAAGAGGCAAAAAAATGGATTTAGTCTATAAGTTCCTTTTTTGCATTTTCGTTATAATAGGTGCAGCGGCTAGTATGGATTCTATCTGGGCTTTTTCAGATGCTATGATATTTGCCATGGTATTCCCAAATATGGTTGGATTATACTTCTTGTTTCCAGTTGTGAAGAAACAACTTGCTCGTTATATGGATGCAATAAAAGCATCAAAATAAGTTAGCACGTTTAAGTATATGAAATCCCACTTTAAGGTCAACAAACAAGAACGAAGTGGGATTTTCTTTTTACTCCTTATTGTAATCATCTTACAAGGAATCTATTTTTATGTAAAGACGAATCCTTCCAGCAAGCCATCCAAGATTAGCATAAATATGATGGCGGAATCCAAATTGGATAGCTTAAGATTGTTAGCATTAAAAAAAGATTCAGTAAAGATCTTTCCTTTCAACCCAAATTATATTACAGATTACAAAGGCTATGCCTTGGGGATGTCCCTAGAGGAGTTAGATAGATTGTTTGCCTATAGAAAACAGAGAAAATTCATCAATTCTGTTGATGATTTTCAGATGGTGACAAAAGTATCTGATTCACTTTTAAAGACGATGTCACCGTATTTTAAATTTCCCGAATGGACTCAAAAAAATAAACCAAGATTTGTTAAAGGTAAATCTAATGGCATATCCAAAGAAAAGAAAGTTGACAAAGTCAGCGATATAAATTTGGCTACAGCAACCGATTTGAAAACGATTAGAGGAATAGGGGATAAGTTATCAGCGCGTATAGTGAAATTTAGAGATCGATTGGGCGGATTTGTAATCAACGAGCAATTGAATGATGTTTACGGGTTGGAACCTGATGTTGCGAAAGAAGTACTTGATAAGTTTGTTGTGATACAATCACCCAAAGTAGAAAAAATCAATATTAATGTTTCAAGTGCTTCCCAAATCTCTCAACTAGTATACATATCCTATGTTGTCGCGGATAAAATTGTAGCGTATAGGGAGGTTAACGGAAGAATTAATTCCTTTGACGAATTGACAACCATTGAAGGTTTTCCATCGGAAAAACTAGATAGAATAACGCTATATTTGTCACTTTAAAAAAATAGCCATGAACAGTATGTACTTCACTGAAGAACATCAACTTTTTAGAGAAAGTCTAAAAGATTTTCTACAAAAAGATGTAGTCCCACATATAGAAAAATGGGAAGAAACCGGTACAATAGACCGCTTTATTTGGAAAAAATTTGGGGACATGGGCTACTTTGGCCTGGCAACACCAGAAACCGAAGAAGGGCTGGGTCTTGACCTTTTCTATACCGTAATCTTACTTGAAGAATTACAAAAGATAAATTCTGGAGGTTTTGCCGCAGCTATTTGGGCACATGTGTATTTGGCAATGACCCATTTAAACAAAAATGGGAACGAAGCACAAAAGAAGAAATATTTGATTCCAAGTGTACTTGGTGATAAAGTAGGTTGTTTGGGGGTTACAGAACCTTTTGGTGGAAGTGATGTTGCTGGTATGAGAACTACCGCTACGCGCAAAGGGGATTCATATGTAATAAATGGGTCAAAGACCTTTATCACAAATGGTGTTTATGGGGATTATATCATTTTAGCTGCTAAAACTGACCCAACAGCAGGAAATAAAGGCATCAGTATATTTATAGTAGATTTAGAAAGCCCCGGTGTTTCTTCAAGTAAGTTGAATAAGCTGGGTTGGAGAGCGTCTGACACGGCAGAGTTGGCATTTGATAATGTTGAGGTTCCAGCTGCAAACTTAATGGGTGAGGAAGGAAAAGGATTCACCTTTATTATGGAGGCGTTTGCATTAGAGCGATTGGTTATGGCAATTAATGCCCATGCGAGGGCTGAATGGGCCTTGGACTATGCCATTCAATATATGTCGGAAAGACAAACGTTCGGTAAGCCTATAGATCAGTACCAAGCCTTGCGCCATCGTCTTGTGGATTTACATGCAGATATGGATTTGTGCAAACACTACAATTATATGGTTGTATCTAAAATGGAGAAGGGGGAATATGTGGTTCGTGAAGCTACCATATCAAAACTCAAGTCAACTAAGATGGCGGATGAGGTAATTTACAACTGTCTTCAGTTTTTAGGCGGTTATGGTTACATAGAGGACTATCCTATGGCTCGTATGTTAAGAGATAGTAGGTTAGGCCCTATAGGTGGAGGAACCTCTGAAATCCTAAGAGAGATAATTGCTAAAATAATAATTGATAAAAAAGACTACCGTCCACCAAGTAACTAGGGATTTAATTATTTCAAAAAATATTTTAAATAAATCTTTTAGGCAAAGAATACATTTGTATATTTGCAGCCCCATAGACAATGGGATATCATTTTAAAGAGAGGAGGTTGTAGCCAATGTTAATTATACCAGTAAAAGAAGGAGAAAACATCGATAGAGCTTTAAAGCGTTTCAAGCGTAAGTTTGATAAGACCGGCACTATGCGTCAGTTGAGAAAAAGGCAACAGTTTACTAAGCCTTCAGTAAAGCGAAGAGCCGAAATACAAAAAGCTGAATATATACAAGGACTAAGAGACCAAGAAGAAATTTAAAGTCCTTTACCAAGATATTTATAAATCCCGTTCCAATACATTGGAACGGGATTTTCTGTTTGCAATCACTTATTATAGATTTGGGTAACTTTGGATAATGCCTGTAGAATCATTTATATCGTATTTGCAGTTAGAGAAAAACTATTCTCTGCATACCATAAAAGCTTATGAAAAAGATGTAACCGAATTTTCTGATTTCTGCTCTATTGAATATGATATAACAGATATTGCTGAAGTGAACTACACAATCATTAGAAGTTGGATTGTTTTTATGTCCAATAAAGAGATTGCCAATAGGACCATAAACAGGAAAATATCCTCGTTGCGGGCCTACTATAGGTTCTTGCAAAAAATCAATCAAATAAGTGTTTCACCATTAGTTAAACATAAAGCACTTAAGACCAGTAAAAAACTAGAAGTTCCATTTTCCGAAAAAGAAATGGAAGAAATACTATCAGAAATACCATTTGACAATGATTTTGAAGGGGTGCGGGATAAGCTCATTATAGAGTTGTTATATGCGACCGGTATTCGTAGGGCAGAATTAGTGGGACTCCAATTAAAAGACATTAATTACGCAAACAATACTATTAAAGTATTGGGAAAAAGAAACAAAGAACGCATTCTTCCCCTCTTGCCATCCACGATTTCTATGTTGCAGAATTATGTATTGCTACGCTCTAAACTGGAAAAAACAGAAAGCAGCTCTTATTTATTTTTAACAAAAGGTGGTCTTAAAATTTATGAAACACTTGTTTATCGAACTATAAATAAGTATTTTAGTTTGGTGTCCCCAAAGGTAAAAAAGAGTCCACATATTTTAAGGCATACTTTTGCAACACACTTACTTAATAGGGGAGCAGATTTAAATTCTGTTAAAGAATTATTGGGTCATTCAAGTTTAGCGTCTACGCAAGTATACACGCATAACAGTATAGCTGAATTAAAAAAGGTTCACCTAAAGGCCCATCCCAGAAACAAGGAATAGTATATTCCGGTATCGTTTAACCTAGCTACCATTATGGTAGCCCTAAAAACTACATCTTATGAAAGTAAATGCACAATCGGTAAATTTTATTGCGGATGCCAAGCTTATGGATTTCATTCAGAAAAGAATGGATAAGCTAGAAGTTTTTTATGATAAAGTCATCGGTTCTGACGTTTATTTAAAAGTTGAAAATACAAGTGCAAAAGAGAATAAGATAGTAGAAATTAAGTTATTAGTGCCCAGAGATAAGCTTATCGTAAAAAAACAATGTAAATCGTTTGAGGAGGCTGTAGATTCAGCTTGTAATTCTTTGGAAAGGAAATTGGTAAAAAAGAAAGAAAAATTAAGAGCAAAAGCTTGAGTAAAATTTTTGCGATTTTATTTTGATTAAATAAATAAATATATACATTTGCAGTCCGTTAGAAATAGCGGGCTTTTTTTATGGAAAAAAGGCTATAAAAAGCCGATGTAGCTCAGCTGGCTAGAGCAGCTGATTTGTAATCAGCAGGTCGTGGGTTCGAGTCCCTCCATCGGCTCGTAAGTTATTGAAAATAAAGGAAGGGGAGATACTCAAGCGGCCAACGAGGGCAGACTGTAAATCTGCTGACTACGTCTTCGCAGGTTCGAATCCTGCTCTCCCCACAAAAGTTGTTAGCGGAACAACAGGTATTGGGTAGTTTTTTTGAAATATTGAAAACTTTTGGGTAAAACCAAAAAAAATGCGGGAGTAGCTCAGTTGGTAGAGCGTCAGCCTTCCAAGCTGAATGTCGCCGGTTCGAACCCGGTCTCCCGCTCTAAAGTCATTCTTGTGAAGACAAGAATCTCTTCCAATTAATGGGAGGACTATTTTAAAGTAGTTGTTTCAACACTTTACGCCGGTGTAGCTCAGGGGTAGAGCGTTTCCTTGGTAAGGAAGAGGTCACGGGTTCAATTCCCGTCATTGGCTCAAAACGATTTGTACACTAATATAAACTAAGATTAAAATTATTTAAAATGGCAAAGGAAACTTTTGATCGTTCCAAACCGCACTTAAATATTGGCACTATTGGACATGTAGATCACGGTAAAACAACATTAACTGCAGCTATTACTACGGTATTGGCTAATGCAGGTCTTTCTGAATTGAGAAGTTTCGATTCTATCGATAACGCTCCTGAAGAAAAAGAAAGAGGTATTACCATAAACACATCGCATGTTGAATATTCAACTGCAAATCGTCACTATGCCCATGTTGACTGTCCAGGTCACGCGGATTACGTGAAGAACATGGTTACTGGTGCTGCTCAAATGGATGGTGCTATATTGGTGGTTGCTGCTACAGATGGTCCTATGCCACAAACTCGTGAGCACATCCTTTTAGGTCGTCAAGTTGGTATTCCAAGAATTGTTGTATTCATGAACAAAGTGGATATGGTTGATGATGATGAGCTTATTGAATTAGTTGAAATGGAAGTGAGAGAATTACTTTCTTTCTACGAATATGATGGAGATAACGGACCGGTAATCGCAGGATCTGCTTTGGGCGCACTCAATGGTGAGCAAAAATGGGTTGACACTGTAATGGAATTGATGCAGGCTGTTGATGATTGGATCGAGTTGCCAAAAAGAGATGTTGAAAAAGATTTCTTGATGCCAGTTGAAGATGTATTCACAATTACAGGTCGTGGTACTGTTGCTACAGGTCGTATTGAAACAGGTATTGCCAACACAGGTGATGCTGTTGATATTATTGGTATGGGTGCTGAGAAATTGGCTTCTACTATTACAGGTGTAGAGATGTTCCGTAAAATATTGGATAGAGGTGAAGCTGGAGATAACGTTGGTATCTTATTAAGAGGTATTGAAAAATCTGATATCAGTAGGGGAATGGTAATCTGTAAGCCAGGTTCCGTTAAGCCACATGCTAAATTTGAAGCTGAGGTTTATATCCTTAAGAAAGAAGAAGGTGGTCGTCACACTCCTTTCCATAACAACTACCGTCCTCAGTTCTATGTTAGAACAACGGATGTAACAGGTAACATTGCTCTTCCAAGTGGAGTTGAAATGGTTATGCCTGGAGATAACTTAACAATTACTGTTGAGTTGATTCAGCCAATTGCACTAAGTGTAGGTCTACGTTTCGCTATCCGTGAAGGTGGTAGAACAGTAGGTGCTGGTCAGGTCACTAAGATTTTAGATTAAAATTATTATATAATCATAGTTTACGTTAAAGGGTGTCCGTCATTTGACGGATACCTTTCGATGTAAATAGAAGCGGGTGTAGTTCGTCTCTGAGATTTGAGATAGTAGACGCTATAATTACGGGCGTAGCTCAGTTGGTAGAGCACTGGTCTCCAAAACCAGGTGTCGGGAGTTCGAGCCTCTCCGCCCGTGCTAGAAAAATACAATTAGAATATGTTCACTTACATTAAGGAATCATTCGAGGAGTTAAAAAGTAACGTTACTTGGTTGGATAGGGAGAAGGCCTCTAATTTGATGGTTGTAGTTGCTGTTTTTTCAATTTTGTTTGCATTGGCCACATGGGGAGTAGATTCCTTGTTCAGTAAGTTGATTAGATTGTATTTTGATAACGTAATAGGATAGTTGAGTATGTCTGAGGTTCTGGAGAAAAAATGGTATGTAGTGAGAGCGGTGAGTGGCCAAGAGAATAAGATCAAAGGCTATATTGAAAGTGAAGTGGAGCGTAATGGTTTCGCTGATTACCTAGAAGATGTTCTTGTTCCAACTGAAAAAGTAGTGCAAATCCGTAACGGAAAGAAAATCAATAAAGAAAAAGTTTACTTTCCAGGATATATAATGATAAAAGCCAATTTGGGAGGAGAAATGATACACATCATTCGCTCTATAACAAACGTAATTGGTTTCTTGGGTGAAACAAAAGGTGGTGACCCGGTTCCTTTAAGGAAATCTGAGGTCAACCGAATGTTAGGGAAAGTGGATGAGTTGGCTGTTAATACAGATAACGTTGCCATTCCTTTTGTGTTGGGTGAAACAATTAAGGTTATTGATGGCCCTTTCAATGGTTTCAATGGAACTGTTGAGAAAATCAATGAAGAAAAGCGTAAGCTCGAAGTCATGGTGAAAATTTTCGGAAGAAAAACACCACTTGAATTGAGCTATATGCAAGTAGAAAAAGTATAATAGAGCTGTTACATATAAAGTTGTGTTGCTTCCAATTGACACACTTTCAATTTAATTAAAAACAATGGCAAAAGAAGTAGATAAGGTAGTTAAATTACAAGTTAGGGGAGGTGCTGCGAATCCGTCGCCACCGGTTGGACCCGCCTTAGGTGCTGCAGGTGTTAACATCATGGAGTTCTGTAAGCAGTTTAATGCTCGTACACAGGACAAACCGGGTAAAGTATTGCCTGTTGTGATCACCGTTTACAAAGACAAATCTTTCGAGTTTGTTGTAAAGACACCACCAGCGGCAGTTCAATTGATGGAAGCAGCTAAGATTAAAAAAGGATCTGGCGAACCTAACAGAGTTAGAAGTGGTTCTGTATCCTGGGATCAAGTAAAGCAAATCGCTGAAGACAAAATGGTCGATTTGAATGCGTTCACAGTAGAATCTGCAATGAGTATGGTTGCGGGTACTGCTAGATCCATGGGTTTAAAAGTAGCAGGCAAAAGACCTTTTTAAAATCTTAAAGCAATTTATAATGGCAAGATTGACAAAAAAGCAAAAGGAGGCCCATTCCAAAATAGATAAGAATAAATTATATTCTTTGGATGAGGCATCTGCTTTAGTAAAAGAAATAACCAATGTAAAATTTGACGCTTCCATTGACCTTGCGATTCGTTTGGGTGTAGATCCAAGAAAAGCAAATCAAATGGTGCGTGGTGTTGTTACCTTACCTCATGGTACAGGTAAAGATGTAAAAGTTTTAGCATTGGTGACCCCAGATAAAGAGGCGGAGGCTACAGCAGCCGGTGCTGATTTTGTAGGGTTAGATGAATATTTGGATAAAATAAAAGGCGGTTGGACAGATGTTGATGTTATCATCACTATGCCAAGTGTTATGGGGAAATTAGGACCATTAGGTAGAGTTTTAGGACCTAGAGGTTTAATGCCCAATCCAAAAACTGGTACAGTAACTATGGATGTTGCAAAAGCGGTATCTGAGGTTAAGGCCGGTAAGATTGATTTTAAAGTGGACAAGACTGGAATAGTACACGCTGCAATTGGGAAAACATCTTTCTCTGCAGATAAGATTGCTGGTAATGCCAAAGAATTGTTAGATACTTTGGTAAAAATGAGACCAGCTGCTGCAAAAGGTGTTTATATGAAGAGCATCTATTTGTCCAGTACAATGAGTCCTAGTGTTCAATTAGATCCAAAAGCAGTTTCGTAACTGGTAGTTCAATATTTTAACTATGACAAGAGAAGAAAAAGCAATCGTAATAGAAGATTTGACTGCACAGTTGGCTGATAGCGCTAATATTTATTTGGCGGATATTTCAGGGTTGGATGCCGTTGCCACTTCAAATTTAAGAAGGGCATGTTTTAAGGCTAATATTAAACTTGCAGTTGTTAAAAACACCTTGCTTGCAAAAGCAATGGAAGCTTCTGATAAGGAGTTTGGAGAACTTCCTGATGTTTTAAAAGGAAATACATCTTTGATGTTATCCGAAACAGGGAACGCTCCTGCGAAACTTATCAAAAATTTCAGAAAAAAATCAGATAAACCATTACTTAAAGGAGCATTTATAGCAGAGGCTATCTATTTAGGTGATGAAAACCTTGACTCACTTGTAGATATCAAGTCTAAAGAAGAGGTTATTGGGGAGATTATCGGATTGTTACAATCACCAGCCAAGAACGTTATTTCTGGTCTTAAATCTGGTGGCGGTAAATTGGCCGGTATCCTTAAAACATTATCTGAAAAATAATTCGCGCACAATAAACTAAGTATATTTTTAAAAATTTGATTAAACGATAGAAAAATGGCAGATTTAAAAGATTTTGCAGAACAGTTGGTAAACCTTACAGTAAAAGAGGTAAATGAGTTAGCCGACATTTTAAAAGAAGAATATGGTATTGAGCCTGCTGCTGCTGCAGTAGCTGTTGCTGGCGGTGCTGCTGGCGGTGGTGACGCTGAAGCTGCTGAGGAAAAATCAGAATTTGATGTAATCCTTACAGCTGCTGGTGGTTCTAAATTGGCAGTTGTAAAACTAGTTAAAGAATTAACTGGTCTTGGATTGAAAGATGCTAAAGACATTGTTGACAGCGCACCAAAAGCTGTTAAAGAAGGTGTTGCCAAAGATGAGGCAGAAGGTATCAAAAAATCATTGGAAGAAGCAGGAGCGGAAGTTGAGCTTAAATAGTAGCTTTTACCATACAAATATTGGTTAAGGTCTTTCCATAATAATGGTTAGACCTTAGCCTGTTTTAATAGCAGCGTGTGATGATGCACGTTACCCTTTAGAGAATTCACTATCAAAATTTGTCCATAGATGTTCACAAACAATACTGAAAGAGTAAATTTTGCATCCGCTAAGAACATACCGGAATATCCGGATTTCTTGGACATTCAGATTAAATCTTTTCAAGACTTTTTTCAACTTGAAACAAAATCTGATGAAAGAGGAAATGAAGGGCTCTACAATACCTTCATGGAAAATTTTCCAATTACAGACACTAGAAACCAGTTTGTACTTGAGTTTCTTGATTATTTTATAGATCCACCAAGATATTCCATACAAGAATGCATAGAACGTGGACTTACCTATAGCGTTCCCTTAAAGGCGCGTCTAAAATTATATTGTACCGATCCAGAACACGAAGATTTTGAAACGATAGTTCAAGATGTGTATTTGGGTACAATTCCATACATGACTCCCAGTGGAACCTTTGTTATCAATGGCGCTGAGCGCGTTGTGGTTTCACAGCTGCATAGATCTCCAGGGGTTTTCTTTGGACAATCTTTTCACGCAAATGGAACAAAGCTATATTCTGCAAGAGTAATTCCTTTCAAAGGTTCTTGGATTGAATTTGCTACAGATATCAATGGCGTTATGTACGCTTATATTGATAGAAAGAAAAAATTACCGGTTACTACACTTTTCCGTGCAATCGGTTTTGAAAGAGATAAGGATATTTTGGAAATCTTTGATCTTTCTGAGGAGGTTAAAGTTTCTAATGCAGGTCTTAAAAAAGTATTGGGACGCAAATTGGCTGCAAGAGTTCTGAACACTTGGCATGAGGATTTTGTTGATGAAGATACAGGTGAAGTAGTTTCTATTGAGAGAAATGAAATTATCCTAGATCGTGATACCATTCTTGAAAAAGATCATATAAATGAAATTATAGAGGCTGATGTAAAAACCATCTTGCTTCACAAAGAGAATAATGCGCAGTCAGATTATGCAATTATTCATAATACATTGCAGAAAGATCCTACCAATTCTGAAAAAGAAGCGGTGGAGCATATCTACAGACAATTGCGTAACGCTGAGCCGCCAGATGAGGAAACAGCTCGAGGTATTATAGACAAATTGTTCTTCTCTGACCAACGATATAACTTAGGTGAAGTTGGTCGTTATAGAATGAACAAAAAATTACAGTTGGATATTGGAATGGACAAGCAGGTCTTGACCAAGGAAGATATCATTACTATCATCAAGTATTTGATTGAGTTAATCAACTCAAAAGCAGAGATTGATGATATTGATCACTTGTCCAACCGTCGTGTAAGAACGGTAGGTGAGCAGCTGTCATCTCAGTTTGGTGTTGGTTTGGCTCGTATGGCACGTACTATTCGTGAGCGTATGAACGTTCGTGATAACGAAGTGTTTACTCCTATAGATTTGATTAACGCAAAGACACTGTCTTCCGTTATTAACTCATTCTTCGGAACAAACCAGTTGTCTCAGTTCATGGATCAAACAAATCCATTGGCAGAGATTACACATAAAAGAAGATTATCAGCACTTGGACCTGGTGGACTTTCAAGAGAAAGAGCAGGATTTGAGGTACGTGATGTTCACTATACGCACTACGGAAGATTATGTCCGATTGAAACACCTGAAGGACCAAACATTGGTTTGATTTCTTCACTTTCTGTATTTGCAAAAGTAAACCCAATGGGCTTCTTGGAAACACCATACCGTAAGGTAGAGAATGGTGTTGTTGATACTAAGGATTTCAGGTACTTAAGTGCTGAGGAGGAGGAAGGAATGAAGATTTCCCAAGCCAACATCCCAATGGATGAGAAAGGGAAAATTCAAGATGACAAAGTAATTGCTCGTGAAGAAGGTGATTTCCCAGTAGTGGATCCGTCAGAAGTAAACTATACGGATGTTGCTCCAAATCAGATTGCTTCCATTTCAGCCTCATTGATTCCGTTCTTGGAACATGATGATGCAAACAGGGCTTTGATGGGGTCAAACATGATGCGTCAGGCAGTCCCATTGTTAAAACCACAATCTCCAATTGTAGGTACAGGTTTAGAAAGACAAGTGGCTACTGATTCTAGAGTATTGATTAATGCAGAAGGAGATGGGGTTATTGAATATGTAGATGCTCAGAAAGTAACCATTAAATATATCAGGTCTGAAGATGAGCGATTAGTAAGCTTTGAAGAAGACTCAAAAACGTACAACTTGGTTAAGTTTAGAAAAACGAACCAAGGAACAAGTATTAACCTAAAACCAATTGTTAAAAAAGGAGATAAGGTTAAAAAAGGAGAAGTGCTATGTGAAGGTTACGCAACTGAAAAAGGTGAGTTGGCACTTGGTAGAAACCTTAAAGTGGCATTTATGCCTTGGAAAGGATACAACTTTGAGGATGCCATCGTAATCTCGGAAAAAGTAGTGCGCGAAGATATCTTTACTTCTATTCATATAGATGAGTATGCATTGGAAGTGAGAGATACCAAATTAGGTGCTGAAGAACTCACCAATGATATTCCCAACGTTTCTGAAGAAGCCACTAAGGATTTGGATGAGCACGGGATGATAAGAATTGGTGCAGAAGTTAAGCCTGGTGATATTTTGATCGGTAAGATTACACCAAAAGGTGAATCTGACCCAACTCCAGAAGAAAAACTGTTGCGTGCTATTTTTGGTGATAAAGCAGGAGACGTAAAAGATGCTTCATTAAAAGCATCACCATCTTTAAGAGGTGTTGTTATCGATAAGAAATTATTCTCACGTTCTATTAAGGATAAGAGAAAACGTTCAGAAGATAAGGAAGCAATCTCTAGATTGGAGATGGATTACGAAGTGAAGTTTGAACAATTGAAAGATGTTCTTATTGAAAAACTGTTTGGGTTGATCAATGGAAAAACTTCACAAGGTGTAATGAACGATCTTGGTGAAGAAGTACTTCCAAAAGGAAAGAAATACACCATTAAAATGTTGAACGCTGTTGATGATTTTGCTCACTTAGTGGGTGGAAGCTGGACAACGGACAATAAGACCAATGAGCAAGTAGCAGATTTGTTGCACAACTATAAGATTAAATTGAATGACATTCAAGGAAACCTTAGAAGGGACAAGTTTACTATTTCAGTAGGTGATGAACTACCTGCAGGTATTATGAAGTTGGCCAAAGTTTACATTGCTAAAAAACGTAAACTAAAAGTTGGTGATAAAATGGCAGGACGTCACGGTAACAAAGGTATTGTTGCACGTATTGTTCGTCAAGAGGATATGCCTTTCTTGGAAGATGGAACACCTGTGGATATTGTATTGAATCCACTTGGAGTACCTTCTAGGATGAACATTGGTCAGATTTATGAGACGGTATTAGGATGGGCTGGTCTTAAATTGGGAAGAAAGTACGGAACCCCAATTTTTGATGGAGCCACCTTAGATCAAATCAATGCACTTACTGATGAAGCTGGTGTACCAAGATTTGGACATACATACCTTTATGATGGTGGAACAGGAAAACGTTTTGATCAAGCAGCTACAGTAGGTGTTATCTACATGTTGAAATTAGGACATATGGTAGATGACAAGATGCACGCCAGATCTATTGGACCATATTCGTTGATAACACAACAACCATTGGGTGGTAAGGCCCAGTTTGGTGGTCAGCGTTTTGGTGAGATGGAGGTTTGGGCACTTGAAGCGTATGGAGCTTCAGCTACACTGCGAGAAATATTGACCGTTAAATCGGATGATGTTATCGGAAGAGCAAAAACGTATGAATCCATCGTTAAGGGTGAAACCATGCCAGAACCTGGGTTGCCAGAATCTTTCAACGTATTGATGCACGAACTTAAGGGATTAGGTTTGGATATCAGACTGGAAGAGTAGAATACTATAGAAAAGCATTTTTAATTATATCATCTCCATATTGTTATGGCTAGAATAAAAGATAATAACGCACCAAAAAGGTTTGATAAAATTTCCATAGGACTGGCTTCTCCAGAGTCAATCTTGGCCGAGTCCCGTGGAGAGGTTTTAAAACCTGAAACTATTAACTATAGAACGCACAAACCTGAACGTGATGGGTTGTTCTGTGAGCGTATTTTTGGTCCTGTAAAGGATTACGAATGTGCTTGTGGTAAATATAAGCGTATCCGTTACCGTGGTATTGTTTGTGACCGTTGTGGTGTTGAAGTAACAGAGAAAAAAGTACGTAGAGATCGTGTTGGGCACATTAATCTTGTGGTTCCTGTAGCGCATATCTGGTATTTCCGTTCCCTTCCAAATAAAATAGGATACTTGTTGGGGTTACCTTCCAAGAAGTTGGATATGATTATCTATTACGAAAGATATGTTGTAATCCAGCCTGGAATTGCCAAAGGACCTGAAGGTGAGGAAATCAATAAAATGGATTTCTTGACTGAAGAGGAGTACCTTAATATTTTGGAATCCATTCCGGCTGAAAACCAGTACTTGGAAGATACAGACCCTAATAAGTTTGTAGCCAAAATGGGTGCGGAGTGTCTAATTGATTTATTGTCCAGAATTGACTTGGAAGAACTTTCATATAGTCTAAGGCATAAAGCAAATACAGAGACTTCAAAACAACGTAAAACAGAAGCTTTAAAAAGACTTCAGGTTGTTGAGGCCTTGCGTGAATCTCAAGATAATAGAGAAAACAGACCAGAGTGGATGATCATGAAAGTAGTTCCGGTTATTCCACCAGAATTACGTCCATTGGTTCCATTGGATGGTGGTCGTTTTGCTACTTCAGATTTAAATGACCTCTACCGTAGGGTAATTATCCGTAACAATCGTTTAAAACGATTGATGGAAATTAAAGCTCCCGAGGTAATCTTGAGAAATGAGAAACGTATGCTTCAAGAAGCGGTAGATTCTCTTTTTGATAATACAAGAAAAGCTTCAGCGGTAAAAACAGAATCAAACAGACCTTTAAAATCACTTTCAGATTCATTGAAAGGTAAGCAAGGTCGTTTCCGTCAGAACCTTTTGGGTAAACGTGTGGATTATTCTGCTCGTTCCGTAATCGTTGTTGGTCCAGAAATGAACCTTTACGAATGCGGTCTTCCAAAAGATATGGCTGCGGAACTTTACAAACCTTTTGTAATTAGAAAACTGATAGAAAGGGGAATTGTAAAGACCGTAAAATCTGCGAAGAAAATTATAGATAAGAAGGAGCCTGTAGTTTGGGATATCCTTGAGAATGTCCTTAAAGGACATCCAGTATTATTGAACCGTGCCCCTACATTGCACAGATTGGGTATACAAGCGTTCCAGCCAAAACTTATAGAAGGTAAGGCTATTCGTTTACACCCATTGGCATGTACAGCATTTAATGCGGATTTTGATGGTGACCAGATGGCAGTACACTTGCCATTGGGTCCAGAGGCTATTTTGGAAGCTCAACTATTGATGTTGGCATCTCAAAATATCTTGAATCCTGCTAATGGTTCTCCAATTACAGTTCCTTCACAGGATATGGTATTGGGTCTTTATTATATGACCAAAGAAAGAAAGTCAACCAAAGAAGTTCCTATCAAAGGTGAAGGATTAACGTTCTATTCTGCTGAGGAAGTAGAAATTGCCTTTAATGAAGGAATGGTTGATTTGAATGCTGGAATCAAGGTTAGAGCAAAAGATTTCAATGAAGAAGGAGAACTTGTAAATCAAATCATAGCAACTACGGTTGGTAGAGTGTTGTTCAACACAGTTGTTCCAGAAGAAGCGGGCTATATCAATGAGGTATTGAACAAAAAATCTCTTAGAAATATCATTGGTGATATTCTTGGGGTTACAGATGTACCTGCTACTGCGGCATTTTTGGATAAGATAAAATCAATGGGGTATGATTTTGCCTTTAAGGGGGGTCTATCCTTCAGTTTAGGTGATATTATCATTCCACCAGAGAAGCATGAAATGATCAACGAAGCCAATGGGCAAGTTGATGGAATTATGGCTAACTATAACATGGGTCTTATCACTAATAATGAAAGATATAACCAAGTTATTGATGTTTGGACTTCTACAAATGCTATGTTGACAGAATTGGCCATGAAGCGAATTCGGGAAGATCAGCAAGGATTCAACTCTGTATATATGATGTTGGATTCCGGTGCAAGGGGTTCTAAAGAGCAAATTCGTCAATTGACCGGTATGCGTGGTTTGATGGCCAAGCCTAAAAAGTCCACTGCAGGTGGAGGAGAGATTATTGAAAACCCAATTCTTTCTAACTTTAAGGAAGGGTTGTCCATTTTGGAATACTTTATCTCAACTCACGGTGCACGTAAAGGTCTTGCGGATACTGCTTTAAAAACTGCGGATGCAGGATACTTGACAAGACGTTTGGTAGATGTTTCTCAAGATGTAATCATCAATATTGAAGATTGTGGTACACTAAGAGGAATTGAAGTCAAAGCCTTAAAGAAGAACGAAGAAGTAGTAGAAACTCTAGGTGAAAGAATTCTAGGAAGAGTTTCACTTCATGATGTTTACAATCCATTGAATGAGGAATTACTATTGACCGCTGGTGAGGTAATTACTGAAGCAGATGTCAAAAGAGTTGAAGTGGCTCCGATTGAAAGTATTGAAGTACGTTCCGCCTTAACTTGTGAAGCTCCAAAAGGAATTTGCGGTAAATGCTACGGTAGAAACTTGGCAACCAATAAAATGGTGCAACGAGGTGAAGCAGTTGGTGTTGTTGCAGCACAGTCTATTGGTGAACCAGGTACACAGTTAACCTTGCGTACGTTCCACGTAGGTGGTATTGCCGGTAACATTTCTGAGGATAACAAGTTAGAAGTGAAGTTTGATGGTGTTGCTGAAATTGAAGATTTAAGAACTGTTGTTGGAGAAAACAGTGAAGGCGAAAAAGCCAACATTGTTATTTCAAGAACTTCTGAAATCAAAGTTGTTGACGCTACAACCGGAATCACCTTAAGTACAAATAATATTCCTTACGGTTCTCAACTATTCGTGAAGAATGGAGATAAAATCAAGAAGGGAACTGTAATTTGCCAGTGGGATCCATACAACGGTGTAATTGTTTCGGAATTTCCTGGTCAGATTGCTTATGAAAATATTGAGCAAGGAATTACATACCAAGTTGAGATTGATGAGCAGACTGGTTTCCAAGAGAAAGTTATTTCTGAATCAAGGAACAAGAAACTTATCCCAACCTTATTGATTAAGGATGGTAAGGGAGAGACTTTACGTTCATACAACTTACCAGTTGGTTCTCACATAATGGTGGATGATGGCGATAAAATCAAAGAAGGTAAGATCTTGGTTAAGATTCCACGTAAATCTGCCAAAGCAGGTGATATTACGGGTGGTCTTCCAAGAGTTACAGAGCTTTTCGAAGCACGTAACCCATCTAACCCAGCGGTTGTTTCTGAGATTGATGGTGTTGTTTCATTTGGTAAAATCAAGCGTGGTAACCGTGAAATAATTATCGAGTCTAAATTGGGTGAAATCAAGAAATACTTGGTGAAACTTTCAAACCAGATTTTGGTACAGGAGAACGATTACGTTCGTGCTGGTATGCCACTATCTGATGGATCTATTACCCCAGAAGATATTTTGGCAATCAAAGGGCCATCAGCAGTACAACAGTATTTGGTAAACGAAGTACAAGAAGTTTACCGTTTACAGGGTGTTAAAATTAATGACAAGCATTTTGAGGTTGTTGTTAGACAGATGATGCGTAAAGTACGTATTGAAGATTCTGGGGATACAACATTCTTGGAGAATCAATTGGTACACAAAGACGACTTTATCCGTGAAAATGATGATATTTTCGGGATGAAGGTTGTTGAAGAACCTGGAGATTCTGAAAGCCTTAAAGCAGGACAGATTATATCTGCCCGTGCCTTAAGAGATGAAAATTCAGTATTGCGAAGAGCAGATAAGGCCCTTGTCAGTGCAAGAGATGCAGTAGCTGCTACGGCAACTCCAATCTTACAGGGTATAACACGTGCGTCGTTGCAGACAAAATCATTTATCTCTGCGGCATCGTTCCAAGAGACTACTAAAGTATTGAATGAGGCCGCTGTAAGTGGTAAAGTTGATACCTTGGAAGGCTTGAAGGAAAATGTTATTGTAGGACATAAAATTCCTGCCGGTACAGGTATGAGGGATTATGATAGTATCATTGTAGGCTCAAAAGAGGAATATGATGAAATCATGGCTCGAAAAGAGGAATTCAAATTCTAATAAACAAACCCTGACGATATCGTCAGGGTTTTCTTTTTTAATACATAAAATACAATGGCTGAGAAAAATCAAAACCAAAAACAAATCAATATAGAGTTAGATGAAAAAACTGCTGAAGGGATATATTCCAATTTGGCAATCATCAATCATTCGGTATCTGAATTTGTTGTAGATTTTATTAGTATGATGCCTGGCGCCCCTAAGGCTAAGGTGAAAAGTAGGATTGTGTTAACACCACAACATGCCAAAAAATTCTTGAAAGCATTAAGCGATAATGTGACAAGGTTTGAGAAAGCGCATGGAACAATTAAAGATTATGAACAACCTCCAATCCCATTAAATTTTGGGCCTACTGGAGAAGCATAATACAAAAAAAACCGACTTCATTGTCGGTTTTTTTATTGCATTTTTTTTTAGCTAAGCTAACTAAGCCATCCTTTTTGAATTCCCTTTTTGGCAAAGAAGACAAGGTAAATGCCAAAGACAATAACGACTATGGGCATGATTACAATGTTAGAACCCATGACCTCCAAGGCAGTGCTCAGAAAAAAGGTGTGGATATTCAGGACGATAGATCCCAAAACAGATAAAAGGAGCAAAGGTCTGGCCCATTTCTTACGAAGCAAAAGCCCTATTGACCCAATTGTACCTGCAAAAACTGCTATGGCAAATCCAGCAGTAGCCCAAGCAGGTCTACCCTCATAAAGTTCTCTTACTTCTTGGCTCATTTGTTCCAATTGCTCAATACTGGTATAGGCATCAGCCAAATACGCGCTTAGTCCCATAAGGTTCCACAGCAAAGCAATAACACTGACCACCCAGAACCAAACGGGTGATTTATGTATAGAATCAGTTGTCATAAAAAAGGCATTTATTGGTTATGTGCTTTTAAAGTACAAAAAAAGTAGTAATCAGTCCAGAGTGTGCAAACCGTCAGACATAACCAGTTACCTTAAAAATCAATAGTATTTAGTCAAATTCTGAAGTAAAGTGAAGCTTTACCGAGGGGTATTTTTGTTGCGTCATCTGTAACGAAAATTGTGAATCGGCTAAAAAGACCAATTGTCCTCGCTTATCAATAGCTAAAAATTTCTGCTTCACTCGTTTAAACTCTTTAAACTCATCATTGGAAGCATCGTCCGCTTCTACCCAACAAGCCTTGTGTACTGGAAAGTTTTCGTAGGTACATTTGGCTCCATATTCATGTTCTAAACGATATTGAATAACTTCATACTGAAGTGCGCCAACAGTGCCAATAACTTTACGACCATTCAATTCCAGAGTAAATAGCTGGGCAACTCCTTCATCCATAAGTTGATCAATACCCTTGTATAGCTGTTTGGCTTTCATAGGGTCAGCATTATTAATATATCTGAAATGTTCGGGAGAAAAGCTAGGAATACCCTTATAGCTTAATTTTTCTCCATTGGTCAACGTATCACCAATCTTAAAATTCCCAGTGTCATGCAACCCCACAATGTCACCAGGGTAAGAAATATCGACGATTTCTTTCTTTTCAGCGAAGAATGCATTTGGACTGGAAAACTTTAATTTTTTGTTGTGTCTTACATGCAAGTATGGTGTATTGCGTTCAAAAGTACCAGACACAATCTTTATAAATGCCAAACGATCTCGGTGTTTGGGATCCATATTGGCATGTATTTTAAATACAAAACCTGAAAAATCCTTTTCACTTGCTTCTACCAAACGTTCTTCCGCCATTTTTGGTCTTGGAGTAGGTGCAATTTCAACAAAGCAGTCTAAAAGTTCACGTACCCCAAAGTTGTTTAATGCGGAACCAAAAAAGACAGGTTGTTGCTGTCCTTTTAAATAGGCATCTTTATCAAATTCTGGATATACCCCACTAACCAACTCTAAGTTGTCTCTAAGTTCTTGTGCTGCGGATTCTCCAATTATATTGTCGAGTTCAGGATTTTCAATATCAGTAAAGGCAATGGTTTCTTCAATGTTCTTCTTACTGTTCCCGCTAAAAAGATTGATGTTCTTTTCGTAGATATTATATATTCCCTTAAAGTCGTAGCCCATTCCAATAGGAAAACTAAGAGGGGTAACGGACAAACCTAGTTTTTGTTCAACTTCATCTAAAAGGTCAAAGGCATCCTTACCTTCTCTATCCAATTTATTGATAAAAACAATCATGGGGATGTTGCGCATTCTGCAGACTTCGACCAATTTTTCGGTCTGTTCCTCAACACCTTTTGCAACATCAATAACAACAATAACACTATCAACGGCAGTTAAGGTTCTAAAAGTATCCTCGGCAAAATCTTTGTGCCCAGGTGTATCTAGAATATTGATTTTTTTATCGTTATAGATAAATGCTAGCACGGAAGTAGCCACGGAAATTCCTCTTTGACGTTCAATTTCCATAAAATCACTGGTAGCGGATTTTTTAATCTTGTTGTTCTTAACCGCACCAGCTTCTTGAATTGCACCACCAAAAAGCAACAGCTTTTCTGTTAGTGTGGTTTTACCGGCATCCGGGTGAGAAATAATGCCAAAAGTCCTTCGTCTTGCTATCTCTTTATCAAAATCCATCTGCGAAAATTTCGGCAAAAATAACGTAAATATCCCTGTTATAATTAATTACAAGATTTATAAATAATTGTTAATATAAATAGGACAAAAAAAGCAGAAATATTGCCTTTAAAAATAAAAAGTAAAGTACTTTTCGTATGCCTAAGGTTTTTGTTTTTTACTAAGCCGTAATCTTTTTATGAAAACCTTACGTATTAATATAAGTGGTAAATAATGATGAGGAATAAGCCTTTTATCGATAAAAATAGGTGATAAGCTCTAAATGCATTAATTATGCGTTTGAGATTATTTGGAGCGTAGAGAACACAAATATCCACTTTTATTAAATAAGAAAAGCCCCATTTTCTTACACTTACGAGAACTACAAGCCATGGTGATTAGTTGACCAAAACTGTCATTTATGGAAAAAAATACTTTCTTAGAATTTAAGAAAAAGGTTTCATACACTCTTTTTTTAATATTAGGATTAGCCGTTTATCTAACGGTCACCTCATTTAATGGGGCTCCTGGTACTTTAATTAATTCTGAACTATCTGTTTTTACGGATACCGATGGAGATGGTGTTCCGGATAATAAGGATATAGACATTGATGGAGACGGAATAATTAATACCGTTGAAGATCAAAATTTGGATGGAGATGATTGTTATTGGACATACCCAACGGATACAGATGGTGATGGGATTCCTGATTATTTAGATGTAGATTCTGATGATGACGGAATTATTGACAATATAGAAGGGCAAACTAGTTATGGTTATATCCCACCATCTGGAAAAGATAAGGACCGCAATGGATTGGATGATGCCTATGAAGAGACTCCTGGAAGTTGTGGTGGATTGACACCCATAGATACAGACGGTGATAAGATTCCTGATTATTTGGATATAGATTCTGATGATGATGGAACTATTGACAACATTGAAGCGCAAAGTACCCCAGGTTATATCCCTCCATCAGGCAAGGACAAAGACCATAATGGGCTTGATGATGCATATGAAGAGACTCCTGGAAGTTGTGGTGGATTAACTCCAATAGATACAGATTCTGACCATCACCCCGATTTTAGAGACATAGACAGTGACGATGACGGTATTATCGACAATGTAGAAGCACAGACAACAGATTATTTCCAGGCACCGTGCGGTGTTGATAGTGATGACAATGGGTTGGATGATCATTACGAGTCTCACCCTGGCTCCGGTGAAGGACTAGACCCTATTAATAGTGACGATGACCATCAACCAAATTTTAGAGATATTGACAGTGATGATGACGGTTTACCTGACAATGTGGAGGCGCAGCCTACAGTAGGTTATGTTCCTCCTACAGGAGAAGATGATGATAAAGATGGTCTTGACAATGCTTATGAAGGTAGTGGAGATGAAGGCCTTGATCCCGAGAACACTGATGGCGAGGACGAGCCCGATTACCTTGATGATGACAGTGACAACGATCTTGTTGCGGACAACAACGAGGGTAACGACTTCAACTTTGACGGCATCCCTGACCAGACATACACTGGAACGGACACGGACAACGATGGATTGGACGATGGCTACGAGGGCAGTGATGTCGATGACGGCTATGATGTGAACGATGAGATAGACGATTCTGCTAACGACCTACCGGACACGGACGGAACGGAGGATGTCAACTATCGTGACTTTGATGATGACGGTGATGGGATCGATACCCCGGATGAAGACATAGATGGGGATGGCGACCCAACGAACGATGATACGGATGAAGACGGCACCCCTGATTACCTAGATCCCAATGATGATGTGGACACCGATGATGATGGTGTGCCCGACAGCGTGGACCTAGATGATGACAACGATGGAATTCTGGATACGACTGAAGACCCGAACCTTGACAATGACAATGATCCGTTGACGAACCCATTGGACAGTGACGGAGATGGTCGCCCTGACCATTTGGACATTGATAGCGACGATGACGGTATCCCTGACAATGTTGAGGCACAGACGACCAATGGATATGTTCCGCCCAACGATGACGACGAGGCTACCTATGCTGCGAACGACGGGGTGAACTCTGCTTACCTTGGCGGACTTACGCCAGTGAACACTGATGGAGCTGATGAACTTGCAGATTACCTTGATGATGACAGTGACAACGATCTTGTTGCGGACAACAACGAGGGTAACGACTTCAACTTTGACGGCATCCCTGACCAGACATACACTGGAACGGACACGGACAACGATGGATTGGACGATGGCTACGAGGGCAGTGATGTCGATGACGGCTATGATGTGAACGATGAGATAGACGATCCGGCGAACGACCTACCGGACACGGACGGTACCGAGGATGTCAACTATCGCGACTTTGATGATGACGGTGATGGGATCGATACCCCGGATGAAGATGTAGATGGGGATGGTGACCCAACGAACGATGATACGGATGAAGACGGCACCCCTGATTACCTAGATCCCAATGATGATGTGGACACCGATGATGATGGTGTGCCCGACAGCGTGGACCTAGATGATGACAACGATGGCATCCTGGATACGACTGAAGACCCGAACCTTGACAATGACAATGATCCGTTGACGAACCCATTGGACAGTGATGGCGATGGTCGCCCTGACCATTTGGACATTGATAGCGACGATGACGGTATCCCTGACAATGTTGAGGCACAGACGACCAATGGATATGTTCCGCCCAACGATGACGACGAGGCTACCTATGCTGCGAACGACGGGGTGAACTCTGCTTACCTTGGCGGACTTACGCCAGTGAACACTGATGGAGCTGATGAACTTGCAGATTACCTTGATGATGACAGTGACAACGATCTTGTTGCGGACAACAACGAGGGTAACGACTTCAACTTTGACGGCATCCCTGACCAGACATACACTGGAACGGACACGGACAACGATGGATTGGACGATGGCTACGAGGGCAGTGATGTCGATGACGGCTATGATGTGAACGATGAGATAGACGATCCGGCGAACGACCTACCGGACACGGACGGAACGGAGGATGTCAACTATCGTGACTTTGATGATGACGGGGACGGAATCGATACCCCGGATGAAGACATAGATGGGGATGGCGACCCAACGAACGATGATACGGATGAAGACGGCACCCCTGATTACCTAGATCCCAATGATGATGTGGACACCGATGATGATGGTGTGCCCGACAGCGTGGACCTAGATGATGACAACGATGGTATCTTGGATACAACCGAAGATCCAGGGCTTAACAATGGGGAAGATCCATTGGACAGTGATGGTGATGGTCGCCCTGACCATTTGGACATTGATAGTGATGATGATGGGATACCTGACAATGTAGAGGCACAGACGACCAATGGCTATGTGGCTCCCAACGATGACGACGAGGCTACCTATGCCGCGAACGACGGGGTGAACTCTGCTTACCTTGGCGGCCTTACACCAGTGAACACGGATGGAGCTGATGAACTTGCGGATTACCTTGACGATGACAGCGACAACGATTTTGTACTGGACAACAACGAGGGTAACGACTTCAACTTTGACGGCATCCCTGACCAGACATACACTGGAACGGACACGGACAACGATGGATTGGACGATGGCTACGAGGGCAGTGATGTCAATGACGGCTATGATGTGAACGATGAGATAGACGATCCGGCGAATGACCTACCTGACACGGACGGAACTGAGGATGTCAACTATCGTGACTTTGATGATGACGGTGATGGGATCGACACCCCAGATGAGGATGTAGATGAGGATGGTGACCCAACGAACGATGATACGGATGAAGATGGCACCCCTGATTACCTAGATCCCAATGATGATGTGGACACCGATGATGATGGTGTGCCCGACAGTGTGGACCTTGATGATGACAACGATGGTATCTTGGATACAACCGAAGATCCAGGGCTTAACAATGGGGAAGATCCATTGGACAGTGACGGAGATGGTCGCCCTGATCATTTGGACATTGATAGCGACGATGACGGTATCCCTGACAATGTAGAGGCACAGACGACCAATGGCTACATTCCGCCCAACGATGACGACGAGGCTACCTATGCTGCGAACGACGGGGTGAACTCTGCTTACCTTGGCGGACTTACGCCAGTGAACACAGATGGAGCTGATGAACTTGCAGATTACCTTGATGATGACAGTGACAACGATTTTGTACTGGATAATAATGAGGGTAATGATTTCAACTTTGACGGCATCCCTGACCAGACATACACTGGAACGGACACGGACAACGATGGATTGGACGATGGCTACGAGGGCAGTGATGTCGATGACGGCTATGATGTGAACGATGAGATAGACGATCCGGCGAACGACCTACCGGACACGGACGGAACGGAGGATGTCAACTATCGTGACTTTGATGATGACGGTGATGGGATCGATACCCCGGATGAGGACATAGATGGGGATGGCGACCCAACGAACGATGATACGGATGAAGACGGCACTCCGGATTATCTAGACCCTGACATGTTAAATATTATCGATGCAGTGGATGATGCTTACAGTTCTAATAGTTCAGGAGGAGTTATTTTAGATAGTGATGTACTTTCTAACGACACCCTTAATGGTGAATCAATTACCTTATCAGATGTGATTCTGACTTCCACTCCCACAGGTGAACTGTTCATCAATGATGATGGTATTGTAAATGTAATTCCAGGTACCCGTGATGGCATTTATACCATTGAATACACTATCTGTGAAGCTGCTAATTCGGATAACTGTGATACTGCCACTGTTACTGTTACAGTGTCTTTAGAGAATATTTTAGTTAACCAAATGTTGACGCCTAATGGAGATTTAAAAAATGATTTCCTTTTTATAAGAGGAGTTAGGAATATTAAAACAAGTACACTTAGAATTTTTAACAGATGGGGTGTCGCGGTATACGAAGGAAAAGACTACAACAATGTTAACAATGTCTTTGATGGTAGGTCTAGAGGAAGATCTACTTTGAGTGCGAACGATTATCTTCCGGCCGGAGTATATTTTTATATATTTGACTACGAAACGGATGAAGGAAGTTTTACAGACTCCGAATACATATACATAAGTAGGTAACATATTGAAACAGAATGATTAAAAAGCATTTTTTAATTCCGTTTTTATTTATTGGAATGATATTTCAGGGTCTTGTTGCTCAGCAAGACGCTCAATACACACAATATATGTTTAATACATTGAGTGTTAATCCTGCCTATGCAGGGTCAAGAGGACAATTGAGTTTTGCAGGATTATATCGATCCCAATGGGTTGGGTTGGATGGAGCACCTGAAACCTTTACACTAAACCTACATTCACCTATTCGTAATAGTAGATTAGGGTACGGTGTTTCCATAGTAAATGATAATATAGGCGATGGCGTTGTGCAAGAAACCTATTTGGACGCAGTACTTTCTTATACCATAGATGTTTCTAGGGATGCAAAGCTTTCATTTGGGTTAAAAGCAGGCGGAAATATGCTCAACTTGGACTTCAATGGACTTCGGAATTTTGACCAAGAAGTAGTAAATCAAGATAATATTGATAACCAATTTTCACCAAATTTTGGACTAGGAATCTATTATCATACGGATAAATTTTATGCAGGAGTTTCCGCTCCAAGTATCTTGGAAACCGAGTATTTTGATAGTGGCTCAAATGACCCTGAATCAGTAAATTTTTTAGCAACAGAACGGATAAATTTCTATCTAATAACGGGTTATGTTTTTGACTTGAATGCAGACCTTAAATTTAAGCCGGCTTTATTGACCAAGGCCGTTGGCGGGGCGCCACTGCAAGTTGATATTTCTGCAAACTTTCTTTTTGCGGATAAATTCAGTTTTGGCGCAGCATATAGATTGGATGCAGCGGTGAGTGCTTTGGCTGGGTTTCAGATAACAGATCAAATTATGCTTGGTCTGGCTTATGATAGGGAAACAACGGAATTAGGAGGAACCCAGTTCAATGATGGTTCTTTTGAAGTCTTTTTAAGGCTAGAGTTGCTAAAAGCGTTTCAAAAAACAGTATCACCTAGATTCTTTTAATACAGTTTAAAATGCTAAAAAGAATACTTATACTCATAATTGTTTTTTCAGGATATACGACCAGTATCTTGGCACAAGAGAAGGTGAATGAGAAACAACAGGCAAAAGTAAAGGCAAAGGCAGATGAGCGCTATGATGAATATTCTTTTAGCCCTGCAATAGATATTTACAAAAAAGTACTGGATAAAGGTTACGTGTCTTCAGATTTGTTGAAGCGCCTTGGTAATTCCTATTACTTTAATGCCAAATATGAAGAAGCGTCCAATGTGTATAAAAAATTGGTAGAGTCGTTTCCTGACGGAACCGAGCCCGATTATATCTTTAGATATGCCCAAAGTTTAAAGACTTTGGGAGATTATGAAGAATCTGCAAAAGTGATGGCCAAGTTTAAAGAAATGACCTCGACAAGCGATGCTAATGATTTTTATGATGAGGATTACCTCGCTAAAATCGAAGCGAATTCTGGACGATATGATATTGAGCCTTTTGACTATAACAGCAAGTATTCGGACTTTGCAGCATCCTTTTATGAGCAAGGGCTTATTTTTTCTTCTGATAGGGATACGGGGAATTTAGCACGGTACAGACATACATGGAACTCAAAAGATTTTCTTGATTTATATAAGGTAAATGCGGATAGTATTTCCAATAACATAGTGGTTAAATTGGAAGGTGATGTAAACACAAGGCTTCATGAGTCTACTTCTGCAGTAACCAAAGATGGATATACCATGTACTTTACAAGAAACAATTTCTTGGATGGTAAAAAGTACAAAGACCAAAACGGAGTAATTCGATTAAAGATTTACCAAGCAGAATTGGTAGATGGAGAGTGGACCAATGTATTGGAACTCCCATTCAATAATGATTCCTATTCTGTGGCACACCCTGTATTGAGTCCAGATGAGAAAAGGCTGTACTTTGTTTCCGATATGCCGGGAACAGTAGGGGAATCAGATATTTTTATGACAGAAATAATTGGTGATGGCACATATGGTCCCATCATTAATTTAGGAAAGAATATAAATACAAGTTCACGAGAAACCTTCCCATTTATTACGCAAGATGGAGTACTTTATTTTTCTTCTGATGGACATCAAGGTCTTGGAGGATTAGATGTTTTTGCTACAAAAATTGCTTTCGGCAATTTTGAAGAACCTGTGGTTAATGTAGGAAAACCCGTTAATAGTAACTATGATGATTTTGCATTTATCCTAAAAAATGAGTCTAAAGAAGGCTATTTTTCTTCTAATAGAACAGGTGGTTTAGGAGAGGATGATATATATCAGTTTAAAGAAACAGAACCTTTGGTTCTTGACTGTTTGCAGGACGTTACAGGAACGGTAAGGGATAGAATATCCAATGAAATTTTGGTTGGGGCAACAGTTAAAATTATTGATGAAGAAAACAATGAAGTATCTTCCACTATTACTGATTCTAAGGGTAATTATGTACTAGGACTGGATTGTGCAAAAGGAAACTTTGTTAGGGCTTCAAGAGATGGCTACGTACCTGCAGAAGAATATTTGAACAAATCCTATGGGAAACCAAGAATCGTAGATTTTTATTTGGAGCGTGATTTGGTAACAGGTGGTTTTGGTGACGATTTGGCCAAATTACTTCAATTAAGTACTATTTATTTTGATTTAAACAAGTTCAATATTCGTTCAGATGCCGAGATTGAAATTCAAAAGGTAATCGTGGCTATGGAGAAGTATCCAAGTTTAAAAATAAAAGTAAATTCTCATACGGATAGCAGGGGCAATGATGCTTATAACCTATGGTTATCTCAAAAGAGAGCAGCATCCACAGTGGCTTATATGATTTCCAAGGGAATTTCTGCCGATCGTCTTCAAGGAGAAGGTTATGGAGAAACTAGATTGGTAAATGACTGTGCAAATGGAACTCCTTGTTCCAAGGAAAAACATCAATTAAATAGACGATCTGAGTTTATCATTTTTGAATAATTCTTGAACTACTTACCTCAAGAATTGACCTAGTAAAATTGCAAAAAAATGGGTTTCTACCCCTCTGGCAGATTTCTGTTTTAAAGCCCTAATCGATAAAGTGCCCAAATTTTAACAATTTTTAGGGATTACAGAAAAGGCATACACCATTATTTACTGTCTTAACTAGCGTAAAGAAGGTCTAGACAACATTTTTTGGGGACTCAAGGACTTCCATTCTATTTTTATTGAGATTTTGATAATATAGGAATGATACGTCAATTTCCAAATTAGCGTCATTACATGAAAAACCTCAATGCTAAAAATCTTTTAGTAATAATTCTTTTTTTGGGAACGTTTGCAGTTTCTGGACAAACTACCATTTGGTTTGAAGATTTTGAAAGCCCAACAGCAGTTAATGATTTAACAGGAACTGCAACAGGCCCCGAAGCTACTTCATGGGCAGCAACTGGAGATACTCACAATAATACTAATAGAAGGCTTGATGTTGCAAGTGTGGGTGGAAGTCAAGTAATGCGAGCTAGGAACACAGATCAAACTGAAACCTGGGCAACAGCAATTGTAGATATATCGGGCTATACTAATATTTCCTTTAGTATGGATGCCGGTCTTGCTGGAGTAGAATCAGGCGATAGTTTTACAGGCTCTTACAGGATTGATAGCGGAACATGGATGAATTTTCAAAACACCACAACGACTGGAGTTTTGGCATCGTATTCTGTTACAGGTCTTTCTGGTAGTACATTGGAGATACGAGTGCAATTTGTCACAAATCAAAACAGTGATACGGAATACTATTTTATAGATGATGTAACTATACAAGGAACACCCGTAGGAACGTCATGCACTACACAATCTACTTCACCTAATGTTACAATACCGGACAACAACGCTACCGGGGTTTCAAGAACAGTTAATTTTTCTACAACCAGTACTGTAACAGATGTAAATGTTACGGTGGACATAACACATCCATGGGATTCTGATTTAACCATCAATATAACCAGTCCTTTAGGTACAACAGTGTTGTTGTCCTCGGGGAATGGAGGTAACGGGGATGATTATACAAATACAGTTTTTGACGATGCTGGTGGAACACCTATTACATCAGGTTCGGCACCATTTACAGGAACATTTAGCCCAGAAGGTAATCTTTCAGATTTTAACGGTGAGAACCCTATCGGTAATTGGACTTTAACAGTATCTGATAATGCTGGTTCAGATGTAGGGACCTTAAATAGCTTTTCCGTTGAAGTATGCACCGCAGCAGGATCACCAGATTTAGCAGTTTCAAAAACTGTTGATGACAGTACTCCGGGAGAAGGATCCAATATTGTTTATACGTTAAGTATTGTAAATAATGGCCCTGTAGATGCCACAAATGTAAGTCTAACAGATGTTTTACCCGCCGGAGTATCTTATGTAAGTGATGATGGTTCTTATAATTCTGGAACAGGTGTATGGACCATAGGTACGTTAAATAATGGAAATACAGCTACTTTAAATATTACTGCTAGCGTGGACGGTGGTACAAGTGGTTCAACCATTACAAATACAATTACTTCAGTAACTGCAGACCAAACGGATAGCAATGCAACCGTTGACGATTTAAGCGAATCGATCGTACCTACAGTTGATCAACCTCCAGTATTAACAGTAACAGGGAATCAAGTGTACTGTCCGGGAACATCATTGGCCATAGCCGAAACATTTAGTTTAACAGATCCGGATGACACCACAACAGATGCCATTTTTATTCAAATATCTTCAGGGTATATAAATGGAGAAGATTTACTGACCCTTACTGGAACACATCCAAATATCACAGCAACATGGGATGCCGTTGAAGGAGAACTTACCTTGCAAGGACCAACTACTTTTACAGAATTTGAAGCAGCTGTTTTGGCGGTTGAATATTCTAGCAGTGCTGTAAGTCCAACAGGGACTAGACAATTTTCCATTACTCCTGGTAGCGCAAACTTTTTACCCCCCACAGGTCACTATTATGAATTTATTTCCAGCCCTAACATCACATGGACAGCGGCAAGAGATGCTGCTGCTTTAAGAACATATTTTGGTTTACAAGGGTATTTAGCGACCCTAACTTCCCAAGCGGAAGCAGACTTTTCGGGTTCACAAGCTTTAGGTGTAGGCTGGATTGGTGGTAGTGATGCTGCAACCGAAGGAGATTGGAGATGGGTTACGGGTCCAGAAGGCCTTGCCAATGCAGGTGCAGGAACTCCTTTTTGGTCCGGAACTGCAGGAGGTACAACTACTGCACCAGATTTTTTTGCTTTTTGGAATGCAGGAGAACCCAACCAATCAGGAAATGAAGATTATGCACACATTACAGATGTTTCAGTGACTTCATCACCTGGATCCTGGAATGATTTACCAAATACAACCTCTACTTCTGGACCATATCAAGCACAGGGATATGTAGTGGAGTACGGAGGAACCACAGGAGACCCTGTCTTAAGTATTACAGGTGTAACAACGATAACAATAGATAATGTAAACCCAACTGCGACTAATCCATTACCTGTTACAGTGAATTGCTCCGCAGATGTTCCGGCAGTTGCAATTACAGATGTAACAGACGAGGCGGATAATTGTACCGCTAGTCCAGCAGTAACCCATATTAGTGATGTCAGTGATGGAGGAACAAATCCTGAAATTATTACAAGAACATATCGTATTACGGATGATGCTGGCAACTTCATAGATGTAACCCAAACTATAACAGTTGACCCTATTTCAATAGATATACAACCAACTGACCAAACGGTAAACTTAGGAAGCAATGGTACTTTTGTATCGAGCACAAGTAACGCAGACACATATCAATGGCAGGTAAGCACTAATGGAGGAGGAAGTTTTTCCAATATAACAAATGGAGTGGAGTATTCAGGTACAACAACAGAGGTGTTGACTGTATTGACTCCCGGTATAGCTAAAAATGGATACATCTATAGAATAATAGTCTCTAATTCAGGAGGCTCATGTACATCGATCACATCTTCAGAAGCAACCTTAACAATTGCTATTGATACTGATGGAGACGGAATCTTTGACAATGTTGATTTGGACGATGATAACGATGGTATTTTGGATGCGGTAGAATCTCCAAAAACGGTATTGTGGGTAACCAATGGTACAGCTGGGACAGAAGAGCAGAATACAATAGATAAATTAACGGCTTTGGGCTATACGGTTACTGTAGTTGACGATAACGTGGGCGGAGATGCGAATAGTTATGGTGTGACCTTTGTTTATGAAGACGTTTTCAGTGGAGATGCTTTGGCAAATGTAGCCAACCTATCCACCACGGAAAGAGGTGTGATAACCAGTGAACCGGCATTACATGATGATATTTTGGGTGCAGCAACAGGGGGAAGTAGTGGTTTGACCTCGGTCAATATTATAAATAATACACATCCAATAACCTCTGGACTGTCATTAGGGAATTACAATATTGGGGATGCTCTATATCATGGAAATGGGTTGACTACTGGAACAGTTTTGGGTCGAGATCCCAATAACAGTGAAGCATCCATTGTAATATGGGAACAAGGAGACGCCATGGAGGTGGGGACCGCACCAGGTAAAAGAGCAATAGTACCTCATGCAAATGGAAATGGTGGATTTAACTCTGCAGGAGAAGATTTACTGGTGAATGCTATCATCTGGACAGCAGCAATTGACACGGATAATGATGGAGTTTATGATGATTTGGATTTAGATAGTGATAATGATGGAGTTTATGACGCTGTTGAAGCGGGTCATGATCAAGCCTATTCTAGTGGACGCCTTACTGGGGCAGTTGGCACAGATGGAGTACCAAATAGCGTACAAGCCAGTGGACAAGAAAATAGCGGAACCACTAATTATACTATTGCTAACTCGGATTCATCCGGAAACAATGACTATTTGGAGGCAGATAGCGATGCAGATGGTTGTGGAGATGCAGATGAGGCATATGCAGATATAAATGCGGATTCAGATGATAATGGAACTTACGGATCGGGTATACCTGCTATAAACCTTGATGGAACCGTCCAAACAGCTGCGTACACGGTCCCAGCAGATGAGGACACCAATACTATATTTGACTTTCAAGAAGCAGGTGTAGCTCCTGCAATTACAGTTCAACCCATAGACTCAACTACATGCCCAGGTTGTGGCACAACATTTAATGTTACAGGAACAAATGCTGATACATTTCAATGGCAGCGTTTTAATGGTTTAACATGGGACAACGTAAATGATACTGGAATCTATAGTGGAGCAACAACAAGTACATTGACGGTTACTAATCCAACGGCTGCAAATGATGGGGAACAATATCAAGCTTTGGTTTCCAATTCGGCATACATCTGTAGTTTTGAAACTTCAAACACAGTAACCCTAACAATAAGAGTGTCAGGTGTAATTACAAACCGTAGAATTACATACAGAGTTAAAAGAAACTAGAATTCTACAAAAAATACTTGTTTTTTAGTCAAATACCCACTTGTAATACTCTTTACATATCTGCATATTGAGATGATAATCACATGCCTAAGATTATTAAAATAATAGCGAATAAAGGAATTTCGATAGCAAGAAAAGCATTGATTTAGTACGTAAAATCTTTCACATAGTTTATGTTTTATTAAGCTTAGTTATGCTTTAATACAATAACTATAACTATTGATAATACTGGTTTAATCGATAAACAACCTTAAAAAAATCTTAATAATTGAATGTGATAACTTCAAAATTTAACAGCTATACAATCGGTTTTTAGTAGTACACAACAAATATTTTCATCCCCTAGAGATAAAGGTAATTTTGTAAAGTGTAGTAGTATTCAAAGTATTGAAGTGCAAAACTCGCAAAATAGATTACAAAAAAGATAGTACATACGATGTCAATTAACAATAACCCCATGAAAAAGAACATCATAATCATAGTTTTCCTTTTCTTCACAGGATTTGCCTTTTCCCAGACTACGGTAACCTTACAGGATCAGTGTAACTGCGAAGTATTAAAAGGTATAGCTGTATCCAGTCCTGGAGCAATAACACCAAGCGGAGCAGATACAGGAGATATATATGTAAATACTACAACTGGTACCATCTATTTTTGGGATGGAGATTCATGGGAATTGACAGCAACAGATGACCAAGATCTGACCTTAACAGGAAACACCTTGGCGATCAGTGGTGACCCAAACACGGACGTGGACCTAAGCGGTTACTTGGACAATACGGATAACCAGAACGCGGGAGGGGTACCATTTACAGCCACTGGTAATACGACCAGTACGGACGTACAGGCCGCTATCGAGGAGATCCAGACGGAACTTGACGCAGTGGACGGTACAGATGACCAAGATCTGACCTTAACAGGAAACACCTTGGCGATCAGTGGGGACCCAAACACGGATGTGGACCTAAGCGGATACTTAGATAACACAGATGACCAAGATCTGACCTTAACAGGAAACACCTTGGCGATCAGTGGTGACCCAAACACGGATGTGGACCTAAGCGGTTACTTAGATAACACAGATGCACAAGATCTGACCTTAACAGGAAACACCTTGGCGATCAGTGGAGATCCAAACACGGACGTGGACCTAAGCGGATACTTGGACAATACGGATAACCAGAACGCGGGAGGGGTACCTTTCACGGCAACCGGTAATACGACCAGTACGGACGTACAGGCCGCTATCGAGGAGATCCAGACGGAACTTGATGGTGTAGATGGGACAGATGACCAAGATCTGACCTTAACAGGAAACACCTTGGCGATCAGTGGAGATCCAAACACGGACGTGGACCTAAGCGGTTACTTGGACAATACGGATAACCAGAATGCAGGTCAGGTAGCTGTTACCCCGGCAGGTAATCTTGGTAGTACCGATGTACAGACCGCATTGGAGGAATTGCAAGTGGATATAGATGGTTTTGCCGCAACTGCAGGTCAAACAAACACTGCATCTAATGTCGGTGCTGGTGGAGTTGGACCTTTTGCAAGAAAGACAGGTGCAGATTTAGAATTTAAAAATATTAATGCAGGGTCAAATAAGATTTCTATTACTAATGATGCTGCAAATGATGAGATTGACATAGACATTATAGACGGAAATTTAGTTATTAATGGAGGTCAGGTAACAGTTACCCCAGCAGGTAACCTAACCAGTACCGATGTACAAGCCGCATTAGAAGAGATACAAACAGAGTTAGATGGTGTAGATGGGACAGATGACCAGGATCTGACCTTAACCGGGAACACCTTGGCGATCAGTGGTGACCCAAACACGGACGTGGACCTAAGCGGATACTTGGACAATACGGATAACCAGAACGCGGGAGGGGTACCTTTCACGGCAACCGGTAATACGACCAGTACGGACGTACAGGCCGCTATCGAGGAGATCCAGACGGAACTTGACGCAGTGGACGGTACAGATGACCAAGATCTGACCTTAACAGGAAACACCTTGGCGATCAGTGGTGACCCAAACACGGACGTGGACCTAAGCGGATACTTGGACAATACGGATAACCAGAACGCGGGAGCAGTACCTTTCACGGCAACCGGTAATACGACCAGTACGGACGTACAGGCCGCTATCGAGGAGATCCAGACGGAACTTGACGCAGTGGACGGTACAGATGACCAAGATCTGACCTTAACAGGGAACACCTTGGCGATCAGTGGGGATCCAAACACGGACGTGGACCTAAGCGGATACTTGGACAATACGGATAACCAGAACGCGGGAGGGGTACCATTTACAGCCACTGGTAATACGACCAGTACGGACGTACAGGCCGCTATCGAGGAGATCCAGACGGAACTTGACGCAGTGGACGGTACAGATGACCAAGATCTGACCTTAACAGGAAACACCTTGGCGATCAGTGGAGATCCAAACACGGACGTGGACCTAAGCGGTTACTTGGACAATACGGATAACCAGAATGCAGGTCAGGTAGCTGTTACCCCGGCAGGTAATCTTGGTAGTACCGATGTACAGACCGCATTGGAGGAATTGCAAGTGGATATAGATGGTTTTGCCGCAACTGCAGGTCAAACAAACACTGCATCTAATGTCGGTGCTGGTGGAGTTGGACCTTTTGCAAGAAAGACAGGTGCAGATTTAGAATTTAAAAATATTAATGCAGGGTCAAATAAGATTTCTATTACTAATGATGCTGCAAATGATGAGATTGACATAGACATTATAGACGGAAATTTAGTTATTAATGGAGGTCAGGTAACAGTTACCCCAGCAGGTAACCTAACCAGTACCGATGTACAAGCCGCATTAGAAGAGATACAAACAGAGTTAGATGGTGTAGATGGTACAGATGACCAGGATCTGACCTTAACCGGGAACACCTTGGCGATCAGTGGTGACCCAAACACGGACGTGGACCTAAGCGGATACTTGGACAATACGGATAACCAGAACGCGGGAGGGGTACCTTTCACGGCAACCGGTAATACGACCAGTACGGACGTACAGGCCGCTATCGAGGAGATCCAGACGGAACTTGACGCAGTGGACGGTACAGATGACCAAGATCTGACCTTAACAGGAAACACCTTGGCGATCAGTGGAGATCCAAACACGGACGTGGACCTAAGCGGTTACTTGGACAATACGGATAACCAGAATGCAGGTCAGGTAGCTGTTACCCCGGCAGGTAATCTTGGTAGTACCGATGTACAGACCGCATTGGAGGAATTGCAAGTGGATATAGATGGTTTTGCCGCAACTGCAGGTCAAACAAACACTGCATCTAATGTCGGTGCTGGTGGAGTTGGACCTTTTGCAAGAAAGACAGGTGCAGATTTAGAATTTAAAAATATTAATGCAGGGTCAAATAAGATTTCTATTACTAATGATGCTGCAAATGATGAGATTGACATAGACATTATAGACGGAAATTTAGTTATTAATGGAGGTCAGGTAACAGTTACCCCAGCAGGTAACCTAACCAGTACCGATGTACAAGCCGCATTAGAAGAGATACAAACAGAGTTAGATGGTGTAGATGGGACAGATGACCAGGATCTGACCTTAACCGGGAACACCTTGGCGATCAGTGGTGACCCAAACACGGACGTGGACCTAAGCGGATACTTGGACAATACGGATAACCAGAATGCGGGAGGGGTACCTTTCACGGCAACCGGTAATACGACCAGTACGGACGTACAGGCCGCTATCGAGGAGATCCAGACGGAACTTGACGCAGTGGACGGTACAGATGACCAAGATCTGACCTTAACAGGAAACACCTTGGCGATCAGTGGTGACCCAAACACGGATGTGGACCTAAGCGGTTACTTAGATAACACAGATGCACAAGATCTGACCTTAACAGGAAACACCTTGGCGATCAGTGGTGACCCAAACACGGACGTGGACCTAAGCGGATACTTGGACAATACGGATAACCAGAACGCGGGAGCAGTACCTTTCACGGCAACCGGTAATACGACCAGTACGGACGTACAGGCCGCTATCGAGGAGATCCAGACGGAACTTGATGGTGTAGATGGGACAGATGACCAAGATCTGACCTTAACAGGGAACACCTTGGCGATCAGTGGAGATCCAAACACGGACGTGGACCTAAGCGGTTACTTGGACAATACGGATAACCAGAATGCAGGTCAGGTAGCTGTTACCCCGGCAGGTAATCTTGGTAGTACCGATGTACAGACCGCATTGGAGGAATTGCAAGTGGATATAGATGGTTTTGCCGCAACTGCAGGTCAAACAAACACTGCATCTAATGTCGGTGCTGGTGGAGTTGGACCTTTTGCAAGAAAGACAGGTGCAGATTTAGAATTTAAAAATATTAATGCAGGGTCAAATAAGATTTCTATTACTAATGATGCTGCAAATGATGAGATTGACATAGACATTATAGACGGAAATTTAGTTATTAATGGAGGTCAGGTAACAGTTACCCCAGCAGGTAACCTAACCAGTACCGATGTACAAGCCGCATTAGAAGAGATACAAACAGAGTTAGATGGTGTAGATGGGACAGATGACCAGGATCTGACCTTAACCGGGAACACCTTGGCGATCAGTGGTGACCCAAACACGGACGTGGACCTAAGCGGATACTTGGACAATACGGATAACCAGAATGCGGGAGGGGTACCTTTCACGGCAACCGGTAATACGACCAGTACGGACGTACAGGCCGCTATCGAGGAGATCCAGACGGAACTTGACGCAGTGGACGGTACAGATGACCAAGATCTGACCTTAACAGGAAACACCTTGGCGATCAGTGGTGACCCAAACACGGACGTGGACCTAAGCGGTTACTTGGACAATACGGATAACCAGAACGCGGGAGGGGTACCTTTCACGGCAACCGGTAATACGACCAGTACGGACGTACAGGCCGCTATCGAGGAGATCCAGACGGAACTTGACGCAGTGGACGGTACAGATGACCAAGATCTGACCTTAACAGGAAACACCTTGGCGATCAGTGGTGACCCAAACACGGATGTGGACCTAAGCGGTTACTTAGATAACACAGATGCACAAGATCTGACCTTAACAGGAAACACCTTGGCGATCAGTGGAGATCCAAACACGGACGTGGACCTAAGCGGATACTTGGACAATACGGATAACCAGAACGCGGGAGGGGTACCTTTCACGGCAACCGGTAATACGACCAGTACGGACGTACAGGCCGCTATCGAGGAGATCCAGACGGAACTTGATGGTGTAGATGGGACAGATGACCAAGATCTGACCTTAACAGGGAACACCTTGGCGATCAGTGGGGATCCAAACACGGACGTGGACCTAAGCGGATACTTGGACAATACGGATAACCAGAATGCAGGTCAGGTAGCTGTTACCCCGGCAGGTAATCTTGGTAGTACCGATGTACAGACCGCATTGGAGGAATTGCAAGTGGATATAGATGGTTTTGCCGCAACTGCAGGTCAAACAAACACTGCATCTAATGTCGGTGCTGGTGGAGTTGGACCTTTTGCAAGAAAGACAGGTGCAGATTTAGAATTTAAAAATATTAATGCAGGGTCAAATAAGATTTCTATTACTAATGATGCTGCAAATGATGAGATTGACATAGACATTATAGACGGAAATTTAGTTATTAATGGAGGTCAGGTAACAGTTACCCCAGCAGGTAACCTAACCAGTACCGATGTACAAGCCGCATTAGAAGAGATACAAACAGAGTTAGATGGTGTAGATGGGACAGATGACCAGGATCTGACCTTAACCGGGAACACCTTGGCGATCAGTGGTGACCCAAACACGGACGTGGACCTAAGCGGATACTTGGACAATACGGATAACCAGAATGCGGGAGGGGTACCTTTCACGGCAACCGGTAATACGACCAGTACGGACGTACAGGCCGCTATCGAGGAGATCCAGACGGAACTTGACGCAGTGGACGGTACAGATGACCAAGATCTGACCTTAACAGGAAACACCTTGGCGATCAGTGGTGACCCAAACACGGACGTGGACCTAAGCGGTTACTTGGACAATACGGATAACCAGAACGCGGGAGGGGTACCTTTCACGGCAACCGGTAATACGACCAGTACGGACGTACAGGCCGCTATCGAGGAGATCCAGACGGAACTTGACGCAGTGGACGGTACAGATGACCAAGATCTGACCTTAACAGGAAACACCTTGGCGATCAGTGGTGACCCAAACACGGACGTGGACCTAAGCGGATACTTGGACAATACGGATAACCAGAACGCGGGAGCAGTACCTTTCACGGCAACCGGTAATACGACCAGTACGGACGTACAGGCCGCTATCGAGGAGATCCAGACGGAACTTGACGCAGTGGACGGTACAGATGACCAAGATCTGACCTTAACAGGGAACACCTTGGCGATCAGTGGGGATCCAAACACGGACGTGGACCTAAGCGGTTACTTAGATAACACAGATGCACAAGATCTGACCTTAACAGGGAACACCTTGGCGATCAGTGGGGATCCAAACACGGACGTGGACCTAAGCGGATACTTGGACAATACGGATAACCAGAACGCGGGAGGGGTACCATTTACAGCCACTGGTAATACGACCAGTACGGACGTACAAGCCGCATTAGAAGAGATACAAACAGAGTTAGATGGTGTAGATGGTACAGATGACCAAGATCTGACCTTAACAGGAAACACCTTGGCGATCAGTGGTGACCCAAACACGGACGTGGACCTAAGCGGATACTTGGACAATACGGATAACCAGAACGCGGGAGGGGTACCTTTCACGGCAACCGGTAATACGACCAGTACGGACGTACAGGCCGCTATCGAGGAGATCCAGACGGAACTTGATGGTGTAGATGGGACAGATGACCAAGATCTGACCTTAACAGGAAACACCTTGGCGATCAGTGGAGATCCAAACACGGACGTGGACCTAAGCGGATACTTGGACAATACGGATAACCAGAACGCGGGAGGGGTACCTTTCACGGCAACCGGTAATACGACCAGTACGGACGTACAGGCCGCTATCGAGGAGATCCAGACGGAACTTGATGGTGTAGATGGGACAGATGACCAAGATCTGACCTTAACAGGAAACACCTTGGCGATCAGTGGTGACCCAAACACGGACGTGGACCTAAGCGGATACTTGGACAATACGGATAACCAGAACGCGGGAGGGGTACCATTTACAGCCACTGGTAATACGACCAGTACGGACGTACAGGCCGCTATCGAGGAGATCCAGACGGAACTTGACGCAGTGGACGGTACAGATGACCAAGATCTGACCTTAACAGGAAACACCTTGGCGATCAGTGGTGACCCAAACACGGATGTGGACCTAAGCGGTTACTTAGATAACACAGATGCACAAGATCTGACCTTAACAGGAAACACCTTGGCGATCAGTGGTGACCCAAACACGGACGTGGACCTAAGCGGATACTTGGACAATACGGATAACCAGAACGCGGGAGGGGTACCATTTACAGCCACTGGTAATACGACCAGTACGGACGTACAGGCCGCTATCGAGGAGATCCAGACGGAACTTGACGCAGTGGACGGTACACAAACCATAGTAACAGCTGGTACGGATATTAGTGTTACTGGTGATGGGTCTTCGGGAACTCCTTATGTCATAAACAATACCAGACCAAATATATTCTATCCGCCATCAATATCTATTGACGCTTCTACTACGGGTATAAAATCCATTGATCTTTATCAGGAATATATAGACCAATTTGGAACGCCAACTGTTGGTAGTACAGGCGCACCAGCTGCAGTTCCAACTTATGGGAGAACAGATTTATATTATTATGTGACTTATGCAGACCCTACTGTTTTTGATACTGCATCAGTGATACCTGCTCCCGATGCAATGGTTATAGACGCGAATGGTAATTTGACGATAGAGGTTGAAAATATACCAACAGACTACAATACATTAATCAATGTAGTATTTGTGGTTAAATAATAACAATAAAGACTGTAAAGAGTTTGAAATCAATAAAATTAAATAAGTCTTTATTCATTGGATTGTTCGTCTTTATTTCTGGGATGAGTTTTCTAAATGCACAGTTTTTACTTCAAGCACCCAATACCGGAGATGAGACCAATTTTCAGTGGTTTGAAGCTTCAGATGTTGGAACTGTTTTAAGTACGGTTTCCTTTTATGAGGCCACACAACCAGGAGTATATTTTGCAACATATGACGGTACGTTATGTGGTTCCAATGCAACAGGATATTTCATTTTGACCGATTGCACAGCTCCAAATAATCAAGTTACTTTAGATATAACCGCAAGCATTCCTACCGGAGCTACTGTAAGTTGGAATCCTGCATTAAGTGGAGATCAAACACAACCAACGGTAACAAGTACATTAAGTGTAGAGAGGTATACTGCCACTATTACCAAGGCAGGAAATACCAGTGAACTACCTCGTTTTACTGTGGTGTGTATGAGTCAAGCTGGAACTTTAGTTGATGATTTAGTAACTGTAGATGAAGATGATTCTGTTGCTGTTCCAGTGTTTGCCAATGATTCGGATGTAACCACAACCGGAAATCTTACAACTACGAATCCGGCAAATGGTGCTGTTACCATAAACAGCAATGGAACACCGAATGACCCAACTGATGATATTGTAACCTATACGCCAGACCCCAATTTCAACGGGACCGATGCATTTGATTATACTGTATGTAACACTACTGGAGCTTGCAGTACAGCGACTGTTACTGTAGATGTACTTCCTATTGTAGATGCATTTGATGATTCCGTTACAACGGAGCAAGATATTGCTGTTGATATTGATATTTTGGCGAATGATAATGATTTGCCTACTACAGGTACCTTAATAGCTACAACACCTTCCAACGGAACCATTTTCATAAATGAAAATACTACTTTGGGTAATCCATCAGATGATTTTATAACCTATACCCCTAACCCTGGTTATCTGGGCCCTGATGCTTTTGATTATACAATATGCGACGGATCTGGAAATTGTAGCACTGCAACAGTTACCATATTGGTGAATCCTCCCGGAATTAACTTAGATAGCGATAATGATGGAATTGTAGACAGTTTTGAAGATTTAAATTCTGATAACGATAATGATCCATCAACAAACCCAACTGATACAGATGGAGATACTATTCCAGACTACCTAGATATTGATAGCGATGATGATGGAATTCCTGATAATATTGAAGCACAGATAACAATAGGCTATATAGCTCCTAGTTTATTGGATGCCAATGATAATGGTTTAGATGATGCTTATGAAAATGGTGGGAATGTAGGATTGATTCCCGTTGATACAGATGGTGATGCAATTCCAGATTATGTAGATGATGATAGTGATAATGACAATGTACCAGATAGTATAGAAGGTAATGATCAAGATCAAGATGGTATTGCAGATGTAACATTTATTGGTTCTGATAAAGATAATGATGGTCTTGACGATGGTTTTGAAGGAAGCACGGTAATTGACTTAGATGTCAATGATGAAATAAATGATCCAGCCATTGATTTGATCGATACGGATTCTGATGATGTTCCGAATTACCGAGATACTGATGATGATGATGATGGCATTGAAACTATAGATGAAGATTTGGATTTGGATGGAAACTATGCTGATGATGATTCAGATGAAGATGGGTTTCCAAACTACTTGGATTCGGATTTAGATCAAAGCCAAGTAGACGAAGTTGACGTAATTAACGTTATTACTCCAAATGGAGATGGAATACATGATGTATTAACTATTAATAATTTAGAAGATTATCCAAACAATACAGTAAAAATTTACAACAGATGGGGTGTGCTGGTATACGTAACCAAAGCATACAACACAACCGGAAATGTCTTTGATGGTACTTCTGAAGGACGGGTGACTGTTGATCAGGACAACAAACTTCCTGTAGGTACGTATTTCTATATTATAGATTATGAAGATCTCAATGGGAATATGAAACAGCTCTCAGGTTACCTATACATTAATAGATAAAGTGAAGATTACTGTGGATAAGAATTCAATAAAGAAAAATACACTCTTACAAATAATTACACTGCTATTGTGCTTTACAAGTGTTGTTCATGCTCAACAAGATGCACAATACACACAATACATGTACAATACAGTAAGTGTTAATCCAGCTTATGCAGGTTCCAGAGGTCATTTAAGTATCGCGGCCTTATACCGTAATCAATGGCTAGGTTTGGATGGTGCTCCTGAGACGCAAACCCTTAATCTTCATACTCCTATGGGATATAGAGGAGTAGGTTTGGGAATATCCATTGTCAATGATAAAATAGGACCTACATCTGAAACATACTTTGATATAGATTTTTCATATACCATTCAAACATCATTTGACGCCAAGTTAAGTTTTGGGCTAAAGGCAAGCGCCCACATGTTAGATATTCGATATTCAGAATTGGATGAATTTGAAATTGACCCTCAATTGCAATCACAGCAGGATATTCAAAATAAATTTTCACCCAATATTGGTGCTGGAATTTATTATCATACTGAACGTTTTTATACAGGTCTTTCAGTACCAAGGTTGTTAGAAACCACTCATTTTGATGAATCATCAATTTCAACTGCAACGGAGCAGATAAACTTATACTTTATCACTGGGTATGTATGGGATTTAAATCCCTTTCTCAAATTTAAACCGACACTTTTAACTAAGGCGGTTCAAGGTGCCCCCTTTCAAGTTGATGTATCTGCAAATTTTATGTTCAATGAAAAATTTATAGGTGGTGTTGCCTATCGTTGGGATGCTGCATTCAGTGGTCTCTTTGGTTTTAGAATATCTGACGAGATGTTCATTGGCCTTGCCTACGATCGCGAAACCACGGATTTAGGAGCAGCTACCTTCAATGATGGATCTTTTGAGGTTATCCTTAGATATGATTTTGTAAAGAATTTGAGTAACTTAAAATCTCCACGTTTCTTTTAAAATTAAAGGTTTTAGAAACATTTTAGAACCTGCATTCATGTATTTCCTGACAAACGTCATATTTTTACCTTATGAAAGGGGAAAATGTGATATTGGTCAATGAGGATGATGAACCTATTGGCCTAATGCCTAAAATGGAAGCCCATGAGAAAGCTGTTCTTCATAGAGCTTTTTCAGTTTTTATTATGAATAACAAAGGTGAGACGATGCTGCAACAGCGCGCTAAGGATAAATACCATTCACCTTTACTATGGACAAACACCTGCTGTAGTCATCAGAGAGAAGGAGAAACCAATATTGAAGCAGGGAAAAGACGTCTCCAAGAGGAAATGGGTTTTAAAACAGAACTGAAAGAATTACTCTCTTTTATCTACAAAGCACCATTTGATAATGGTCTTACGGAACATGAGTTAGATCATGTAATGATTGGTTACTATGATGAGAATCCGATAGTAAACCCTTCCGAGGTAGAAGATTGGAAATGGATGTCCCCTTCGGATATCAAGATGGATATTTCTAAGAATCCGGATGATTATACAGCTTGGTTCAAAATTATTTTTGAACGGTTTTATAACCATATTTCTGATAATAGTAATAAAGGATGAAGGTAAAGGTTAGCAGAAAAGCCAATTTTAACGCGGCACATAGGCTGTATAGACCAGATTGGAGTTTTGAAAAAAACGATGCCGTTTTTGGTAAATGCAACAATCCAAATTACCATGGCCACAATTATGATCTTATTGTAAGTGTTACAGGAGAAATTGATCAACGGACAGGTTTTGTCATGGATCTTAAAGTGCTTAAGGATTTAATTAAGGAACATGTTGAAGAAGCCTTGGACCATAAAAACTTAAACAAAGATGTTCCTGAGTTTGAGGACATAAACCCTACAGCGGAAAATATCGCTGTTGTAATATGGAATAAGATTAGACCTCATATTGAAAAAACCAAAGAATTGGAGGTAGTACTTTATGAAACACCTCGTAACTTTGTAACTTATTCTGGATAAATGACCTTATACCCGTTAAAATTCAACCCAATTCTAAAAGAACGTCTTTGGGGAGGAACAAAACTTAAAGATGTACTCGGAAAGCCTATTGAAAGCGAAATCACAGGAGAAAGTTGGGAGCTTTCCGGAGTAGCTGGGGATATTTCTGAAATTTCCAATGGAGAATTAGTTGGAACTTCTTTGCAGGAATTAATTCAGAAAGAAGGAAAAAACTTGTTAGGTAAAAGTGTTGTGGAAAGGTTTGGAAATGATTTCCCAATTCTTATAAAATTTATAGATGCCAAACAAGATTTGTCCATCCAGCTTCATCCCAATGATGAATTGGCCAAAAAAAGACATAACTCTTTTGGAAAAACGGAGATGTGGTACGTTATGGATGCAGACCCTGGGGCCAAACTAATTGTAGGGTTCGACAAGAGTGTTGAAAAAGAAGAATACATTAAAAGTCTAGAAGAAAACACCCTTTTGAATCTGATGAACTATGAGGAAGTTTCAGAAGGTGATACTTTCTTTATAAATACAGGGAAAATCCATGCCATTGGTGCTGGGGTGTTATTGGCAGAGATCCAACAGACCTCAGACGTGACTTACAGGGTTTTTGATTTCAACAGAAAAGACAAAAACGGAAACCTTAGAGAATTGCATACAGAGTTGGCTCTTGACGCTATGGATTATTCCAAAAAAGATGATTTTAAGGTTAATTATCTAGATAAAATGGATTCGATCAACACAATGGTTGATTGCCCTTATTTTAAAACCAATTTTTTAGAATTAAGCAAAGGAATGCGTCAAGATGTTTCATCTCGGGATTCTTTTACGATTTATATGTGTGTGGGAGGAGAGGCTGAAATTGTTAATGATTTTGGCAGTTCTTTGATTAAGAAGGGTGAGACCATTTTAATTGCTGCCTCGAGTAGTTGGATAGATATAAAGACAGAAGGGGTTAAACTTTTAGAAGTTACCATTTAATAGTACATTTGAAAAAACAGTAGTATGGCAAGTATTCGTGATTTAAAGAAGGATGTCAATTTTGTTTTAGGAGATATCATAGAAGCGGTCTACATATGGGAGGCGGGCTCAAATAACAAAGACTCAGAAGAAGGTTCTGTGCTTATTGATAGAGCTATTGCGATATTTGATGAGCTTATGGACAAGATTCATCAAAAAGAAGTTGATAACAGTAAAGCGCACTTTAAAGACATCCGGTCGCAGCTAGAAGAAAAAGCTACTGAACTAGTTGAAGAGTTAAACAAATTAGCTGGTTAATCCCTTATTTTTTCAAATATTCTTTGAAAGCTTTTCCGTATTTGGAAGCAGCTACTTCAGGTGTTAAGGAATTGTATATCGAATCCAAATATTTTGGGTTAGCTTCATTTGCTCCAATCAGCATTGCGTAAGGGGTAACGTAAGAATCACTATTGTTCAAACCAAAATTTAAGGTATACCTGTATCGTTTCAAGATATTTTGAGATATTAGGTTTTGTACTGAATCCAATGCCAACGAATCCGCCTGAATCTCGGGTAAAAAACTTTGCTGTGAAAGCTCAAGCTCTTTAATATTGAAATTAGAAAGCATTCCATTGAATTCTGCAAGCTTTTCATGACTTTTAGAACCAGAGACTTCTGCGTTGGTTTCAAAAGTATTCCAAGAAGTATTTATAGTGATTTGCCCAGGTTCACCAAAAAAAGTAATACGATCGTTAACATCATTATTATCGGCTTTATCTAAGTAGAGATAAAAAATTTCTGGACTTTCTACTTCATGGGAAAAAGAAAAACTTCCATCTCCTTGAATTTCAAGCGAATCCAATACCACTAATGACGAATCATTGAAGTGTTGCAGGAACAAGGTTCCTTTTTTTAACCCTTTAATATTTCCTGAAACGGCCATGGTGTTTTCTGTATTCTTTTGACAAGAAACAATGATCAAACCAAGTACCAGTGCAAACAAAATCCTCTTCATTGTTGAAATTTAGCGGGGCAAATATCAATAAACTTATGGAATAATTAAACTTTAGAAGCTACTTCCATCAATAAAGCACATAAATAGGCACCTGCTGTGCCCACTACATAACCAAAAACAGCTAGAAGAATACCCACAGATGTCAATGAAGGGTGAAATTCTGCTGCCACTACTGGAGCAGAAGCGGCCCCGCCAACATTGGCTTGACTACCCACGGCCAAGAAAAAGTAAGGTGCTTTAATTAGTTTAGCCACCAAAATCAAGAGGCCCGCATGTATGGAAATCCAAACCAAGCCGATTACAATTAATCCCGGATTCTCCAATGCTCTGCTCAAATCCATTTTCATACCGATTGTGGCTACTAAGATATAGATGAAAATGCTCCCAATCTTACTGGCGCCCGCCCCTTCATAATTTTTGGCTTTGGTAAAGGAAAGCCCTATGCCAATTGCTGTGGCAAAAACTACCATCCAAAGGAATTTTGAGCTTAATGAAGAAAGTATTTTTTCTTTATTTCGGATAACCTCAAAATTGTTCTCTAGTAGTTCGGCAAAATGGTGCCCCAGAAAATGAGCAATTCCAACTCCGGCAAATGCATATAAAAGCATCATCATAAAATCATGCAAACTGGTTACCCGGGCAATTTTTGCTGTATGGGTAGATACTTTTTCTTTTAATTTTTCAATAGAAGAGGAATCTGCTTTTAGCCATTTGTCAATTTTTTTTGTTTTACCAACACCCAATAAAAGTATGGCCATCCATAAATTTGCAATTACAATGTCAACAATGACCATTTTGGTATATCCTTTTGGATTATATTGAAATACCTCAAGCATGGCCGCTTGATTGGCACTGCCACCAATCCAACTTCCCGCAATAGTAGCCAGACCTCTCCAGACAGCATCAAAATCATTGCCACCAACCGTTTCCGGCGAAAAGATGGAAACAATTAAAATAGCCAAGGGCCCGCCTATTATTATTCCCGCACTACCTGTTAAAAACATGATCAATGCTTTGGAACCCAAATTCATGATTGCCTTTAAATCTATGCTCAACGTCATTAAAATAAGTGCAGCGGGTAATAAATACCTGCTAGCTACATAATATGTCTGAGATTGTTCTTCACTTACAATTCCCGTGCTAGCCAGAATTCCGGGCAGCAAATAGCACATGAGAACCGTTGGGACAATACCATAGAATTTTTTCCAAAATCCGGTTTTAATGGAAGACGTATAAAAGACAAAACCTAGACAGAGACAGAGAAGACCAAAGATGACAGTATCTTCAGTAAAAGGGAGTTGGTTCATATAATTTTTATAGTGATGTTTTCAAATATAGGAAAATCAAAGATGGTCTTTAATAAATTGCGCCACACCATTTTCTTTGTTGCTTAAAGTCACTTTTTTGGCAATCTCCTTTACTTCTTTCCTTGCATTTTCCACAGCAACTCCAAGGCCAACATTTTTCAACATTTTTATATCATTGTAATTATCACCAAAAGCAATAACTTCATTCAAGGATTCATTCGGTTTTAATAAGGTCTTTATTGCTGAAAGTTTTGAAACTGATTTGGGAGCTATTTCAATTAACGTATCGTTGGAGCGATAACAATTCATGATATTGGAAAAACTATCCGTCAACTTCTGGGTAACTTGATCCATGCTTGTCTTAGTTCCCATAAGCATGATTTTATGTGGGCCTACGTTTTCTTTTTTCCATCTCTCCAAAGTTTGCACAGTGGACTCAAAAATGGGCTCGGCTTTTGTGTTTAAAATCTCTTTTTCAACTCGTTCAGAGGTTTCATTTACACACCATTCATCCTTGTAATATAGTCCAAGTTTTATTCCGTAGGGTTGACAAAGAGTATTTAACTGGTTTGTATTTTCGGAAGAAACGATGGTGGAGCTTATTTCTACATCACCCTCAAGAATCAAGGCGCCGTTGTAACAGATAATTGGGTTTTCCTGTATTCCCATCCTTTTTTGAAGATAGGTCATGGATTTTGGCATTCTTGCCGAAACTAGAATGATCCTAAGGTTTTCCTTTATTCGATTTATCTCTGAAATGGTAAATTCAGAAACATCATTTTTTGTAGATAGCAGGGTGCCATCTAAATCTGAACAAAGTACCTTGAAATTCATTCTAAATGTTTAACCAATAGGTAAGCTTAAGGTTAATGGACCTGTTTCTTGGCATGAATGAATTTACAAAGTAATTGTCGTTATACACTATGAACAAATCTGATAGCGGGGCAAATCTCCACTGCAAGCGTGAATTAAAACCTAAATTGTCTCGTTGATTGCTATATTGTACCAAGGTTGACCAAAATACAGATTTATTAAAAGTAATGTTGACTCTGGGACTCACCAGCCATAGGTCAGCGCTCGGAAAAGGATCAGGGAGATTTATGCTGTCATAGTTTAAATCCAGGGAAAGAGAAACTTTTGGTTGAAGTCTTAGACTAATGTCACCCTCAAAAGAAAATCGGTTACCATTAAAGAAATCCCCATATCCTGGTTCTAAAGAATAAGAAAAGATTTTTCGTCTATCACTTTGAAATTCAACTTCATAACTAGTGTAATAGTACCCCTGGTCCGCAGGAAGTTCAAGTGCACCATCTGTATCTGTTGGATCAAAAGAATCGGTTAAAAAAGTGAATCTATTGAACATTCTAGCTGATATTTCTTCTTGGGTTTTGAATTGAGCTTGCCAGCTGGTAAAAATAGTATAATCGGTATTTTGATAGTCCAGAGTTGGTCTCCATATAGCGTTTGGACTAAAACGGAAGCCATGAGAATTGATTTTTCCTTTCTTAGGCCAAAAATTAAATTCTATAAAAGGTCTTGCCGCGATTATATCTTGTCTTCTTACAAACCCTAAATCTGATCTAAAGTCATTGCCAACATAGTTACCACGCAAACCAAAATTAATAGTCCTTGAATTATATTGAAGGTCAATTCCCCCAGAGCTGTCATCATCACCAATGTCATGTGCAAAGGATTTATGAAAGAAAAATTTACCAACCCAGGTGTTATCTGCAGATGCAAGATTATAATCTAATCCAACCACACGGTTATACCTTTCTGTTTCCTCTAAAAAATCATAATCCTTGAAAGTTTCACGGTTAACAAAAATAAAACTGAGATTAGATCGGGAGAACATCTTTTTTTGAAGTGCAAAAACAGTATTGTTATTGCTAGGGATTTCGTTTTCAGTATCTTCCTCGGTCTGAATATTCAACAGCCCTAAACGCCAATCTTCATTAAGTTTTCCGCTGAGGCGGATTCCCCCAATAATACCATTTTCAATGGTTTCTTCATCCAAATTTTCGGCAATTCCTATTCTTCTTGAAAAAAATGGGTTGGAATCACGTGAATTACCAAACGTTCCAAAAAGATCACTATTATCAACAAAAAACTGCCTTCTTTCTGGGAGTGATATCTCGAATCTGGTAAGGTTGGTGAAAACATTGTCCACCTCTACATTGGAAAAATCGGGATTAACGGTAATATCCAAATTCATTCCGTTACCAATGGCCACTTTGGCATCCCCACCAAAATTCAGGTCATTATTGGTATCGTTCGTTTCAAAATCTTTTGAAGAAATTCCATTGACGTATGGAATAATTGCTAACGGTGTCCTTGATTTTCCCAATGGTTTTTCAAAAACCATATCGCCCATAAATGCTAAACCAAAAATAAACTGATTCTGGGGAATCTCTATCCATGTACTGGTTTCATTGGTCTGCATATCAAAACGATAGCTATTAAAGCGCCATTTGGTCTCTCCCTGCTTAAATTTAAACGAGGTTAAGGGAATAGCCATTTCGCAGATGTAATAGCCATCATACATTTTGGATTCCCCTCGCCATTTTACATCCCAAGAAGTGGTAAAACCTCTAAGGTCAGTACCTCCATTGGAAATTAGAGCTTCTCTTCTTACTCCATAAGGGTTCATGCCAAACAGAAAAGCATTTGTGCCATCATTAAAAGTGTCAAAAAGTAAACTAATGTTATCATTGCCACCAGCTCTATAATCTCTTTGTAATGATGGAATTACATAATCGTCACCTTCTGTATTTACTTTGATGCCAACATATAATGTCGTCTCACTGTAGAGCATTTTTATATCGGTTGGCTGAACTGCCAAAATAGAATCCGAAGGAAAATATTGTTGGAAATCATGAGCGCTCTCAGCGGTTTTCCAAATAGATTCGTCCAATACCCCATCTATTTTGATGGGTTCGGAAATATACTTTACGGTAAATTGTTTTGGATTGGTCTGAGCAAAAAATACAATAGGGAAGAGCGTTGCAGCGAGTACAAAACGGAATTTCAACATTGGATAATTTAAGTTAGTCCGTCAAATTTACGGGTAAGCTTAGTTAAAAAAATCCCAAAAATTAATTATCCTCATTGCTCTTTTTTTTTGGCTCTCTTTTTGCCTCTTTAAGACTTTTCATCAACATCCATTCTATCTGACCATTAGTACTGCGAAATTCATCAGCAGCCCATTTTTCAATTGCTTTGAGCATGTCTTCGTTGAGTCTTAGAGCGAACGCCTTTTTTTTACTCATTTATTCTAACTAATACCTTAATTACCTTTTGATGTAATCGTATTAAATACAAATACTTATCAATGATTAAGAGTTCCTGTATTTACAATAGGTGAAGCATCTTTATCTGAACATAGTACAACCATTAAATTACTAACCATGGCAGCTTTTCGTTCTTCATCCAAATCTACGATTTGCTTTTTGTTTAATTCTTCCAGTGCCATTTCTACCATGCTTACTGCACCTTCAACAATTTTATGTCTTGCAGCAACGATTGCCGTAGCTTGTTGGCGTTTTAGCATGGCATTGGCGATTTCCTGTGCGTAGGCCAAATAACCGATTCTTGCTTCCAATACTTCAATTCCGGCCATTCCAAGTCTTTCTTGGACTTCTTTTTCAAGAGCTTCACTTACTTCATTTAAACTGGAACGCAAGGTAATATCTTCTTCTATACCCTCGTCGGCAAAATTATCATATGGATACATACTTGCTAATTTCCTAACTGCAGCATCTGTTTGAACCCGAACAAAATTTTTGTAATCATCAACATCAAAAGCAGCTTTATAAGTATCCGTTACCCTCCAAACCAAAATGGTACTTATCATAACTGGATTTCCCAGTTTATCATTAACTTTAAGTCGTTCACTATCAAAATTACTAGCTCGTAAAGAAACTTTTCGTTTGGAGTATAAAGGGTTTACCCAATGAAGCCCATTCTTCTTTATGGTTCCTACATATTTTCCAAAAAGCACTAAAACCCGTGAATTATTCGGATTTACCAAAACCAACCCAAAGGCCATTATCAACCCAATAAAAACACAAATACCGAACCAACCGGATTTGGTAGAAATAATGGCGGCGATTCCTCCAAAAAAAAGCACTAAGGAAACGAATAACATAAAGTATCCGTTTAAAGGGGAGATTATTTTCTCATCTGTCATAATTATTGATTTAATGATATTAAATTGATATCATAAATATATCATATTAAATTCACTTTCACAAATGATGTTAATAATCTAATGAAAATGCCTCTTTATGATATGTTTTTATTAATCACAGTTTTCTACATTTGAAAAAATCATCAATCATGAACAAAACCATTTTACTCTTTTTACTGGTACCTTTATTAGGTTATAGTAATTATTGGGGAAAAACGGGACATAGGGTTACCGGACATATTGCGGAAAACCATTTAACGGGAAAGGCAAAACGAGCGTTGAAAGATTTGTTGGACGGACACAGCTTGGCTTTTGTTTCCACTTTTGCAGATGAGATAAAAGCTGACCGTGCATATTCTAAGTTTTCTGCATGGCATTATGTTAACTATCCTCTAAATATGCGCTATGAAGATTCACCTAAGAGTAAATATGGTGATGTAGTACAGGCCATTGGGGAGTGTACAAGAATAGTGAAAAATGAAAATAGTTCTAGAGCTGACAGGGTTTTTTATCTTAAAATGTTAGTCCATTTGGTTGGTGATTTGCACCAGCCCATGCATGCTAGTAGGGCAGAGGATAAAGGAGGTAACGATATTCAGTTGCAGTGGTTTGGCGAAGGAACCAATCTACACAGAGTTTGGGATAAAAACCTAATTTTATCTTATGGCATGACATATACCGAGCTTGCTGATGAACTTAAGCAAGTGTCAAAAAAAGAAAGAAAAAAAATTCAAGAAGGTACAGTGTATGATTGGGTAGAAGAGTCTCATCAGTTGTGCGCAGAAATCTATACTTCTGCAGAAGTGGGCGAAAAGTTAGGGTATAAATATGGTTATAAATACAACGATGTACTGTTTGAGCAGTTGCAAAAAGGAGGCCTAAGACTTGCCAAAGTATTGAACGATTTGTTCAAATAATTATTTAATTACCCTGAAAGTGAGGTTTATCCGTTCTCCAATCTTTCTTGCAGTTTTTGCAATTTGATGATGCCAATGGTGTTGGGTTTGCCCTTGCATCAACAATAAACTTCCATGTTCTAGTAAGACCTTGTGTTTGATGCTTTTATCTTGTTTGTGCCTCAAATGAAAAAAGCGTTCTGCTCCTAATGATAGTGATGCTATTACCGGGTTTTGGCCAAGTTCTTTTTCATCATCGGAATGCCAACCATTACTATCCTTTCCGTCTCTATAATAATTAAGTAAACAAGTTGAAAATTCTATACCAGCTTCTTTTTCAATTGTGGATTTTATTTTTAGCAGTTCTGGCGTAAATTCCAGAGGTGTCATGGTAATATTGGAGTAGGAATAGGTCTTTCCATTATTTCCATATAATGCGGTCAATCTTGGCTGGGGGTATGTTTTTCCAAAAATAGTAATCTCATCTTGTCGCCATGGAATGTCATCCCGTAACCCTTTGAAATACGAACTGGCTTCTTCCTTCAAAAAATTTGGATAATAGACAATATCACTATCGGGCAACTCTAAAATCATTTTTTCTGAAAACAATCCCATGCTATTTAAGTACAGCCTTTAATTGATTTCTATATTCTGATGGGTTTTGACCTGTGAATGTTTTGAAGGACTTATTGAAATGCGAAAAATTGTTGAACCCACTATCATAACAGACTTGGGTGATGCTCATTGGTTGTTCTGCCAATAGTTTGGAAGCATGGACCAGACGATACTCATTTACAAACTGTGTAAAGGTCTTATTGGTTATTTTTTTAAAATACCTACAAAATGAAGGAACGGTCATACTTACTATATTGGCAATTTCATCTAGACTTATGTCTTCCTTAAAATTGGTTTTAACGTGATTAAAGACAACATTGATTCTATCATTATCCTTGACTTCCGTTTCCATAGAAAAACCTTCACCATTCAACACTTTTATTTCTTCGGATGTGGCAAGCTGGTTTAGTATGTTAAGAATAGATAGCAACCTTTGAAAATCTGTTTGGTATTCCAGTATTTCCATTTTTTCACCAACTTTGGTTTTGGTATTGCCAAAGAATGCAATTCCGCCTTTTGCAACTTCAAAAAGCTTTTGAATGTTCTTCATTTCTGGAATATTGAAGAAATCATTGCCCAAAAAATCGGCTTTCATCTGTACTAAGGTCTCACTCTTGTTTCCTGTAAGCCTATCTGTAAAGCCGCAATGCGGTAAGTTGGAACCTATAAGAATAAGATCTCCATTTCTAAAGTACGAAACATGACTGCCTATCTGCCTTTTACCTGATCCTCCTTTTATATAGACCAACTCCAACTCTGGATGATAATGCCACCCATTGTTCTTATTTTCCTTGTTCTCATTAAACTTTTGGTAGGTAAAAGAGTGCCCAAAACTTGGTGCAATCGCTTCAAAAGTAGGTTTTTGAATCATCATAGCCATTTCAGTTTCCTTATGTAAAGTTATTACGGGTTTAAACATACTTAATATGCAAAATTACCTAAAATATGTTCTATTTTACCCTTAATATTAATTTAACATATGACCAGTGTTAATATTCCATATAAATTGGAAAAAATGCTAGTGTTTTAAAGTAATATCCCATAGTAGTTTTGTCCTGTAATCTTTAAAAACGAAACGTTATGAAATCAGTTTTAAATTATGTTACAGTAGCAGCATTCCTATTAAGTTCTTCAATAGGGTTTGCAAACGGATCAGAGAACACTTTTGGTAAGAAAGGAATTGCGAAGAGTGAAGTAGAAAAGAAATTAATTGAAGTTGAATTAGACCCGGTTTTTGTAAAGAAAGGAGAAAAATTATTCTTAAATCTATTGAACCTTACACAAGGAAAGGTAGTTCTTAAAGTATATGATAGCCAAGATAGACTTGTATACAATGAATCTATTGACGGGGAGATGGTTATAGAAAAGGCCTTTAACTTTGAAAGAGCTTTTGAAGATGAATATACCTTAGTTGTGGTTGATAAGTTGGGTACTTACACAGAAACTATAACGGTAAAATAAGTTTGTTTAGTTAATTTCAGTGCAAGGAGGCCCATTTATGGGCCTTTTTTCATAGATATCTTTTTAGCCGCTCCCTTTTTGATGCAGGTAAGGCTTCATTGACAACCGCCAATTTTAGGAGGTCAATATCTTTCGTTTTTGAAAATAACAATGTATAAAATTGTTGAACCGTCAAGGTACTTTCGGATTCTTTTACCAATTCCAGTGTATCACCTGTTTTGACTTCTCCAACCTCTAAAACTCTAACATAGGTCCCAGGAAACCCATGATCAATGAATTGTTTAAGAATTTCTTGTGTTTCAAACCTTATGCCTAGCTTAAAACAAGGCTCCCTAGGTTGGGTAACTTGTACCAAAGCATTTCCAATTTTATAGACATTGCCTATTCGAATTTTAGATTCATCAAGGCCTTCAATAGTTAGATTTTCACCAAACATTCCCCAATTCCAATCCAGTTCTGGGTATTTTTCCTTCCAATAGGAGTAGTGGTCGGCGGAAAACAGGTAACAAGCTTTAAAAATGCCACCATGGACTTTTCTATCGCTAATGGTGTCACCGGCAACACTTTCACCTTCAAGAAGAAGAGATGTATTAACAGGGTATTTAAAAATCCCGGTAGTGGTTTGTTGCCCATTCCAGTTTATCGGGGTAGGTTTACCTATGTTCGTTGAAATAATTTGCATAGGGTTAAGATAAAAAAACCACCATAAATAAAGGTGGTTTTATCAAATGATTTTGTTTGAATTTAATCTTCTTTCTCCAAACGTTTGGTCATGTTGAAGCCTACCAAGAGACCTGCCCCGGCCAAAGTAAAGATTGTACCTGGGTACGCAACGTCGTCATGCACTCCAAAACTGTATACTAAAATAGAGGCTAGAAAAATTGCAGTTCCAATACCTATTAAAAGAAGGGAGATGTTTAGAATAATGATTTTCCAAAAAGGAGCAGCGACGGCTCTTCTTCCTTTAACAAAGATTGAAGCGTCCGCTCCTTTTTCAATTAATGCCAGACGTTCTTTGTTTCTGGTTGAAAAATAGAGGTAAGCTATGCCAAAGACAACCCCAAATAGTATTGGTATGATGATTAATTCAGATCCCATGATTGTTCGTTTTAAATGATTATTATTTTATTCGTTCATTGTCTATGACGACCCTTTTTTAATTGAGGTTACATTTTTTCGATAAAAAATAAGTATTCTGTAACCACAACATATGTTTTGGCGTCCAATGAGGGATGACAACCAATAAAGAAACTGATCTAATCAAAGAAATACAGGCGGGTAATACCCATGCATTTTCTGAGTTGGTTGATGCATATAAGAACTTGGTATTTACGTTGGCAAGTAGAATGTTGGGAAATAGGGAAGAGGCGGAAGAAGTATCTCAGGATACCTTTATCAAGGTTTTTAAGTCGTTGTCCCATTTTAAGGGTGATTCCAAGTTTTCCACATGGGTTTATAGGGTTACCTATAACACCTGTTTGGATAGAATCAAACAAAATAATAGGAATAAGACATTTGTAGATATAGAACATGTCAAAGATGTTTCACTTGCAACCATGAACAACGCCTTGGACAAAATAGTAAAGGAAGAAAGAAGAGCATTAATCAAAAAAAGCTTGAATTTGTTACCAGGAACGGATGCAGGCCTTCTCACGTTGTTCTATTTTGAAGAGCAAAGCCTAATAGAAATGGAAAAAACTTTAAATACTCCTGCGAGTACAATAAAGGTGCAGTTATTTAGGGCAAGAAAAAAGTTAGCTAAAATATTAAAGGAAAATTTGGAACAAGAAATACTTCAGAATTATGGATAAGAATGAAGAAAAGGAGTTAATGGAGTTTGTTGACAAAATCATGGATGAGGCAATTTTGGAATCTCCTTCATCCAATTTCACTGATAACATTATGTCTCAAATTACCGAACCAGTGCTAAATGATATTACTGATTATAAGCCATTGATACCAAAGGGCGTTTTAATTTTCTTATGTATTGGATTGGTTGGAATGACATGGTATTTAGCTGCTGAATATACCATGGACAATAGAGCATGGTTTGGAAATGGACAAATTGATTCGTTTTTTGAAAGAATTTTAGATTGGCCTCGGATGCGTTCATCTTCAAAAACGACCGTATATGCGGTGTTGCTTTTTGGGTTATTGTTTCTGATTCAAATTCCTTGGTTAAAAAGATACTTTGACAATAGTTGGATGTTAAGATGACAGGTAGAAGTATGCCCAATACATCAATCCAAATTGCAGAGGAATTCTAAGTATAAGAATCCATTTGGGTATTCCAGCGCTTTCTTTTTCACCGGATAACATGTAAAAGTGAACCAGTAAGAAAACAAGAAGCATTGCTATGATAGCATAAATACTCATGTTCTTTGTTTGCTCAAAACAAAGTGCAATGCCCAAAACAATTTCAATACCGCCACTTAACAGCACTAAAAGTCTGTGGTTTGGCAGATATCTGGGCATTATGCGCAGATAGGCCATTGGATAAATAAAATGAGCAATGCCTGCAATTATATACATACCGGCCATTACATAAAGATGCCAAAGGTTCTCCATTTAGATAAAAATAAGAAAGGCAGGTCATATGACCTGCCTTTAATTAAAATTTATGGGTTTGAACTTATTTTATCATCTCATAACTGCGCGAAATGAAATTGGTAAGTTCTTCTCCTTTTAACAACCCTTTGGACAAGCGCGCCAAATCTAGGGATTGATTGATCAATCGCTCACGTTTTTTGGCGGTTTTGGTATTTAATATTTCACCAACCAATTCATGATTGGTGTTTACAATAAGATTGTACATTTCTGGCATATTGCCCATTCCAAACATTCCGCCACCGTCACCGGTTTGTTGCATCTCCTTCATCCTTCTCATAAACTCAGGCTCTGTAATAATAAATGGTGACGCAGAACTGTCCATTGCTTCCATTTGAATGGTATATCCCTTATCCGTTACTACTTTTTCCAAGTCAGCTTTTAGGCTGTCCTTTTCTTCATCAGAAAGTTTAGAAATAGCAGTTTCCTCCTTTTTAATAAGGTTGTCTAAATGGTCAGCATCTACCCTTGCAAAAGATAAATTCTCTTTAGAAGTTTCTAATTTTTGCATTAAATGCGATATGATTGGAGAATCCATCAATAGTACTTCAAAGCCTTTTGCTTTAGCAGCTTCAATATAGCTGTGTTGCGCTTCTTTATCAGATGCATATAGTACAACCAACTTTTCATCCTTGTCCGTTTGGTTGTCCTTTATTTTATTCTGTAATTCTTCAAAAGTGAAGAACTTGCCATCTACTGTAGGGTATAATGCAAATTTGTCCGCTTTTTCAAAGAATTTATCTTCAGAAAGCATTCCATACTCGATAACGACTTTAATATCGTTCCATTTTTGCTCAAAATCTTCACGATTACTTTTAAAGAGCGAGCTTAATTTGTCTGCAACCTTTTTTGTGATATAAGAAGAAATCTTTTTAACGGCACCATCTGCTTGCAGGTAGGAACGTGAAACGTTAAGGGGGATATCTGGAGAATCTATAACACCACGAAGCATGGTTAAAAACTCAGGAACAATACCTTCAACATTATCGGTCACAAAAACCTGGTTTTGGTATAACTGAATCCTATCTTTTTGGATGTTTAGATCATTGGTCAACTTTGGAAAGTAAAGAATACCTGTTAAGTTGAAGGGATAATCCACATTCAAGTGAATATGGAACAAAGGCTCTTCAAACTGCATTGGATACAATTCTCTGTAGAAGCTCTTGTAATCTTCATCTTTTAAATCTGCAGGCTTCTTTGTCCATGCTGGTGAGGGATTGTTGATAATGTCATCTACCTCTTGTGTAGGTGCTGGATCCTCTTCTTTAACACCTTCCGGTTTTGGAAGTGTTTCTGTTTTTGTTCCAAATTTTATTGGAATAGGCATGAACTTGTTATACTTAGTCAACAGTTCACGAATCTTTGAGTCTTCTAAAAACTCTGTCGAATCTTCCGCAACATGAAGAACAATTTCTGTTCCTCTATCTTTTTTCTTTGCTTCTTTTAAAGTGAATTCAGGAGATCCATCACAAACCCAGTGAACAGCAGGTTCATCTTTAAAACTCTTTGTAATGATTTCCACTTTTTCCGCTACCATAAACGCAGAATAGAACCCAAGACCAAAATGTCCAATAATACCGGAGTCTTTGCCAGCATCTTTGTATTTGTCCAAAAACTCTTCTGCACCAGAAAAAGCAACTTCGTTAATATACTTTTTAACCTCATCTTCTGTCATCCCAATACCTTGGTCAGTAATACGGATTTGTTTTTTATCCTTATCGACCTTAATTTCAATCATAGGATTACCATACTCAACCTTGGCCTCACCAATAGAAGTTAGGTGTCTAAGTTTTAGCGTTGCATCCGTGGCGTTGGAAATAAGCTCTCTCAAGAAAATTTCGTGATCGCTGTAGAGGAATTTTTTTATTAGAGGGAATATGTTTTCTACTGAAACATTGATTTTACCTTTAGCCATTGTTTAATACTTTTCTTTAGTTTCTATGTATGACAAAAAAAATACCATAATTATAAAAGTGACAAACTGACACTGTATTGCACATTTAACAGTGCCTAACAAATTTTAACACAGTTTTGTTTATTCTTTTATTGAAAAAGATAAACAAAATACATATATTTGTAGTGTTATGGAAAAATTGCTATGAAATAGTATCATGCTATAACAAGTTTGTTTATTTATTGGTTAGGTTGTTGAAAACGCACTTTCACCCGAAAGTGCGTTTTCCTTTTCTTTCTTAAGAAATCTTAACTATTATTTTGTTCGGTAAATCGTATTTTTGATTAAACACAAAGTGCAATGGCAAATACTTCAAATTCAAAGGTTACAGAAGAAAAAATTATCGGTTGGTTCATGGATACTGTTTTGGAACATGAAATGATACCAAAATCTATTTATAAGTTTTGCAAGGAAAACAAAATTAAAGAAGAGGAGTTCTATAAATTCTTTGGATCTTTTGATGGTTTGCAACATGCTATTTGGGATAAGTTTTTTGAGAATACCCTAGCTGTTATGCTAAAAAATGAGGCATATGATGGTATGACCAATGAAGAGAAAATGCTTACATTTTTCTATACCTTTTTTGAGTCATTGACTTTGAACAGGAGTTATGTTCTTTTCATGTTAAAAGAGCACAAAAACAAAATGGAGAAAATAGGGCAGTTAAAAGGCCTTAGAAACCATATAAAGGATTTTGCTTCAGAACTTATTGAGGAACGGAATAGCGAAAAGAATCTAAAAATCCTTAAACACAGCCCCCAATTGTTTTCAGAAGGCGCTTGGTTGCAGTTTTTATTCCTCTTAAAATTTTGGATGGATGATAATTCTCCAGATTTTGAAAAGACAGACATTGCCATAGAAAAATCGGTCACTACAATTTTCCAAGTTTTTGAAAGCGCTCCATTGGAAAAAATTATCGACTTCGGAAAATTCCTTTATAAAGAAAACTTTGCTTAATAGTGTATGAAGACATTGGACAGTATTCCCACAGGAAAGATTGAAAGAGCAGGAAAACTTGTAAAGACCGGCGTGAAAATAGGAGGGAACTATGTAAAGTACTATGGAAAAAAACTGGTCAATTCTGAGACTGCAAAAGAAGAACTTGACCAAGATAATGCAGAAGATATTTATGATGGCTTAAAAAGCCTTAAAGGAAGTGCACTCAAGGTGGCTCAAATGCTTAGTATGGAGAAAAACCTTCTTCCTAGAGCCTATGTGGACAAATTTTCACTTTCCCAATTTTCCGTACCACCACTTTCAGCACCTTTGGTTAGAAAGACTTTTAAAAAATACTTGAATAAATACCCTGAGGATATTTTTGACACCTTTGAGAAAGATTCCGTTAACGCGGCCAGTATTGGGCAAGTGCACAAGGCCAAAAAAGATGGAAAGGAACTGGCGGTTAAAATTCAATATCCAGGTGTAGCAGAGAGTATTAGTAGTGATTTAGCTATAGTAAAGCCTATTGCTATAAGAATGTTTAACCTGAAGGGCAAAGATTCTGAAAAATACTTTAAAGAGGTAGAAAATAAACTGGTAGAAGAGACCAATTACATTTTGGAGCTTAAACAGAGTGAAGAGATTACCCAAGCATGTTCAGCTATTTCCAATATGGAGTTTCCCAACTATTACCAGAACCTATCCAGTGAACGTATCCTTACCATGGACTGGATGAAAGGAAAACACCTTAGTGAATTTACAAAAGTCGATTTTGATCAGGATCTTGGAAATAAACTAGGCCAAGCATTATGGGACTTTTATATGTTTCAAATACATAGTTTGCGCAAGGTACACGCGGATCCGCACCCAGGAAACTTTTTGGTAAGTGCAAATGAAACACTGATCGCCATAGATTTTGGTTGTATCAAAGAAATTCCAGACGAATTCTACATTCCTTATTTTGAATTGGCTCAAGAAGATAACATCAATAATGATGAGGTCTTCATGGAAAAACTGTATGAGTTGGAAATTTTAACACCCACAGATTCTGATGAAGAACTTGAATTTTTTAAGGCTCTTTTTAAGGAAATGCTTACACTGTTTACATCTCCCTTTCATCAAAATGAGTTTGATTTTGGAGCGGACACATTCTGGAACAAAATTGCAGATTTAAGTGAGCGCTACTCAAAAGATGATCAGATTAAAAAGATGAACGGTAACCGCGGTTCTAAACATTTTTTATATATGAATCGTACTTTTTTTGGACTTTACAACTTGCTTCATGACCTTAAGGCCAAGGTAGAAGTGAACGATTTTAAAAAGTACATGGACTAATTTTTCTGATATATTCCCAGTTCTTTGAATATATTTTTTACTTTTCCATCAAATAACCACTGGCTTTTTCAATAATTTTTATTTAACAATACTCTATGTACAATTCAAAAATATCTGGACTCGGATTTTACGTACCCGAAAATGTAGTGACGAATGATGATTTGTCCAAAGTGATGGAGACCAATGATGAATGGATTCAGGAACGGACAGGCATTAAGGAAAGAAGACATGTGGTCAAAGGAACAGATACTACTACGTCTATGGGTGTAAAAGCCGCCAAGGTGGCCATTGAGCGGGCCGGTATCGACAAGGATGATATTGACTTTATTGTTTTTGCAACGCTTAGTCCAGATTACTATTTTCCAGGACCGGGTGTTTTAGTGCAACGTGATCTTGGTATTAAAACAGTGGGGGCATTGGATGTGCGAAATCAATGTTCTGGTTTTGTCTATGGAATTTCTGTCGCGGACCAATACATTAAAAGTGGTATGTACAAAAATGTATTGGTAATAGGTTCAGAGCTTCATTCCCATGGTTTGGACATGACCACCAGGGGTAGGGGAGTATCAGTTATTTTTGGTGACGGTGCCGGTGCTGCAATATTGACCAGAGAGGAGGATACTTCTAAAGGAATTCTTTCGTCCCATTTACATTCTGAAGGGCAACATGCAGAAGAACTTTCTTTGATAGCTCCTGGTATGGGCAAAAGATGGGTTACCGATATTATTGAAGATGAAGACCCAGAGGACACTTCATATTATCCATATATGAACGGACAGTTTGTTTTTAAGAATGCCGTAGTTCGTTTTAGTGAAGTAATTATGGAAGGGCTACAGACTAATAATTTAGGTCCACAGGATATAGATATGCTCATTCCGCATCAGGCAAACCTGCGTATTGCACAGTTTATTCAAAAGAAATTTGGTCTTTCCAATGACCAAGTATTCAATAACATCATGAAATATGGCAATACCACAGCTGCCTCAATACCAATTGCTTTGACCGAAGCATGGGAAGCTGGTAAAATCAAGTCAGGAGATTTAGTGGTTTTAGCTGCTTTTGGTAGTGGATTTACTTGGGGCAGTGTAATTATTAAGTGGTAATTCTGCATGGGTAGACAGCTGGACAAATTGACCCCGGCCCTTATCGATTTTATTAAAAATCAAAAACTCTTTTTTGTCGCAACAGCAATGGAAGAAGGTTCCATAAACCTTTCTCCCAAAGGATTGGACTCACTACGGGTTTTGGATGAAAATAGAGTGGTCTGGTTGGATTTGACCGGTAGCGGCAATGAGACATCCACCCATTTAATGAACAAAAACCGCATCACCATAATGTTTTGTGCTTTTGATGGAGACCCTATTATTTTGAGACTATATGGAACTGCACAAGCATATAGAAACAATACCGAGTTTTGGAAGCAAAACATAGACTTGTTTCCTAAAATGGAAGGAGGCAGACAATTAGTAGATGTAAAAATTGATTTGATACAAGTTTCATGCGGTATGGGCGTACCAATAATGGAGTATAAGCATCAGCGACAATCTTTAGTGAATTGGGCAGAAAACCAGGGCAATGAAGGTTTAAAAAAATACTGGAAAAAGAAAAATTCCACCAGTCTTGATGGGTACCCTACCGATATTACAGATTAAAAAACAAAACCCCGATTCCAAAAGGAACCGGGGTTTTTATTGATATCCCCTGAAAGATTAACCAACCAACACTCTCTCAGGAATATCAAATGTTTTTATAAAATGCCTCCTCCAGATTGTTTGGTGTTGTCATCTCTTCTTTTACGCTGTTTTGCTCTGTTTTTTCCGCTACCAAAGCGGTAAGAGAGACCAGCATATACATTGTTGCTTTCCCAATTAAACCCTCCAACCTGATCATATGGACGGTCACCATCAAAAGCAAAACGCATCGTATTAAAAATGTCATTGTAGTTAAGGCTTATTGTGCCTTTGCCTTGCGCAAAGCTATACCGCGCTCCTAAGTTTACAAAATACATGGGCTCGGCGGTAAACTGTATAGTTCGGTTTTGACCTCGGTAAAATCCAAATAACTGAAAGGTCAATTCTTTGTTTACTTTAAAACTATTGTTCAATCTCATATTCCAAGCCGTGTTGTCTACTTCCACATCCTCCACAACAATGTCATTTTCTGTTGGGTCAGGGCTATTTCCGCTCAAACTTTCCGTAATGCCTCGTTGTGTTTGGGAATAGAAGTCAAAACTTCCATTAACACTCCACCATTGAGTAAGCTTATAGTTAGTGGAAAGCTCAAAACCGTAAGCAGATGTATTGTCAAAATTATCAAAGGTTAAAATAAGTTTGTTAAAATCAAGTCGGTCTACATATACTGCTCTGTTGATCTCATCAGAAATTGTTCTATAGAAAATACCAGCGGTTACACTCCCTCCTTTTATACGTCTGGTATAATTGGTTTCATAAGAATTTGTGAACTGCGGTACCAAACTTGGGTTTCCAAAAGAAGATATCAGTGGCGTTGCCCATTCTCTAATAGGGTTTACCTGTTGAAGACCAGGTCTATCCACACGTCTGCTATAACTTACTTGAAATTGATTTTTTTCATTTGGATTATAAGTCACAAATGCAGAAGGATAAACTTCAGTGTATTTATCTGTAAATGCCCGTAATCTGTTGGTGTCTGCCTTAACTTCAACATCTTCAACACGAACACCTGCCTGATACGAGAACTTTCCTCTGGTTTGACTGAAAGTGGCATATGCGGAATAAATATCCATACTATATACAAAATCAGTACTTGGTGTTGGAATCAGGTTTCCGTTGGAATTGAAAGACAAGCCTGTTGATGAGTAATCCACGTCAGTTTCAAAAGTTCTGGATTCCAAACCAACTTCTAATTTAGAAATACTGTCCAACGGGTTAACATAATCCAAGTTGATGAAAGTCTGTGTACGTTCGGTATCAACAAAATCCATGTAGTCTGGGAATAAGGATGTTCCTGTTGTTCTGAAGTTTGCATCTTGGTCGCTATTGAATCGATTATGATCTATTTCCAACTCTATATTATGACCTTCCTTTTTGAAATCGTGCTTATAATCAAAATTGTATTGCTCGCTAAGATTATCACTGATATCATTGAAGAACTGAGTAACATTTCTGGATAGATCATTGTTGTATGTTACAGCGGTTATTCCTTCTCCCGTTCCATCAAAAATGTTTTGATTGGTGAAAACAGAAATGGTATTGTTGTCATTCAAGTAAAAATCAACCCCTACTTTATAAAGATGTGATTTATTGTTATTGAAGAAATCGAATGCTTGTAACGAGTTTTCATCAATTCTTGTAATGGTACCGTCATTGACATATTTACCAATGTTGTTGCCGTAGTTGCCATAAAAATTGAATTTCCTTTGTCTATAGTTCATGTCAATGGAACTATTGAATTTGGCCTCGATGCCTTTGGTGAGTCCAGTGGTAATGTTTCCGTTAAACCCAATATTGGCATTTTTGTGCAGTATGATGTTGATAATACCGCTCATGCCTTCAGGATTGTACTTAGCTGATGGGTTTGTAATTAATTCTATTGATTTAATGGAAGTTGATGGTATTTGACGCAACAGTTGAGCAACAGGTACATTGGACAATTTTCCATCCACCATCACGCGTACATTTGAGTTGCCCCTCATGGAAATATCGCCGGTTTGCGAGTCTACATTTACAGAAGGAATATTGTTCATAATATCTGATGCCGTTGCTCCTGCAGTGGTTAAGTCCTTTCCAACGTTTATAACCTTTCTGTCCACGCGTTGTTCAATGGTGGTGCGTTCCGCAACAACTTCAACTTCAGATAGTTCTTCCGTGTCTTCCATTAAGGTTATGGTTCCAACTTCAACTTTTCGGTTCTTTTTGGTAATAACCAATTTTTGGGAATGCGTTTTGTACCCAATGAATTGAACTTCCATAATAAAAGAGCCTTCAGGTAATTTTTTTATTTCAAAATTCCCTTCCTCTGTCGTGATCCCCCCAGTAATGGTTTTGCTGCCATCTTCAGATTTAATTACAATGGCCGCGTAAGCAACAGGTTGTTTTAAGGTATTATCTATTACTGTACCAGATATTGAACCTATTGCAGTGTCCGTATCATTGTTGGCAGTTAAAGATGTTGAGTGCATACTGCACAAAAGCAGTGTGAAAAGTAAAATTACTCTTTTCATGAGTTTGATCGTTTTTTGATTAGATTGATGTTGCCTACAAGACGACGTTAAACGAAAGATGTTACAAATAAAAATGTGTTTAACATTTTTTAACAGAAGGGGTAGTTGAACAACTATGAAAAGTGATTGCTTTTTAAAGATAAACCCTGGCTTACGATAACAATCGAAACACCAGGGTTCTTTACATTGATAAGCTATACTAAACACTAACCATTAACTATAAAAAAATACAGTCTTACCAATGATTTCTTTTACACGTACAATAGACGAGTTTTTTTTTGATTAGTTACAATCTTTAATTTAGTTTAACATATAAATTAACAAATGGTTAAGACACTAGTTTTGGGAGCATCTTTAAACCCCAGTAGATATAGTAATTTGGCAATCCATCGTTTGATTGAAAGCAAAATTGAAACAGAAGCGTTTGGAGTAATGGAGGGAGCTGTTTCTGGGGTACAAATTAAAACCAACCTAAATGATTTCCAAAATATTGATACTATAACTTTATATCTAAACCCCAAAAGGCAAGAACAATACTACAATGATATTGTTCAACTAAAGCCCCGAAGGGTAATTTTTAATCCTGGTACTGAAAACCCTGAGTTTTATAAAATCCTAGAAGCGGCAGGAATAAAAGTTGAGGTAGCCTGCACTCTGGTTTTATTGGCTACTGGTCAATACTAGAGATAGGCTTTCGTGTCCTAATTAACCAAAGTCCAAAAAAGGTTAATAAACCATTCAACGGCAACAACTCATAACCAACTATATAGCCACCTAGAAACGAAGAAGGAATATTGGCTACTAGGGCTATGACAACCACAGACAATATTGAAACAACCCAAACATATTTGTCCTTTATTTGATGTTTGGTTAAAATGCCGAAAGCAAATAGGCCCAATAATGGTCCATATGTATATCCGGATACCGTTAACAAACTATCAATCACGTTACTGCTCAAAATGTACTTAAAGGAAATAATGACCAATATGAGCATAATGCTCATCGCAATATGGGTGCGTTTTCTGACTTTTTTTTGTTCTTCTTCCTTTCTTTTTTCAACATTTAAAAAATCTACGCAAAAAGAAGTGGTAAGGGATGTTAGCGCACTATCTGCACTGCTGTAGGCAGCAGCAATCAATCCTAACATAAAAGTAATGGCCAAGGTTAGCCCCAAACCACTGTTCAATGCAATTTCAGGAAACAACAAATCTGATTTTGGCGAACCGTCCATTAGCGGGATGGAGATGCCATTTTTACCTGAATAAATGAACAACAAAGCTCCGAGCAACATAAATAAAAATGTTACCCCTACGAGAACCAAACTAAATGAAACCATATTTTTTTGCGCATCCTTTAAAGATTTGCAGGTAAGATTTTTTTGCATCATATCCTGATCTAATCCGGTCATACAAATAGTTATGAACATACCGCCAACAAAAGATTTGATAAAATGATTGCGTTCCAATAGACTATCGGTATAAAGAAATTGACTGTAAGGTTTTAATTCCTCAGAACTCAAAAATTCACTAAAAGTCCAATTCAATTCATCAAGAATAAATATTACGGATAATACCACGGCCAGAATCATAAATAAGGTCTGTAAGGTATCTGTCCAAACGATGGTTTTTATGCCTCCCCTGTTCGTATAAATCCAAATTAACAGAATGGAAATAATCACGGTAAACTCAAAACGAATACCTAAATCATCAAAAACAAATTGTTGCAATACTATAGCTACTAGATATAATCTAAAGGCGGCACCCAAAACCCTAGAGATAAAAAAGAAAAAAGCACCTGTTTTATGACTAACAGTGCCAAAACGGTCTAATAAATACTCATAAATTGAGGTAAGATTGTACTTATAATATAACGGCAGTAGAACATAAGCAACAACAAAATATCCAAACAAGAAGCCAAAAACTACTTGTATATAACCAAATTGAGAATCTTCTATCCATCCGGGGACCGAAATAAAGGTAACTCCTGAAAGTGAGGCACCTACCATACCAAATGCAACTAAATACCATGGTGATTGTTTACCTGCTTTAAAAAAATCTGAATTAGAATCGTTTTTTCCCGTGAAGTAGGAGATGGTCATTAATACTAGAAAATAAGCACCAATGAGCAATAGAATTTGTATTGAGGACATATTTGGAATTTGATTTGCAAAGTACAAAAGTAAATTGGTAACGGTAAAATTGTAATTTTGTTTGATAATTGTAGGTATGGAATTTTCGTCAAAGCTTTTGGAGAATGCAGTTTATGAAATGTCTCAACTACCGGGCATTGGAAAACGCACGGCATTAAGATTGGTATTGCACCTTCTAAAACAACCAGAAGAGCGAACAAATTTTTTGTCCGATGCATTAACAAAGCTTAGAGGAGAGGTCAATTTCTGTAGCAGCTGCCATAACATTTCCGATACAATACTGTGTGAGATTTGCGGTAACCCAAAGAGGGACGAAACTTTGGTGTGCGTGGTTGAGGATATTAGGGATGTCATGGCCATTGAGAATACATCCCAATATCAGGGACTGTATCATGTGCTGGGGGGCAAAATATCGCCGATGGAAGGTGTTGGGCCTCAAGACCTGAACATTGCTTCTCTGGTTAATAGGGTAAAAGAAGGTACGGTTAAAGAACTAATTTTTGCTTTAAGCTCTACAATGGAAGGCGATACCACCAACTTTTATATCTATAGACAATTAGAAGAATTGGATGTTACTACTTCAACAATTGCACGTGGAATATCCGTTGGGGATGAATTGGAGTACACAGATGAGGTTACATTGGGTAGGAGTATCTTAAACAGAGTTCCTTTTGAAAGCTCCATCAAAACAAATTAAATAGTGATTAAAAAATGCACATAAATTAAGGATAAGGAGTTTTCTTTAGTATTTTTGCAAAATATAAGTCGATATTACTTCGTTAAATAAGAATATGTCAAAATTTGAATTGAAATTACCGCAAATGGGAGAGAGTGTTGCAGAGGCAACATTGACTACTTGGTTGAAGGAAGTAGGAGATACCATTGAAATGGATGAAGCAATATTTGAAATTGCTACGGACAAGGTAGACTCAGAAGTGCCAAGTGAAGTTGAAGGCGTGTTATTGGAAAAACGATTTGATGTTGATGACATCATAAAAGTGGGTGAAGTGGTAGCGGTAGTGCAAACTGATGGAGATGTTGTTGAGGTTACTTCGAATGGTACAGATACTGTTGAGGAAACTGATGATATAGCAGAAACTCCTGTAGTGGCCATAGAAAACGAAATGGCTCAAATAAAAGAGTCCGTTGCTGCACCGGCACAAGATTTTTCAAGTTCCGAAAGGTTTTATTCGCCATTGGTGAAGAATATAGCCAAGGAAGAGGGAATTTCCATGGAAGAACTGGAAGCAATAATAGGTACCGGAAAAGAAGGTAGGGTAACCAAGAACGATGTAAAATCATTTTTGGAAAACCGTTCCTCAAACGGAAATGCTACAGCTGTTTCGACTCCAATTACTAAAGAGGTAAGCAAACCGGTAATTCAAACAGAAACAGCAAAAGTAACCGCAGAAAAACCAAAAACAACTCCAGTGTCCGTTGCGGATGGTGATGAAATAATCCCATTAACTCGCATGGGCAAGTTAATTGCTCAACATATGGTGGATAGCATATCCACATCTGCACATGTTCAAAGTTTTGTGGAAGTAGATGTTACCAATGTTGTTAATTGGAGGAATAAATTTAAAAAGGCTTTTGAAGAAAGAGAAGGAGAAAAATTAACATTTACCCCAATATTTATGGAAGCTGTTGCGGTAGCCTTAAAAAAATACCCAATGGTCAACATTTCCCTTGATGGAGATAAAGTCATTAAAAAGAAAAACATAAACATTGGTATGGCAGCAGCACTGCCAGACGGCAACTTAATTGTTCCCGTAATTAAAAATGCCGATCAGCTTAATTTGGTAGGAATGGCTAAAACTGTGAATGACCTTGCCAATAGATCTAGGAACAATCAGCTTAAGCCAGATGAAATCAAGGACGGCACGTATACCGTTACCAACGTTGGTTCGTTTGGAAGTATTTTTGGAACGCCTATTATTAATCAGCCTCAGGTTGGTATTTTGGCCCTTGGTGCCATAAGAAAGATGCCTTCGGTTATAGAGACCAATCAAGGAGAATTTATAGGTATTCGCAGTAAAATGTTCCTTTCTCACAGCTATGATCATAGAGTGGTCAACGGTGCGCTAGGAGGAATGTTTGTTAAAACAGTGGCGGATTATCTTGAAGCTTGGGATATAAATAGAGAAATCTAGCCTTAAAGCCCTTTTATTCTTTACACTATTATTAATTTAGAGGTTTAAACAAATTCATCAATCAATGAAGTTTTTAATCTCTTTAAGTTTGGCATCACTTTTTTTATTCTCGAATGATATGATGGCACAAGACCTTTCCCCTTACAAGAAAATGGTTTTTGAAAAGGATGGGAGCAGTATGCCATATCGCATATTATTTCCCAAAGATTATAGTCCATCAGAAAAATACCCATTAATACTCGTTCTGCATGGTTCTGGAGAAAGAGGAAATGATAACGAGTCACAATTGATTCATGGATCTGGCTTGTTCCTAAAAAAAGAAATTAGGGATAACCATCGCGCTATTGTGGTTCTACCACAATGCGCAGCCAACAGTTCTTGGGCAAGGATCAAGGTAGAAGGAGATATCCCAAATAGGGAATTTGTTTTTTATGAAGATGCAGAACCCACAAAAGATATGTTGTTGTTGGAGGGACTGTTGAAACATATAAAGAAAACGTATAAAATTGATAAAAATAGAATCTACGTGGGTGGACTTTCCATGGGAGGCATGGGTACCTTTGAATTGGTTCGTAGAAACCCAAACGTATTTGCTGCGGCTTTTCCCATATGTGGAGGCGCTAACCCAAAAATCAGTAAAAAACTAAGCAAACCGGATTGGTGGGTATTTCATGGAGCTGCCGATACGGTAGTACCAGAAAAGTACTCTGCAGAGATGGTAAAAGCCATGGAGAACATTGGTATTAATATAAAGTATTCGTTATATCCGGGAGTAGGTCATAATAGCTGGGACAATGCCTTTGCAGAACCAGAACTGTTACCATGGTTATTTTCTAAATCACGATAAAATTATTTTTATGGAGTTACAATTAACCAAACCCATTTGCTTTTTTGATTTAGAAACCACCGGTACAAATGTGGCCAAAGATAGAATTGTAGAAATCTCAATACTAAAGGTTTTTCCCAATGGCAACAAGGAGAGCAAAACTTGGTTGGTAAACCCAGAGATGACCATTCCCCAAGAGGTGGTGTTGATACATGGTATTTCCAATGAGAAAGTGGCCAATGAGCCCACATTCAAACAATTATCAAAAGAAATCTACAAGATGATAAAAGACAGTGATTTGGCTGGCTTTAATTCGGATAGGTTCGATATTCCGCTTCTTGCAGAAGAAATGCTTAGGGCAGATGTTGATTTTGATATGAAACATATGGTTTCTGTAGATGTGCAAACAATCTTCCATAAAATGGAAAAACGCACTTTGGGAGCTGCCTATAAATTTTATTGTGATAAAAGTTTAGAAGATGCGCATAGTGCAGAAGCAGATACTATGGCTACCTATGAGGTGCTATTGTCGCAATTGGATAGATACCCAGAATTGGAGAACAACGTAAAGAAGCTGTCTGAGTTCACAACCAGAAAACAATCCTTGGATTTTGCTGGTTTTATAGGTGTTAACGAAGACGAACAACCCATTTTTTCTTTTGGCAAACACAAAGGGAAAACAGTAGATGAGGTTATGGAAACCGAACCAGGTTATTTTGGATGGATTTTGAATGCTGATTTTCCGCTATATACCAAAAAAGTATTGACCCAAATCAAATTGAGTAAGCTGAATAACAAGCTGTCTTAAAAAACAATATAAATAGCACTTTATGAAACTGATTTGTATCGGCAGAAATTACGCTGCCCATATTGAAGAGTTGAAAAATGAACGACCCGTTGAACCAGTTGTTTTTATAAAGCCAGATTCGTCCATTTTACCTAAAGAACAGGATTTTTATATTCCTGAATTTTCAAATGATATACATTATGAAGTTGAGGTTTTGGTCAAGATCAATAAAGTAGGCAAACATATTTCTGAACAATTTGCACATAAGTATTATGATGAAATTGGTTTGGGAATAGATTTAACGGCTAGGGACCTTCAAGCTAAACTTAAGGAGAAAGGTTTGCCATGGGAAAAAGCAAAAGGATTTGATGGCTCAGCTGTTATTGGTAAGTGGATGCCTAAAAACGTGTACGAAAATGTTGGCAATCTAAATTTTTCCTTATTGAAAAACGGGGAGAAAGTGCAGAATGGTAATACCTCCTTGATGCTGTGGAAGATAGACGAGTTAATAGCTTATGTTTCTACCTATTTTATGCTTAAAAAGGGCGATATTTTGTTTACAGGTACGCCAGCGGGTGTTGGTAAAGTAAGTCCAAATGATTACCTTTCAGGAAGACTCGAAGGTGAGGAGATGTTTGAAATTAATGTGAGATAATGATTTACAACCTTAACAAAATTAATGAAATGGCAGAAGGGGACCATGATTTTATAACCTCTGTAATTTCTGTTTTTTTGGAAGAAGTTCCTGTTGATTTAGAAGCTTTGGAAAAAGCCATAACCGAAAGGGATTTTGAAAATGTATACAAGCTTGCCCATAAAATAAAACCCAATGTAGATTTACTGGGCATGGAACAAACAAGGGCAACTGCACTTGAAATTGAAACCTTGGGTAAAAGTGAGACTAACCTGCAAGAAATAGAAAGTAAGTTCCCTTTACTTAAAAAAGATGTGCATCAAGTAGTTTCAGAACTCAAAAAAGATTTTAACCTATAAATGCAGGCAGAAATCATTACCATTGGGGACGAAATCCTCATTGGACAGATTGTGGACTCCAATTCTGCATTCATTTCCAAAGAATTAAATAAGATAGGCGTCTCGGTGTACCAAATTACCTCGGTACAAGATGAGCGTGACCACATTTTAGAAGCTTTGAAAATTGCAGGAGATAGATCATCTGTAGTTATCATGACAGGAGGCCTAGGTCCAACAAAAGATGATATCACCAAACATACCCTATGTCAGTTTTTTAATGATGAGCTTGTTGAAGATAATGAGGTTTTGAATTATATAGAAGAACTGTTCAAAAAATACATATCCACTCCAATCTCAGATTTAAACAGAAAGCAAGCATTGGTGCCTTCAAAGGCAACAATATTGCACAATGCACATGGTACAGCTCCAGGACTTTGGATGAAAAAGGGTGATACTGCTTTTATTTCATTGCCAGGGGTACCTTTTGAGATGAGAAATTTAATTAAGAATGAGGTGCTTCCTAAAATTATACAAGAATACAAACGCCCTCATATATTTCATAAAACCATAATGACCTATGGTTTGGGTGAAAGTGCCATCGCCAATAAAATTGAAGAATGGGAAGATAACCTTCCTCAATTTATAAAACTTGCGTATTTACCCAATCTAGGACGTGTACGCCTACGCCTCAGTGCAAAAGGCACTGATAAAGAAGAAATAGTGACCGCAGTTGAGTCAGAAGTAAAAAAACTATATCCGTTAATCGGAGATATTATTTATGGTGAAGAGGAAGAAGAATCCATAGAATATCAAATCGCAAAGTTGCTTACTGAAAAACAAATGACTTTGGGTACTGCTGAAAGTTTCACCGGGGGCAAGATTGCTCAGCAACTTACTTCAATGCCAGGGGCTTCATCTTATTTTAAGGGTAGTGTGGTGAGTTATGCCACAGAGACTAAAATTAAGTTGTTACATGTACCTGAAGATGTAATTAAAAAGTATTCGGTGGTTAGTGAAGAAGTGGCGGTAACTATGGCTAAGAATGTCAAAAATATTTTGGGTACGGACTTCTCAATAGCAACTACAGGTAATGCAGGTCCTACCAAAGGAGATTCTGATGCGGAAGTTGGGACTGTCTTTATTGCTGTAAGCACTCCCCAACGTACTTTCGCCCAAAAATTCACCATGGGTAATCACCGAGAGCGTATTGTTCAGAAGTCCTTAAACAAGGCATTTGAACTATTGCTAAAAGAAATTCTAAATTTCTAAAAAAGAATTTTGCCCGTCCCATTAAAATGCTATAAATTTGCACCCTCAATAAAATCACTCAAAAGTTAGGGAGATGTCTAAGATTTGTGAAGTAACAGGAAAAAAGGTGATGTTTGGAAACAACGTTTCCTTTTCTATCAATAAAACCAAGAGAAGATTCGATGTGAATATTTCTAAGCAGAAATTTTTCATACCAGAAGAAGATCGTTGGGTAACCTTAAACGTGTCTACACGTGGGTTAAAGATTATCAACAAAAAAGGAATCTCTGCTGTTTTAAAGGATATCAATTCCAAAAAATAAGTGGCATAAGATTTTAAGTACGAGATACAATGGCAAAGAAAGGAAATAGAATTCAAGTTATTTTAGAGTGTACAGAGCATAAGGAGTCTGGTATGCCAGGTACTTCAAGGTACATTACAACTAAGAATAAAAAGAACACGCCAGATAGAATGGAGATTAAGAAATTCAATCCTATTCTTAAGCGTATGACTGTTCATAAAGAAATTAAATAAGTTAAGTCATGGCAAAGAAGACGGTAGCATCACTACAGAGTAGTTCAAAAAGATTAACAAAAGCCATTAAAATGGTAAAATCTCCAAAAACCGGAGCATATACTTTTGTTGAATCAGTAATGGCTCCAGAAAGAGTAAATGATTGGTTAAACAAATAATAATCAATTCTTTCTTAGTATAAAATTGAAAGCCGCTATTTAGCGGCTTTTTTATTTTATGAATCTTTTGTTTTAAAAGTGGAAACCCAAAATGCATTTAACAAAACTCCTCTTACTTTCCTATCTTTGAAGATTGATGACGAACGCATATGAGCCTATTTAAAAAAATATTTTCTTCGGACAAAAAAGAGACGCTGGATAAAGGTCTCGAAAAGTCAAAAAGCAGTTTTTTTGGTAAGTTGAGCAAAGCCGTGGCCGGTAAATCCAAAGTGGATGATGAGGTCTTGGATAACCTTGAGGAAGTTTTGGTGTCTTCTGATGTTGGCGTTGACACCACTTTGAAGATTATTGACCGTATTGAAGAAAGGGTTTCCAGAGACAAATATATGGGTGCAGATGAACTCAATACCATTCTTCGTGAAGAGATTGCGGGCCTCCTGTCAGAAACTCATGTAGGAGAAGATACTGAGTTTGTAATTCCTACTGATAAAAAACCCTATGTCATCATGGTTGTTGGTGTAAACGGAGTTGGAAAAACAACGACAATTGGGAAACTGGCCCATCAATTTAAGAACCAAGGATTAAAGGTATTCCTGGGAGCAGGTGACACATTTAGAGCAGCTGCTATAGACCAATTGGAAGTTTGGGCAAAACGAGTAGATGTACCTATCATAAAACAAAAAATGGGAAGTGACCCCGCGTCCGTGGCTTTTGATACGTTGAATTCCGCAGTAGCTGATAATGCCGATATAGTTTTGATTGATACAGCAGGTAGATTGCACAACAAGGTCAATCTAATGAATGAGCTCTCCAAAGTGAAAAGGGTAATGCAAAAAGTAGTTGCAGATGCCCCACATGAAGTGTTATTGGTATTGGATGGCTCCACAGGACAAAACGCTTTTGAACAAGCAAAACAATTTACCAAAGCCACGGAAGTAAGCAGTTTAGCTGTTACCAAATTAGATGGCACTGCAAAGGGCGGAGTGGTCATTGGTATCTCCGACCAATTTCAAATACCAGTAAAATACATTGGCGTTGGAGAAGGTATTGAAGATCTTCAGGTCTTTAATAAGTATGAATTTGTCGATTCTTTTTTTAAGATATAGCTTTAAAAACCTTTTCAAAATCATTACTTTTCCAAGTACCTTTTGTCCTAAAGATTCTTGATATGAAACTCCCTTTGCCAATACTTTTTGTTCTATACCTTATCTCCTTCAATCTAAAAGCCCAGGAAAATGACAACAATACGTATTGGAAAATTAAAGACCAAAAAAGCATTCTTTGGGATGTAGCAAATGAAAAGCGCTTGCCTCACAAGGATAACATAGAGATGGCAGGGAAAAACGTCGCTGCAATTATATCTTATGAAATTGATGAAGACAGGAACCTTAGCCTAAGTAAGGATGTCATATTTCCGCAATTGCGTACATACAATAAGTCAAATGAACCTGAATGGAAAAAGTATCGAGCTTATTTTAGAAGGACTTTTGAAAGTGAAACAACTCCTTTAATCAGTTTTAATGAAAAGACGATAGTTCCTTCGCAAATAGATTCCGTTGAAATAGGAGGAATGATTACTTTTTATTCCAGCCCTGTAGAAGGATTAAAGATCACAAGAACTATCTATCCTTCAATGGAAGACCGCTTTATCGTGGAACAATGGGAGGTGCAAAATATAGATGCTGGCGAAAAGAAAATTTCCATAACTAATTCTAATACTAAGCAGACAGAATTAGGTTACAAGGGCACCTATGCTATTGAGGCATTTAGTGATGCAAAAGAGCGCATTTCCCTAGCTGGTGGTGCATCGTATAGTTTTCCGGTATATTATGGGGCAACATTAAATGATGAAGGCACGGCTAATTTTAATGCTCAAATAGCATTAGGGCAAAGAAACCAATTTTTGAATACGATGTATGATAATTTGGCTTTGAAAACACCTAATGACACTATTAATACCCTCTTTTATTTTTCTAAAATAAGAGCTTCCGAAAGTATCTATAATTCTGCTATGGGTTTGGTGCATTCTCCGGGTGGAGGTAATTACTATGTAGGAATATGGGCAAATGATCAAGTGGAATATAGTGGTCCGTTCTTCCCTTACCTTGGTTATGAAACAGGAAACACTGCTGCCTTTAACACATATAAAAAATTCTTGGAAAATATTCCTGAGGGTGATGGCCATATTCCATATGCTTTTGAAGTAGATGGTAATTTTCCCATGAAGCATTTGGATAGGGGTGACGCAGCGATGATTGCATATGGAACTTCACATTATTTATTATCATTTGGAAATTTGAAAAGAGCGCAAGAGTTGTGGCCCTTGGTAGAGTGGAGTTTGGATTATTGTCATAAAAATAGGAATGAATTTGGTGCTGTGGTTTCCGAATCTGATGAGATGGAGGGAAGAATAGAAACGGGTGATGCCAATCTTTCAACTTCAACATTGTATTATGGCGGATTAAAGTATGGCATTGGTGTGGCAAAGGAACTCGGTTTATTGGAAAAGGTTAAAAAATATGAAGCCCGTCTCACTAATATGGAGAAGGTAATAGAAGAATACTTTGGAGCAACAATAGATGGACTTGATACCTATAGATATTTTGATGGTAACAAGAACTTTAGGCATTGGATTTGCCTGCCTTTAACAATGGGGATTACTACCCGTCAGAAAGGAACCATAAAAGCGTTGTTTGAAAAATTATGGACCAATAATGGTGTTCTAGTGGAATTGAACAAGGAAAAAGGAAACGACAATGTTGTTTTTTGGGACAGGGCTACACTATATGCATTGAGAGGTGCAATAAAAACAGATGGTTTAGGGATTGCTTACGACAAATTGAAATATTTTTCTCAGAAAAGATTATTGGGTGACCATGTCCCTTATGTTATAGAAGCATTTCCTGAAAATAACATGAGACACCTGTCTGCTGAAAGCGCACTTTACTGTAGAATTTTTACAGAAGGGTTATTGGGAATGGAGCCAAAAGGATTTTATAGGACCCAATTAACACCACATCTTCCTCCAGAATGGAATTCCCTGGAGTTCAAAAATGTATTTATATCTGGTTCCCCAATGGATGTATTGCTTACAAGGGAATCAAAAAAAATACGTTTGAAAATCACAAGTGGTCAAAAAACACTTCTTAATCGTAGGCTTTCGACAAACGAATCGATAGTTTTTAACAATTAGTAAACCAACTTTATTTCTTAATTTTAGAACATAAGTACATGTGAAAATGGGGAGAGTTCACCTATTTGAATTTGAGGACCAAAAATGGTTTCCCAAGTTTTTAAGAGATTATGGTACCGATTTTTTGCAATTCCTATCTAACAAAACCAAACTTTATAGGCCAGCAGTTTCAATTCTTGAAAAAGGTCTAAAAGCAGATGGTTCCAATACCATAATAGATTTAGGTTCTGGCGGTGGCGGTGGTTTACTTTGGTTGAACTCTGAATTGTTAAAAAGTCATCCAGATTTAAAAATAGTGCTAACCGATTATTACCCAAATCTTAATGCTTTTGAATACACTAAAAAACAAGCGGATAATTTTGAGTTTATAGCAACAGCTATTGATGCTAGAAAAGTACCTGAGAGTTTAAAAGGGTTGCGAACACAGTTTTTATCCTTACATCATTTTAAGCCGGATGATGCCAAACGGATTTTACAAAATGCTGTGGATTCCAATAGTGCAATTGGCGTATTTGAAGCGCAAGAGCGAAGTATTCCCAGTATTTTGGCCATGCTTTTCTCTCCCATAAGTGTTTTGTTTACAACACCGTTCATAAGACCTTTTAAAATTGGACGACTGATTTTTACATATCTGATTCCTGTAGTCCCTCTATTTGTGCTGTGGGATGGAGTGGTTTCATCTTTGCGTACCTATTCCGTTAAAGAAATGAAAGCATTGGTCAACAGCTTGGAAAATCATGATGCATATAACTGGGAAATAGATAGGGTAAAATCAGGTCCAGGGGTTATTTTATATTTATTGGCAACAAAAAAGAATTAATATGACTTCACGAATTTTAATAGCTTTCCTTTTGATAGTATGTATTCAGGGCAATGCCCAAATCACCCATCCAAAAGCAAGTCCATTTGCAATAGTGGAGCAGGAGGTAGGACTTTCCAAAATTTCGGTGAAGTATTCACGTCCTGCAACCAAAGGACGGGAGATTTTTGGTGGATTGGTACCTTATGGGCGCATATGGCGTGTTGGTGCAAATGAGTCCACAAAGATTACTGTGGATACAGATATGAACGTTATGGGAAACACTTTGCCTAAAGGTACTTATGCAATGTACGCTTTTCCGAAACCTTCAGGATGGCAAATGGTGTTCCATAAGAATACTTCTCATTGGGGTGATGGTCGCAAAAATTATGACCCAAAAGAAGACTTGTTTCGTGTAAACGTCAAACCAAAAAGTGTTGCCCAACATCAAGAAAACTTTTTAATGGCCTTTGATTCCATCACCCATAACTCAGCGAACATGACTTTGACTTGGGCCAACACCCAAGTAAGCATCCCCTTCTCTGTGGATACCCATGCTCAAATGGAGATTGAGATTGCAAAACAAATTGCTGAAGACCCAAAAGCTCAAACATATTACGAAGCTGCCCGTTATTTACAGGAACAAGAAAAGGATTATAAACGTGCGTTGGATTACTTAAACAAAGCATTGGAGTTGGGTGGAGACACCTACTATTTTCATAGGGTGAAGTCTTTGGTAGAGGCTGCCCTTGGCGATTATAAATCTGCTGTACAATCAGCAGAGAAATCTTTGGAAATTTCCAAATCTCTTGAAAAAGATGAGTTTGTGAGAATGAATGAGAAGAATATCGCCAATTGGAAGATTAAATTAGAATCAAAGGAAGATTAATTTAAAACGCTACCTTGTAAGTAATCAACTTAAGCATTATTTGCCTTGAAGAAGGTCCATATCAATATCAACGAAAAACTTTCAAATCAATTTATTGATCATTTTGAGATGGAGCCTCAAAATGATGAGTTAAAGATGGATACTCGTTTCGGCAATGGCGGGATGCAGTTTATTGAATTTCCTTCAAAAGTGGATTTTTATCACTTTAAAAGCGGAGTTTTTCATGTTCCAATCTGTATGAGGTCTGTTAACCCTAAAGACACGAATAGCTTTCTATTTCATATTAACCTCTCAAAAGTAAAACAAGAAAAAGAAGTTGGAGGGCAGATTATCCAATTTCAAAAGCATATGCCCATAGGCGTGTTAGTTTACGGTCCAGGTATGGATATTGAAACTCACTTTGCATCTAACGTTAATGTTGAAGTAACTTCTTTTCAGGTCCACAAGGATTTTTTTAAGTTCTATTTTGATGATTCAATTAAAATTCAAGAGGGCATGTCCTATGAGGATTTGGACCATGAAATGGAGGAATGTCTTCGCATGGCATTAAATCATTTAAACGACCGAATCTCTTGTCATCAATATGTTTTGGAATTTATGAAACTGTTGATAGTTAAACTTAGCAGAAGAGATAAATCTTCTCAAAAGTTGGATATTCATAAAGAAGATATGCAACAACTTTTCATGGCATCTTCACGGTTAAGAAACCCGATTGAGAAAAAATTACCGACAGTAAAAGAATTAGCGGATAGTGCTGGAATGAGTACCAGTAAATTTAAACTACTTTTTAAGCAACTCTTTGGAACTTCACCTATTCAATTTCATCATAAAATCCGTATGGAGTACGCAAGGAATGAGCTAATGACCAAACGAAGAACTCCAACAGAGTTAAGCCATGAATTTGGCTACTCCCATCCTTCCAATTTCACTACTGCTTTTAAAAAGTATTTTGGCGAACTACCTTCTGCATATTACTGATTTTTTGACGTTTAGCAATATTATTTTGACCAAATGCAATAATGTAAAACAACAATTACGTTATTTCTTTAATTCATAAAACCATTAAGTATGAGGTCAATAATTGTAATAGTAGTGGTGGCGTTGTTTTTTCTTAAAGGAACTGCCCAAGATTTTAAACAAACAGAACCTTCTGAAGAGGAAATAAACAAAGAAATTGCACAAAAATTTTATCAAGACCTCTGGTTTAACAACAATACGGAAAAGTATAATGATTATGTTGACGATACTTATGTTGTTCATGATATTGGAGATAGAAAGGGAGTAACAGAGCCTGCAATAGAACAAAAGAATATCGCCGATTTTTTCTGGAAAAATGGAAAGTTTGAAGGGGATATTGATTTTCAAATTGCAGAAGGTGATTTGGTAGCTACCCGATGGACTGCAAGTTTTAAGGGAAAAACGTTTTTAGGAAAAATCGGTATTGAAACAGATGACCCTATTAGTATCATCAATGTTTTTAGAATTAAAAATGGTAAGATTGTGGAATTATGGAATCATCGCCATGATATTGATACACCGCAAACTTTAAAATTTACTATTAAAGGGTTGATTTTAGGATTGATAATTGCAATGATACCTACAGTTATTGCTATAAGATTACGAAGAAAGTTAAAGACTCTAAAGCAAACTGTTTAATAGGTGTTGAATAAAGTTATTTGGTTTTTTCCAGATTATTTTGAGATAAGACGAACTCAAATAATCCCCCACTTTGTTGTCGGTATCCCTGCTTAAAAATCCTTAGCTTTAACTGGTAAGCATCACACGGGCAAGTTTGTTCGTATGAATCAAAAGAACATTGAGAAATGGAAAATCTTACTTCAGGACTAAAGCAATTAAAACATCTTTTCTTTTTTATTCCTCTAATCATATTTATTGGTTGTAAACAACAGTCTAGTGACCAAATAAAAAAGGGGGATGTTGTATTGTGGAAACCCTACAATGATTCTTTGGAAGTGGCCGCCAATATGGACCATGTAGCAGAACGCATGCGGTACAAGTTCATTCAATCTAAAGTATTGGATAAAAACAAAGTGTTTTTACCACTTTATGATGAGGTTTCGACGTTTGATATTACCGTTTATGAATCTTTAAAACCCTTGATTTTAGAACAAGATATTCCCACTATTCAAAAACATATAACAAATGGCAAATTAACTTATGAGCAATTAGTTCTTTTTTACTTACATCGCATTTATAAATATGAATTGAATAACGGAACGACCCTAAATACCGTCATTGCGTTAAACCCAAATGTTTTGGAAGAAGCACGGAAATTGAACTCAGATTCCAAAGGAGAACACTCCATTTATGGTATGCCTATATTGTTAAAAGATAATATTGGCGTTCAAGATATGAAGACTACTGCTGGGGCCGTAGCACTAATGGAAAATCATACGGGTGATGCTTTTATTGTTGAACGTTTAAAAGAAAAAGGAGCATTAATTCTAGGAAAGGTGAACTTAAGTGAATGGGCTAATTTTATTTGTGAAGGTTGTCCTAACGGGCAAAGCGCTGTTGGCGGACAAACCTTAAACCCATATGGGAGACGTGTTTTTGACACAGGTGGCTCCAGTGCTGGGAGTGGAACTTCGGTCGCCGCCAATTACGCTGTTGCAGCAGTAGGGACAGAAACGTCTGGCTCTATTTTATCGCCCTCCGGTCAAAATTCCGTTGTAGGGATGAAACCTACTATTGGACTTCTGAGCCGAACAGGAATTGTTCCTATTTCCAGCACTTTGGATACACCTGGTCCCATGACCAAAAATGTAATCGATAATGGTATTCTGTTAGACGCTATGCGTGGTTTTGATAATGAAGACGAGAAATCAGTGCGAGCGGATTGGGACGAAAAATGGTATGTTGTAGAAAATCCATCACTTAAAGGAAAACGTTTTGGCGCATTTAAAAATTACATAGAAAGTGATTCCATTTACAAAGCCACTCTAGAGAAGATGAAAGCCGCAGGTGCAACTGTTATTGAATTTGACCCACCTGAAATAGAGTTTAATGGTTTTCTGTCTATTTTGAACATTGACATGAAAAATGACTTACCAAACTATCTAGCTACGCAGGTAAAAGATACAAACGCGGTTAAGGTAAAAAATGTTGAAGATGTTGTTCGGTTTAACTTGCAAGATTCATTGATCAGAATTCCTTATGGACAGGGTCGCTTTGAAGGTATTTTGGCAGACTCTACTAAAGCAGGAACACTTAAACAAATCAAACAAAAGTTAAGAGCCAATGGACGTGAGTATTTTAATATCCCAATGAACCAACATCAATTGGATGCTGTTCTGTCCATTAATAATTATGATGCAGGTGTTGCAGCTGCAGCTGAGTATCCCGCTTTAACAATTCCTATGGGGTATAAGCAATCGGGAGAACCTGTTAATTTAACCTTTATTGGGAAACAATTTCAGGAGGGTAAATTGTACAGTTTAGGGGCAGCTTTTGAAAATTTGGCCAAAATGAGAAAAATCCCAGTTGATTATGCTAATTAAAATAGGCACTCAACTTTTCCCAGAGTTCATTGTCAAAACTTGAGGGCCCCAACAAATCCTCGCCAGAATCTTCACCTAAGCGAACAATTACGAGACCTTGACTAGGGATTACATATAGTTTTTGGTCGTTTTTTCCTAGCCCTGCATAGGTGTCAGCCGGGGCGTTGGGAATCAATTCCCCTTGAAACTCTGTTTGGAGCGCAGGAGCTCTGTAACTTTGCTTCCCATTCAGCCACCAAAGGTATCCATAGGCTTTGTTCAAGTTCTGGGAGGTGTTTTTCATAGCAGTTCTATATGTTGAATCACCAAGAACAGTTTCGCCATCCCAAGTCCCATTATTTAGGTTTAAGAGCCCAAAACGTGCCATGCTCCGCGCGGTACTGAAGAATACATTGTTTGAGTCATTTGTGGAGAACCAAAACCCATCCATTCCAATTTTATCTCTTAACTTAGAATTGAAATAATCTGCCCATTCCATTTCAGAAGCATTGGCAACAACACTTTGTAGTAACGTGTATGGTCCATTGTGGTAGGCCCATCTGGTACCTGCGTCCGCCAAATAAGTCAGACAATCCGATGTTACACAATCAAATTGCACATCATCCATACCGCTTGTCATTGTCAATTGATGCCAAATAGTGATAAGGTTTTCTTTTTCCAAAGGCAGACCTGTCCATGCTTCACCCAAATAGTTGGAAGTTTTGTCATTGATGCTCAAAAGACCTTCTTCTTGTGCAAGTCCAACAGTAAAAGCGGTCAATGTTTTTCCTACGGATGCCCAATACCAGCTTGTATTCTGCGTATGATCACCAAAATACCATTCGATTGCAATCTTACCATCTTTCAAAATAATAAAAGCCTTGGTATCCTTCTCATCCAAAAAATCAAAAATAGCTTGTTCTGCAGATTCATTCCAACCCAATTCAGCGATAGAAACGGTTTCCCATTCTACGGATTGTGCTGGTGGAAAATATAAGTTGGCAGTGACCTGTTCATCAATGATTCCATCATCTGTATCAGAGGAATCGGAACAACTCCAAAACAACAGTAAAGTAAAAAATGATATGAAAAACGGGTTTTTCATGATGTGGGATTTTAGCTTGGACAATCAAGGCCCATAAAGGTTTAACGTTTGTTATGGAAAATTATTCAGGCAAATCGATGTAATGCGCTGTCTTGTTGTATTTTTGCACTCCATTTAAAGAAAGTATGCGCACAAAATCGCTTAAGAAGAACAAAATCAATGTAGTAACCTTAGGGTGCAGTAAAAATGTTTACGATTCTGAAGTACTGATGGGGCAGCTTCGTGCCAATAACAAGGAGGTGGTTCATGAAGAGGAAGGCAATGTGGTGGTCATTAACACCTGCGGATTTATTGCCAATGCCAAAGAGGAAAGCGTAAACACGATTTTGGAGTATGTTCAGAAGAAAGAATCAGGAGATGTAGATAAGGTTTTTGTGACAGGGTGTTTAAGTGAACGCTACAAACCAGATTTGGAAAAGGAAATTCCAAATGTGGATGAATATTTTGGAACTAGTGATTTACCCAATTTGCTGAAGGCTTTGGGAGCTGATTATAAACATGAATTGATTGGGGAACGGTTGACTACAACTCCAAAAAATTATGCCTATTTGAAAATTGCTGAAGGTTGTGATAGGCCGTGTTCTTTTTGTGCTATTCCAATAATGCGCGGAAAACACAGAAGTAAGCCTATTGAAGAATTGGTTTCGGAATCTGAAAAGTTGGCAGCCAAAGGAGTTAAGGAACTTATTTTAATAGCTCAGGATTTAACCTATTATGGTCTTGACCTGTATAAAAAACGAAATTTAGCGGAACTGCTTCAAGCATTGGTAAAAGTTGAAGGAATAGAATGGATTCGATTACATTACGCATTTCCAACGGGTTTTCCAATGGATGTATTGGCTGTAATGAAGCAGGAATCCAAAGTCTGTAATTACATTGACATTCCATTACAGCATATTGCCGACCCTATTTTAAAAAGTATGCGTCGAGGGACGACCAAGGCGAAAACAACAAAATTGTTGCAAGATTTTAGAACAGCTGTCCCAGAAATGACCATAAGGACTACTTTGATTGTTGGATATCCTGGAGAAACGGAAGAAGACTTTCAAACGTTAAAGAATTGGGTTGCAGAAATGCGTTTTGAACGTTTAGGTTGTTTTACTTACAGCCATGAAGAAAACACGCATGCCTATTCGTTGGAAGATAATGTTCCAGAAGATATAAAACAGCAGCGCGCCAACGAAATTATGGAGGTGCAATCACAAATTTCCTGGGAACTGAACCAAGAAAGAATTGGTAAGACCTTCAAATGTATTATTGACCGAAAAGAAGGAAACCATTTTGTTGGTCGTACTGAATTTGATTCACCGGATGTGGATAACGAAGTACTGATAGATGCCACTCAGCATTACGTAAAAATTGGGGACTTTGTAAACATTGAAATTACGGAAGCTTCAGATTTTGATTTGTACGGAAAACCAATAAAATAAACCCCAATCTTTAGATTGGGATTTATGTTTTAGTTCTAGTTGTTTTGTTCTGGTGATAGATATTTGTAGACGACACCTGCGATAATAGCTCCCAATATTGGGGCTAGCCAGAACAGCCACAATTGTGGAATCGCCCAATTTCCTTCTGCAAACAAAGCCTGACTTGTGCTTCTAGCAGGATTAACAGAAGTATTGGTAACCGGAATGCTTATTAAATGAATGAGTGTCAATCCCAAACCAATGGCTAGACCAGCCATGCCTTTTGGAGCTTTTGAATGTGTTGCTCCCAAAATGATTATCAAGAACATGAACGTCATTACCACCTCTGTAACAAAGGCAGAAATCATAGAATACCCGCCCGGAGAGTTTTCTCCAAAGCCATTTGCCGCAAACCCTCCAATTTCAAAACCGGGTTTGCCACTTACAATAAGATAAAGAATGCTTGCGCCCATTATGCCCCCAAGTATTTGAGCAATAATATAGGGTAGAAGGTCTTTTTTGTCAAATCTACCTCCTATTACCAAACCAATGGATACCGCAGGGTTTAAATGACAACCAGAAATATGGCCAATTGCATAGGCCATTGTAACAACGGTTAAGCCAAAGGCAAGTGCCACACCTGCAAATCCAATTCCTAATTCAGGATAAGCGGCGGCAAGAACTGCACTTCCGCATCCTCCCAATACAAGCCAAAGGGTGCCGATAAATTCGGCAATTAAATTTTTCATGATCTTCTCAAATTAGTTAGTATACTTTTTTAGAAACAACAAGTGCAGTAAAGTCACATAGGCAATGCACTATTCCTTTAAGGGATGGTCATCTAATGAGATGTTTAGAATAAAAAAGTGGACTAAACTTTTTGGGAAGTCTCAGACAAATCGTCCATTAGCTTAAAAAGGTCATTTTGGGTACTCTGGGAAATGTTCAAATGATTTTCCCCAAAAATTGACATGGTCTGTATTATGGTAGTTTCAATGGTACTGTTGCTGAACATCAACTCGGCAATATTTTTCATGCCCCAATCTGGGAAACGTCTATCGGTTAAATTCTGTTTTTCAATAAGGGATAGAAGTTCGTGTCTTTTGTCGTGGGATATTTTGTCAACCATTTCATTTATTGTGGTTTCATCACCTTCCATGTATTGCAAAAAGCGATTGTTGTCAAAATAAAGATAGCCGGTAATCCCTTTTGTTTGATTGTTGATAGTGGAAGTTGTTGAAAGCTTGGATAAATCATTTGTGTTAAATGGTTTAAGGGCTTTGCTGATATATAGAACGCACTTCATCCAATGTCTATTTGTAAGATAATAACTACAAATTAAATGAATTATTATTTTTTTGCTTCCTATCTATGCCGTTTTAACTCCAAATTGTAGATTTCCCTTCCCAATTGTGCTAAAAAAGGAATGCCAACTTCATCATATTCATAGATATTATCATTAAAGATGCCATCTTTATTTACGAGAATAGTGGCGGTTACCATGAAATCAATATTGTTTTTTACATCCTTTATATAAGCACAATCTGTTAACGTTCCATAGGCATAACCTACTTTATTGTAAATCTTAATATGTTCTGGAATTGGGTCTGTAGAATCGCCGAACATTAGGAACTTTACGTAGCTATCGTAGTATTCCTCATCATCATAGCCCAAATCTTTTGGAAGCGTATGCATAGAGTTCAGGAGCAGTTCGTGTTGAGGTTTGCTAAGATTGAGGCGTTCTTCAACAGGGAAAGCTTCTGGAAAAATAATGTGTTTTAAAAGGTTATGTTGTGTTTCAATGGGGTAATAATTTTTTAGGGAGAAATCAAATTCTTCATCTTGTAAAATATCATCAGCATAAAAACCTCGCCCTTTTTTAATTTTTTCCAATACTAGGGGTTTAGGATATGTATTTATGATAGACCTGCTAGATGCGGTTGTGGAATCATTAAGATAAATGACCAAGGGTTTGGTGGTAACATCATCTGCATTTGTTGTAGATAATCTGTGTGCAATTCTTATTGGCCCAATACCTTTGCGCTGTATACGTTTGTTTAAATCATCTTGCCCTAAAAACTCAATTAATCTGTTATTAGCTGCATTGTCGGAAACAGCAAAAATTTCAGAAACAGCTTTGGAGAAAGTAGTCTCAATGGAATCTCCTTCTATATAAAACTTTGTATCTACGGTTAACGAATCAGTTTCATTTATTTTCTCCAGTGCAGCAACTGCTGCAGGAAATTTAACCGTACTTGCTGGGTAGTAGTAATTGTTCTTATCAACCTGAAAATCAAAATCAGTAAATAAAAGACTGTCATTCCCGCGATCTATTTGAGTATATCGTATTTGTATCTCATATTGGTCTAGACTATCCATAACTCTTTTTATCAAAGGGTTTTTGGAGGAAAGAGCAATTTTTAAAGGGTCGCTGGTCTGCTTCTTTTCACAAGAAGAACTGAGTAAAATCAACAGTAAGAAAAGAATGTTATAACGTCTCAAGATAATTGGATGTTTAATTAATTTTTTATTGAAAGATTACTTCTCTAGATATACCTGTCCCCTTTGAGGCTTTAAAACATCTCTAACTTCTTTCATTTCAAATTCAGCAACAACCAAGTACGCAATGCTGTGCATATCTGTGATATGCTGAAAGCCGGTAATATCAAATTTTAATTCTTCAATTATTACGAACTCCGCTAAGTGTTTTTCATAATGTTCAGCAGTTCTGGCGGCACCTGGTCCACGAAAATCCCAAATCAGTTTTATTTTTCTGTCCAATACTTTTTCCATAATAATTAAGTGTTAAGCACAGAAGTGCCATTTTCAGCAAATGCCTTAAAATCCTTCAAATATTTCATTGATTGTTTTTTAAAAGCGCCAGGCATTATAAACCCCATCAATTTCATTCCAAAGCCAGAAAACTGGAATTCACATTCAGAAACCCATAGTGTTTTCCCTTCTATTTCTTTAAAATGATTTTTTTGCATGTTATGCACACCTTTGGAGTCATATGTAGTGTGTAATTCGTATGGGAGATTACTTTTAATAATCGTTTCCACCATTTCAAACTCACGTTTACCCATTTTGTATTTTAAACTCATGCGAGCTCCTTCAGCTCGTGGATTATCAGATAGGAGTTCATACCCCAAAAGACCCTGCTGCCAATGTTTCATATGTTCTGGATTATCCAGTTTTTTTATGAACTCTTCAAGAGGTAGATCAACAGTTATTTCTGTGGTATACTTCATTTTGGTTGGTTTTGCACTAATGTAATAAATTATATGATTTGAATAACCTACTAAAAATCTGTTAATGAGAACAAAACCTTCTTGCAAGGCTTTAAGTAATTGTTATTTTTGCGGAATGTCCTTTCTACAAAAAAATAGAGTTTTTCTCTTTATATCAATTGGCCTTTTGGTTTTCACCTCATGTGATTCCCTTTTTAAAAAGAAGGTTGAAAAAGAACCTTTGGCCAGAGTTGGAGATTCTTTTTTGTACAAAGAGGATTTAACTTCTTTTATTAGAGATGATATGTCTGCGCAGGACAGTGCGTTATTTGTAACGAATTATATTAATAATTGGGCTTCAAAACAGTTGTTACTTTCAAAATCAAGGATTAATCTTTCAGAAGAAAAACTTGATGAATTTGACCGTTTAGTTGCTGATTATCGTGCAGATTTGTACACCAGGGCATACATAGAAGCGCTTGTATTGCAAGCACAAGATACTGCTGTTACTGTTTCTCAGCTCAGGCAATATTATGAGAAAGAAAAGGAAAACTTTAAACTAAACGAAAAGTTGGTGCAGCTTAGGTTTGTTGGCCTACCAACTCAGTTTTTGGACAAGGATGAGGTAATTGCTAGAATGAAAGATTGGGGTGAGGCAGATAAACGCTATTTGGATTCTGTGGCAGTACAGTTTAAAAAAATACACTTTAACGATTCCATTTGGGTTGGAGCATCCAGAGCTATAGAAGTAATACCACCCATGACACCAATGAATGAGGAGAAGTACTTAAAAAAATCACAATTTTTTGAAATACAGGATTCCTTAGGGGTATATTTGGGAAAGGTGACAGATGTATTGGAAATCAACGATACAGCTCCTTTTGAATATATCTCACCGGATATTAGACAACTGATATTGAACAGAAGAAGACTTGATTACGTTAGAAAGTTGGAAACTGAAATTATTGATGAAGCGATAAAGAAGAATGAATTTGAGGTTTATGAAAAAGATGAATAAAAAGTTATTGATATTGACATTTTTTGCTGCATTTGGATTTTTGCAAGCACAAGAAGCAGACGAGGCAATTTTGGCAAAAAGTGACACTACGAGTTCCGTTAACAAAGTAAAATTAGATGGAATAGCCGCTGTAATTGGGGATTATGTAATTCTTGATTCTGATATTGAAAAAACACTGATAGACTTAAAAAGTCAAGGTGCTTCTACCCAAGATATTACAAGATGTAGTCTTTTGGGGAAATTAATGGAAGATCGGTTGTACGCACATCAGGCAGTACAGGATAGTTTGTTGGTTTCAGATGATCAGGTGAATGCCCAAAGTGATAGACAGATTCAGCAGTTGGTATCGCAGGTGGGATCCATAGAAAAGGTATTAAAGTTTTATAAAAAGACTGATATTGAAAGTTTTAGAACAGAACTTTTTGAAATAAACAAGCTTCGTATGCTTTCAGAAAAAATGCAGAGTAGTATTGTTGAGGAGATAGAAGTTACCCCTGAAGAAGTACGTCAGTTCTTTAGTAAGATTCCCGAAGATGAAAGGCCAGTTTTTGGTGCAGAGCTAGAGATTGCACAAATTGTAAAACAGCCAACGGCTCCAGATGAGGAAAAGCAAAAGGTAGTAGATAGATTAAATCAAATAAGACAGGATGTGCTGGAAAACGATGCCAGTTTTAACGTTAAGGCCATTCTCTATTCGCAAGACCCAGGTTCAAAGTCAAAAGGCGGGTTTTATAGTATGACTAGGGAAACTCCCTTTGTAAAAGAGTTTAAAGATGTTGCTTTTAGTCTACAACAAGGAGAAATTTCTGAACCTTTTGAAACTGATTTTGGATATCATATTATTTACATTGAAAAGATAAGAGGTCAAGAGTTGGATTTGCGCCATATTTTATTGATTCCTGAAATACCCCAACTAGCATTGGACACCGCTGTAAAAGAATTGGATAGTATACGTCAGCAGATTTTAGATGATAAATACACTTTTGCTGATGCCGCTTTGAATTTTTCAGATGAAAAAGAGACCAAATTTGATGGTGGTCTGTTGCGTAATCCAATTAATTTTGATTCACGTTTTGAGCTTACCAAAATGGATCCTGCATTATATAATCAAGTTAGAAATTTAAAGGACGAAGAGATTTCTAAACCTTTGAAGGAAGACGACCAAAGAGGAGGACCTCCTAAGTTTAAGATAATGAAGATTTCCAATCGTTATGATGAGCACAAGGCTGATTTTGCAAAGGATTATTTAAAGATTCAAGAGTTGGCACTTAGAGAAAAACAATTTAAAGCCATTAAGGATTGGATGGATGATCATATAGATGATACCTATATCCACGTAAACACAGATAGCAGAGGTTGCGATTTTGCAAACAAATGGGTAAAGGAATAATTGCATGTCAGACGTAGTTGCTGTTGAAAACCTTGTAAAAAAACACCAAGCTTTAAAGAAAGAAATTGCCAAGATCATTGTTGGACAAGAAAAGGTGGTCGAACAAATCTTATTGTCAATTTACACTGGTGGACATTCACTTCTAATTGGGGTTCCAGGGCTGGCAAAAACCTTAATGGTAAATACCATTGCCCAAACCTTAGGACTCGACTTTAAAAGAATACAGTTTACTCCAGATTTAATGCCCAGTGATATACTAGGTAGTGAAGTGTTGGACCAAAACAGAAATTTTAAGTTTATAAAAGGCCCAGTTTTTGGTAATATCATCCTAGCTGATGAGATTAATAGAACCCCGCCCAAGACTCAGGCGGCACTTTTAGAGGCGATGCAGGAAAGGGCTGTGACCATTGCAGGACAGCAATATAAACTGGACATGCCTTATTTTGTGCTCGCCACTCAAAATCCTATTGAACAAGAAGGTACATACCCATTACCAGAAGCACAATTAGATCGTTTCATGTTCGCTATAGAATTAACGTACCCTTCAATTGCTGAAGAAGTGCAAGTGGTAAAATCAACTACCACGGATGAAACAGTGGAGATAAATACTCTTTTTAATGCTGATGAAATTATTGCGGTACAGCACTTAATTCGTAGAATACCAGTGCCAGATAACGTAATAGACTACGCGGTTAGATTGGTCAACAAGACGCGGCCAGGTACGGAAAATTCGTCAGACTTTATAAATAACTATGTAGATTGGGGAGCTGGTCCAAGAGCATCTCAAAATTTAGTTTTAGGGGCGAAAGCCCATGCGGCAATCAATGGAAAGTTCTCTCCGGACATTGAAGATGTGAAAGCAGTATCAATGGGAATTCTTCGACATAGGATTCTAAAAAACTACAAAGCAGAAGCGGAAGGCATTTCTGAAGAAAATATTATTTCAGAATTGTTATAAATATCAAATCATTCCGACTTATTTAGGGTAATTCTAATTCCTAAATCGTAGGTATTTCACTAAATTTACCGAATTACTGAAATCTTAAAATCCAATTGTAGAATGGCATTTGACATTGACATGATTAAGGGTGTTTACGCTTCAATGGGGGAGCGTATTGAAAAAGCCCGCGAACTAGTAGGAAGACCTTTAACCCTTTCAGAGAAAATATTATACTCTCATTTGTGGGAAGGAACACCCAGTAAACAATATTCAAGAGGTAAGGATTATGTAGATTTTGCCCCAGATAGAGTGGCCTGCCAAGATGCTACTGCACAAATGGCTTTGTTGCAATTTATGCATGCTGGCAAACCTAAAGTAGCAGTGCCGACTACTGTACATTGTGATCACTTGATACAAGCTAAGGTTGATGCAAAAACAGATTTAAAACGAGCAAACGAGACTAGTAACGAGGTTTTTGACTTTCTAGAATCCGTTTCAAATAAATACGGTATTGGCTTTTGGAAACCAGGAGCTGGAATAATTCACCAAGTAGTATTGGAAAATTATGCGTTCCCTGGTGGAATGATGATAGGAACTGATTCTCATACAGTAAATGCCGGCGGATTGGGAATGGTTGCTATTGGTGTTGGTGGAGCTGATGCTGTGGATGTAATGGCAGGGATGGCATGGGAACTAAAATTTCCAAAACTGATTGGCGTAAAGTTAACGGGGAAGCTATCTGGATGGACTGCCCCTAAAGATGTAATCTTAAAAGTGGCAGATATCCTTACCGCTAAGGGGGGAACAGGAGCCATTGTTGAATATTTTGGCGAAGGCGCTACATCAATGTCCTGCACAGGAAAAGGTACCATTTGCAATATGGGGGCCGAAGTAGGTGCCACTACGTCTACATTTGGTTATGACGAGTCCATGGATAGATATTTAAGAGCAACGGATCGTGCTGATGTTGCTGATGCTGCTTTGGAAGTAAAAGAGCACCTAACTGCAGATGCAGAAGTATATGCGGATCCAGAAAAATATTTTGATCAGTTGATAGAAATCAATTTGGATACTTTGGAGCCACATTTGAATGGACCTTTTACACCAGACTTAGCAACGCCAATTTCTAAAATGAATGAAGCTGCCAAAGCAAATGACTGGCCTTTAAATGTGGAAGTTGGTCTAATAGGGTCTTGTACCAACTCTTCTTACGAAGATATTTCTAGAGCTGCATCTTTGGCAAAACAAGTTTCTGACAAAAACCTGAAGATGAAGTCTGAGTTTACCATAACTCCAGGTTCTGAGCAAGTACGCTATACCATTGAACGTGATGGGTTTATTGATACATTTAATACAGTGGGAGCTACTGTTTTTGCGAACGCGTGCGGCCCTTGTATTGGAATGTGGGACCGTTATGGAGACAAAGCGGCAGATGGACCAAGAAATACAATTGTTCACTCATTCAATAGAAACTTTGCCAAGCGTGCAGATGGAAACCCCAACACGCTTGCTTTTGTAGGTTCTCCGGAATTAGTAACTGCTATTGCTATAGCGGGAAGGTTGGATTTTAATCCAATTACAGATAAACTGATCAATGAAGATGGGGAAGAAGTGATGTTGGCAGAACCACGTGGATATGAATTGCCACCAGAAGGTTTTGCAGTGGAAGATGCTGGTTTTATTGCTCCTATGGAAGATGGCAGTGGTGTACAAGTTGTTGTTTCACCAACATCTGAACGTTTACAACTTTTGGAACCTTTTGTTCCTATAACTGAAGAAAGTCTTCAAGGTGTAAAATTGTTGATCAAACCTTTTGGTAAGTGTACCACGGATCATATTTCTATGGCTGGACCTTGGTTACGTTATAGAGGACATTTGGATAATATAGCCAACAACACTTTGATAGGCGCGGTTAATGCATTTAACAAGCAGACCAATTTTGTCAAAAACCAATTAACAGGCGAATATGTTGCTGTTCCAGATGCGCAACGAGCATATAAAAAAGCAGGCATTAAGACCATTGTTGTTGGAGATCACAACTATGGTGAGGGCTCTTCCAGAGAACATGCAGCTATGCAACCTAGACATTTAGGAGTTGCTGCTGTATTGGTGAAGTCTTTTGCTAGAATCCATGAGACTAACCTTAAGAAACAAGGAATGTTAGGTTTGACCTTTGCTAATGAGAATGATTATGATCTAGTTCAGGAGGACGATACATTCAACTTTATAGATATTAAGGATTTTGCTCCTGGCAAGCAGTTAACATTGGAAGTTGTGCATGCAGATGGTAGTATTGATAACATTATGGCGAATCATACCTATAACCAATCACAAATTGAATGGTTCAATGAAGGTTCTGCTTTAAATGTTATTAAAAAAGAAAATGCATAAATCTATTTATAGATATAGTTAAAAAAACTCCTGATATTGCGTCAGGAGTTTTTAGTTTTAATAAAACCATAATAAATGAAGATTAATAAAAAGACCATATTCAACATTGCAGTGATGCTTTTTATACTTTCTTTCTTTGTCACTCCTATGGGACATTATGGTAAGATTTTATTAAATCGATTGTTTTCATTCTCTCCTCCGGTTATAGAAGAGGCAAACAGGGAAAAAATAACGGACTATGACTGGAAGTTAAAAGATGCAGACTGGAATTTTTTCAACTTTGAAAAATCTAAAGGCAATGTAGTTTTTATAAATCTTTGGGCTTCATGGCGATTACCTTGTGAGGCGGAATTGGCAAGTATCCAAAGCATGTATGATAGGTACAAAGGCAAAATGGATTTCTACATTATTACTAATGAAAATAGGCCGCCGGTAGAAGAGTTTATGAAGAAACATGGGTTTACATTCCCAGTAACCTATTTAATAATTGGCGAAAAAACACCCATTAATCCAGATGAGGTTCCTTCTTCATATTTAATAGATAAGTCTGGAAATATTGTAATTTATAAACAAAAAATAGCCGACTGGGATTCCTCAAAAGTATATAACCTGTTGGATAAACTAATTGCTAAATAAGAAATGAAAATTTCTAAAAATCAGATAGCTAACGGTATTTGGATATTGGCCATTATCCTCATTTTATTTACTCCGGTAGGTTTTCATCTTCGTGTTTTTGTGGGTAAACTCTTCTCTACCAGCGCTTCTGTTGTTAGTGTTGAGGAAAGGAAAACGCTCAAAAATTATGATTGGGACCTTGTTGATTTGAATGGAAATAGATTTGATTTTGAATCAAGTAGAGGAAAAGTAGTTGTTGTAAACCTTTGGGCTACTTGGTGCCCGCCATGTGTTGCTGAACTTCCTAGCTTAGTGGCATTGCATGAAGATTATAAAGACAAGGTGGTTTTTGCTTTTGTTGCCAATGACAAAAAAAATAAAGTGACCTCTTTCCTTGAAAAGAAAAACTATCAATTGCCCGTCTATTTTGAAGCATCCAAAACACCCAAGTTACTGGTGTCCAAGAGTATACCTGCTACTTATATTTTAAGTAAATCTGGGCAACTGGTGGTTGCTGAGAAAGGTGTGGCAGACTGGAATTCTGCAAACATAAGAAATGTGTTGGATGAGCTTTTACTGGAACAAAGTACTCTCTAGGTCTTTTTAAAGTATTTGAAAGGAACAAACAGCATCCCAAAACATTCTCCTTTTTCCTTACCTATATGTTTATGGTGTATTTTATGCGCCCTTCTTACTCCTCTTGCATACCAGTTATTGGCATTTCTAAACATTTTAAAGCGTTGATGTATAAAAATGTCATGAACAAAGAAATAGGCAATACCATAGGCTAAAATACCAAAACCGAGAGGCCAACCATACCAAAAATTGGTTTCCGCTCCTAGGTAAAAGCATATCATACTTACAATTGCATAAAAAATGAAGAATGCATCGTTTCTTTCAAACCATGAATCATGGTCTTTTTTATGATGATCTTTGTGAAGACTCCATAAAAAACCGTGCATTACATATTTATGGGTAAACCAGGCCATAAACTCCATTATGGAAAAAGTTCCGAAAAAGATAAGAATCCAAAGTGCCACTTTCATTTATACGAGTTGTAGTTTGTAATTAACATAAGACTGTGCCAAAAGTCCGAACTTTTGATAGTTTGGAACACGAATTCGCGTATTTTTTATTTCAAGGGGTGGTGTGCTTTGTAACTTTTTAAGAAGCTTATTATAGTATTTATAGGCAGTGTAGACCCCAAATTTGGCTTCATCAGGTAATTTTACTATACCAGTATAACCTACAGAAAAATCAGCCTTTATTTCGTCTACAATTCTTTCTTTAGAGGTTTCATCCAACTCCATCAAATTTGTATTGGGGAAATAGGTACGCTCAAGCACTTCATAATCAGCTTTTAAATCACGTAGAAAATTCACTTTTTGAAAAGCTGAACCTAGTGCCATTGCAGGTACTTTTAACTCTTCATATTTTTCTTTATCCCCATTAACGAAAACGCAAAGACACATTAAGCCAACCACATCGGCAGAACCATAAATGTATTCTTGATACTCTTCAAAAGTGTTATACTTTTTCTTGGAGAGGTCCATTCGCATACTTTTCATAAAAGCTTCAATCAAATGATGCGGAATATCATATTTGTGATACGTATTTTGAAAGGAATTGAGAATGGGGTTTAAGCTGATTTTATTTGCAATGGCATCTTCCATTGCTTTTTCAAAATTCTTAAAGAGCTCTTTTTTGTTGTAATCATGGAAAGTATCTACAATCTCGTCTGCAAAGCGCACAAACCCGTAAATGTTATAAATATCTGCTCGTATAGAGGTGGATAACATTTTTGTGGCCAAAGAGAACGAAGTACTGTAAGTTTCCGTTACAATTTTACTGCAGCTATAGGATACGCTATCAAAAATAGTTTTCATCTGGCTAAGTTTTTTTTGGTTATCAAGTCAGATACTAATTTTCCTGAGATTAAGGATGGTGGAACACCGGGACCTGGAACAGTCAACTGACCTGTAAAAAACAAATTTTTTACTTTGCTACTTTTGAGGTTGGGTCTTAAAAAAGCAGTTTGCTGCAGTGTATTTGCCATGCCATAAGCGTTGCCTTTATAAGAATTATATTGCTCAATAAAGTCGTTCACACAGAAACTCTCTTTGAAGATAATGAAATTTTTCACATCCTGTCCTGTACGCTTTTCGAATCTATCTATAATAATATCAAAATATTGAGATCTTAATTGTGGTGTATCTTCTAGGTCTGGAGCTATTGGAACCAGAAAAAAACCAGTTTCATAACCTTCTGGAGCCATAGAAGAATCAGTTACTGAAGGAAAATTTGCATAGAACAATGGATTGCTGGGCCATTGCGGGTCATCATAGATTTCCTGAGCGTGTTTTTCAAAATCTGTATCAAAAAACAGATTGTGGTGCTCAATGTTTTTTAGCTTTTTGGAAAAACCTATGTAGAAGAGGAGAGAAGAGGGTGCATAAGTCTTTTTATCCCAATACGCCTCAGAGTATTGTCTATAGTTGTTATCCAAAAGTGTTTCGGAATGATGGTAATCTGCACCGCTAATTACTACGTCTGCCTCAAAGTTTTTACCATTGGTGCTTATTCCTGATGCTTTTCCATCAGAAACAAGAATTTTATCCACAGTGCTATTTGTGCAGAACTTTACTCCCAATTCTTCCGCCAGGTTCTTCATGGCTTTTATGATTTCGTACATGCCTCCTTTTGGGTGCCAAGTCCCTAATCCAAAATCAGCAAAATTCATAAAGCTATAAAAGGAAGGAGTTTTACTGGGTTTAGCACCTAAAAAAAGCACTGGAAACTCTAGTGTTGAAATTAGTTTTGGGTTTTTAAAACGCCTACGAACTTCTTGACTTATTGTCTTAAAGAATTGATCAACTCTAAGTACCGTTTCTTTGGTAACTAATTCTAAAGGTGATAGGCCAGGACGTAAAACCACTTTGTTAATGGCAATGTCATAGTTTTTCTGTGCCTTAGCAATGAAGTTCTTGAGATGTTTTCCGCTTCCTGGTTCAATCCTTTCAAATTCTTCACATATTTTGTCCATACAATCTCCAATCGTAATCACGTCATCATCAAAAAAAATCTTGTACGCAGGACTCAATTTATCCAATTGATAGTAATCTGAGGTTTTCTTACCAAAATCTGAAAAGAATTTATCAAAAATATCGGGCATCCAATACCAGCTTGGGCCAATATCAAAAGTAAATCCGTCTTTAATGAATTGTCTTGCTCTACCTCCAACAGTACCATTTTTTTCAAAAACGGTAACATTGAACCCCGCCTTAGCTAAGTAGCAAGAGGCTGAGAGCGAGGAAAAACCAGAACCGATTATAATAGCATTTTTCATTTTAGTAGGTTAGAAGTGGATTAGAGGGAGTTCATGAGTTGTTCAATCGAATTAAAGGTTTTTACATAGGTTGGAAGTTCTTCTTTGGCAACATATTGTATTTGATGTCCTAAGACAAAAAGTCTAGAATTACCAGATATGTTTAAAGTCTTGGAAAATTTGTCAAAATATGCAGTCAAATCATCTTTTGTTGGTGAAACCGTAAAGTAAGATACAAAGTGCACGTTATCATAGTATTTGAGCAGATCTACTAAACTTTCTATAGGCATAGTTTGGCCTAGGTAAATAGATTTATATCCTCTTAAAGTGATTTCATAGTTAAGATAGAGTAGCCCAATTTCATGTATTTCGTTTTCTGGTAAAAAGAGCGTAAATACCTTATCTTTTTGGGTAGGCTCAACCATTTGAAGCTTCTCCGTATTGATATATATTTTTTGCTTGATCAGGTGGGTGATAAAATGTTCATGAGCAGGGCTTATAGTGTCTGTCTGCCACAGAAGTCCAAGCTCATTCAGTAATGGGATAAGTACCTCGTTGAAGATATCTCTAAATGACCTTTCTGATAACAGACTATTGTATGTGTTTAGAAACAATGTTTGATCAAAATTGATCATAGCTAGCTTAAAAGCATTGATGGCATGACTTTTTTCACTGTTGTTAGAAACAATTTCCCTAACCATTACAGGTATGTTGGAGTCCTCTAGCTTGGCTATTTTGGAAATCTTATAACCACTGTTGTAGAGTAAAGTGATGTTTAGTAACTTTTGCAAACTGCCCAAACTGTAAGTCCTTATGTTCGTGGTAGTCCTTTCAGGTGTAAACAAATTATATCTTTTTTCCCAAATTCTAATGGTATGAGCCTTAATACCAGAAAGGTTTTCCATATCGCGAATACTGAAGGACTTCTTTACATTGTTCATCTTTTGAATATAAACGTTAAACAAATTTACAATTTTAATGTAGCTAGCCTAATTTATACCTATAAAATTTAGAAGAGTTTATGTAATGTTGATGACTTTGATTGGTTGGTCCATAAGTTTTTGTAAAAACAAGGTCAAACAAAAAAACCGCAATTAAATGCGGTTTTGTGCCCACGACTGGAGTCGAACCAGCACGTCCTTTCGAACACTACCCCCTCAAGGTAGCGTGTCTACCAATTCCACCACGTGGGCAAGTTTTAGGATTGAAAATAAATAAAGTTAAGTCTTGGACTTAACTTTTAGTACCTAAAAAAGGATGGTAAATTCTAAAACAAATATCGGTAAAATTTATGTTCCAAACCAAGCTAGATTGCTTTTTCGAACTTGAGAAATTAGTGTCATTCAATCTTCTCGATTTTAATAGGGCATAACTAAGTCAATAAATTTCCTTTTTCATCCCATTCCGCTATTGTGCCTCTCTTGCTTTGGTCTACACATTTTGCTAGCCAATCATCGTCATAAGCTACATTGTGCTGTGCCAGTACCTCTTCTGGAACACCATTCCAAACATTGGGCATGTTTCCTTTATAACCTAGCTCTTCAATACCCATTTTTGAGGTGTAATATCCGGTTAAGGTCAAATTGCGCATCAAGGAAAAAAACTGGATTTCTAGTGGATGTTCTTCTTCAGGTATGGCTACATCTGGATAGGCAATTGTATCTAGAATAGATTTTTGCTGTTCTTCAGATGCGGATTTAAACATTTGGTTGAAATCTGTATTGCATTTATGATCAAGCCACATAAGACCACCGCGTAAGGGAGTTTGCAGCTCTGGAATATCTTTGGCCATGAATTCAATAAGATCCGGAACTTCTGCATCCGTTGTGCTGCCATAATCTTCATTAGGAGGCAAGATTAAATTACAAAGAACACTTATAGTACTCATTTCATGTTCATTGAAAAAATCCTTTGCATGTAATTCTTCATCTAACTTTTTCTCCTTTGGAGTTCTGCCATAAATATGTTTTTCCGCAGATACAAGTTCATCCACAGTCTCTGTGGGCTTTGGATTACAACCATGAACAGCCAATCCGCTGGCCACTCCACCAAGTAAAATTGATTTTAAACTTTTTCTTCTATCCATTGCCTAGATGTTTTGCTGTTTGAGTTGTTCTACAATATAGTCCGAAGTTCGCCATGAGAGCGCCAAAATTGTCCAAGTTGGGTTTTTGTCCGCTTGTGAGACAAAGGGACCTGCATCCACTATAAAAACATTTTTAGCATCATGTAGTTGTTGATATTTGTTTACAACCGAAGTCTTGTTGTTGTCTCCCATACGGGTTGTTCCCACCTCATGAATAATCTTTCCTGGAGCTAGTATACCATAGTCTTGTTCCTTTCCAGGTTTATCGTCCAATGGTGTGGCACCTATATTATGGAAAATTTCTTCAAAAGTATCATGCATATGTTTTACCTGCTTCACTTCGTGATCTGTCCATTGATAATTGAACTTTAGTACCGGAATCCCAAATTCATCCACCGTGGTGTTATCAATTTCACAATAATTGTTTTCCTGAGGGATAGATTCCCCTCTACCTGAAAAACCAAGTACGGAGCCATAATATTTTTTTACGTCCTTACGCAAGCTATTTCCATATCCTCCAACTTTTAGATTAAAGAATTGGTTGAAGAGATTAGGATTGAAACCAAAACCATAACTCGGCATTCCCATGCCGCCCCAAATTTCAATATGATATCCTCTTGGGAAATCCAGTTTTTTGTTGTCTAACCACCAGGGGGTATAAACGTGCATACCACCAACGCCATCTTCGTTGTAGATTTCTCTATTCATTAAATCAGGAACAAATGCCGCTCTACCAGCTCCCGTAGAATCATGAAGATATTTACCCACAACATCGCTGCTATTACCAAGACCATTAGGATGTTGCTTACTTTTTGAGTTAAGCAATATTCTGGCAGAACTACAGGCAGAAGCTGCCAAAACCACTACTTTACCTTTTAGTTTATATTCTTTTCTATCTTCTTTGTTGATGTAGGAGACTCCAGTAGCTTTTCCTTCTTCATCCGTGGTTACTTCCCTTACCATACAATTTACAAAAAGGTCTATTTGACCTCCATTTTTTTGGGCTGGAAATATTAAGCAAGTCCCCGCAGAAAAATCTGCATATACCTGGCAAGCCCTTGAGCATTGACCACAATAAAAGCATACACCCCTATCGTTATTAATTTTTTTAGTGAGCATGGACATTCTTGACGGAAAGACCGGAATATTGGATTTTCTAGCTCCCTTTATATAAAAAAGTTCATGAAGCCTTGGTTTTGGAGGGGGTAGAAAAAAGCCGTCAGGATCATTGGGTAAACCTTCATTGGTGCCAAATACACCAATTAGTTTATCCACTTTATCGTAATATGGTTTTACATCTTCATAACCAATTGGCCAATTATCACCTAGGCCATCTTGGTCTTTTCGTTTAAAATCTTTGGGACCAAAACGAAGCGAAATTCTTCCCCAATGATTGGTTCTTCCACCGAGCATTCTTGAGCGAAACCAACTAAAATCACTGCCCTCCTCATTGGTGTATGGTTCTCCTTCAATCTCCCAACCACCATAGGCAGAATCAAAATCACCAAACGGTCTAACCGTGTTTGCACCTCGTCTAGGTGACTCATAGGGCCATTTCATTTGGGTCATTTGCTCTGGGTCTGCTGGATCAAAAAATGGTCCAGCTTCTACAACAGCAACCTTTAAGCCTGCTTCTGACAATATTTTGGTGGCCATTCCCCCACCAGCCCCTGAACCTACTATAATGACATCGTAGACTTGGGAAGATTCAATTATTTGCATTGGTTATCTAATTATACTAGCAAAATATGAAATATTGTAAGAGCGTTTATTGTTTTTTAGCTATTTGGTGATAAAACATAAACAAATGACAAGAAAAGAGAGGAATTCGTCAAACTAATGTACTTTTCAACTATTCCTTTTGAAGATTTTATAGTGTTAAATCTTTAACTCTCCGTATTAACACATAGAGGAGGCCGTTAGACCAAAATGTGATATTAGAAATCCTTTCTTTTTGCTTTGTATGCTAACCTACTAATAGGTAGTACTGTCCACAATAAAAGCATGAGAATAGAAATGATCAAACCGGTATTTGTACCAAAAAATTGTTTGAAGACGGCACCTGTATAGCCTAACAGTGCAGATATGTCCAATTTTAAGAGAATTAATGTTCTTGAAAGGTCAATGGGATTAAGCATAGTAGCCGCCAATGAAAATGAATCAAGTGGGTATTCTTCAAATATAATAAGTGACATTAAAAACAAGCCATCATAAACTACGGCTAAAAACAACCATGCCAATACAGCGTACCCAAAACCTTTTATTTTGTTTTCGTTTGACAAGGCAATATTAAAAGCTAAGGCTGTAAATATGAGCGTTAAGAATGCTCCGGTAATCAGTAAGAGTGAAAAATCGAAAATAACGTTACTCCTAAAGAGGCCGTAAAGAAGAAAAGGAATACCTAACCCTAAGACAAGACTTAGGGTCAGAGAACCTGCAACACCAAGATATTGTCCAAGAAAAATAGATGAACGCTTAATAGGTTGAGCCAATAAGAGTTCTGTAAATTCTTTGGAATCGTAATAGTACATGACTCCAAAGATGGTCCCAATTAAAGGTACTAGTACGATAATTACATTCATGAGTGTTATCACAGCCTTGGAAACATCATTGTTTAAGAACAGAAGCACAAAACCTAGCGCTAGGTAAAATAGGAAATATACATAGCTCCAGCGGCTCCGCATTAAATCGTAAAAACTATATTTTAGAATTTTAAGCATTGGTCATCTTAGTTGCTATGGCCGCTATGGCATGTTCAAAATCAGTTTGAGATGTCTTTTCCATAAGTTCCGAAATTCTTCCCTTAAAATAAATCTTACCTTCCAGTAGGTAAACAATTTCATCCGCAATCTCTTCTACAAATTGCATAATATGGCTGGTAACAAGAATGGTTTTACCTTTTTGTTTTTCTTTCTGAATGAGTTCTTTCAAACTAATTAAAGCAGCAGGGTCTAAACCTGTGGTAGGCTCATCAAGAATTATTAAAGGACTATCAAACATAAAAGCTAAGACAATGTTTACCTTTTGTTTTGTACCACCTGAAAGTGTGGCCAATTTTTTATCAAGAAAAGGTTCTATGCCAAACAGTTCAATTAGCAGCTTTTCTTCACTGGTTTGTTGGCGCAGATCCTTTATCATTCTAATAAGTTCCTTAACTCTTAGATTACCGGGGAAGTTTGCAATCTGAGGTAGGTATTCTATTTCTTGACGATATTTCCATTTGTTTTTAACGGATTTTTCAAAGACTGAAACAGTTCCTTTATCGGCTATGACCATACCCAAAATAATCTTTATTAGTGTTGTCTTTCCAGAGCCATTGGGCCCTAGAATAGCAAAAATGCCTCCCTTTTGAATATTTAAATCCAACCCTGTTAGGACTTGATTCTTACTAAACTTTTTATGTAAGTTTTCTACTTGAATCATTTTATTCTTTTCATTAGCGGATTTGCATCCAGAAGGTTATCCGGAGTAAAAACAGGTGAAACTTTTTCAGAGAAATCAATAATATCCATGAACAGACTACGTAGTAGTACAATAGTTTCCGGTGTTCTATTAACAATATAAGAGAACAACTTTACAGGTCTGTAAGGTACATCCCCGATTCCATTTTTATCTAAGTCATAACCGGTATAGTTGCTCCAGTAATTTTGATTAAATACATTATCGTTGAGTTTGCTATTATATGAAATATCAAAAGAGTTGTATAAAAAATTATTTTTAGCAAAAGTATTGGTATAGCAAGCTCCCAATACTTTGATCGCCCAGCCGTTTTTAATAAAATTGTTGTTTTTATAATTGATTCTATTGGAACCTTCTATATTAATGCCTATAGTGTTTTCCTCAAAGGTATTCCCGTATATTTCTGCATCGTTAATCTCTTTCAACAACATTCCAAAAGCGGCAGTGCCCCAATTTTTCCTAAAGGTATTGCCAATCATTTTTATTCTTTTTGAAAACATGACTGCGACTCCGGCGCCGTTATTCTCAAAGGTGTTGTTGGTGTAGGTGTCATCATCTGAGAACATAAAATGAAGCCCATACCTAAGATTGTTGGTGCTAATATTGTTATTGATGGTAATGTTGTCTGAAAACTCCAAATAAATACCGTCACGCACTCCTTGAACAATATTGCGATCTACCTCTACATTTTTTGAATACCAAAGCTGAATTCCGTTGCCTGAATTATACTCATCAATGGCATCACCAATTATTTTGTTATGGTATACTTTTCCATTGTTCGATTTTTCCAAGTAGATACCAAAAAACAGTTTTTCCAGCACTACATTTTGAATTAGGAAGTTTTCACTCTTCACAACCCGAATAGCAGCATAATCAGAAGTGTAGCTTGTTCCCACGTTTATGATAAAGAGTCCATCAATTGTGACATTGTCAGAAACAATTCTAATGATTTCACCTTGATCTTCTCCATCAATTACCGGAAATTTTTCACCTAGCAATGTCAAGGGTTTGTCTATAAGAATATTGAATTCTTTGTATGTTCCTTTTTTGATCAAAAGGGTATCGAATTCATCAGCAATTTTAATTCCCTCTTTAATGGATTTTATTTTACAAGAGGAGCAAATGGAAATGGTTTTTGCGGAAAGACAATGCCCCGAAAATAGAAATATGATAACCAACAATCCGTTTAGGTATTTCATTATCTGATAATCAAAAATTTTGAATTTTCATTTGCTTTGACCCAATGTGCTATTTCTTTTGGAAAACTAAAATCCTGCTGTTCTGTTATTTGAAAAGTTTCACCTTGGATATGAAAATCTATGTTCCCCTCCAATACTATTAATTGCGCATCAGTAGGGGAGATGTGTTCTGGGAAGATTACATCTTTTTCCAAACTAATACTTAATATTTCCAACGTATTTGTTTTTGCAAGTTTCTCAACTTTAAGCTTGTTAAATTCTTGGTTTCTTATAGTGTCTTTAACGGTGTACATTTCTATGTTTTTGGATTAAGTAAGAATAGTTGGCGGACAAAAGTCATCTTCTTAACTACGCTCTATACTTTCCTGATATATCATTTATATTTATTCTGTAAACTATCGGCAACTTTCGTTCACTTAACCTGCTTGAAAAATCACTAATAAATTTAGGACTTTCATGGACTTTGTTGGCTATTGTTTCTTGAACCCCAAGAGAGAACTTACGAAGGTATTTTTTTGCAGTGCTTCCATGTAACTCTTCAAATTTTCCATGTATTATCACAGACTTCCAGTTTTGTATTGTACTAATTTCATCAACTTGTAAAGAGACGGACGGAAATTTCCGCATTGCATCTATTTTATGTCCCTCTGTTGAATAGCTCAGTATGCTTTTCTCTTCCGCATCATGAAAATAAGTTATAGGTGTTATATAAGGACTTGAACGTGCTATAAAGCCTAAACGTCCTATATAGTTTTCACCAAGTAGTTCAAGGCAATCGTTCATTTGTAAATTTTTGATAACCTCTTTCATTCTAAAACTATTTATTTACCCGTTTTAATTTTAAACCTATTGCCTAATTCCTCCCAAGTAAAAAGTTCACCTTCATTATCGGCTTGTGCTTTCTCCGCTATTTCTTTGATTTCAAATGCCGTTAAATACTCGCCCATTGGGCTGGGTATATTTTTACTTATTAGATAAGTGGCTTTAGTAGCATCAATAAGCTCACCAGGGGTATTATAATCATTGACCAGAAACAGAGAAACAGTTGTTTCATCAATTTCGCTTAAATGGTTCATCATGCATTCAGCAGCATCAAACTTAAATACCTTCCCTTTTTTTGTTACAAATTCTGCGGCATGTTGTTTATCCACAATGGTCATTTTACAAAAATGGCACCCATCACTACCATAGTTTATGGGTTTTGGTCCAATAGTACAGGAAGATGCTAAAAGCATTAATGTAAAACCGAAAACGATAAAATACTGTTTCATTGGTTTGCTGTGATTTAAGGTTTTTCTATTTCTTTGGATTTGCGAGTTTTCCAACCCAAAAAGAAGGCAGCCAGAATGAGCATCATGCCTGTAAACATCATCCATGCCCCTGTTGATGGTAAGGAGGTAACATCAAAATTCAACATTTTTGCATGTCCAAATAAAGGTGGTTTGTAGCTCATTGGTGTACCATCTGGGTTAGAAAGTTTCATAATGGCATTGGGGTCTAGATTGGTTCCGTAATCCACCATCCATGCATTAAAATCATACATGCCTAGAACTCCCAAAATGGACATCAGCACAAACCAGCCCATGAACCACTGATAGCCAACTTTCTTAAAAAATCCCAGTATACCAATGACCAAACCTAAAATCACCATTCCTCCAATGACAATGGGAAAGGCACTAAACTCCCACATTTCTTCTGGTTTTGGCAATTTTCGCATGCCTATGTAGTGGTTAAGACCATCTATGTTTTGTAAATCGAACTCATTTACATCACGAATCCCATCAATATGGATATTCATTCCTAAGGGTTCTGGATATTGAGGGGCACCCAACATAATGTTCCACAAAGGAAAAGCGTACAACCCTAAAAGAAACAAAGGGCCTATTATCATAAGGATACTTGCTTTTTTCATCTTTTAAAACTTTAAATCATTTACAAATAGAATTTAGTTTTGATTGATTGTTCTCATTTGTAAAAAAGCGGGCAGACTTTATAGCACTGCCCGCTTCAAGCTTGAAAAAAATAAATCTATAATTGCTTACTCACCTAAAGACCATGAGAGCTCAATATCAGAGTTAGCAGGGGATACCCTTACATAACCTTGCATTTCTTGGTGTAGCGCTGAACAGAAATCTGTACAGTAAAATGGCCATACACCCACTTTTTTAGGTTCCCAAATAGATGTCTTAGTTTGACCTGGCATAACCAGTAGTTCCGATGTATTCTGACCTATTATGGAGAAACCGTGCGGTACATCAAAATCTTGTTCATGGTTAGTAATATGGAAATATACCTTATCACCAACCTTTATACCTTCAATATTATCTGGAGTAAAGTGACTACGAATAGTGGACATGTAGATATGAACCTCTTTGCCATTCCGTTCTACACGTGCATCATTAGGACTAATAGTAGCAAATTCATGCTTATTATCAGTCAATCTATAGATTTTCTTAGATTTTGGAGCCAATAGTTCTGCAGGACAACCGGCAGCATAATGAGGCTCACCATGTGTTGGGAAATCATAGATCAATTCCATTTTTTCTCCAGAGATATCATAAATCTGCGCGGAGTGCTCCATTTCTGGTCCGGTAGGTAAATAACGATCCTTGGTGATTTTATTCATCGCTACTGCATACTTTCCAAATGGTTTTCTTGAATTTCCTCCCGGAATCATGATATGACCAACAGAATAGAAGGTAGGTTTACGGTCTATAACTTCCCAAGTATCCAATTTCCACTTCACAACTTCTGATGAAATGAAGAAGGTGGTATATGCATTTCCTTTACCATCAAATTCAGTATGTAGGGGGCCTAAGCCACCACTTTTTACCGTTCCCGCCAATACATCTTCAAACTTAAGAATTGGAATACCATAAGCTTCACCATCAAATTTCTCACCTTCAATAGCGGCTATCATTTTATCAAAAGAATGCACTGTTAAATCTGCAGACAGTTTTCCATTTCCAATTATGTATTGACCTGTAGGATCCACATCACATCCATGAGGTGATTTTGGAGTGGGTAAAAAGAAAACGGCACCGGGTACTTTGGTTGGGTCTACAGTCAACACTTCTTTTTTCATGGTAGAAGTGCCGGTATGATTATGATCGTCATATACATTATGCGCATAATTGGCAGGTATTTTGGTTCCTCCGCCATTCTTTACATATTCTTCTATTTTTTTCCAATTGATGGCAGCGATAAAATCTTTATCGTTTTGAGAAGAATTAACCTCCATTAATGAATTCGCCTCTTCCGTGTTGTATGTAGTAAAGAAGAACCATCCGTGTGATTTTCCTCTACCAGGGTGTGAAAGATCATAGTTGAATCCAGGCATCAATAGCTGGAACTCAAGATTTAATCTTCCGTTATCTGGTGCAACACTGATAAATGATAGGGCGCCTTTAAAGTTGCCCTTATACTCATTAATAGGCATATCCCGTTGTGGAACTGGTACTGAAAAACGTGTTCCGGCAACTACATATTCTGTGTTTTCTGTGATAAAGGAAGAACTATGGTTACCAGCACTATTTGGAACTTCAATAATTTCTTCCGTTTCAAAAGTGCTAAGACTTATTCGAGCAATTCGAGGAGTATTGTTACCATTGATAAAAACCCATCTACCATCCAATTCCCCATTTGTTTGAGAAATATCCGGGTGGTGAGCATCGTCCCAAGGTACAAATCCGAAGGAAGTATTCAACATGGGCTTGGTTTCTTCAGAATACCCATACCCGGAGGTTGGAAATTGAGAAAAGACAGGGATTTCCTTGAACATTCTGCCAGAAGGTAGTCCATACACGGTAAGGTTTCCACTATAACCCCCAGATAAGAATGCATAATATTCATCTTGCTCTCCTGGAGCCACATATACTTTTTCTGCCGCACTGGAAGATAGCGCCCCATTTGAAGAGCTTTCACCATTCTGGTTGCCGCATCCGGCTAGCAATAAACTCACTCCCAGAAGTGCGAATACATAATGTTTGTACTTTTTCATTTTTTACTATTTATTGTTTGTTTTTATTTTGGTTTTGACTTATTCTGATGGAGGAAGAATCACCTTGTCCACTACATGCACGATTCCGTTTCCTGCGAGGACACTGGCTATAATTTTGGCACCTCCTACGTACACATCTTCACCTTTTACTTCTACAATGGTGTTCTGATCATTGGCTTGGCCTAATTTTTTAAACCTTTTAAGAAAATCCTTGGAGTAATTGCCGGCAGTAACATGATGTTTAAGGATATTGGCCAAAGCATCTTTGTTTTCTGGTTTTAATAAATTTTCAACTGTGCCTGCTGGCAAAGCATCAAATGCAGCATTGGTTGGAGCAAAAACCATAAGTGGTCCTGCATTTACAAGTGCATTTTCTAGATTTGCAGCCTGTACAGCGGCTACCAGGGTAGTGTGGTCTGGTGAACCAATGGCTATTTGCAATACATTGGGTGTTGACCCATCGTCTTCAATAAAGGCTTGACCTTTTTCTTTGTTCGCTTCAGTATCGTTTGTTGTCTCTGAAACTGAGGAGTTATCTGTTTTTGGCTCGTTTTTACATCCAACTACAAAGAATATTAAGAGTAGTGGATAAATCAAAAATTTAAGTTGGAAAATTGCTTTCATATGAATCAGTTTATAAGGTTCTAAAGTATTCTAGTATGGAGCGGGTTTCCTCTACGGTCAAATTTTGATTGGCCATAGCGGCACCATTAAATTCAATCAATAAATCTTTAGCACAGCGATCTTGTTCAGTCATCAGTTTAGGGTCAAGAATCATATTCATGATCCACTCTGGGCTTCTTCTTTCCATAATACCTCTTGGAGATGGCCCAATAAATCTTTTGTCCAATTTGTGGCAGGCAGTACAGTTTGTATTGTAGATGGTTTCTCCAGCACTTGCCATTTCCATATCAATCTCTGGGTCTAGGGTGATGGATTTTATTTGTCCCACTCCTTTTTCATCTAAAGTGATGCGTTGTGACGCTGGAACTTCATCTGTTGCAGCAGATGTTTCCACTGGTTTTTCCGTGGTTTTTGTGCGATCTACGCTAAAACCCTCTTTCTTTTTTTCTTCTTTGCCGCCACATCCAACAAGTAGTAAAAACATTAGTGCTGATAATAAGATATTGATTTTCATACAAGGTATTTTTATTAAATGTTCAAAAATAGATAGGGTAGATTCCTTATAACATGATAATTATCATACAAAGGATAAAAATGTCTTTTAATCTTTATATTTATTTTAAAAGCATTAAAAATGATATCCAATTCTTCTAAATACGCTTTAAAGGCAGTCTTGTATCTAGCAGTAAATTCTTCTGGGCATCAGAAAATTTTGGCAAAGGATATCAGTGGACCGACCAATATTCCAAAAGCCTATCTATCCAAAGTGCTTCAAGAGCTTTCAAGACACAACATAGTTTCTTCTGTTAAAGGGCCAGGAGGTGGATTTTATCTTTCAGATGAGAACATTAATACCCCTTTAATGAAGATTATACAAGTGATAGATGGTGACAATAGACTCACCTCTTGTATGCTTAGTTTGCAGGACTGTGATGCAGAACACCCATGTCCAATGCATGATCTTGTTGGCAATACCAAAGTTAATTTTGTAAAGAATTTAGAGCAAAATACTGTTGGAGATTTAGTAAAGGATATCAAGATGGGAAAGTCTTTTCTACCACTTTGATTTTGCATGCAAAAAGACCATCCTTTGTGGGATGGCCTTTTTAAAACAAACAATAAAACGGAACTATATTTTAAAACTCTATCTCAAAAAACAGACTACTGCTTTCATTTTCTTCTGTAATATCTTCACCTTTTAAAATCTCTTCAGTTTCATTTTCTACTTTCAGGTTTATTTTCCAGTACCCAGTCATGGTTAATGACAATTTTCCCATGTATGTATTTGAAGATGTGTCAAAGGTGAGGTCTTCATTATTTGGTGAACTATGGTTGCCCATGCCAGGCATTCTTGGATCAATATGCACTTTGTAATTTTCCACAGCTGGGAATGACATCATGTTTTCCATTTTGAAGAGCATGGCCGAAAAATCATTGACCGCAACTTCTGGAGTCATGGGCATCATGGCCAAAACATATCTTGTATCATCACTTCCCATGAATACGTTTACTGTCTTTTTACCATCTGCGGGGGCATTGACTTCTATACGTTCTGTTGCATTGTAAGTTTGTCCTTCAACTGTATATTCTATGGTAAGCTCCCAATACTCATCAGCATTTCCAGGCATCTGAAATACAGTATAACCTGTATAAACTGAGCCATCTTTGGTTTTTGATACTGCGGAATTTGGACAAGAGTGCATCATTGAGGTCATGTGCATTATGGGTTTCCAAGAAACATCGGCATTTGTGATATAGCTATCAGAAACATCGTCCTTAATTCGGAAGAAGAGTTCGTTATACCCTACGGAAAACTGTTGTTGTTCAGAATAAATCTCAACACTATGATTGTTGGCCTTAAAACTGGTTAACATGTTAAAATCTTCCAACGGATTTTCTGATATTATAATTGAATCATCATTATTATTATCTGAACATGAGCTAAAAGCCATTGAAAGCATTAGTGCGACAAAGAAATATTTAATTGTTTTCATTTCTATTATAATTTAAAGTATGATTATTGTTTTTGATTTTAATTGATTGCATAAGAAACGGTCATAAAAAAATTGCGCCCCATACGCGGTATATTGTTCCAATCTGTATAGGTGGAATAGAATTCGTCAAAAATATTTTCAACTCCTGCCTTTACATAAACAGTATCATTATTTACAGGGAACGATTTGCCCAATGCCATTGAAAAAACCGTGTAGGCATTGCTGCGATCTTCCCCAAAAATTGGATTGAAATTTACTTGGTCTGCTGCTCCGCGCATCGTCAGAGAACCAGAAAAACTTCCAGTAGTGTATTGCACCATCGAGTTATAGGCAATTGGACTTATAAAGGGCAGATTTCGCCCATCTTGGTCAGTTCCTCTATGGTAGGATATTAGTCCTGTCCAAAGGAATTCTGGGGTAACTTCATATTTGGTGTCCAAAGAAATGTTGTATAGGTTAGCATACTCCAAGTTCCTATAAACTTTGACCCCCTGGGCGCCAATGGTCATGACACTCAAATCTGGATTTACCTCTCCAATGATAAAATCCATGGTATGAAAGTAATTGGCCTCAAGTCCTATATTGATTTTTTTAAGGGGCAATGATACCTTCACATTGGTTTCGATGGCCTTCTCATTTTTTAGGTCTGGGTCACCTATATAATCATGATTGTCAAAGCTGTTGAACAGATAAAACCCAAAACCTTCAGAAACAGAAGGTGCGCGATCACCATAGGATAGTCCACCGTTTATATGGAGTGTTTTGAATTTTTTATGATAAGCTGCAGAAACACTTTTTAGAAAGCGAGTCTGTCTTTGACGCATCTCAGGATAAAAAATCCTAAGACTATTAAGCCCAAATTCGTCTGCCACATTAAAACCTTGTACTGCCAATCTTGTTGAAAGTTTTAAAGAACTTTCTTTTAGGCTTATTTCGTCCTCAGCATAAAAACCAGAATTTATGGTGCGTACGTCTGGCCAAGTTAACATGAACATTTCTCGTTCATTGGGGTTGTTGGGATACATGGTCATTTCCGCTAAGGAACGATTATAGAAACCATCCACTTTCATTAAAAACTTATGGCGGTTCAGTGTAAGTTCTGCTTGGGAATAGTAGCCGTACGTATCACTCCATCCAGGCATATCCATTCGTATAGGTACATCTGGCCTTTGGCTATCATCCATAATATGCGTTATGGAATTTGCATATAATTTGGTTTCCCAGTTTTTTAAATCACCTATGAAGCTGGATTGTTTCCAGCTTATGGAACCAATAAATGCTCTTGCCAATGAGACGTCCATTGGTAGGGCAGGGTAGCCTACATCCCTAGCTTCATCATAAATAAAACTGGCCAATATTTGTTGGTCATCCGAGACTTTGTAGCCTGCATTTGCGGATATATTGTATTTCTCAAATTGAGAGAATGCAACCTCTTCACCACCGCCTGCTGTATAATTTTCAGCCTTTCTATAAATAATATCAGTGTCAACATAAAAGGCTTCATCGGAGTAATTCAGTTCGCCGCCTATAATTTGAGCTTCGTTATTGGTTTCGCCACCGGTCTCAATAGAACCCACCCATCCTTTGGGAGTAAAGTTGCTTTTCTCTAACCTTAAATCAATAGCACCCCCTATAGTCGCTCCTTGTTCCGCGCCCTGTTGACCAGATGCCACATGGACATCGGAAAGGTTAGAAACATCTACATAAGAGGTTATGGGGTCCATTTTGTCCGTACATGCCCCAAAAATGCGCATGCCATCAATAGTTACGGATAGGCGCTCTGAGCTCATATCATTGAGGACCGGCTCCCATGCGTATGCTCCTCTTTTAATCATGTTCACTTTTTTTGAGGATTCCAGATACTCATCTAAAGTTGATAAGGGCTTGTGGTGAGACTTGTGTTCCAATGTCTTGTTGTAAGAAGAAATTACAATGACCTCCTCTAGGTGTACAGGCAGTATGGAATCTATAAGTAAGTCTGCTTTTGGTTCTTGGGCGGTACTTTGTCCATGAAACATCATGGTCAAAAGAACTGCAATGGCCAAGCTTTTGTTTTTTACGGTACCAATAATAGAATGGCGAAACCCAATGCTATATTCGGTTTTCATAAGATTGTATTTTAAACTAATTCAAAAGGTGAAGGGTACTAGCGCTCCTCGGATGAGAAAATCATCCAAATAGAAAAAGCAAGTACAAAAAGTTGAATTAAGACACTTCTGGCGGTTCAGAAATCTCTGAAACAAATGGAGTTGAAATCAATAATGGTACAATTTTGAAATTGTCTTTTGAGCTTTGGGACAAATCTCCTACAAAATCAATTTGGGAAGACAATTTGTAGTAGAAAATATGTTGAACTTCGGTTTGGGATTGTTTTTCTCCGAAAGGGTTTTTTTCACTTTCCTTGGATTCTTTGGCAATCAATTTGGAGAGATAACATTTCCCATCGCAATTCAGCACAGGTTTATCTTTGTTTTCACAAAGATTGTTTACAATGTAATCATAGTTTACAATGTACTCGGCAATAGGGTATAGGGGTTTGGCCAATATAGACAGTGAGAACAGTATGATTGCGATATTTTTCACAGTTCAAAAATAACGTCACTGCTATTGGGAAAACATGATAATTATCAGAATTAAGATAAAAATGTCTTTTTCTATTTTTTTAGTTGGAAATGTTTTGTGTAAACAAGTCATTCTTTGGCTATAATTTTTTAAAAACAGTAATTGCTGACCACAAAATTGTGTGATCAGTAATTACAACTAAAATTAACTAAACCAATGGTTTATCATAACCAAAAACTTGAAAAACAAGTATCAAAAAATACTTCTAAACACGATAGACTAAAGAGTCTTGCCGACGCTGACGGATCACATATGCCTTTCAATTATTTCACAAACTATGGATTTCCTATCATGAAAACAATTAAATCTCAGCAATACTTCCTGTGATAGTTTTTTTTTGACCACTACTGAACTTTGTTTTATTCCATTGAGATAATAGTATTGCCACAACAACTATAAGCGTCACTTGAATCATGAGAAAATTACTGTCACTTAAAGCATTCGATCCAAGAAAACCATGGGTAAAGTTCATCCCGCCATGAAGTAATATTGCGAATAGAACACTTCCCTTAGTCCTGTTGTATAGCCACGAAAAAATCACTCCCATAGCGGTCATTAATGGTATATAGGCCAAAACTGGCATATGGCCAACTGCCTTGGGAAGGAATACTATCAATGGCAGATGCCAAATACTCCACAAAAAACCAATAAGTAGACCGGAAATATTGGGAGTGAATTTTCTCTGCATCATTTCCTGTGCATAACCTCTCCATCCCAATTCTTCGGCTATTGGCCCACCTAAAAGGGTGTTAATTAAAAAGAAAATGGGTGACAACATTATAGCCAAACCTATTTGTCCTTCTGATAAGCCCATACCCTCTAAAACAATCTTGGAATCAGGGAATTCTCCGCCAGTTGTTTTATGGATTAATACTGTAATAATACCAATCAGTAAGACACCAAAAATGGAAAAAATATAGTATTTAAAAGATGCTTTCCATTTAAGAAGTTTTCTTAATAGTTCTGCAATACCTGCTTTACCGCGATTAAGGTAGGTTAGGATTAGAGCCGCAATAGTTGGACCCCAGGCCCCTGGCAATACCCAAAATTCGCTAATTTCTTGTGAGAAATAAAAGGGAGACCAAAGACTCCAAGAAATTATAAAAGTAAGAGCGAAGTATTTGTAAAGAATTGGCTTTTTTTTACTAGCTGTCATTTTATGTATTTTTTTCTCTATGGATGGCTTATCAGTGATTGGATAAAGGTGACTTATATCTATGTCAAAATCGACCGAATAAAAAAAGTCGAACCAATTAATTGGTTCGACTTTTGAATTTTTAGAGATATAACTTTTGTCTCAAACTCTATTTAGTATACTGTCTTCGATATTGGGTAGGGGTTAGTTTGGTATATTTTTTAAAAGCTGTATTGAAAGAAGATTTTGAGTTAAATCCAACTTCATATAGTATTTCAAGTATAGTGAGATCGTTTTTAGAGGCATCTGCTAATATTTCAATTGCTTTTTTGATGCGATATTCGTTCACAAAATCAAAAAAATGCTGATTCAGGTTATGATTGATTAGAACCGAAAGTTCTTTTGATGGCACATTCAATTGTTGCGAAAGATCATATATGCTTAACGAAGATTCAAGATAGGGCGCTTCAGTTTTCATATAACTTTTTAATCTGCTAAGAGTTTCAATACTTTTTTTGTCCGTCATTGCCAGATTTGCTTTGCTAGGACTTCCTGCAATCAGTTGTTTGACCAAAAGTTGTTTTGAATCTACCCTTCCGTAAAGTTCGGGTGTTTTCAAGGCCTTAATAACAAGCCAGCAAATGAATAGCATGGCTGACAGTCCTGTAATGGTCATTGCCAATTCATATTGTACATCCAAATCATTTAGCAAAAAAATATTTTTGAATGTGGAAACAACTATTTCAATTGCAATTAATGTTATGAGCGTAATCAACCAATTGTAATAATTGACGTTCCCATTTGAATAATTTTCTAAGAGTAATTTTTTCGATTTTAGAACTAAAATGTAGCATGCGATAATGTATGCAGTGATCTGAACATGAAGCATAAGATAGATTAATTTCAATTCGATAATTAAACCGTCACTTGCTATTAACATTTGTATTTTTCTGTCAAAATCTACCAAATAAAAGCTTGGAACTAATAAGAGGGTGGCCATCACAAATGGGAGCGAATGCCAAAGGTGGTTCCATTTTAATTTAAAATCTTCACAGGTCACAGAACGGATATAAAGATATAGTAGTGGTGGACTTAAAAAAAGTAATGTACTTAGAAGCATTCCAAATCCGGGATAATATGGATAAACAAATTGACGACTTAAAACAGATCCCGAATCTATGGCGCTAACAATTAAAAAAAACGAAATAAGAAGGTTTGATAATCTGCTCTTGGATATGGAGAAAATTAAATAGAACGCGAAAAATAGGCTTAAAAACGTAGTGAGAACATTAAGAACTTCAGCTATAGAATATATGGCCATATTAATAATTATCCTTTAAAAATAACGATTTATGGAATGATTATCTACTAGCGTAACATGGCGTAAAAAATCCTATTAACTGTAACTTGAAAAGCTCTTTCTATTGTAATGGTTAAAAACCTAAAAACGACCAATCTTTATTTGCCTAAATACACATTATCAAGCACTTATTTAAGTTTACAATTACAAAACACGACACAGTATTATATGTCATATAAAAGCTCGTTTTATGGAACTACTAGAAATACACTTTTTAAATCAAAGTTCAAATAAAGGAAGGAAAAGTAATTCCATAATAAAACTTATGTGCTTCACGAGATTTCTTACCACAAAATTCTCAGGCAAGAAACGGGCCTTACTCCATTGTTTCCCTAATTAGCCCCTTCTTTTCGAAGCACTTCCAATGGAGGACTTTGCAGCACACTTTTGCTGTTCAACAAACCTATCAAAAGTACCAAGGCCATAATACTCGGTAGAACCACTAGAAAAGGAACTGCGGAAGGCACAAAACTAACCTCAAAAACAAATTGTGCCAACAAGAGACTCCCCAATAATGACAAGACAATACCGATACCTCCGCCCAATAACCCTAAATAAAGATATTCAAGTGCTGTAATACCAAGTATTTGCTTGCTTTTGGCACCTAAAGTTCGCAAAAGCACATTTTCTTTTATCCTTTGATATTTGCTTGTTCGTACCGATCCAATAAGCACAATAATCCCAGTAAGAATACTGAAGAAAGCCATAAAGTTGATTACCCAAGCTATTTTGTTCAAAATATCTTCTATAACCAGAAGTATTTGTCGTAAATCGATAATAGATACCGTTGGAAATTTTCGAACGAGGTCACGTTGCAATGCGGCCGATTTAGCCGCATCTGGGGCTTTGGTTGTCAACACATGAAACTGAGGCGCTTCCTCCAATACTCCCGAAGGGAACAGAATCGAAAAGTTAATCTGCATTCGGGCCCAATCCACCTCACGAAGATGGGCCACTTGGGTTTCCATTAATACACCCTGCACATTAAACACAAGGGTATCCCCTACCTTGACCTGGGCATCGGCTGCTACATTATCGGACATCGAAATGGGAATAATACCGCTGCCTTCCCGTTCAAGTGGCCAAGTACCTTCTACTGTTCGTTCTGAGGCCACCAACGAATCGCGATAGGTAACCCTAAATTCATGAAACAAAACCCATCGATTTTGGGTGGCGGTGGAATCAAGAATAAGTTCACGTACAGGGCGGTCTTTGATTTGATGCATCCGCATGGTAATGATGGGAATATTGTTCAATACATCAAGTCCGGAGGCTTCGATGCTATTGGCCGCAGCAAGTTTTTCGTCAGTTTGCACGTCCATTAAAATGAGATTTGGAGTGTCCTCCGAAGCTTCCAAGGAAACTTGGGCCAATAAAATATCTTTGGTGAAATAGAGCGTACTTATCAAAAAGGTGCCCACGCCAATGGCCAAAATCAGCACGGTGGTCTGGTTGTTGGGACGGTATAGGTTCAAAAGGCTCTGTCTCGAAGTAAACCCCCAAGACGTTGGAAAATATTTTTTGATGATTCGCATAAAAAGTGTTGCGACCCCTCCCAAAAGAGCAAAGACCACCAAGATACCAAGAACGAAATAGAGCGCATATCGAACACTGCCCAATAACCAAAAGGAGAAGGAAAAAATAAACAGAATAATACCGGATAAGACCAAAAACTGGGCCTTTCTCGATTTTTGATATCCGTTCTCCTCGACCCGCAATACCTGTAAGGGCGAAACAAACCATGTGTTCAACAAAGGCATTAAGGCAAATAATACAGATAACAATACACCCAATACCAGTCCCGACCAAATTGCGTCGGGTACAAGGGAAATCTGGACTTCAAACGGCAAGAATCCTTCCAACAACAAAGGAAAGGATTGCTGTAGGAGCAATCCACCCAGAACCCCAAGAATGCCTCCGAGTAGACCCATACCTGCAATTTGTAACATATAAATCAAAAAAGTTTGCCTTCGGGTTGCCCCGATACATTTCAATACTGCTACTGAACTTAATTTTTCCTTTATATAGATATGTACCGAACTGGCAACACCTACACAACCCAAAAGCAGCGCTATAAAAGCAATAAGGTTGAGAAATTTCCCGAAATTGTCATAGCTTCTCCCGAGCTGTTCAGCGGTACTGATGTGTGTATCCAAATCTGCATTTTCGACATCGAGTTGGGGATCGACCACCTTGTCCAACACTACCAAATCTTGTTCAGGTTCAGCAACAAAATAATAGTCATATCCGATTCGGCTTCCTACTTGTATAAGTCCTGTTCCATCTACAGTTTTATAAGGAATTATAACAGGGGGAGCCACCGAAGCCCCTATGCCAGAGGTTCCAGGAGCCGAAATCAAAGTGCCCATAATGGGAAACACTGTATTGCCCAATTTGATAGAATCACCTATTTGTACTCCATATTGCATCATGAGCGTTGCATCTACAAGAGCACCACCTGAATCTTGGTAGGTTTGTGCTGCAGCTTCAGGTTTGGTTTCCAGTTCGCCGTAAAACGGATATCCACCTTCAATACCTCGTACGCCAACCAATTTGGCGTCTCCGCTTTTTGGAAAAACCGCCATCGAAGGAAAACCAACGGAACGTCCATCAGCCCCTCCAAGAGAATCGATAATGGCCAATACCCTTTCATTAGGAGGTTGGTTGCTATCAATGACAAAATCAGCACCCATCAAGGACTTGGATTGAATGGCGATATTTTCTTCCAAGTTCTCACTAAAGGACTGAATGGAAACCACCGCAGCGATACCTAAAATAATGGAAGCCATAAACAGCAGGAGACGACTGCCACTAGCCTTGCTGTCGCGCCAAGCCATTTTTAAAAGCCATTTCCATCCGGCTCTGGATCGCTTTATTGAAGAATTTATCACGATTCAATCAAAACTTCGTTCGATACCATTTTCCCGCCTCGTAATTGCAATAGATGATTGCATTTTTGTGCCAATTCCAAATCGTGGGTGACAATGACCAAAGTGGTGCCCGCCTCCTTATTGAGTTCGAACAATAGTTGGACCACGCGGTCGCCGGTATCTTGGTCGAGATTGCCCGTAGGTTCATCAGCAAACAAAATAGATGGGCTATTTGAAAAAGCACGGGCCAGTGCCACGCGTTGCTGCTCTCCACCAGAAAGTTGGGAGGGATAATGCTGGAGACGGTCACCCAGACCAACCTTTCCCAATAGTTCCCTGCCAATTTTCGCTGGATTTTTTGCCCCCTGAAGTTCCAAAGGGACAACTACATTTTCAAGGGCCGTCAGGGTTGGTAGCAGCTGAAAATTCTGAAAGATAAAACCCACCTTTTCGTTGCGCAATCGGGCACGCTCATCCTCGTTCAAACTTCCCAAATGGGCACCGCTTAGTTCCACGACTCCGGTATCGGGATAGTCAAGTCCAGCACAGAGACCCAATAAGGTTGTCTTTCCACTTCCCGAAGGCCCTACGATTGCAAAGGTCTCCCCCGCTTCGATGTTGAAATTGATGTCATCCAATACTGTTAATTGTTTTGAGCCACTCGTATAGGTCTTCCCTAGGTGCTCAACGTTTAATATCTTTGGCATAGCACTTTAGCTTCCTTTTTTCTAAAACAAGAAAAATAGGCAAATGATTTTGATTTTAAGGCCCTATACGCATGCATGACCTCTTAAAGTTTCGTTATTTTTTTCTGCTTTTCTTTCTATTTTCCTGTCGCGATGCCCCTAAAAAAGCCTCAGATGTATCAGATGTCAATGGTAATACTGAAAGCGTAGTTGCCGAAGAAACCTCCGAAAAAGTGATTTTGTTCTTTGGGGATAGCCTTACCGCGGGCTATGGATTGGAACTGGAAGAGGCCTTCCCAGCACTTATTCAAAACCGTTTGGATTCGTTGGGCCTCGATTATACCGTTATCAATTCGGGGCTTAGTGGGGAGACCACCTCTGGCGGGCGTAACCGTTTGAATTGGGTATTGAACCAAAAGGTAGATGTTTTTGTATTGGAACTAGGAGCGAACGATGGACTTCGTGGTATTCCCATATCTGAAACGTACAAGAATTTGCAAGCAATGATTGACTTAGTAAGAAAAAAGAATGTCGACACACAAATTGTACTGGCGGGCATGCAAATTCCCCCTAATATGGGCCCAGAATATACTTCGGAGTTTCGTAAAATCTTTCCCGATTTGGCCAAAGAAAATCAAATCGCTTTGATTCCTTTTTTATTGGAAGGGGTCGCAGGTATTCCGGAGCTGAATTTGGAAGATGGCATACATCCTAACCCGGAGGGACACCAAATTGCAATGGATAATGTTTGGGCGGTGTTACAACCGATGTTACAATAGAATATTTGATGGCAATATTTAAGTTTCCGAATGATGTGGAAATTCTTGATATTGATGGGTATGACGTTGATTTTAAAAATGATTATGGGGAATATCTATTTAAATTAAAATTGGTGGGAGGAAACGAAGTTACACTTCAATCCAATTATAAGATCAATAAGGAAATGATTCCTAAAGATGAATACGGGCACTTGAAGAAAATAAACCAATTACTTCAGGAAATAAAGAACAGACGGATACTGATAAAGATTAAAAATTAACACCCACTGCAACACTTTTAAGTTATGCCGGTACTGAATCAAAGTTCAATAAAACGATGAGTAGGATTAGAAAAATTATAATTGCAGTATTTATACTTCTGGCTCTATTCGTTTTTTTTAGACTATTTCTAATGGGAAGCTACTATGATTTTTTAGAGTATTGGACTTTAAGGGATAAAATTGTTTGGACTAAAGCAACTAAATTGAAATGGTCCGATTTTCTAAATTCCGATGATGAAATTGGTCTTTATGCAAAAGTGGGGCTATCATTGGATAGGGCGGCCAAAGTATACCGCCCACAGCGGATGAAAGTGAGCAGTGTAAACGAAGTACTTAAAATCGATTCATTCGTGTGTTAAAATTAATGATTATTCCTTAGTTTTTTTCTCATTGATTCCCCTTTTATGCCTATCCTATGTGCGGTATGCACCAAGCGATCGAGGATTGCGTCCGCAATGGTCTTTTCCCCAATTATCTCATGCCATGCCTCTACGGGCAGTTGGGAAGCTATTATCGTCGATCGTTTTCCGTGCCTGTCCTCTATTATTTCCATAAAGGAGTGCCTGTTTATATTGTCCAAGGGTTTCAGGCCAAAGTCGTCCAGTATCAGCAGGTCCTGTTTTTCGAGCTTGCCTATCAGTTTTAGATATGAACCGTCGGCCTTTGATGTCTTTAGCGTGGTAAAGAGCTTTGCGGTATTGAAGTACATGACCTTGCTGCCCATCGAGCAGGCCTGATGGCCTATGGCGGAGGCCATATAGCTTTTGCCCACGCCCGTGCTCCCCGTAATGAGGATGTTCTCTTTTCTGCCGATGAACTCGCAGGACGCAAAACGTTGCACCTGGTTCTTGTCGATGTTCCTTTCGGGAGTGTAGTTGATCGCTTCCATTACGGCACTGTACCTGAACCTGGCCGCCTTGGTCAGGCGTTCTATCTTGCGGTTCTGCCTATCGTCCCATTCGGACTGCATAAGGTAGGCCAGTAGTTCATCGTTGGTGTAATCGATGCTCTGGGACGAGAGGCTGGTGTTGAAGGCCCTAATCATTCCGTGGAGCCTTAACTGTTTCATTTGTTCCAATGTCTGTTCGTTCATGATGCTTGTTTTTAATTATTGTTAAGCGATTATTATTTGTAATAGTTCCCTCCCCTGATGTTTTCATGGTCGGGCACCTCGGTGTTGTCCAGTGGGTCGTCTTCAAGGACGTCCCACCCCTTTTTCAGGATACGCTCTACCATTTTGTAATTGTATGCCCCATAGTCGGATGCGCGCCTGCAGGCATTGTCCAAGCGCCGGTTTCCTACTTTCTTGGCCAAGTGGAGTATGCCCAGACAGGACTTATAGGACTGTTCGGGATGTTGTTTCTTGTCGAGTATCCCGATGATGTATCCCTTGCAATGGTCGCCGATATGCCCTGCCCAAGCGATGAACTTCTCGCTGCTCCATTCGCTGACGAACCGATGGTGCGATGGCATATGCTCCGCCATGGTGGTATACCCGTACTTCTGCCTTTTCCTTGTATGGGCGGCAAGGCGTTCGTGCCTGTGGTATATCTCGACGAAGCTATGGGTGTAGACGATCTTGATCTGCTTGCCGATGTGCCGATAGGGTACGCTGTAATAATGCTTGTCCTTGCCAAGGTAGATGTGGCTGTTCTTGTGTACGGTGCCCTTTGCGTAGAATCTTATCTCGTACCGCTTCAATGGAAGGGGCTTGAGTTCTTGCCGTTCCACTTCCTTGAACAACGAGTACCGGGAGTACTCCCTTCCCCTGAACGACCTGTCATTGTGTGTTTTCAGTAGTTCCGATATGGCCTTGTTGATTTCGGTTACGGAATGGAAGGCCTGGTTGCGCAACGGCGCAAAGACCCTGGTGTAGATGATCCGGACGGCATTCTCTACGATGGCCTTGTCCCTTGGCCTGTAAGCCCTTGTGGGAAGTACGGCCGTTTCGTAGTGTTCGGCGAAATCGGCAAATGTCTCGTTGACCTTGGGCTCGTAACGACTGCTCTTGGTAACTGCCGATTTTAGGTTGTCCGTAACCATTGCTCGGGGAACCCCGCCGTAAAACCAAAGGGCGTTCTCGGTACAGCGCATGAAGTCTTCCAGTTTTTGGCTTGTACAGGCCTCGACATAGGTATATTGGCTACTTCCCAATACGCATACGTAGACTTCCAGTTCTTGTAGCTCCCCCGTATGTCTATCTACGATAACAAGCTTTTTCCCCGTAAAATCTATGAATAGCTTGTCGCCCGCTTTGTGGGTAAAGTGCATTACGGGGGAGACTTCCTTTGTCCATTCCCGATACCAGTACCTGAACTGTGAGAGCTTGAAGCCGTCCGGGTGCTTCTCGTAATATTCCTCCCATAACAATTGCTTGGTAACACCCGTCCTGCGTAATTCCCTGTCAAAATAGGGAAAGTACTTCTCGAGGGTCTTCAATTGTTCGCTCTTGGGCTTTTGGTCCGACCGGAAAAGCCTGTGGATCTCCTCCAGGGTCATTGCGGACACCTCATAGGAGGTCAGCTTGTACCGCTTGAAGAAGTCGATGTACTTGGTTACGGTATTGCGGGAGAGGCCCAGCTGCTTGCTGATGCCCCGTTTGCTCGCGCCCTCGCCGTACAATTTGAAAATCTGTTTTGCCTTGCGCATATCTATCTGTTTGTTTGCCATCGTCTTTTTTACAAAAGAACCGATGGTAACCCACAAATAGAATCGATTTTTTAGTGGTTCACTTTCGTCCGCCCGGTGTGGCTCACTTTAACCCGCCCGGGGTGGTATACTATGCCCGTTTTTTGCAGTTAATGGCCACTCGGTACATCCAAGTAGAGAATTTAGAATCGCTACGAAATGAAGTATAGGATTTCCAGAGCTGTATCAATATTTCTTGGAACAGGTCTTTACGATGTTCTTCATTATCACAATACATCTTGCTCACCTTATGGATGATACCTTGTGATTCCTTGACACGTTTGGAAAACTCTATTTTAAGTTGCTCTCGGCTCAATAGGTTTGCTGGTTTTAGTGCTGTTTTATCAATTCAAGTAAGAGCTGGGTATCCTCTATTAATCGTATATATAAATCTTCTTGGAAATCGTAAAGCGTTAAACTCTCAGCAAAGGTGTTGTTCAATGTCCTAAATTGTTTGGAATCAAGGTCGTCTTTCCACTTAAGAACAGTTGGGTGTTGTTTTGCTGAGTACCCTTTAAAAAACAAGAGGTCGATATTTTTTTTCAGTTCCAAATCGTAGAGGGCACTATTTTCTATGGTTTGTGTTTCATAGGTGAAGTACCGTTCTTGAATGTTCTTTAATTTCAAAATAGCTTGTTTTTCCTGCTTGGGAAAAAGGGAAAGATTCCCCGTAGTTATTAAATCTTCAATGGTGTAGGTATTGGTATAGAAAGCGCTTTTGGACCAATTGATGACTTCCATTTTTTGAAGCAATACGTTGGCTTCTGGGTTTTTCGTATTGTAATAATCCACATAGTTGAATATGGATTCCCGCTTTCGCAAAAGGTCATCTTTGGATTTGTTGAGATTAACGATATCCTGTCCTAATTCTTCGGTGAGGCTTGTTCGATAGGTTTCTAATTGCGCATCGAGTTTTTTCTGCTCGTTTCTATTGTTTATGGCGACGGCAATAAGTATTCCGATGACCACCAGAAGGATTTCTCCAATGGCGTAAACGAAGTATTTGCCAAACCTATTTTGGGTAAAATATTCTTGCCTAATCTTTCGAAAGAACTGAATCATTTTCTAGGTTGATTATGATGTATGACTAATAAGTTACAGAAATGGATCAAGAATTACATTTTTACAAAACTTATTTTGAATTGTTCCTACAGTCATTCCACATATGAATTATGGAGTCATTGTCCTCAATAACTATAAAAGGATTAAACGAGATTTGTTCGTGAAAGGCTATTTTGAGAATTTTTTCAGTATGATTAATAGGCCGATTAAAAGAACAGAAAATTGGAATGTTTTGAAAAATGAAGAAAGTCTCTTGAATCGTTGGTTTTTTGATGCTTCGGCTATGCTCGACACAAATTGATGATTTGATGAATTTGGTAGAAGTTTTATACGATTAACTTCCTGATATTATCTAAATAACTCCGGCTTACCTTTACAATATCGCCATTGGTCATTATAAGTTCGTAACTCGAAGGATAACTGTAGGCTTCCTTTACCGCATTGATATTAATCACTGTGGAGCGATGTACCCTGATAAACTGTTGCGGATTGAGCTTTTCTTCCAGCTTTGACAATCCATAACTGGTCAAATGTGAGCTCTTTTCCAAAATGAGTTTGGCATAGTTGCCGTCTGCCTGAATGTAAATGATATTGGCAATAGGAATGTTGATAAGCTTATTACGAACAGAAACCAAAATATTCGTAAGATGCGTTTCCTGTTCGTTAAGTCCATTAACCAAAGTCTGAATTTGATTGAGATAGCCTTTGTCATTGGTCATTATCTTTTCAATAGCTTCATCAAAACGTTCCTGTTTAAAGGGTTTGAGCAAGTAATCTACTGCGTGAACCTCAAAAGCCTTAAAGGCATATTGGTCATAGGCCGTAGAGAATATGATTTGTGGCATTTCTTGCAGTCTTTGTAGAACCTCAAAGCCCGTAAACCCTGGCGTTTGAATGTCTAGAAAGACTAAATCCGGTTTAAAGGTATTGATAGCTTTAACGGCATCCACACCATTGTTACATTCTTCGATAATGACCAAATCTTTATATGGTTGTAAGAATTCTTTAATCAGCTTTCTAGCTGGTTCTTCATCATCTACAATAATTACCTTCTTCATTTTTGTATTTCAGTTTTATCCAATGGAATGGAAAAGTGTACACAAAGACCTTTTAGCTCATTCTCTATTAGCTTTATTCCCGTTCCGTGCATTTTTATAAGTCTTTCATTGGTATTGGAAAGGCCAACACCTTTGGTAAGAATCTCCTTTTTTCTTTTTCCGTCAATACCCTTACCAGAATCACAAATTGAAATGTTTAAATCATTTATTTGGCGGGTAATTTGGATTTTTATTTCGCCCCCTTCTATTAGGCCCAAATTTCATGTTCAAATGTTAAGAAAATATTATATAAATAACTATATATCAGTTATTTAACATTTTTACCTTTTTTTAAAATCATATGATATGTTAAAATAGTGTGCAGAAAGTGTGCAGTTTTTCTCGTAACTTTTAGTTCAAATTAGATGAGAAATGGCCCGCATAAAACTTGTATTGGATACTAGGGAAAGTTCTAAAAGAATCGACGGAACCTTTCCAATTTCTTTGCGAGTTTATAATCGAAAGACACGCTTATTAAAAGTAGGCCATTATACTTCGACAATTGGTTGGGATAGTAAGAATTATTGCCTTAAAAAATCCCAATCCAATAATAAAAGAATGGACTTTGAGGATGTCAATTCAGATTTAGAGGATAAACTCTATATCGCAAAAAAAGTGCTGAGAGAGTGAGGTAACAATATAGACAAAATCAATGTAAGCCAGCTGACCGAAATTATTGAAGATAAATGGAACTACAATCCAAAATCTGAATTAAAATGTAGAGCAGAAAGTCAGATTACATTAAAAGAATGGGCAGCGGTTATAATCGCTCGCAAAAGACTGGCAAACAAACCTGAAACGGCCGAATCGCTAAGTAATTGTGTGAACAGAATTATGGATTACAACAACGGTAAGGACTTGAAGCTTTACGATATTGATTTGACTTTTTTAAGAAGCTTTGAGGCCTATCAGATTGGAAAGGGCAATTCACCGAATACCGTGTATTTAATTAAACACAATTAGGTCATTGTACAATGCCGCTATCGCCGAAGACAGATTTGCCCCAATAACGAACTCCTTTAGTAAATATAGGATGCCTCCCACCATAAGAACCAAAAAAAGAGCAATCAGTAAAGAAAAAATTGGAAACATAAAAATCTTGGAATATCCTTTTGAGTCACCATTATGGCATGCCAAAAACTATGCATTAGTAATGTTCTATAGTAGAGGAATGAATTTTATCGACCTAATGAAAATCAGAGTTAGTGATATTGAAAATGGGAGGTTGAATTACGGTCGTAGTAAAACCGGAAATAAATTCAGCATTAAAATCGTTGATGGGCTTCAAAAAATATTAAACTATTACTTATTAAGCAAAAGGAGCAATGATTACCTCTTCCCTACCAATTACGATGGATCAACAAAGCATTTTCAAAAGTATAAAAGCCAGCGACGTAGAATGAATGAAAGACTTAGAATAATTGCTAAAGATGCCGGAATAGAGGGAACATTCACAACATATTCCATTCGGCATTCGTGGGCTACGATTGCTAAATATATGGGGATATCTACAGAATTGATAAGTGAGGCTTTCGGCCATTCCTCTGTTAAAGTCACCGAAAAATATTTAAGGGATTTTGATAATGAGGTATTGGATAATGTAAATCTTTTGGTAACTGGATGATAACTTATATTCTTATTCAAAGAAAGCGGTTGAATCAGTTGGCAATCTAAATTTTACCTTAAAAAACTAATCTCCACCCGATTGATAAATTTTCAAAGCCTTTACATCTTGTTGAAAGAGCACCTTTTCATTATTTTTAAAATTCATAAAATCGTCCTTGGCATTTTGAGGGCTACTTGTATTAGGAATGAACAAGTTGTCTTGACTGCTGTCCCACGGAGCATTGAACCAACCTAGGACCCATGCAATTTTAATCTCATTTCCACTATATTCTATAACCGATAATATATTTTCCGTCCAAAAATCTGCGTTTGAACGAATATAACCTTGATCACCTGTCTCCGTAAGTGCGGTTACTTTATTGTGTTGTGTTGAAAAAATCGTGAGGTCTTTTAAACTTTGGGAAAGATTCGTTTTTGTCGCTTCATAATAATCTATACCTACGACATCAACATAATTATCACCCGGATAGTATGATTCGTCCGCTTCCCAATTAGGGGACCAAGCGAAAAGTACGTTATTGGTCCTATCTTTGATATAATCAACAGTCAACCGATAAAAATCAATATATAGGGTTGGAGTGTGGTTAGCAGTTTGTGTACCCCACCAAAACCAATTGCCGTTCATTTCATGGAACAACCTAAAGATAATGGGAAAGCCTAAATCATTGTTGATAATACCTAAAATCTCATCAATTTCGCTAAAATACCATAATCTCGCTGCGTTTTGGTCATTGACAATATCATATATTAAGCTCTTGTCTGTGTCTGTGGTAATTTGATTGTAATAAATCTGACCATCCACTCTACTTCTTTGATGAAAATCAAAAGTAACAATTGAACCATTTTCATAAGCCGACCTTGCCTCATCAATATGTAATTGGCGCTCAGCCGCACTTTTGTACAACATATAATGTGGATCTATGCCAAAAACTCCTGGATGGTCTCCAGAAACATCTTTACAATCTGAGGTGTTCAAATCAAAGTTCAAGCTGTTCAATTGAAATGACAATGGAAACTCTTGCCCAAAAGCAAATTGGTTGCTCGCTGTTAAAGTGTTAAGATTTTTCAATAAATTTTGTATTTCTGCGGATGCATCTGGATCTACAGGTATTTGAGCGCTATTGATCTTCAAATTAATTTGCACCGTAAAATGAGACTTGCTCCCGTCTTCTGCCTTAATGGTATAGGTTACTTTATCTGTAAAATCATTTTTAGTAACACCTGATTGTTGCGCCAAACTATCTACATAGACTGTAGCTCCTTGTGATACTGAAAAAACGGCGGTCAGTGCTATCAAATCCGTGGGATGTTCCAAAAAGGTTTCCAATTGGTTCTGCCCCACACTTGAAAACACATGATCGGGCATCTCTTGGACGGAAAAGGATAAAAGCGATTTATTACTGTTAAAAAACTCCTCTTCATTTATGGAATCCTTAGAACAGGAAAATAACAATATGGCCATTACCAAAAGTTTTAATTTTCTCATAATCTATATACAGCTATGGCGCTGAACATAATTTTGTCTTCAATTCTCAAAAAGCAATCTATCTGCATACACAGCAATTAAATGGGTCCTTACTTCTACTAGCGTGTTTGCTGTATCCACACCAATACCAACTGACATAGATTTTGAGGGGGTCAATGGCATATGGCAGGCGATACAATTGCTTGCAGAAATTTCGCTGGCATTAAAATTCATGGCACAATCCACGTTATTTTTCGCATTGTGGCAGTTCATACATTTTGAATTGAACAGGGCGTGGTTGCCCCGTTCTTTTTTATGTGGATCATGGCATGTGGCACAATCCATATTTTCGCTTCCCTTAAAACACGTACTTGCCAGTAGCAGGCCATATTGATTGCCGTGAACATCCAGTTCTTTTGAATCCGCAATATCATAATCGGGAAGCGAGTAATTTATTAAGGTATCTCCCACGACAAATGAAAATGGATTTTTGACCATTTGTTTTCGTACCCCCGAATGGCATAAGGCACACGCATCCAATCGTTGTTGTTGTGTTAAATCTTTGTAGGAGGTTAAGCCCAAAGGTTTTGTTTCTTTTGGGTTTTCTAGCTGCATGTTCACGTGTTCTGCCCCAGGTCCATGGCAACGTTCACAGTCAATACCAAAAACCATGTTCGATTTATTGTAGACATTTTTTTTATTAAATGCTGGAATACGTTCGGCATAGGTAACATGGCATTCCAGGCATCTACTGCCGATCGGTCTGTTGTCCGCAAGCTGAACTTTAGGATATCCGGGACTGTTGACCCAACTATCGGTGGGGGCAAAGTAGGATACTTGTAATTGGAACAGGTCATTATTTTTCCAGCTTAGATAGGTTTGCCCCCTAGTGCCTGACCCTATGGCCATATCAATTTTATTTGAAAGTTGGTATGTGCTGTCCGTAACATGGAGAGCCTCTTGATAAAAACCACCTTCTTTTACGGTCATCATAAATCCGGTGTTTTCATTGAAATGAAGTACATTTCCATTTTCCTTAAAACTACCTTTAATGTTGAGTTCGTTCGCTACTGCGGATGAGTTAAAGTGTGCCGTTTTGATGTGGGACGAATAGATATCACTATGGCATTGGGCACAAGCTGTCGATCCTGCAAAACTTTGCCCATTTGAATGTTCTGCTATCGGTATTATCGGTTGATAATCACTTTCAATGGGAGCATTGAAAAAAGTGACCAGCCAAAAAACAACTACAGCGGTCAATAGCATTGTTAGTGCATAAACTATGTTTTTTTTTGGTTTCACATTTTAGAAGCCTATGGTATTAAATATACTGTTCCAATAACTTTTTTGTAGCTAGTATGCCATCTTTTTCACTCAGACTATCTTCACCTTCTCCCTCATATTCCACACTAATATAATTTTTGAACCCTGAGTCTTTGATCAATTGTACCATTCTTTTAAAATCAATGGTCTTTTCTAGACCGGAATCATCAAAAGCATACGATTTTGCACTTACGGATTTTGCATAAGGGAGCAATAGAGCTACACCTTCATACCTGTCATAGGTTAATTCGCCATTCCAGATTTTGGTTTCTGAATATTTAAAATTATCAAAATCTACCATGGTACCAAGATTTGGCTTATTGGTTTTCTTTATGGTGTCTAAAAGCCAATTTGGTTCACTCGACATTCCGCCATGGTTCTCTATGAGGATATCCAAATTCAAGGGTTTGGCCAAATTGCACAATTTGGTCAAGCTTTCTATCACATAACTTTGTTGTTCTTCTTTTGTTCCAGAACTATGTGCGTTTACACGAATGGAATGGCACCCAAGGATAGCAGCGTTAGAAAGCCATCTTTTGTGTCTTTGAACCGATTCTTTTCTTTTTTTAGGGTCTGGATCTCCCAACATACCCTCTTGATCTACCATGATCAGAAGGTTGGTAACCCCTACATCATCACTTCTATTTTTCAATTCTTTAAAATAAGCCTCGTCTTTACGATAGAAGAAGGTGTTTACATATTCTACGGCATCAAAACCATAGGTGTTTTTTGCAATTGAAGGAAAATCCAATGGGTCTAAAGTGCCTTTTAAAACTTGGTCTGGATCTGTTGTGAGCCATTTTTCCCATTGGGCATAATCTTCTTTACTGTTGCCAAAAATAGCCCTGTGCAAAGCCCACTGCGAAAGGGCAAGTCTTTGTTTTTTAGACGTTGGAAGATTACACCCAAATAGTAATGGAACCGATAAAATAGCGGTGGTTTGCATAAATTTTCTTCTGTCCATGTTAGGAATTCCATCCGTTTTCATATGCTCTTTTTTAGTTGATGTCCGAAGTGATTTTTACCAGTTGAATCTCATCGTTGTTTTTTGCTATGATGAGGAAGTTCTCTTCGGCAATCGTTATTTGTGAAAAATCTTTGACGTCGCCGTTGATATATAGGCCACTTGAAGTATTTGGGACAGGGGTGAACTGGCCTTTTCCATTGCCCTTTAGGTACAGGCCAAGACCAGAATCGTTTCTTGGTGTCTCCACTTCTGAAGCGTATAGGTTTCCTGCTAAAAGTATATCCTTAAAACCATCATAGTCAATATCCTTGATAAGCATTTGATTTACTGAGGAAAATTGAGCTTTGTTAGGCAGATTTTTTATACGAAAACGGCCGTCTCCTAAATTTTCAATGTAACTGCTAGCAAATGTTTGGACTTTGTAATGTATTTCGGCGTCCTCTAGGGCTTCCTTCCCGTAAACTTCACTTACATCAGCACCTGCAAAGGATCCATAGTCTTTAAATTTTTCAGAAAGGGCAGGAATTTGTTGGGATGAACACGAACGCCCCCTCAAAGGGAATAGCTTTCCAAAATTATAATAGCTCAAGACAATATCTTTTCTCCCATTATGGTCAAAATCATCCGCAAAAACTTCAAAAGGCTCTTCTGGGGTTGCTTGGTACTTATAATTTAGACCTAAATTACCTGCAACAAAATCCATGTCACCATCATTATCAAAATCTGCTTGCGCTATACTGGACCACCACCCTGCGGTGTTTTCTATGCTACTGTTGCCAGTTACATTTTTAAACCTGCCATTTTCATTTGCATAAAAACCAATGGACATCCATTCGCCAACAATTACCAGATCCGGTTGGGTGTCGTTGTTAAAATCCGTCCAAATGGCATCGGTAACCATCCCCAGGTTATTAAAATCGGGAGCTACGGTACTTGTAACGTCTTTAAAAACTCCATTTTCGTTGTTCAAAACATAGCTGGAAGCGGGCCAAGGGTATTTACCAGAAACTAGCCTACCTGCTACAAATAGGTCAATATCTCCATCCTTATCATAGTCAGCAGCAGCTAGTCTAGAGCCACTAGAAGTTAATTGTGGAAGTATACCCACTCCTTTTTTGAAATTGCCAGCGCCATCATTGATATAGATTCTATCTTGAAAATGCTCCGAATCGGTCTCATATTCATTTCCCCCACTTACCACATAAAGATCATTGTCGCCATCATTATCGAAATCAAAGAATAAGGCATCCATATCTTCATAATGCCTATCGTAGCTTAAAACATCGGTATTAGTTTCGATAAATTTTCCGATTTTTTCTTGAACAAACAGTTTTCCAATTTGATATGCGGCACCACCGATAAAGAAATCATCCAATCCATCATTGTTAATATCCCCAACGGTTACGCTAGGCCCTAGGGCAGAGGTTTTATAGGGCAATAAAGGCTCTGTTAAATAATCATCGTATTCATTTTCAGTATGTGTATAGTCTATTGCAAATAAAGCGTTGTCCACCGTCTTGAAACGTGAATTTTTTGTTATTGAATCCGATTTGACCGAAACTGCGTCTTTATGATCAAGTATGATCTGTTGGTTTGGGTCTAGGTTGGTTCTGCAAGTTATAGTGCCATCTGGCCAGACGACTTTTAATTCATCAACGAGAGTGTGTTTGCCTAGACCAAAATGGATCTTTGGGGCTATTGAGGACTGAAACCCTCTGGTAAGGGTCAGTTGTTGCAGTTGGCTCAAATCTTTTGCAGTTACATATACTTTGGCCCCTATGCCTTGTCTATTGTTCTTTGGTCCGTTCAGTTTTACGGTAATCGTATTGTTGTCCGCACTATTATTGTTTCTGTACACTGATGCTGGCTGGTCTATATTATTGATGACAACATCTAAATCTCCGTCATTGTCCAAGTCGGCATAGGTCATGCCATTGGAAAATGTTTTTTCTTCCCAACCCCAGTCTTTGGTCACATTCTCAAAAGAGAGATCTTTTTTGTTCTTAAATACGTAATTACTGATTTTTTCAGAAGGTATATTTTGTATTTCTTCGGATGTCAGTACGGCGGTTTTATTGAATTTTAATTTTGAGCTTAGTTTTTTAAAGTAATCCCTATTGTTAATGTCCCTTCTGGTTCCGTTCGATATGATGATATCTTTCCAACCGTCATTGTCCAAGTCTGAAAAAAGGATGGCCCAGCTCCAGTCTGTTGTGGCAATTCCTGCAAGTCTTGAGACTTCGCTAAATTTAAGGTTGCCATTGGCATCGACCCCTCTGTTGAGCTGTAAATTATTTTGCATGTACTGGTAGAACAGCCCTTGATCTACCATTCTTTTGAACGATAGGGGATTCATACTAGCCATATTCTCTTTTGATCTTCTATTATCCTCAGGTGTCATATCCACCTGTCCAAAATCTAAAAGAAGGTCATTATTATAGTCAGCGACATCTACTCCCATACCATACTGCGCTGTATGGCCCAATACCTCTTGTGAAACTTCTTTAAAGGTACCATCGCCGTTGTTGATGTAAAAAAAATCGGGAGAATCAAAATCGTTGGAGATATAGATATCTTGCCAGCCATCATTGTTAAAATCGCCCGAAGTAGCACTTAAGGACAATCCAAAATTTAGGATTCCCGATGCCTCTGTAACATCCAAGAACGTGTCGTCCCCATTGTTTTTATATAATTTATCCGATGCCTCCAGTCTTGGATTGTTCTTTCTGTACGCATACAGATCTGATGGACTTTTGAATGGAGTAGGGGTATAATTTGCCAGATATAAATCTAAATAACCGTCATTGTTGTAATCAAAAAAAGTAGCTTGAGTGGTATGCCCGTTGTCATTGATGCCAAATTCTTTTGCCCGCTCCCTAAAGGTTAGATCACCGTTGTTTATGTACAGCAAGTTTTCCCTATTGTCTTCTTTTCCAGATACGCTGGCATAAATATCAAGAAAGCCATCATTATTGATATCAACCGCGGTCGTACCTGTAAACCACCGCTTATCAGCGCTTACTTTTGCTTTTTTGGTAATATCAATAAACTTAAAATCACCTTGGTTGTGATATAGTTTATTGGATTTCATGTTAGAGGTAAAGAAGAGGTCTGTCAATCCATCGTTGTCAAAATCACCAGCCGAAACACCACCTCCCATATATAGGTAGGGATAATTGAAATAGTTTAAACTATCCGTTTCTTTAATATCATTGGAAAATAAAATTCCAGTACTTTCCGTATCAAGTAAAGTAAATTGTTTTTGCGGAACCTCTTTTTTTTTGCACGAACATATCAGTATGCACAAAGCAAGCCCCGCGAATTTTATAGCTATATATACTAAATTAATATGCTTCATATGACCAAGCTTAACAACTGTATGACATATCAGGGATTGTTTAAAATTTAAGGAAAAAAGAGCCTTAGAAATAACTAAGACTCTTTAAACAACTAAACTAACTCAATATAATTAAATTCCTAGATCTACAGCTGGTTCCAATAATCTTGGATTGATATCTACCTGATTTCTTGGTATGGGCAATATAGCACCCTCTTCTGTTGTGGTTATTCCAAACTTTCTAGATAAATAGCCAGATACATCACCTGTTCTTCTCAATACCGGCCATAAAGAAAACTCACCACCCAACTCGTGTCTGTATTCATCGAAAATGATATCCATCATACTTCCTGTCGGTGCTGGAGCACTACCTCCCCAAGCTCTATTTCTTACTCTCATTATGGCATTCATTGCCTTAGTGTCATCACCACTTTTGTGAGCCGCTTCAGCAAGACTTAACAGCACTTCACCATAACGTAGCCAAATATGGTTAGATCCACCAAAAATTCTAGGGCCGCCCCAGCCAGTTGGTGCTGGATCACGCCATTGCTTGATGCCAAAATAACCTGTTCTACCACCATTGGTCCATGGTTCTATTTCTGTCCCTGCAGTATTAAGGGGTGTTTCTAGCTGAGAATTACTGCCTCGCTCATACGAGCTTATATCAATATTCTCATCTGGGTGTTCTTCTCCAGGTCCTATTACGGAAGCTATTCTTCTAAGATCTCCATCTTCAAATGAATTGAAAAAAGCCTCTGTTGGCAAACCTCCAAAACCTCCACCTCCAATTTCATTTGGCATGGTAAAGGATGTTAAGAAGGTGGTTTCATCATTTCTGTTCCAACTTAAATCACTTTCCGTATCAAATTGTAATTCGAAAAGGGATTCCTTACCATTTTTGTTGAATAGTGCATGGATATCAAAAAAGTTCTCTTCTAAAGAGAAATTACCCTCTAAGGCTTCAAAAGCAGCCACGGCCTCCTCATATTCTCTTAGCCACATATGCGCATTTCCCAACATGGCATATGCCGTTCCTTTGCTGACCCTACCTCTTTCCTCATCATAACTCCATGGAAGACGATTTACGGCATCCGTCATATCAATAACAATTTGTCTGAATATGTTGTCTTGTGTATTTCTTGGCGCGAAGAAATCATCTGAAGGTCCAGTTGGTTTCGTTATCAAAGGAACAGCTCCCATTGTTGATGACAGGTAATAATAAAAGAAGGCCCGTAACACTAAACTTTCACCTATCAATCTACTGCCCAGTTCTTCTCCTATATTTCCTTCATCTATTGCTGGCTGAAGATTGGCCAATACGCTGTTTGCCCTACCGATACCATTATAATGTATGGGCCACATTTTGCCCATAACCTCATCATTGGCATTAATGATAAAGCTGGTCAGTTCATCTTGATTTCCATTACCTATAAAATCTTGGGTAAACTTATTCAATGTAAAAATTGACTTTGTGTTGTATTCGTTGGGTAGGCCCGCTTGCCCTCCAAATTCTCCTTGAAATGCATCATAAATTCCTGTTACCGATGCGACAGCCGTACTTTCTGAACTAAATACGGTTTCATCACTTAGACCATCCGTTTTGGTGTCTGCAACAAATTCGTCTGAGCAGCCATAAGACATTGCAAGCAATGCAACTGCATAAAATTTAATTTTTTTCATAATCTTTTTTTTAAAATTTCATATTAACACCTACCGTCATTGATTTGGTAATAGGATAAGCACCTGCGTCAATTCCTCTGGTTCCTACCGATGATACGCCATCTATATCAGAGTTTTGTCCAATTTCTGGATCATAACCCGAGTAATTGGTCCATGTGATTAGATTTTGCCCACTTACATATATATTTATGTTCTCCATACCAATACTATTGGAGAAATCGGTTGGAAGGGAATAACCAAAACGCACATTTCTCAACCTTAAAAATGAACCATCTTCCAAGAAGTAATCTGAAGCCCTACCATTCTGAATTTGAGCATCATTTACTATTGCTCTGGCATATGTGTTTGACTGGTTCTCAGGTGTCCATCTATTATTGTAATATTCTCTACTTACATTGCTAAACCCATCATTAAGTCCAAAACCTCCTAGAGATTCCAATTCCAATCTTACAAAGTTTAGAATATCACCACCATATGAACCATAGAACTCCACTCCTAAATCAAAACCTTTATATTTAAAGTTCATGTTTAGACCACCATAAAAATCTGGAATAGGACTTCCAATAATTTCGCGGTCAAACTCATTAATAACCCCGTCCGGAGTACCATCAGGACCAGATATATCTTTAAACTTTCTATCACCTAAAGAAGTGTTCACGTCTTGATATGCAGGATTTCCATTTGCTACGGCCGTTGCATTCAGGGCATCCAGTTCTGCCTGGTCATTAAAAATACCATCAGATCTGAAAGCAAAATAAGAACCTACCTCTCCACCTACTTCAGATCTTGTTAAATCTGCCCAGAAGGATCTCGTATTGAATTGTGGAACAAATTGCGTAGGTAAAACAGTAAAATCTTGCGTTGATGTCAAGGCCGTAATTTCATTGTCCACTGTAGTAATATTGGCCGAAATATCCCAAGTAAAATCTCCGCTGGTCTTTCTATGGCCCACCAAAATTTCAAAACCTTTGTTTACCACATTACCTGCGTTCACAGCTCTACTTGTAAAACCATTTTGAATTGGAATGGTCTCATTGAATAAAAAGTCCGATGATTCTTTATTATAATAATCTAGGGTCAAGTATACATTTCTGTTCAACAATTCTGCTTCTAAACCTATATCAGTTTGTCTTTGCGTTTCCCACCTTAAATCCGGATTGGCTAAGTTGTTTGCAAACAATCCCTGACCAAGACCATTTGTTCCGGCGTCATCCCTTGGTGAACCATTCCCAAATATAGCAGCAAAACTAAAAGGGTTTATACCTATAAAACTGCCGGTTTCACCCCAACTACCACGAATTTTTAATATATCAAATATACTATCATCCATAAAGGGTTCCTCATCTATATTCCAACCTCCTGCAAAAGAAGGAAATATACCAAACTGTTGATTTTGACCAAATCGATCTCCAACCCCATCACGTCTTATAGTACCCGTTATATAGTACTTGCTATTGAAATTATAATTAAATCTGGCAAACGTACTAGCTAAAGTGGTTCTCTGCTCATTTCCCTCAGATATGGAAATCTCATTTGCCTGTGAAAGATCTCTGATTTCATTGTTCAAAAACCCACTACCTGTTGTTCTAAGAAATTTTCTATTGTCCCTTTGTGCAGAGACCCCTAGCAAGACATCAATGTTATGTTTATCAGCAAATGTTTTCTTGTATTTAAGTAAACCTTCAAACAACCACTCTGTATTGGTTCTTTGTCCAAAATCATAGGTTGACACATCGTTTACATCATTATTAGAATTACTTCTATAAAATGTTGGGTTAAAAGTTGTAAAAAATGAACTATTTGTATTCACTCCCATTTTTGCACTTGCTGTCAAACCGTCAAAAAAATCATAAGAAATATCTAAATTTCCATAAAAATTGTTGTTGCCATTATTGCCATCACGTTGTAAGGCACTTGCTAAAACGTTCGCGCTAGTTCTAAATGTGTTTTCAGGAATATCAGGAAAACCTCCAAAATTACCGTTTCCATCAAATGGTAAGTTGGTACCGTTGCTAAACCCTCTGGCATTTAGTTCCTCTTCACCGGCTAAATGTGGGATGTTATCAATCATTCTTGCAATGTTGAAATACCCCTGATTTAACTGCGCCAAACTTGAAGAGTACGCATAATTAGTATTTATGTTTATCCGTAACTTTTCAGTAACATCAAATTGCACATTCAAGCCCATATTATATCTTTTATATTCAGAGGTCAGCACAACACCGTCTTCGTCATAAATACCAGCAGTAAATGCAATTCTTGAATTTTCTCCACCTCCCCGAACACTCAAATTCGTAGAAAACCTTGCGGCAGAATTATAGGCAAAATCTTGCCAATCAATATTGGTCAGTTGTCCTGGACTTGCCCAACCTGGAAATGGTACTGCATCTACACTTGTGAAGTCAGTAGAATTACCAATTTCTGAAGCGAAAGGTGCAAACGTTTCAATATCCAAAACATCAAGGGTTTTCGGCTGAAAGCGGTATCCTACAAATGTGTTCAATTCTACACTGACTTTACCCTTTGTGCCTTTTTTTGTTTCAATGATTACAACTCCGTTGCTAGCTCGAACACCGTAAATAGCTCCAGCGGAAGCATCTTTTAAAACCGATATGGATGCTATACTGTTAGGGTTTAAAAAAGAGATATCTTGCGTAGGGTAACCATCTACAATATACAAAGGTGTTGTATTGGCAAAAGATCCAACCCCTCGAATGTTTACCGTTACCGAAGACCCTGGGGCACCTGAATTTGAAACAATTTGAACCCCTGCCGTTTTACCCTGTAGGGCCTGATCAACATTTGTTGCAGGAAAACTATTTAACTCTTCCGCACCTACCACTGCTACAGCACCAGTCAAATCCTTTTTGGTCGATGTGCCATAGGCAACCACTACTACCTCATCTAGTGCCTGTGCATCTTCCGTCATAGCGATATTAATAACTGAATCACTGCCGACAACAACTTCGTTTTTTAAATATCCTATATAGGAAAAAACTAGGGTATCCCCGGTATTGGCATCAATGGTATAATTACCATCAAAATCAGCTTGAGCACCGTTGGTCGTACCTTTAATCAGTACCACTGCTCCTGGAAGTGGAGTTCCATTACTATCAACAATAGTACCAGTGATTGTTAACTGGGGTACTGTTTCGAAATTGTCATTATAAAAATTTGCATTTGCCTGAACAGATTGTGTTCCAAGGCAAATCAGTATCGTGAGAAGTCCAAAACGCAGTACGTATTTATTTTTTTTGGACTTTAACCAATTGTGTTCTCGTTTTTGATTCATAATTGTTTTGTTAGTTATCGGTTAAATTAAATTTGTAATCGTATTGAATATTTAGCTCGAAACATATTTTGCCCTCCAAGTATCTTCCATTTTTGGATATCTATCACGACATTCGATATACTTTTCCATCATAGCTTTCATAATCGGATCCAGTGTTTTTAGATAATCTTCTGTGAGCAAATCCCTGTTCAGCAAATAAAAATGCCATGTAGGTGGAAAAGCGTTACTGTGGTAACCCATATGTAATGTCCTTCTAGGGATTTTCATGGTTTCCGTGTACCCCCTATGTATTAAATTGTTGTTGTAAAGCACGGCCTGTCCGGCTTTTAACTTAACAGGTACGCCTCCCGGCATTTCCACACCAACTGGCGCATAGTGTTTAGACCCTTGAAAAGCTGTATTTTCTTCTTCTGTATTAGGTCTGTTATGACTTTTTGGTACTATCCAGAGTGAATTTTCATCCACAAGTGGTAAGTTGATTTGAACGCTATTGTGAAATCTTTCAGCAGAAAATAACCAATCATCAATTTCATCTTGCGGTATTTGAATGATATCCCTGTGCCAACCCAATGTGTATGAGGTTCCCACATTGGCTGCCAATATGGAGGCATTGTTAACGATTAGGTCAGGGCCTATTATTTGCTCAACGACTTTTAAGATTTTAGGGTTATAAAAGGCATGGTGTATTGGTTCCGTTCCAGGTTTGGTAAGTAGGTGAAAATAGTATTGTCTCGCCTCTTTTCCAAAATCGGCCAAAGCATCCCCTAAATGCTGGAAAGACGAACTTTTGGGGGTATCATCATCACTCACTGCTTTTGTACTCAACAACTTGTCTATAACCATTCTGAAATCATTGATCTCTTCTTCTGAGAGTGCATCGATAATCACATACCCGTTTTTTAGAAATTGTTCTTTTAAATCATTCTCCATTTTTTCTATGCTTTAGATTCCTTTGCTTAAAAATATCTAGTCTATTGCTATCGTTCTTTTTTCAATTGATGATCGTAATCCTGCTTCTAACACCTTAATGATTGCCACACCATCTTTGAAATTGGGCTCTATGTTGGCATTGTTTGCCACTGCTTCTATGAAATCGGAAGCCGCATGTACAAAAGTGTGTTCGTATCCAATTATATGGCCAGCTGGCCACCAATGGCTTACATAAGGGTGGCTATCTTCGGTTACGGAAATTGTTCTGAACCCCTTTAGGCCATCCTTGTCTTCTTGGGAATAGTAATGCAACTCATTTAACCGCTCTAGATTAAATGTTAGGCTCCCCTTACTGCCGTAAATCTCAAAAGACAATTTGTTCTTGCGACCATTGGCGAATCGTGTGGCCTCAAATGAGCCGATGGCACCGTTCTTAAAATTGACCATCATCAATACGGCATCTTCTACAGTGACCTTGCCCATTTCAGTACTACCGACCTCAGCTTTGAGATTGCGTGTGCCTCCTTTTTTAGCAAGGGGTCTTTCTGCTATAAAGTTTTTGGTAATGCATGTAACATCCGTAATATCACCCACTAGAAAATGTGCTAGGTCCACACAGTGTGAGTTAAGATCCCAGTGAGGCCCGGCCTTGGCATATTGAGCTTGCAACTGCCAAGTTAGCGGAAAATCAGGGCTGGTAATCCAATCTTGTTGATAAGCACATCGCCAATGATATATGTTGCCTATCGTGCCATTATTTATCATCTGCTTGGCAAGGGCTATTGCAGGCACCCTTCTATAGTTATGGTTCAGATAATGCACTACATTACATGCTTCACTTTTTTCGTACATATCCATGGCCTGTTCCAAATTCATGGCAATAGGCTTTTCGCAAAAGATATGTTTTCCAGCTTTTGCTGCGGCTACAGCAATTTCATAATGTAGGTGTGGTGGTAGTGCAATATCTATAATCTCTATATCTGGCCTCTTGATAAGCTTTTTCCAATCTGTCTCTACCTCTTCCCATCCCCATTTATCAGCAAAATTGGTTAAATTTTCTAAGTTTTGCCCACAGGCCACTTTTAAAACGGGCTCAGCTGAAGTGTCAAAGAATTTGGAAACTTTTTTCCATGCGTTGCTATGGGCCTTCCCCATAAAGTTATAACCTATGATGCCAATATTTAGCTTTTTTTTATTCATTATTTAGAAACCAATGTGGCTAGTTTTTTAAGCTCTTTTATGCTTGCGGCAATAACTTTTTCTTCTTTGTTGGAGTAGTCAGGATGTAAGTTATCAATCTCAACTGCTAGAAAACCTTTGTAATCGGCATCTTTAAGGAGTCGAATGAGTTTTGAGTTGTCTATTATTCCTAATCCGGTTGGTACGCAAGAGAAAAAGTTCCATTCATTTACGGCAATTTCTTTTACGGGCAATAAATCTTTTATATGTGTTGCAAAAACATATGGCGCCAATTTTTTCATTCCTTGAATGGGATCATCCAAAACACGAAGAAAATTCCCTGTATCAAAGTTGACGCCAAAATATTCTGAATCAACAGCTTTTATCAATTTTAAAACTTCGTCAGAATCAAAATCAATATGGTTTTCTATAGCAAGGCGAACTCCTTTTCTTTTTGCTATCTGAACGGCACTTCGGAACATTTCCGTTAGCTTGTCTAGCCGTTGATCATGAGCTTCAAACCTAAAAAGATGGCTGCTGCCTACCACTCGCATAACATCGGCACCTATTTTGGTTGCATAATCGATATGTGCTATCATTTCGTCATAAGCCTCTAAATTGGTACCTCCTTCCAATCCATCAGGATGCCCCCAAGCATATACGCGATCCAAACCAGCATTGTCCAATATTCTTTTAATATTTGCCAAATAACCATCATCAAATTGTGGTATAAAGCAAGATTCCAGTGACAAGCCGTCAATATTAAGAGCGATGGCCTTATCAAGGAATTCCTCAAGTGAAATTGTTTTTTCCGGAGCATCTTGTCCTGGATAGACTTCACCAAAAAAACGATGGTAACAATAACTATCTATTCCTACTTTCATAATCAGCTATTAAAATAGTGAACGTTCACTATTTGTGTAAAAATAAAATAGTGAACGTTCACTATTTTAAAACAAACATATGTATATTTGAATTCAAAAACAATTTTTTTGCAAAAAACAGATTGATTTAATGTTAAAAAAGAAGAAAAATCATATTGGAATTAAGGATATAGCAAAATATGCAGGAGTTTCAACAGGCCCTGTAGACAAGGTGCTCAATAATAGAGGCGGTGTTTCGGAGGCTACCCGTGAACGTATACTCCAAGCAATCAAGGAACTGGGGTATAAGCCAAATATTCTTGCAAGTAGGTTGAAATCGAAGAAGGAGTTCAATATAGCAGTTTTATTTCCGAAAGGTTCTGAAGAAATACCCTTTTGGTTGGAGCATGAAAAGGGTTTTAAAGATGTGATGGAAGATATGACACCCTATGGTTTTAACGTTGATCTTTATCATTTTCAACAGAATAGCCAGCAATCGTTTATTGATCAATCCAATAGCGTTCTAGAAAAAGATCATGATGGTGTGCTCATGGTTCCTGTTTTCAAAGATGAGGCCATAGAATTTGTATCTCACATGGAAGGGCGGGAAGTGCCTGTCGTTTTGTTCGACACTCAAATTCCTGAGCTCCGTGAACTCCCTTTTATTGGACAAAATTCAAAGGATAGTGGTTATATGGCAGCTGAATTGGTGAGCAAGTGTATTTCTTTTGACGCTTCAATTCTTATTGTATCAATTGTAAGCGCGCATGACAACCACATACATTTTGATTTACGTGAAGAGGGTTTTAGGGAATTTTTTGTAGATAAAGGAATAACCCTTTACAAATATGACGCAATTGACAAGAACAAAGATTTGATGACATCCGAATTAAAAAGAATAATGCAAAATAACCATGATATACAAGGGGTTTTTGTCACCAATGCCATCCATAAAATTGCTCCTGTTTTTAGTGAAATGGATAAACCTATTTTGATTGGTTACGATTTAATAGATCAAAATGTCATCCATTTAAAAGAAGATCTTATCGATTTTTTAATCTCCCAAAGACCCTATACCCAAGCCTATTATGGTATTCAGATGTTCTATGACCTTTTAATCAAAAAGACTCCTATAAATACATCAACCTACTTACCAATTGATATTGTTATGAAATCTAATATAGCCTATTACGAAGACTTTGTTAAGTGAGTTATTATTGTGTCATTATGGAATATAATACCTGGCCTCCAGACGACAGCCTTGGAAGATAAGCTTTACATTACCAAAAAAGTACTCAGATAGCTTGGACGAAGTATCAAAAAGATCAATGTATCTCAACTTGAGGAATTCATCGGGGCCAAATGGGATTATAATCCAAAATACGAATTGAAATCCCGAGCTGAAATGAAATAACCTTAAAAGAATGGGAGATATGATAATCGCTAGAAAACGCCTAGCAAATAAACCCGGAACAGCTGAATGGTCGAGCAACTGTGTTGACAGACAAGGGTGGAAGTGACTTGAAGCTTTATGATATTGGTCTTACTTTTAATACTATGACATATGCTTAGCAGCTTTCTGATAAATAGCATATCAATAATTGAGGACTATAAGAACCTAAAAAAAGTAACTTTTATTAGAGTGGTGTGGCTTCTTAATTGAAAAGTACATTAAACTTAAGCAATCCTAAATCAAATTATAGGTTGGAGTTTTGGTTAGATTTATATTCACTCGGTGTCATGTTGAACTGTTTGTGAAAGTTTCTCCCAAATCTTGTGGCGGAGTTATACCCCACCATTTCTGCAACTTCATAAATTCTATAATCATCTTCTGTCAACAATATTGCGGCTTTTTTGAGCCTAGAGATATTAATGAGCTCATTGGGGCTTAAACTTGATATACTGTCAATTTTTCTATAGAGGGTAGAACGACTCATGTGCATAATTTCAGACAAAGTTTCAACGTTCAAATCAGGATTTTCTATATTCTCTTCAATTATCCTGTCAAGTTTTTCAATGAATGTTTTATCTGTTTTTGTACTTGCAATACTGCGAATGTGGGCCAAGGGAGAACTAGTATAATGCTCTACGATGTGCCTTCTGTTCTCTAAAAGATTTTGGATACGCACCCTTAAAAAATCCATCGAAAAGGGTTTTTCAATATAGGCATCGGCTCCTGATTCCAGACCTTCGACCTTAGATGCTATATTTGTTTTGGCTGTTAACAATATAATGGGAATATGGCTGTAGGCTATTGAGGTCTTAATGAGGTTGCAAAATAAAAACCCGTCCATACCGGGCATGTTTATATCACTTACGATTAAATGAACATTGCGGTCATCCAACTGCGCAAGTGCGTCTTCAGCGTTGTCACATTTTATGATATGGTAGACGGTTTCCAGTTCTTTTGCCATAAAGTCCAAAAGGTCAAGATTGTCTTCTACAAGAAGTAACACAGGTTTTGATTCATTCACTTCGTCTGATTCAGAACTATGTTGAAGGGGCATGTTGATTTGTCGATCTGCCACTTCTTCATAAAGATGAATTTGCTTTTCTTGGTGCAAAGGTAATTTTAGCACAAAAACATTCATGGTCTTTGAAGTAGTGTCCAGGCTCAAACTTCCATTATGCATTTCTGATAGAGACAGTGCTAGCGATAGACCTATACCCGTACCTTTTGTCTTCTTGGCCGCTTCCAATCTATAAAAGGGGTCGAAAATTTTATCTTTTAAATCTTCTGGCACCAAGGGACCATCGTTCTGTATGCGAAATTCTAAATGCTTCTCTGCTGCTTTAAGACTCACAATAATTTTTTTGTCAGAATATTTTATGGCATTACCTATAAGGTTGCTCAATATTTTTCTTACCGCCTCTTCGTCCAAATAAGCGTAGATGTCCTCAGTACCCATTTCAAAAACAAAATCAATGTTCTTGTTCTCGATTTCTTTTTTGAACCTTTCATGAATACGTCTGATTAATCCAGAAACATTGACCAGAATAAAAGAAAGGCTCATGACCTCCATCTCGGTTTTTCTAAAATCCAAGAGCTCGTTGACAAGGTTTAGGAGCCTTGAGGTATTTTTTTTGATAATGGAAAGGTTGTCCGTGAGCTCTGGGTCCGGATAATTTTTTTTTAAAATCTTTTCCAAAGGACTTTTGATCAGTGATAAAGGTGTGCGTATTTCATGCGAAACATTGGTAAAAAAATCAATTTTAGCCTCGTACAACTCTTTTTCTTTTTCGTTTTCCACTTGGTGTAGTCTACTCTGGTTCTTTAGTTCGTTATGGTTATGGTAATAGCGAAGGACAAAGAACAGTGAGGAAAAACCAATTATGGCATACAGGACATAAGCTGTGGTTGACAGCCATATAGGGGGCAACACTTCTATCTTCAGGCTTGTGATACTTGAGCTCCACACACCACTACCGTTTTTTGATTTTACATTGAAAGTATAGTTGCCAATGGGCAACTCGGTAAAAAAAGCACGGTTTTCATTTTTTAAAGGAATCCAATTGTTACTTAAACCGTCCATTTTGTACCAGTATTCGGTCGTCTCTGGTGAGGCATACCCAAGTGTGGCAAAGTCTAAACTAAAGGTAGATTGCGTATAATCGAGTTCAAGCTCGTCGATGCTGGTGATAGATTCGGTTAAAGGGGAGTTTTTCGCCCCGATTTCAGCCTCTTTGTTTTCAATTTTTAGAGATGTAATAATTGCCGGAGGGCTAAAATTATTTTTGACGAAGGCTTTCGGTTCAAAGCTTATCATTCCGTTGATACTACCGATGTAAATGCTTCCGTCCGGATCTTTGTATACAGAGTTATAGTTGAATTGATTGCTCAAAAGACCATTTGCTTTGGTATATGTAATGATGCCTTTGTCAATGGGGTTAAATTTCACCAAGCCGTTGGCGGTGGTTATCCACAGCGATTGTTCATCATCTTCAACGATGGCATAAAAAACATTGCTAGGAAAGCCATCAGACGTATTAAGAACCTTAAAAGTATGTGTTTTGTAGTCAAATACGTTTAGGCCATTTTCTGTAGTGATCCAAATATTGTCTTTACTATCGCGAAAAAGGCCGTTGACCATATTACAACTCAAACTTGAGGAATCGTTTTCATCATTTTTGAAGTATCCTTTTTCATCGGTAATCTGATTATAATAGTACAGCCCATTCCTGGACCCTGCCCATAAATTGCCTTTAGTATCTTCAATCAAAGAGCTGTAATTGTACTTTTCTGGAAAATAATCCGACTTTTCAAAGATGTCCATCTTATTGTTAAAGCGTTGCACCCCGTATGTGCTTGCGGCAAATAATTGTTTTGATTTTGTTTCATATAGTGTTTGGGTGAAATTTCCGTCAAGTTCGCTTTCTTGGACCAGGTCATAATGTTTTTTGATTTTTCCGGACGGAATATCCATAATATCAATTCCATTTTCATAGCTTCCTATCCAAAGTTCTCGCCCCCTAATGAGCAGTGCATGAATATTATAATGGGACAGTACATCAGATGCATACGGGATGAATATTCCCGTATTTTTGTCATATCTATTCAGGCCATTGTCCTCTGTGCCAATCCAAAGATGGTTGTATTTATCGGAACGGATCTCTCTGACCGCCAAACCGCTTATGGAGTTTTTAGAGGCATTTGGAAAGTGTTTTTCAAAATAGTTATGTGCTTTTGAGTAATAATCAACACCGCCAAAATAGGATCCTACCCAAACCCCTCCCTCTCTGTCGAGGGTCAATGAATAAATGGCGTTGTCGGCAATTGAATATGGGTTGTTAATGTCTTTGGTCAAATGAGTGCTGAGGTCATTTTCTAAATTATACATCAAAACCCCGGTTTCTGAAGCAATCCATAGCTCACCATCCTTTAGCATAAGATCGTGGATTACAAAAAGTTTATTAGTGTCTTTTAAGGCTCGGGTAATGATCTTGCTATTGATGTCGAACAGCAGTACGCCATTTCGAACCGTACCTATGGCTATGGTATGGTCATCCAACAGGATCATATCCTGTATTTTTATGGAACCTGTGGTTATTGGTGAAAAGGTAATGGGGTACTTTATAAAAGATGCTTCATTTTGATTTTTTTTAAAAAGTGCCCCGTTTGAAGAAACCCATAAATCACCTGTGCTATCAAAAACAATGTCATTTGGATTTCTAAAAAAATCTTGTGAAATTTTTTCGAGATTACGTTCTGAGGCGTCATAGCTGTACACGGCTTCGTTGGCAATGAACCAAAGGTCTCCGTTGGCATCACTTACAATTTTTTGAATGAGCAATTTTTCGGTTCCCTCGACCTGATTGAACCTTTCATTTTTAAAGTTATAAGAGAACAGACCCTTGTCCGTACCTGTCCATATTAAATTGTCAAATTCATGTATTGAAGTAATGTAATTGCCTTTTAAACCATGCCCACTATCAAGGTTGTTCCCAAACACCTTAAAGGTCTTTCCATCAAAACGGCTCAACCCATTTTTTGTACCAAACCATAGAAACCCTTGTTGGTCTTGAAGCGAACAATAAACGGTGTTGTGCGATAGTCCTTGTTCTACACCATAATTCTTAAAATAATAGTTCTGCGCAAAACCCAATTTGCACATACAGACCAACAATAGAACACCTACATAGTTTTTTTCCACTTTTATAAAGTTACTTCTAAAGATAATTAACGCAATAGCGTTTTTGTCTCATTTCACATCAAAATGTGTCAAAAAAACCCTGTTGAGAATAGAAAACGAGCATTGATATGTATTGATGCATAATTGACACATTCTAGATGTTCATTGAGGAATCAAATTTGCATATTCACTGCTCAAAATCTGAAAAATACCAGCACCTGTGTGGTATGCTCTTTCATGTTTTTATAGGGATTCCCTCAGTTACGGATTAAGAGTCCATATAAATAGAATGTACAGGTATTAATAGGCTATATGAAAAACGATAAAAGGAAGTATTTGAAAGGATATGGGCTTGTAGGCCTTATGTTTTTTTTGTTGATAATGGTTTCCACAAATGCCCAGGAAATAACTGTTGGTGGAACTGTTACCATAGAAGCTGATGGAATGTCTTTTCCGGGAGTTGCGATTATCGTTAAAGGAACTTCCATAGGAACCCTAACTGATTTTGATGGCAATTATACCTTGAACAATGTTCCCCCTCAAGGTGTATTGGTCTTTAGTTATTTGGGTTATAGGCCCCAAGAACTGCCGATCAATGGAAGCACGGTTTTGAACGTTACCATGCAAGAAGATACTCAGGCACTGGATGAAGTTGTGATAATCGGTTATGGAACGGTCAATAAGAGTGACCTTACTGGTTCTGTGATATCGGTAGATACGAAACAGATACAAAAGTATGCGTCTGTAGATGTTAAACAAAGCTTGCAAGGAGCGGCGGCTGGTGTTCAGGTTACTTCCGCAAGTGGTGCCCCGGGACAAAATTCCTCAGTTAGGATTAGGGGGGTTGGTTCTTTTAACAACTCGGACCCGTTATATGTGGTTGATGGGGTTCTTACTGACAATATAGACAATATTTCCCCTAATGATATCCTGTCAATTGAAGTACTCAAAGATGCTTCGGCCACTGCTATATATGGATCTAGAGGTTCTAACGGTGTTATCCTCGTTACCACTAAAGGGGTTACCGTAAAAGATGCGTTTGAGGTTGAGGTAAATGCTTATGGAGGTGTTCAGCAAGCATGGAATAGACTGGACATGTTAAATGCGTCGCAGTATGCAGAGTTGTACAGGGAATCCATCGTAGTTCAGCCCACAAGTGATTTGGAAGCTTGGCTCAGTGAGGCCGAGAGCGGTGTGGCAAGAGGTACGGATTGGCAAGATGAAATATTCAGATGGGCCAGTGTTTATAGTGTAAATACCTCGATTCGAGGTAATTCAGGGGCATTTAACTACAAACTAGGAGGCACGTTCTTTAATCAAGAAGGGATTATTAAAAATACAAATCAACAGCGTAAGCAGGCAAACGCCGAGCTTCAAGTGTCTCCCGTGGAAGGGTTGAAAATAAAAGCGGGTGTAAAATATACAAAGAATGATTTTGTGAATTTTCAAGCAGACCCTTACACCAGTCCCATAGGTGCTGGGCTAAGAAAAGACCCTATTAATCCTGTTAGAGATCCTATTACTGGAAACTTTGATAGAACAGGATTAACTGATTTAGGTAATCCAGCTTTAGCAGTGCAATTACAGGATAATAATACAATTTCATCTATACGTGTACAGCCAATAATAGAGTTGTCTTATGAATTGATCAAGGGCTTAACGGTTAAATCTTCGGTAGTTTTCGATGATAACAAATCTACAAATCTTGATAAAACAGAACCTGTAACTGTAGTTACCAGCAAGATTATTGATCCTATGACAGGATTGCCGCAGATTTCGCCCAATGAGTCATCTACGGAGTCTCGTTTGATATCTGGAGTGTTGGATATTAATAATATTCAAAACACGAATACAATATCATACAATAAAGGTTTTGGGAAGCATTCTTTCAATACGGTATTGGGGTTTGAAACTTTTCAATCGAATACTACGGCAACATGGACGGATTTAACTGATCCAGACGCACCTTTTGATGCCCGGGCTCCACAGGTTAGAGATTACAACTTGCTTTCCTTTTTAGGGAGAGTGGTATATTCTTACGATAATAAATACCTTATTACGGGATCATACAGGAGGGATTATTCCAGTAAATTCCCAAAAGGATCTAGAGGGGGTGATTTTGGTGCCGTCTCACTTGGCTGGAATGTAGATAAAGAATCGTTTTTTCCTGAAACAGATGTCATTACACGCCTTAAGCTAAGAGGGGGCTATGGTATTATTGGTAATCAAGCTCCTATACAACCTTACACTTTTCTTTCCATACTGACCAATGAGGCCTTTTATGCCTTGGACAATCAAACCGCATCAAACGGTTTTTCTGCGGTTTTTCTACCCGCTAGGGATATATCGTGGGAATCATCTAAAAGCACCAATTTTGGTATCGATGCCACAATGTTCAGTAACAGATTAACACTAACAGCGGAGTATTTTAACAAGGTTACGGACGATCTTTTGGTAGATACACAGTTTGCACCTGTTCCAATATTTTCAGGTGTTCAAGGAGCTACTACAAATGCAGCGTCCATGAGAAACTGGGGAACAGAATTTTCTGTAGGGTATCGTCATACTTTTGGAGATTTTAGTTTCAGCATTAATGGCAATATATCTTTTATAAATAATGAAGTAACAGATATAGGAGGTGGTGAGCGCATTGATGGAGCAATAGGCGATGGTAAAACACAAATTCCAGCAACAAGGACCGTTGTGGGCGAAGAGTTTGCTTCATTCTTCGGATTACAGAGTTTAGGTATTTTTCAAACACAAGAAGAAATTGATTCCTATCGTGCTGTTAATAGTGCAAATATGCCAATTGATGAAGACGGAAATGTTCTTGGCAACGTGGGAGGTGACTATGTGGGTACAATAGTCTCTGATGATCCAGCATTGAACGGACAATCTTCAGAACAAGCTAAAATTCAAAAAAGAGCCCGTCCAGGTGATGTAAAATACCTTGATGCGGATAGTAATGGTTCTATAACTACAGACGATGCTGTTAACCTTGGCAGTGCCATTCCAGATTTTACGTACGGACTAAGTTTTTCCGCTTATTATAAAGCTTTTGACTTTTCATTTTCTTTAGCGGGAGTTCACGGGAATGAAATAGCAAATGTTTTTGATTATTACATCAATGGTTCGTCTGCGCAATTTAACAATTTAACAACAGATAGGCTAAGAAGATGGACACCTGATAATCCATCCAATTCACAACCTCGTCTTACCTCTCAGGTCACACAAAATGATTGGTACAGTGATTTGTACATCAAAGATGGTTCTTATTTAAGGGTTAGAAATGTACAGTTGGGCTACAGCCCGGAATGGAAGATTAATAAAGATAGAGAATTAGATGTGAGGTTTTATGTTTCAGTAGATAATCTATTGACAATAACAGGTTATAATGGACTTGATCCGGAAATTGGCCAAGGTCCCGATCCCTTCTCTGTTGGAGTTGATTTTGGAAACTACCCTCAGGCAAGGACATTCAGTGTTGGGTTGAATATTGGGTTTTAAAATCTTAATTGCAATGAAAATATTACATAAAATGAAGGTATTGATAACCGTATCAAAAATGTTTAATTTGACTAAAGGATTTGTTTTGCTTCTGGTCATTGGACCTCTATGTGGGTGTGAAGACGTCTTGGAGGAACTTCCGGAAACTGAGGTCTCAGGTGTTGTTTTGGTTAAAGATGAGACTACGGCAAGAGAAGTGGTAAATGGTGTTTATGATCCTATTGGCTGGGGAGAATCTTCCTTTAGGGTTACCAGTCATGCTTATGAGTTTTGGTTTGGGGACACGGCGACGGATGATGCAGAAAAAGGATCAACAAGTGGAGATCAGCCAGGCGTTACCTTTTTAAAAGATTTTACTTCAAATGGTGGTAATGCCAATATAGGAGCCTTGTGGGCTAAGCATTGGGTTGTTATCTCACGAGCAAATGAAGCACTTGAACTGCTTACAGGCCCAGAAGCTACTATTTCTGAAGAGCTAAATTTAGAATTACAGGGAGAGGCTCATTTTCTTAGAGCTTACAGCTATTCTACACTTGTTAAAATCTTTGGACCCGTTCCTTTGTTTCAAGAGCCATTAAATCAAGACTTAATAACGGAACGTAATTTTACAAAGGCAAAACTAGGTGATGTTTATACCCTAATTGATTCTGATTTAAGATTTGCAATAGAAAACCTTCCTTTAAAAGGCGTAAGAGAATTGGGGAGAGCCAATAAAGGATCCGCAGCAGCATATTTAGCAAGGTCTATTTTGTATCAATTGGGCACTGTTAATGCACAATCGTATACTTGGCAAGACCTATTGGATGTTACTGATAGCTTTATTGCTCAGGAGTATGGTTCTTATGGCTTAGAACCTAATTATGCACTTATTCATGAAGTAGACCATGAAAATGGTATAGAATCAATTTTTGAAGTTCAAGCAATCGCTGGAAGTGATTGGAGACAGAGAGGTCCGTATACAGGAAGTCAATGGACATTAACTCAGAGCCCACAATTTATGGGAGGTTGGGGTTTCAATATACCAAATCAAAATCTGGTAGATGCCTATACTTCTAACGACCCTAGAAGACCTTCTGTGGCATTAGCTATTGGAGAATATGCGTATGGTGTACAGATGGAAGAAAGTGTAAGGAATAACACAGGGTACTATCCTAGAAAAGAAATAATGGATCCGGCCATTTGGAGTGGAGGAGATGATAAAGCTTCCCCAGGTAACATTATGAAGTTTAGATATGCAGATATATTGCTTATGAATGCCGAGGCTGCTTATCATGAATCACAATTTGCACAAGCTAGAGAAAGGCTGATTGAGATTAGAGCACGTGCGAGTGCAAGCACATTTCCTATTGGTTTCGATCCATCTACACCCGACCAAACTTCTGCTACAGGATTTGCTCCTCTTTTAGAAAGTGATATTCCCGCGTCAGGGCAACCACTACTTAATTTTATTTATGATGAAAGAAGAAGGGAATTGGCCATGGAACAACTTAGGTTTTGGGATTTGGTTAGAACAGGTAGGTACATCAGTGTAATGGACAACTTATATCAAACAGGGGCTAATATAGAGGCCCATACCCTTGCGGATGACGAAGTATATGTCAACCCGGTACCTGTATTTCCGATTCCTTCACAAGATGCCATCGGATGGGGAATTGAACAAAATAGAGGATACTAGCCCTCAAAAGGAACATTAATTAAATGTGATTTGAATATAATAACTAAACCTTTTATTAACTTTTTTAAATGATTAAAATTATGAACATTAAAAATTTGTTTTTATCAATTTGCGTGCTAGCTATAGGAGCTATGTTAACGCTAAATTCTTGCAGCGGGGATGATGATTCCCCTGCCGACCCGGATCCAGTTGCAAGCACATGCCCAGTTTTTACTGTAGCAAATGCCGATTGTTTTTGTGCAGAAAATCCTAATGACGCTAATTGTCAAACGCCAGAACCAGAACCAGAACCAGAACCTTTTGATCCGATGGACCTCAATGGTTTAGGGGTAATCATAGATTTTGAAGATGTAGATGGTGAAATAGCTAAAGTTTTTACAGAGGACTTTTTCAGCCCTTCTGGAAGAATGGGACGTAACGATGCCACAGATATACCGGCTTTTGAGGGGAATAACTATTTGAGATTGATCAGTCCTGCTTCTGAGTCTGTATTAGATGCTGATGGAAATGAGACAACTGATGCACGAAATTTCCATGATTTTAAGTATTGGCCATCATCATGGGATGATGATCCTGATAATAATACTGATGCAACTATTGATTTTACTGATTTAACAGATCCACACCTAAACTTTTGGGTAAATACTGGGACTGCACAGGCAGGATTGGGTATTATGTTCCAAACGATAAACGACGATAGAAATGATCAGTGGATATATGAGCACATAATTGATTTTCCTTCAACCGATAATGAATGGAAACTTTACTCGCTTAGCATTGCTGAAATGATTGCAGATGACTCACAGCTAGTTTGTTGTCCTTTCATACCAGATCAGCCAACTGGAGTGCCCAATTTAGATGCAACGCATAACCAGATTAAATTCTTTGTGATTCCAAAAGATATTGGTGCCACGGTTGATTCTGCTTTAGGTCCAGATGATTTTATAACAAGGTTGCCCGCACAAGACTATGCATTACGTGTTGATTTAATTTCACTCACAGACGGTCCTGCTCCTCAACCACCAATGCAGTAGACCTAAAATAGCACAAACTTTCAATTTTAAAGAAAAGAGCAGTCCTTCGGCGAGCTGCTCTTTTCTAAGAAAGTAATGCTGCAATTAATCACCGTACGGGTACTTAATTGAAACTGGTTATGTCTCCTTTCTATAAAATGCCATTTTTGTTTATGAGGCTATCACATGCATTATGGAAAAAAGCGATGACTGTTTTGATTTGAATGAAAAATAGAGTCAAATAATAAAATTTGATTAAGAAACCATTGATTGCATATAAGACTATGAGTAGGAGTTTTTGGCTTTCAAATATATCCATAGAATCTTGAGACACCTCTTTTTTAAGCTAAGCTATTTTGAATACTAGGAACGATTATCGTTAGGTGTCATTTTTAGCAATCAAATAATAAATAAATTTTACCGGAGCATGAATATTAAAATAAAAATTAACTTACTGATCATAGTCTTTTTCGCAGTTCAAACCACTTTTGCTCAAGAGATATATGAAGGCAAATGGAGTGCGGAAAAGGCCAACAAATGGTATAATGGCCATGATTGGTTTGCCGGTGCTAACTTTAACCCTAGTACGGCAATTAACCAGTTAGAAATGTGGCAGGCCGATACCTTCGATTTAGAGACTATTGATAGAGAAATGGAATGGTCTGCAGACTTGGGTTTCAATCTTCATAGGGTATACCTTCATAATCTTTTATGGCAACAAAATTCATGTGATTTCATAGATAGGATAGACCAATTTCTTGAAGTTGCTGACAAATATGATATTAAAATTATGTTCGTACTCTTCGACGATGTATGGAACCCTGAGCCAAAACTTGGCAAACAGCCGGAGCCAGTGCCCCATAGGCACAATTCTGGATGGTTGCAGGCACCGGGAAAAGAATACCTTCAAGACCCATCAAAGGATTCCTTGTTGGAAGGCTATGTAAAAGGTTTGCTAAAAGCTTTCAAAAACGATAATAGAATTGTGGCATGGGATCTATATAATGAACCAACCCAAGAGAATACCAATTGGTATGGTAGTGGATCCGTTAACAAAACGGAATTACCAGTAGATGTTAAGCCAATGTACAGTTTAAGGCTGGTGAAAAATGCTTTTAAATGGGCCAGGGAAGTGAATCCGTCTCAGCCCCTAACCATAGGAATATGGTGGGGAGATATCAACAATTGGGGCACGCCAGAAAAACTGCCTGTCGTTGACAGGGTTATGGTCGAAAACTCTGACATCATTACTTTTCACACCTATGACAAGGATATGGATGTGGTTCGAAAGAAAATTACAGAGCTAAAAAAATATGGAAGGCCTATTATTTGTACCGAATATATGGCCAGGGGAGAAAACAATACTTTCGAGACGGTGATGACCATTCTTAAAGAAGAAAATATCGGAGCGATAAACTGGGGCTTTGTCGCGGGTAAGACCAATACGATATACCCTTGGAAATCATGGCAAGAAAAGTTCACCGAAGAGCCTAAAGTATGGCACCATGATATCTTGAGAAAAGATGGGACCCCTTATGACCCAAAAGAGATAGATTTGATTAGATCTTTGACGGGTTATAGATGATAATTAGTTTAGTTTTTAGTTTGGAAATAGGCGCATTTAATTAAATACTTGCGCCTATTCTAAAAAAAAGCTGCCTTAAGGTTATAGCTTAAAAAACAGCACCAATCAATTCAACAGTACTACTCAATGAGATCAATAACCCAATCGTATAACCATAAAAAAAATCTTGTAATCAGTTGTTTGCTATTTACATCTTGTTTTTCGTGCGTTGAAAAAAAACATAAACCAGTAGTTAAGGAAAGACCCAACATTCTAATAATACTCGCTGACGACTTAGGCTACTCTGATTTAGGGAGCTATGGCGGAGAAATCCAGACCCCCAACTTAGATGGTTTAGCCAATAACGGAGTTCAATTTACGCAGCTCTATAATTCGGCAAGGTGTTGCCCTAGTAGGGCTTCTTTGCTTACGGGTCTTTTTCCACATCAATCAGGAATTGGTGATTTTGTGGGGGCGGATAAGGGATTGCCGGGTTATGCGGGGAGATTAAAATCGAATACCGTGACCTTGGCAGAAGTATTGAAACCAGCAGGTTACCGAACCTTTAGCGCAGGTAAATGGCATGTTGGCAAGCCCGGACCTACCGAACGTGGATTTGAAGAATTTTATGGTTTTACGGAAAGCTACGGCGTGGACAGTTGGGAAGAAAAATGGATGGAGCGCTTGCCCGAAGGCAGGGAAAAACGTGAATACAAGGAAGGTGAGTTTTTCGCTACAAATGCCATTACTGACCATGCACTGGATTTTTTGAACCTTGGAAAAGAAACTCCTGAAAAGCCCTGGTTTATGTATCTGGCTTATCAGGCACCACACTTCCCCTTACAGGCCCCTACGGCGGACATTGAAAAATATAAGGAAGTCTACAAAATAGGTTGGGATTCCATTCGGACGCAGCGATTGGAACGTATGAAGAAACTGGGAGTGATAAGTGCAGATACTGAGCTATCACCTAGAAGCCCAATGATAATCCCTGAAGAAGGACAAAAACATGGTGTTCCGGGAGATGGCCTTCACAACCCTGCTTGGATCGAGTTGGACGAAGACCGACAGGAAGACCTGGCCAGAAGAATGGCCGTTTATGCTGGCATGATAGATAATATGGACCAAAACATCGGTAGGGTTATAGAACAGCTTCGAAAAGATGGTGAATTGGATAATACCCTGATTCTTTTTATGAGCGACAATGGTTCTTGTGGTGAATGGGACTCTTTTGGGTTTGAATATCCAGACTATGATGCCAGGGTAGGGGGCTATACCCCAGGATTCCCCAATGTATTGCACACCGGAGATAGTTTGGAATTATTGGGAGGACCCGATGGTCCCCTATTCAGTTACGGGTCGGGTTGGGCCAATGTGGGCAACACTCCCTTTTCCATGTACAAAATGTTTACCCATGAAGCAGGTATAAGCTCTCCGCTCATCATGCACTGGCCGGAAAGGATAAAAGAAAAGCAATTGTTTACAGACAGGTACACCCATTTTGTAGATATCATGGCGACCTGTGTAGATGTAGCCGAAGCAGAATATCCAAAAGTTTATAATGGTAATGACATCACTCTTATGGAAGGGGTGAGTCTGCTTAAAACTCTGGCAAAAGAAACAGACCCAGAGCGCTTGTTGACTTTTGAACATGAACGTCACCCTGCCATACGCGTGGGTGATTGGAAATTGGTGTCTAAACAAGACGATTCCATAGATGAAAATGGCTTCAATGAAGAGGCAAAATTTGAACTGTACAATGTGGTGACAGACCGCTCGGAAACCAAAGACTTAAGTGAAAATTATCCAGAAAAAGTAGAAGAATTAAAAGCGAAAATGCTTGTTGAATTTAATCGTATTCAAGTGTTTCCTAAGCCTCAATAAATGAATGGATAAATTGTATGATAAAGTTATCCATTCATGGGAAACAGCCCAAAAGTGGTAGGTTCCATCCTCTACCGTAGAATATAACATTACAGTAATAAGGCTAATCATAAGTAATCAATGCGCATAAGGCAATAGCAGGCTTCAAAAATTAGCTAAGAATAAAACTGTTTTTAGTTACTGATTTTCAAGAAGATGATTTGTTATTATGATTTTGTTGTGATTGAGCAGCATGAAGATTTATAAAATGAAAATGGAAAAAGAAATAAAAGTTGCTTCACCAGGTAGGATAAATTTGCTGGGAGAACATGTTGATTATAATGACGGTTTTGTTTTGCCCGCTGCAATAGATAAATGTATTTACCTCTCTTTAAAGGCAAATGGCTCAAATAATCGTTGCACAATTAAAAGTCGTGGTTTCGATAGTATTTTAGTAGCTAATCTTAATGCCTTGGGTCAAGGTACTGAAGGTTGGCATAATTATGTACTGGGCGTTCTTAGTGAAATTAGTCAGATAAGTGATAATTTAAAGGGGTTTGACTGTGAGATTGAAAGTAAAGTTCCTGTTGGTTCTGGGGTGAGCTCTTCTGCCGCTTTGGAGTGTGGATTGGCTTTTGGACTTAATGAACTATTCAATTTAGGATTGGATAAGTGGCAATTGATTAAACTAAGCCAACGCGCCGAGCACAATTTTGTAGGTACCAAATGCGGTATTATGGATCAATTTGCATCAGTTATGGGAAAAGAGCGTCATTTGATGTTTTTAGATTGTACGTCATTGGGTTTTAAATATATTCCTGTCCAAATTGAACCGTATAGATTACTCTTAATCAACACTAATGTATCGCATAACCTAGCTACGGGAGAATACAATGTAAGAAGAAAACAATGTGAAGATGGACTAGCCATTGTTCATAAGAAGTTGGGCATCGAAAAATCATTTAGAAATGTGACCATGGACATGCTTGATGCTTCTAAAAAACTTCTTGGAAAAACTTTATACAATAGGTGTTCATATGTGGTCGAGGAGAACGCAAGGGTTCTACAGGCGGTTGAAGCATTGAACAAAAATGATTTGACCCAGTTAGGAAGATTAATGTACCAAACTCATGAAGGACTTAGTACAAAGTACGATGTAAGTTGTCCGGAACTAGACTTTTTAGTGAATTTTTCGAAAGATGAAAATGATGTTTTGGGAGCACGTATGATGGGCGGAGGATTTGGAGGATGCACAATAAACATTATTCATAATGATAAAATAGATGCCTTTGTAAGGCAACTGTCCGTTGCTTATGAGGAGGAGTTCAACATTAAACTATCCTACTTTCAAACAGTACCAAGTAAAGGAACATCAATTATGAAAATGGAATAATGAATCTAAACGAGCATCCGCATAAAAGATATAATATTTTGACAGGGGAGTGGGTATTGGTATCTCCACATCGAACCAAAAGACCATGGCAAGGAAAGCAAGAGAAGATTGCTTTAGAAAACCAACCTACTTATGATGCTAAATGTTATTTGTGCCCTGGCAATACAAGGGCCAGTGGTGTTACAAATCCAAAATACGATTCGGTATACACTTTTGTCAACGACTATTCCGCGCTACTTGAAGATACACCCAATACTGAGGTTGTTGATGGTCTTTTAAAAGCCAAAGGCGAAAGCGGTATTTGTAGAGTGGTTTGTTTTTCTCCTAACCATTCGTTAACCCTACCATTAATGCAGATAGATAAGATAGCGCAATTAATTTCTATTTGGCAGAACGAATATCAAGAATTAGGTGACAGAAAAGAAATTAATCATGTACAAATATTCGAAAATAAAGGAGCTATAATGGGTTGCAGCAACCCACATCCGCATGGTCAAATTTGGGCACAGCACTCAGTTCCTAAGGAAGTTCAAAAAAAATCATCACAACAATTGAACTATTGGAACAAGAACAAACAAAGCCTTATTGGGGATTATTTGAAACAAGAAATAAAAAATGGAGAGCGTATCATATTTGAAGATGAATATTTTGTTGCTTTGGTCCCATATTGGGCCATATGGCCCTATGAAGTAATGATAGCTCCAAAAAGACATTTACAGCACATTGGTAAGATCAACGCTCATGAAAAAACCAGTTTTGCCAAGATGATAAAATTTGTGACTACAAAACTCGATAATCTTTTTGAGACCTCATTTCCATATTCAATGGGTATTCATCAGCAGCCGACAAATGGCTCCGCACATCATGAGTGGCATTTTCATATGTCTTTTTATCCTCCTTTATTAAGATCTGCCACAATAAAGAAATTTATGGTTGGTTATGAAATGTTCGCAAACCCTCAAAGGGATATTACCGCAGAACAAGCCGCCGAAAGATTAAGGGCACTACCAGAAAGGAACTTTAGAAAAAATAAAGTTTATCATTAAAGCAATGAACGGAGCAAATAAAACTAGCAAGGAGCAGGGAAACGTGCTTAGTATAACACTAGAACCCCTTAACGGTTGCCTTTTAAATAACTATTGATTCGAAAAATGGTTTTGAAAACAAACAAAAGTGCAATAGTAATTTATGGAATCAATCATTCTTAAAGTATTTATTATGCTTAAAGAGTTTTTAGCTTGTATAAAGCAAAATAATCCGATAAATTTTTCTTTAACCGATTCTAATAATAAAAATTATGTTAAGAATTTTAATAAGTATCGTAATCTTAACCGGGATTATGTGTTGTAAACAAAAAACAGATCTTAGGCAACCTACCTTGTTGGATAAAACAAACTTCTCCAAAACGCTTAAGGGTAAAGAAATTAACCTTTTCACTTTGAAAAACAGTAAAGGAACCATAACAGAAATAACTAATTTTGGTGGTAAGGTAGTGTCTCTTTGGGTAGCTGATAAGGTAGGAAATTATGATGACATAGTTTTGGGCTATCCTGATATTGATGGTTTTTTAACTGCTAAAGAAAAGTATTTCGGAGCCTTAATAGGTCGTTATGGTAATAGAATTGGGGCAGGAAAATTTACGCTCGATAGCTTAGAATATAAACTTGCAACCAATAACGGAATTAATCATTTACATGGCGGTAATATCGGCTATGATGCCATAATTTGGGATGCCAATCAAATTGATGATCAAAACCTTGAATTATATTACCTATCTAAAGATATGGAAGAAGGTTATCCAGGAAATTTGCAGATAAAAGTACAGTATCAACTTACTAATAAAAATGAGCTTAAAATAGAATACTGGGCCACTACCGATGCACCTACAGTCGTTAACCTAACACATCATTCTTTTTTTAACTTTCATGGAGCAGGAAATGGCACAATTAATGACCACCTACTTCAAATCAATGCTTCCCGCTATACTCCAATTGATGATGGCTTAATACCTACAGGAGAGCTTGCGAGTGTTGAAGGCACACCTTTTGATTTTAGAAAAGCCATTGCCATTGGAGCACTGGTCAATGAGGAAAATGAACAAATGACATACGGTTATGGTTATGACCACAATTTTGTACTAGATCAAAGTAATGAAGAACTTACATTGGCCGCAAGAGTTAAGGAACCGGTTTCTGGTCGCACAATGGAGGTGTTTACCAACGAACCCGGCTTGCAGTTTTACGGAGGCAACTTTTTGGATGGCTCTATCATAGGTAAAAAAAACAAAACTTACAATTATCGTTCGGCTTTCTGCTTAGAAACCCAGCACTTCCCTGATAGTCCAAACAAACCTGACTTTCCTTCCACACGGCTAGATCCCGGTGAGGAATATTATTCGGTATGCATCTATAAATTTTTAATTGAATAATTTACTTGACGAAATATATCAATTTATAAAACTTTTTAGAGGTCAGTATATAAATACCTAACTGATGTTGCGCAGCAATTATGTTGAAATTGATTTTAGGTGTTGATAACCTATCTAATTCTTCCCATGCTGTTTTTAGTGGTGGCCAGCCAAATTTGACTTTTCCTGGCGTAATGGTTTTTGTTGTTCCTTATTTTCAACAGCACGAGTTTGGCAAAGGCTATCATCGACGCGGTAAAATGAGCCTGTCGTGTCCGTACGGTCTTGGCAACAACCTTATCACAAAAATGGTCAATGAAGACAAAATATATCAGAACCAAATTATAAGTAACTAGCTACTGACCTCTATAAAGTTTTTTGTTCAAGTAAACTTATTCCATCCTATAAAGCTGTATCGCAATAAGCTGTCGTTCTTGATGTGTATTCTGTTGAATTTGTTTCGGACTTACATATAAAAGACTATCAGATTCAGTCAATTGTAGCACGCCAATTTCAGATTTAATGATGTCCTTTTTAAAAGTTTCAGGCTTGTCAAAGTCTTGCCAATATGCACTTTCGCCTTCTAAAAGCGTTTCAAAGTTTCTATTGCCACTATCTGTTAATGCATTAGAAATACTGTTTTTTTCTGTTGAAACCGAAAATTGTACTTCGTTATGGTCGGGTATTTTATTGACTAAAAACACCTTGTATTTTCCTGGAGTGTGTACTTTAATTTTATAAACAGCACTATCTGATGCTTTATTCCACCCTTGTAAGTTATGGTTTTTGTTGACTAAACTGTTTGAAATAGAACTGGGTGATGCCCCATAAATTTGAGTAAATGTTCTACCCTTAAACCCTATTTGAAGTTCTGGCATGTTAAACGAATTAGCTTGAAGAATACCTTGATACCATGCCTTTAATTCATTTTGTAAATTTGTTGTTTTTTCAGGTAAACTGTCGATTAAATTATGTAGTTCTTTTGGGTCGTTAATAACATTGTAAAGCCCTTGTCTAACACGTCCTTGGTTTTGAATGTATTTGAAATCGCCTTTGCGGATAGCCAAACCTTGGTCTTTAAAATGGAAGGTCGCTTTAAAATCTTTTGTCAATGGCGTACTTGCGGTTACCATAGCATCTGAGATGTTTTCTGTTGAAGTGCCTTTGGGGCTATGATTTGCAAAAAATATCAGATTTTCAGTAACGTCTTCACCATCAAATATGGGTGAAATATTAGTACCATCTAGTGCCAATGATTCGGGTAATTCTAATTAGCACATACCTGCCAATGAAGGCAAGATATCTTCAATCTTTGTGAGGTGATTCATTTTTTGTGGATTCAATTGGTTTTTCCACTTTATAAAAAGCGTCGATTTTATCCCATTTTGCCAATTTTCGCCTTTATTTCCTCGAAATCCTGATGGGTTTCGTAGTTGCCATTCCTTATCGGTCAATCCAAATCGGTAACTTCTTATCCAAGGGCCATTATCGCTCATAAAGACTATAATGGTGTTATCTGTTAACCCTTTTTTATCCAAAGTATTTAATAATCTACCAATATTATGGTCTAGGTTATCAATCATGCCATAAAGTGTTGCCATGGGTTTTGATAATCCTTTGTCTTCATATTTTTTAATGTAAGATTCTGGAGCACGCCATGGATTATGTGGCGCCAAATGAGACATATAAGCAAAGAAAGGCTTGTTTCTTTCTCTTGTTACAAAATCGATAGCCATATCTGTAAGCGCATCAGTTGTAAACCCTTCAGTTCGTGTGTGCTTTCCGTTTAATAAACCTGTGTTGTTCCAGTAATTGTAAAGACAGGCGTAATAAGCTTCATCAAAACCTCTGTCCCAAGGAAAATAGCCATCTGTTTTTCCAGAACGCCATTTGCCCCACATACCTGTATTATAGCCATTATTTTGAAATATTTCAGCTATGGTGGTTTCGTCTAAATTCATAAAATCACGACCTGCATGTACCGATGTTACACCTGTTCTTAAATAGTTTCGCCCTGTTAATAAAGCTGCTCTTGAAGGTGCACAAACATTTTGCAAGTGGAATTGTTCAAATTGAACGGATTCATTTCCTAGCATATCAAGGTTTGGTGTTTCTAAATGAGGATTTCCATGTAAGGATAAATCATCGTATCCCATGTCATCTACTTGAATGATGAGCACGTTGGGTTGTAGTGACTTTTCTTCGGAAGCATTTTTACAGCTAATAAAATAGATAAGTAATGCTAAAATCGCCAGTTTTATACAATTTGTTTTACACATATCGTTTGTAGATTTTTAAAGTGTGCTTGCAATACCCAATTCCAAACCTCGCAGTTCAGCAATTCCTCTTAGCCTTCCAATAGCTGAATAGCCTGGGTTGGTGGTTTTGCTTAAATCGTCTAGCATTTGATGTCCGTGGTCTGGACGTACAGGAATGCTTACTTGTCTTTCTTTTGAAATTTCAGCGATTTTACGAACGACTTCAACCATAGGTATATCGCCATCTAAATGGTCAGATTCGTAAAAACTGGTTTCAGTATCCCGTTTTACATTTCTTAGGTGTAAAAAATTCACTCTCTCGGAAAAAGCACTTAAAATGGAAAGTAGTTCATTATCTGCTCTGGCCCCCAACGAACCTGTACAAAAACACAGTCCATTGGATGTATTCGGAACTGCTGTAAATATAGCATCAAAATCACTTTGGGTGCTTACCACACGTGGTAATCCTAAAATACCAAATGGTGGGTCATCTGGATGAATTGATAGTATTAATCCTGCTTTATCTGCTACAGGGCATATTTCATTTAAAAAGAAAATAAGATTTTTTCGTAAGGTATTGGCATCAATATCTTGGTATGTGTCTAAATGTTTTTGGAATTGCTGAAGTGTAAAACTTTCTTCACTACCTGGCAATCCTGCAATGATGTTTTTTTGTAACGTAAGCTTTTCATCATCTGATAAACCATCAAAATATGTTTTGGCAATACTTAGTTGTTTTTCAGAATAGTCTTTTTCAGCATTTGGGCGTTTCAAAATATAAACATCAAAAGTGATTAAAGCTATGAGGTCGAAGCGCAATGCTAAAGACCCATCACGAAATTCAAATTTTAAATCTGTTCGCGTCCAATCTAAAACAGGCATAAAATTATAAGTAACATTAAAAACGCCAGAATCTGCTAAATTCTGTAACGATTGTTTATAGTTTTCTATATAGGTTTTATAATTACCCGTTTGCGTTTTTATATTTTCATGCACAGGAACACTTTCTACTACAGACCAAGTTATACCAACTGCTTCTATAACCTGTTTTCTTTCTAAAATGGCTTCTTTTGTCCAAATGTCACCATTAGGTATGTGGTGCAAAGCGGTTACAATACCCGTACAACCTGCTTGTTTGATGTCTTTTAAACTTACAGGGTCGTTTGATCCATACCATCTCATGGTTTGTTCCATTAAATAAGGTTTATGATGCATTGTAAACTGTTTTTAGATAAATACGTCTAATAATAAAACCATCATGATACCTACCACACCAACGATGGTTTCCATAACGGTCCACGATTTAAAAGTGTCTTTTAAACTTAAGTTAAAATACTCTTTGTACATCCAAAAACCAGAATCGTTTACGTGCGAAAACATTAAACTTCCTGCTCCAATGGCAAGCACCATCAAGTTTGAGTTAGCACCTGTAACGGCAATTAATGGGGCAATAATACCTGCTGTGGTTAAGCCTGCAACGGTTGCAGAGCCTAAGCACACCCTAATAATAGTTGCCATTATAAACCCTAACAGTAACGGGTTTACGTCCCAGCCACCCAATAAATTGGCGATATCGTTACTCACGCCACTATCAATAAATACTTGTTTAAGAGCACCGGCTCCTGCTACAATTAAAAGAATCATGGCGATGTCTTTTACAGCATCACCGTAACCATCCATAATGGTTTTTATTTTCATTTTTTGTCTGAGACCAAGGGTGTATGTAGCAATCAATAATGAAATAATCATTACAACAACAGGGTCTGCCAAAAATGCAAAAAGGCCTTCAAGGAAAGGGTTTCCAAACGATAAATAAGGTGCTAGTGACGAACCTGCCAATAAAAAAACAGGCAATAAGGCTGTTAAGAAACAATTGATACCACTCGGTAATTCTCTATTTGGGTCATCCTTAGGAATGAAAATATCTAAAGGCTTTGCTTCAATTTTTTTCAACGTTTTTGCAAAAAGCGGTCCCGCAATTACCATACAGGGAATAGAAACTATAAATCCGTAGATAAGAGTTGTACTTAAATTGGCATCAAAAAGATTAACCAAAGCTGTGGGCGAGGGATGAGGTGGTAAAAACCCATGGGTTACAGATAAGGCCGCTAACATTGGAATACCGATATAAACCGCTGGTAATTTATTTTGATACACTACTGAAAAAATCAGCGGTACCAAAAGCACAAAGCCAACATTATAAAATAGTGGGATTCCTACAATAAAACCAGTAATAAGCAACGCCCATTGAATGTATTTTTCGCCAAAGGCATTCATTAAAACTTCGGTGATTTTTTTAGCGGCACCACTATCTGATATTAATTTGCCGAACATGGCTCCTAAACAGATAATAACGGCTAACGAACCTAACATGCCACCGATGCCTACTTCAAGCGATTTGGAAATATTTCCTAACGGAATACCTAAAAGAATTCCTGCCAAAATGGATACAATAAGAAATGCTAAAAAAGGATTAATCTTACCCCAGGTAATTAAAAGGATAAGAACGAGTACACAAAAAACAACTGATAGTATGGTCATTATTTAATATGATATTAGGTTACTTGTTATAAAATGTAATTAAAAATCTACAGTATTTAGAGGCAATATTGAATATTATTTGCTCTTAACGAATTTCAAAAAATAATTCATCTATAGGAGCAAAGCGTTTTCATTCGATTGGAACGATCTAATTTTCCTTGATTTTTTCGCTAAAACTCTTTACCACTTCAATTGTGGATGTATCAGTATTATAAACGCCATACCATCCCTGCAATTCATGGGCGGGATCACTTAAAAAAGAATCACCTTTTCTCCAAAATTCTCCGGGTCTAACTGGTCTGCCTTCACCGGAGTATGTCCAAAAGTTTAATCCTTTGACTTTATCTCCATTTTTAATTGAATTCGTAACTTTTGAAAATAAATACGAATAAAACCGATCCCTCCAAGAAGTTGTTTCCGTTGGTAGGTACGACGAGTTATCCCGGGCAATACCGAATTCTTCCAAAACTATGGGTTTATTCAACAAGTTGGCTGCTTCTACATGGGTTGACCAATAATCATCCACTTTTTTAATAGCCTCTTGATATGCCTGTTCATCTTGGGTGGGGTCAAACCAACTCCAATTTTGTGCCCAGATGTGCATTGTTATGTAGTCGATGTTTTTGTAATCATTATTGTCCAAAACACGGGTTCCGTTCCCTTCTTTATAAGTATTTCCTTCGGTCCCCAAACACACTAAATGATGTTTGTCCTTTTTTTTAATCAAAGAAGAAGTTTCTTTTATCCAACTCATGAACTGATCGGGTAAATCATAACCCCTTGGTTCATTTGCCAACTGCCAGGCCATTATTGTTGGGTCTTTTTTATAAGCTTTTCGTGTAATAGTGTTTTTTCTTTGGATTACTTTTTTTACATGGTCGAGCATAGCTTTTTTGGCATCCTCATTTAAATAAAACTGTTTGGAATAGCTTGTGAAATCATCCCAAGAATGGGCGTCTTCTTGAGGATAGGGAATATCTCCTGCTCCAGCCCATTTTAAATACTGGGGGAAACCACCGCTCCAGGTCCAAAAATTTCCTAAAACCAAAACTGCTTTCATATCCCTCTTTTGCATTTCTGAAAGCAAAAAATCCAGGCCAAGCCAAAGATCTTCATTATATACACCTGGTGCCGTTTGGAGGGCCGGATGCACACAGTATTTCATGTTTTCATCGGCTTCACTTGCAGCTAAGATTCGTAAATTTGTTACTCCCATTGCCTTTAATTCATCTAGCTCCCGCACCAAGCGTTGGCGGTCTCCAGATTTTGGCGCACCTAAATTCATACCTTGCCAATAATTTGAGCCTACAAATACATACTCTTTCTTTTTTAAGGAAAATGCCCCTTCTTCAACTGTAACAAATTGTTTTTTATAGGTTGAACACGATGTTAATACAGAAATCAGTATTAGAATGATTAGGCTATATGTAAGAATGTTAATGTTCATTGGTTAACTTTTTTGGTTTCTTTTAACTTTTTAGATCAGTGTATTAAGTAACTCGTTGAAACTCTATTTATAAGTAATTTCCACTCTTGCCAATTGTGCTATACCACCTTTAAACACTATCTTGATGTACTTGTAATCTTTATCGCCTGAATAGCTATAAATCTTTGGTTTCCAATAGCCATAGCTTGAATCCCTATTCGTGAAGCTGTCTGGAAAAATATCTAGATCCACCCAGGTTTCACCATCATTTGAGCCATGAATGGCTAAATATCTAAAACGTTTTTTCTCAAATGCAAATAATTTAAATTCCTCTAACTTTCCAGGAACGCTATAGGTCAATTCTGAACCATAATCACCATATAGTCGGTTGCGTATTTCCTTAAAATTCCTATCATCACCAACAACAGGCACTACAGCTTTGCTATCTTCCACAAAGCCAAGGTTTTTCATGGTATCGATTTTGGCCAGTTCGTTTACTTCAACAGGACCTACTACATTCGATTTTTCAGACGTTCCAGAGCCATTCATAGCGGCAACACTGTAATAGTAAGATTTACCCAATTCAGCGGTTTTATCATGAAATAATGCAAAATAAGGCACATCGGCATCAGAAATATTATAACCTACAATTTTCCAAGGTCCATCTTTGGATGTTGAACGATATACATTATAACCCGTTGCTCCCATAGCCCCTTGCCAACTTATGGAATGTACATTTTTAATAGGTAACAACTCTGGAGCCAATGGAGCAGAAACAGCAGGTGTTTCTTTACCTTGAATTTCAAAAGCCTTGTTTCTGTACATGGTCATCAAATTACTTTCATCATATTTTTCTCCTGAAGCAAAACCGGGCCAATGGTAGGCTTTAAACACCCCTGCTCCCAATGGCTCGGAGTGCCAATAGAAACCACCATCTTTTCTATGATGACGTAAACTCCAAATCAAGGCACCAGAAACATTTTTATTATTGATCACATAGTCCAAAACCGATTGGGTTCCTGAGGTGCTTATAAATCCAAATTCGCCTACCAAATAAGGCTTTCTTTTATTGATCAGTTCTATATTCTTCTTGATGTTTTTTGGAACGTCTATCGCATTGCGTTCATAATGATGCGAAGACACCATATCTATTGACCACTCGTTTAACGAAGCTTCTCGCACAAACGGAAAGTCTAAATCGTCACTATACCAACCGTCCATAACCAAATGGTTTTTATCCAAACTTTTTATGTATCTGGTGATATTGACTGTCCAGTCTATCGGGCTTGTTAATTCGTTACCTGTTTCCCAACATAAAATAGATTTATCATCTTTGTACTTTACACCTGTGTAGGTGTTTTTTCTGTTGATGACAAAATCCAAAGTCGCCTTAAAATCTTCAATAAGTTGTGGGTCTGTCCAAAAATCATCAGCAGTCTTTCCTCTAAAGGCTGCATAGTTTGGGCGACCACCCATCCACTGTCTGTTGTTCAACAATGAAAAAATGATGCGTACATTATACTCGTTTGCCAATTGCAACATTTTATCTGTAACCTTAAAAGCCTCTTCATTAAACTGCCCTGGACCTTCCACATAGGTTGGTGCATTTTTAGGAAACCCCGTATTTCTTACCGGAATGGTGTAAATACGAATCACCTGTCCGCCCATTTCCTTTACGGTAGCAAACACATCTCGCATTTCAAATTCTGTGGGCAACCCATAAGGATTGGTTTCCTTATAGTTCATTTCATCTTCTTGAAAATTAAGTGTGGGCACGTTAAAAGAGATGAAACGGTATTCATTTTTACCGTCCATTAGTTTATTGCCATCAACACTCACAAAGTTTTCAAAACCTTGCGCATTCATCAAGTTTGCGATGAATAATAACGTTAGCGTAAAAACCATCTTTGTTCGTTTCATTGTAATAGTATTTTTTAGTGGTATGTTGTTGTATTTATTCAATTTCAAATATTTTATAGCCTTTATATTGTTTCCCTGAATCTGTTTCAGCGGTAATTTCAATTTTATGCATGCCTTTGGCCATATCTTTAGGCAACTGAATTCTCCATAAATGATTGGTTTCAGATAGTCTTGGAGTCCAATCGTCTTTATTCTTGCTATCTTTTAAGGAACGTGCCATAAAGGGGTCAAACCCTGCATAATTTTCCATAAGAATAGATGGTTCATTATCAATGAACATCATTACATTTTCGTGAGGTTTTCCAATAAATCAGTTTGCTATAATATACTGTACCTCTTCTTTTTGAAGTCAAATTAATTCTAATCTGATAATCTTCAGGATGCTTTTCTGGTATAAACACGTATTTGTAATCTGCTCCCGAAAATTCAAAAACAAAACACCCTTTTGGCGCACCGTCCATGCTGGTTGCCACAGGAATACCTTCATCATCATACGGCCCTGTCCACCAACTACCACAACTTACATCTGCTATAGTACCTTCACGTTTGTATTTTCCGATTAATTCATTTATTGTCTTCCCCTTTAAATTTCCATGTACAACTTGAGTTTCATTATTTGGTATTGTAGATAACTCCCAGGACTCACCAATGCTATTTTCAACATAATCTTTGTTAAGGACTGTTTTTAGTTTTTCACCTCCCCAAATTCTATACAGGAATAGAGGTGGAAATTTGAACGGATATAGTTTCATGCTTTTTTGTTGCCTTATTCACAATTGATGTTCAACATTGGCTTGGATTAAAACAATACATTTTCGTAAGAAATGGACAATTCTTCATCTAAACCATCAATACTTTAATGTTTGTATCACTTTGCTGTCAAATCCTTGCGGAAGCGGCATCAACAATTTGTTTACCCTCAGCATTCATGAACTAAACCAATGGTATTTTGAACTCTTTGACTTTCTTTCTTTTGTTATTTATTAGCTACTGCAATCTTCTAATTAGCAGCCATGACATTATTGAAACTCATTATGCCTAGAACCTCCATTAAATCCCTTCCATTGTGATATGGGCATTTCCAAGTTCCAAGACTAAAACAAGCCAATATGGCACTTTTCTGATTTTCTATGACCTGCCTGTTCGATGTAAATCGAAAACCACTTTATCGATTCGTTGGAAAAGCAAAATAATCGTATTTTTAAAGAACGATTTCATGACCGCATGAGAGCCGATTATGAAGATAAGAAGATATATGCAAAGAATTTTTGTTTCATCCTTATTTCACTCCTGCCAAAAAAGAAAAGCCTCTCGATTTTTCGAAAGGCCTTCCATTTTGCTCCCCCTCTTGAGCTCGAACCAAGGACCCTCTGATTAACAGGTGAGTTGAGAAGAGCTTAATTTTCTGTGGACTATTCAAGAGATAAAGAAACGGTCATCCAATCCAGAATGATGGGTGGTGGATTCGTTGGTTGTGCATAAACTTTATGTATAAAGGATGGAATGTCGAATTATGTTGAACTGGTTTCAAAAAAAACATAAAAAACTTAACATCGAACTAGATTCCTTTGAAATATTGTCCAGCAACAGACTCTACATTACCAGCGACTAAGATAATGAAGAGATTGCTAAACGAAAACTCAGATACGCTATAATATTTTAACGGGCGAATGGGTTTTGGTATCACTGCATGGAGCTAAAGGGACTTGGTAGGGCAAGGTTGAGAAATTGTCTTTGCCCATAAAACAAAAATAAGGATGTAAAACTAGAAATTGGTAGGCGAAAATATAAACTCAAGATCAGTTCATAACAAATTAAAATATTCAATGAGTATGCAATTTTATGTCTCATTCGCATTGAAAAATTAAAAGTTGTATTTTAAAAAAGGGCCAGTCAACGATTTATCTAAACTGACCCTTTACAAAAAAACAAACGACTTAAACTTTATACACTACCGGTAGCGGTATTAATTACGCGGTATTCCAATTTGTGTTCCTATTACACTGGCTTCTGGTTGTGTAATGACAGGACAGTTAATGATTGCTCCGGTGGCAGTTAACAAATCAGATAATGAGTTAGCTAAAGGGCTTGTATTTGCATTTCCTCTAAAAGGAATCAAGGTTCCATCCGCCAAAAGCTCATTTATTTGATCAAAACTTGTTAGGATAGGTCGGTCTGCCTCAGGTACAGTAAATTCTGTAATATGTGCATCCCACATTGGTGCATAATCAGGATCTCTAGGATCTATTGGGAAGGTGTTTGTTGGATCTTGCACTTGTCTTTCACTTAAAGATGCTGAATTTAAGCCTTGTACTCCAAAACCATCGCCATTATCAAAAGTTCTACCATTAGCCGTAGGGCTAAAAGGCAACATTGAACCTCCTGGGAATAGACCAAATGTTGGTAGTTTTGCTAATTTTGGTGCATATACTCCTAACTCAATTGTAGCTGGTCCTGGATCAGAAGTATCAGTTACAATATGAAAATAGTATGGTTTACCATCTTGCCACCCGTCTAAAAGCTGCATTACAACAGAAGCTTGATCAATAGCTAAATTTGGATTATTTAAATCATCTTCATCAGCCTGTGTATTCCCATTTGGATTAGGAATTCTATCATGGATACCTGTACTGTTTGCCACAGGTTGTGCATTAATTACAACATCTGTACCTGGCAATACAACATAAGATGACCAATTTTCATCTGCCTTGGCACCAGGAGTAACTGCTGCAGGAGGGAATCCCAATAATTGACCATCAGCTCCACCTGCAGTCAAATCCCTTGTAGGAGAAAAATCAATAGTACCTTCAAAAACAAGTCTGCCATCGTCTGACCATTGCGAGTTTGACTCACCTCCAGATCCTATTGCGTCTGCCATTCTAGGTGCATAAATAACTCCTAACAGTCTTGCCAAGCCTCTGTCTGAAGCTTCAGTAATTACATAGTAAAGTTCTCTTGGTGCTCCATTCACTATTTCCCAACCTTGAAACATTGGAAATCTTGCTGTAGGACCGGCTGGAACTACCGATCTATCCGTACGATAATCGATACCCAAAACGCTTGGGATAAATACATTCTGCTCAGTTGTAAAAGTAAGCACAGGATTATTTGCATCATAAGGGATTCCTCCATCAGTCTCTATACTACCCAATAATAACGCTGCTGCATCTACCATCATTGGACTAACACCATCGGCACCATCGGCACCATTAATGCCATCAATTCCGTCTTCACCGTCTTCACAACTTGTGAGAAACACAGTTAGCGACAAGACAGCCATAAATAATAAATTTAATTTCCTCATTTTTTTATTTTTAGATTATTTGACAAAGCAAGCTTTTAGCTATCATGAAATATTCACAAAGTGATAACAATTCAGGGATAACAATTCAGGGATAACAATTATGAAATTTTTAAGAAGTAAAAATGTAAGGTTAGAGGTCTTTATGTTGCTTGAATTCGGTACTAAAACCAAACTTCAGAATCACTGAGTAATTTTTTATTTTTGTTGTAGATCTTATCAAATAGCTATCGGTGCTTTCCATTTAGGAGCCCCCCACTTACATAACTATTTTGTGCTGACAGTGTATTGCGATACTGTAAAACTTCCACCTCAGATGAATGTCTGCCCTCCATAGCTTGACAACGTTTTATAATTTTGGCGTATCCCAAAAACACGGAAAGCCTAAGAATTATGTATATAGCCTATCTATCATACAGTTTTGAATTCAAAATATCGCTTTCGGGTTTTGAAAGGTAAGAATAAAGTGCTGGTTGAGTCTCGGAGTATGCATGTATTTAAGCAGCATGGTGATAACGTTGAGGATTTGTCTGCTCAGGCTGATTATTTGTATTTAATGTATTGGATTTGGCTCAATTGATTACATAAATGCAAAAATCATTTATTAAAAAGCACAAAAGTAAATTTGGCATTTTGTTACAATTTAGAGTGTGTGTTAATATGAAGAGTGGAGAATATTGGTTTAGTACTTCCAGGCTTCTATGCCGGATACTAAATCTTCTACTTTATTCTTCTCCTATTTTATCATTATCTACTTGTAAATTTTCAGATTAACTGTAAATAACTTCTACGGTTAAACTGTATAAGGCCAAATAACTATATTTGGAATTATACATTTTACTTCTCAACATGACAATATTAAAATATGAAACCATCCCGAGTTCATTCTTGTATGTTATTCTTGCTTGGTTGTTCTTATTGGTTTTAAGTTCTTGTAAGACAGAAAAACATGAAAAAGAAATAGCAGTGTATAACAAACATTGTGCAACTTGTCATGTTGCCCCAAAAATTAATGAATTACCGAAGACTATTTGGAAAAATTCAATTCTTCCAGATATGTTTTCTCGTATGGAAATTGAGAATATAAATAAGGATAAGTATCAGGGGCCATTTAAATCCGAAACAACTGATTTTAAACCTAAGATCAGTGTAAACGACGTTTTATTACTTGAACAATTTATTCTTTCTACGGCACCAGATAAGCTGGAAGTAAACCAAATTCCAAAAATGGAGCAATTGGAGAGTTTTGAGCAGATTCCCATAGCGCTCGATTACAAAAATGGTTCTGCCATTACATATTTGGATTATAGCCGTGATATTTCGAAACTATATTTTGGAACTGTTTCAGGAGAGTTGGGTACTTATGATTTCGAGAGTAAGGAAGTAAACATTGAATTTCAGGGAGAAACACCAATTACATGGTTTAACCAAGGGGACACCATCAGCTACGTAACGGAAATTGGGTTGTTTGCCCCTTCAGAATTAGAACAGGGAGTCATTAGTAAAATAAGAAAAAAGAATACTCAAAAAATATTCGAAAAATTCCATCGCCCTGTACATACCCTTGTTCAAGACTTAAACAATGATGGAAAAAATGAGTTGGTGATCAGTGAATTTGGAAATGAAACAGGGAGATTATCTATGTTAGTGGAGAATGATAAGTCCAATTTTGAAAAAACTGTACTTTTAAATCAATCGGGCTGTATTAGAACTGTCGCTAAGGATATGAATCATGATGGTATGCTTGATTTGGTTGTTCTAACCTCACAAGGTAGAGAAGGAATTACGATTTTATACCAAAAGAGAGGATTTGAGTTTGAGGCAAAAAATATATTGAAATTTAGCCCTGTATATGGGAGTAGCTGGTTTGAACTTATTGATTACAACAATGATGGTTTTATAGATATTGTAACGGTAAATGGGGACAATGCAGACAAATCATATGTGCAAAAACCGTATCATGGTATGCGAATTCATCTTAATGATGGAAAGGGTAATTACGAGGAATCTTATTTCTATGCCCTGAACGGAGCAACGCGTCTGGCAGCGGCCGACTTTGATCAAGATGGGGATATGGATTTTGGATTGATCGGCTCCTTTCCAGATTATGAAAGAGCTCCACAAGCATCCTTTGTATACCTTGAAAACATAAACTCTAAAAAATTTGATTTTAAAACCAAGATCTTAAAAAATCCGGATGCGGGACGATGGTTTTTGATGGATGCTGAGGATATCGATGATGATGGAGATGAGGATATTGTCTTAAGTTCACTAACGTATACTTTTTCACCAACACCAGAAGATTTGTTAAAACACTGGTCAGAAACAAATGTTGACCTAATGGTTTTAAAAAATAAGCTGAGGTAATTTAATATTGTGAACCAATTTAAGCCACCACGACAATATCATCCTAGATTAGGGGTCTTTCCTATTTCAGCAGGTGGCGAGAAAATTAATCTGGAGATTGCCACAATAGCCGAGGTATTCAAAAGTGTGGGGTATTCAACAGCCGCCTATGGTATAAATGGCGTAACGGAATTCAACCACCTTACGACCAAATTTCCAGGAGTCTTGATATTCATTTTCTTTCCAGGTTTTCACCAGATATGTATACCATTAACGAAAAAGTTATGGAAGTATTTTCCGCCACTGGACCTTCTCCAAAACCTTTGATGATGTTTTTGTTCTTAAACCGCGGTTACTCACATTGCCGATAGTGACCATGAAATTGACAATCTCTGCAGTATTGCCGGTTAATACGGGTAGTTTAAAGTATTTGAGCCAGCTATCTAAAAATTATTTTAGAATTGCTTTTACGTATTCCAGACTTTCTGGAATCTGTTTTTTTACATTTTTAGATTCATCTTCAATGAACATGTGCTTAATACCCAATTCCTGTGCTTTCAAGACTATGGCCTTTATGTCAATTAAACCAGTCCCCAGAGCGACGTTGGTGTGATCAGGTGCACCACCCGTATTGTCGCCAACGGTGCCTTTTTTCATATCCTTTAAATGTATTAATTTAAATTTTGTAGGATATTTCCGCAATAATTTCAATGGATTTTCACCTCCATGTTGTACCCAAAAAACATCCATTTCGAAATCGAAATTTTTGGAGTTTTCTACCATATAATCAAATAAGGTTCCATTATTATATGGTTGAAACTCGTAACCGTGAATATGGTAAACCAAGTTGATGCCATTCTCTTTTAACAATTTTCCAGCAATGTTAAAAATAGCTACAGCTTTTTTTACATCCTTAATGGTAAAGTCATTTCTTTTGTGCTTAATCCAAGGGCACATCGCATATTTTGCACCAAAAGCTTTGGCTCTAAGGACTACAGCATGAGGGTTATCATCTAGCTCTTCTTGATTGGTGCCCACGCTAATGGTCTTTAAATTGTTTTTTTTAAGCAATTCAATGAAATACTGCTGTTCTAGCCCATACGTGTTTTCACCACCTTCAATAGTGGTTATTCCCCACTTTTTAATTAATTTCAGCGTTTGAGGAACACTTTCTGCGAACTGATTTCTTAGGCTATAGAGCTGAACTCCAATTTCTTGAGCTCTACTTTGGGTGGTACCCATTGTTGAAAGCAACAATAATAAGATTGAAAACCTATATTTAGTATTCGTTTGAAAAAAAATCATTTTGATTATAGTTTTGAAATACTTCCATAAAAATATAAAATTTGGAAACCCCCTTGGGGAAACGCTAAGATTTTGACAAAAAGCGACCTGAAATTGAAATTAAATGATAATACTAAAGTTTTATAAGACCCGTTGAATTCCAAGAAAATCCTCACGATACTTGGTTGGCGTACATCCCTTATTTTTTTTAAAAATTCGATTGAAATTAGCAATACTGTTAAACCCGCAGCTATAGGCTATCTCAGATATACTTTTATCTTTTTCTATGAGTTGTCGCGAGGCGTGACCAATTCTTATATCATTTAGATATTCCACAAAAGTTTTTCCAGTTCTCTTTTTAATAAATCTATTAAATGAAACTGTGCTCATATTCAATAAGTCAGATATACCAGAAAGTGAAATTTTAGATGCATAATTATTTTCTATAAATTGGTGCAATCGTTTTAGTTTTTCACTATGTTCATAATTTTCTGGCTCTACCGACGTAGTAGATAGCATACGTTGGTTCCTAGAAATAGAAAGATCATATAAAATGGAAAAAATTTCCAAAAAATAATCCATACTATCCAGTTTTGATACTTTTTTTATTCTGGACTCCAAGGCCAAAGAAGTATTTCTAGAAAATATGATGCCGTGGTTGGCTCTTTCAAACATTTCCTTTAGGGGTTTCATAATTCCTCTATTCAAAAATTCTGTTTGAAATAGGTGATTGTGAAATTGAATGGTAATTTCACGTATTTTTTTGCTCTTGCATTTGTGTTGCTCCCATACATGGTAAAGATTAGGCCCTATCAATACTAGATCTTTATCGGTTATCTCTTCTAGGCTGTCCCCAACCGCTCTTCTTACACCAGGTGCATCACTAATAAAGTTTAACTCATATTCTGGGTGATAGTGCATGGGATAGTCAAAGAGTTCCTTGGTACGATCAAAAACTAGAAAACTGTCTTTGGGGGACATTTGAATTATTTCTCGATGCGGTTTTTGAAAGACATGTGACATAGTAGCAATCATATGATTAAATGATAAAATAGTATTGAGAATAAATGTAAATGTAATCTATTTTTGAACATTCTTTATTTTTAATAAGAGAAGCAAATTTTTTAATAAAAAGTAATATTTAATCAATTATTTTATCAATTATATACATTTATGAATAAAATTGGCCTTAAGAACTATCAGCTTAAAGCATCTATTTTTCAATCATATGTTTATATAGTATTACTACTGTATACTTTTATGTCATGTAAAAGTGCGCTTAGGTCATCTTCCGAACATATTGAACTTTCTGATAAAAATGCGGATAAGGAGGTGGGATATCTTATGGCGCGAATTAAGGAAGTTTCCAAAACCGGATATGCTTTTGGTCATCAAGATGCAACAGCTTACGGAATTGGATGGAAAAATGATGGTGCTCAAGAAAAAAGCGATGTTAATGAAGTTGCAGGAGATTTTCCTGGTGTTTATGGTTTTGAACTAGGGCATCTTGAGTTAGGGCACACTCAAAATCTTGACACGGTCAATTTCGAGTTAATGGCTAATTTAATAAGGGTTTCATATGAAAAAGGCGGAATAGTAACAATCAGTTGGCACCCTAATAATCCAACAACTCTGGACAGTGCTTGGGATCCCACAACCACAGTTCACAATATCTTAGAAGAAGGGATATTAAGCCCAAAATACAAAGGTTGGCTAAATAAACTTGCTAGTTTCTTAAACTCCTTAAAAACAAAATCAGGAAAGCCCATACCCCTTGTGTTTAGGCCGTATCATGAAATGAACGGCACCTGGTTTTGGTGGGGCAGCAAGAGTTGCACTCCCAATGAGTTTAGACAACTGTGGAGAGAAACATTTGATATTCTTACTAAAAATTATGGTGTGCATAATCTTATTTATTGTTATTCTACCGATGCCGTGGAGAACAAATCCGAATACTTGAAGTACTATCCTGGAGATGACTATGTTGATATGCTTGGGATAGACTTATACCACAAGAAAGCAACTGAGGATTATATTGAACTTCTAAATGATAATCTAGGGATGCTTGGGGTGATTGCGAAAGAAAAAAAAATGCCTTTTGCGCTTACAGAAAGTGGCTTGGAGGGCGTAAACATTGCAGATTGGTGGACAGAGGTTTTGGATAAAAATGTTTCAAATAAGGGTCTGTCATGGGTTTTGGTATGGAGGAATGCTTCAGTGGATCATTATTTTGCTCCTTTTATCGGGCAATTAAGCAGTGAGGATTTTGTAAAATTTAAAAGGTTGCCCCACGTCTTTTTTTTACAGGAAATGAATAAAATAAGATAACCGATATTTAGAGAGAATGGAAAAACTGAAGCTTAAGGAAAAAATTGGATATGGATTTGGCGATTTTGCATCTTCCATGTTTTGGAAGATGTTCGGAGTATACCTTCTTTTCTTTTATACCGATATTTTTGGCATATCCGCAGCTGCAGTGGGGACTATGTTTTTGGTCACTAGAATTTTTGACGGAATCAATGACCCCATAATGGGAATCATAGCGGATAAAACAAATACAGTTTGGGGAAAATTTAGACCATACTTACTATGGGTTGCTATACCTTTTGGAATTTTTGGGGTACTTACATTCACTACTCCTCAATTTTCAACCTCTGGCAAGATCATTTATGCATACGTCACCTATTGTTTAATGATGATTGTTTATACCGCAATCAACGTCCCTTACGCTTCGTTAATGGGTGTTATGACCTCTAATTTAAAGGACAGAACCTCTTTGGCATCATACCGGTTCATCTTTGCTTTTGCTGGTAGCATCTTAGTTTTGGCCACTGCAGAACCATTGATAGATTATTTTACCACTATAAGTGATTCCAATGATAAACAGCAAGCATGGCAATACACCATGATTGTTTATGCTCTTATCGCAACGGGGTTCTTTTTAGGTACTTTTTATCTTACAAAAGAGAGAATTCGACCTCCAAGAGATCAAAAAACGGCGATAAAAAAAGATTTGAAAAACCTCGCAAAAAACAAACCTTGGTTTGTCTTATTAGCAGCTGGTGTCTGTTCTTTGATTTTTAATTCTATCCGAGACGGGTCGGCTATTTATTATTTCAAATATTATTTTGAAAATCAGGATGCGTTCCTGCTCCCGGTTTTAGAAATAGCAATAACATTTAGCACTTTATATCTTGTGTTGGGACAGGCGGCTAATATTTTAGGGGTTATTTTGGCAAAACCCGTTTCAGATAAAATCGGAAAGAAAAATACTTTTATTGGTGCGATGCTACTTGCGTCTTTTCTTAGCTGTATTTTTTTCTTTTTGGGGGAATCGGATACGATTTTAATCTTTGCTTTTCAAATTTTGATAAGTATCTGCGCGGGGATTATCTTCCCGTTGCTTTGGTCCATGTATGCTGATATCGCTGACTTTTCTGAATGGGAAACTGGTAGAAGGGCAACCGGATTGATTTTCTCATCGTCGTCTATGTCCCAAAAAATGGGTTGGACGCTCGGGGGAGCTCTTACCGGTTGGATACTTGCATTTTATGGCTTTGAGGCAAATACGATCCAAACTGAGGCCACAAAAACAGGGATTCGATTAATGATGAGCTTCTTGCCCGCAGCAGGAGCGTTGCTATCCGCATTTTTTTTAATTTTTTATCGACTAGATGACAAACTCATGCTGGATATCAATAGAGATTTGACAACAAGGAAAAATAACAGTAACAGTATATCATAGAAAATGAAAACCAACACCATTTCCAAAAAATCAGACCTATTTTCAAAACTATTTGAAAAATACGATAGATTGATATCCAGAAAGAATCTTCCAGATACCGATTCTAATGGAATATATACAAAATTTAAACATCCTATAATTACCGCGGATCATACCCCTCTGCATTGGCGTTATGATTTATCCTCCCATACCAACCCAAAAGTAATGGAACGTATTGGAATAAATGCCGCTTTTAATGCTGGTGCCATAAAATGGAACAACAAATATGTTTTGTGCGTAAGAGTGGAGGGAAAAGATAGAAAATCTTTTTTCGCATTCGCTGAAAGCGATACAGGAATTGATAACTTCAAATTTTGGGATAGGCCTATGGTACTTCCACAAAACAGAAAGCCGGATACAAATGTCTACGACATGCGTCTAACCCTGCATGAAGATGGTTATGTTTATGGGTTTTTCTGCACCGAAAGAAAAGACCTAAATGCACCCGATGGAGATACTTCGGCTGCAGTTGCCAATGCCGGAATCATTAGGAGTAAAGACTTAATTACCTGGGAAAGACTTCCAGACTTAATTTCCAGTTCCAGTCAACAACGCAACGTAACCATTCACCCTGAATTGGTAAACGGAAGATATGTTGTTTATACCAGACCTCAAGACGGTTTTATTGACACTGGATCTGGTGGTGGAATAGGCCTTGGGTATATTGATGATATTACAAATCCTGTTGTCAAAGACGAGTTGATTTTAAACCCTAAAAAGTATCATACCGTATATGAATTAAAAAACGGTCAAGGCCCATCTCCTTTAAAAACTTCTGAAGGATGGCTGCATTTGGCACATGGTGTCCGTAACACAGCAGCTGGACTACGGTATGTATTGTATATGTTCGTCACAGATTTAAACGATATTTCGAAAATTACATTTCAACCTGGAGGCTATCTCATGGCGCCAAGCGATGATGAAATAATTGGTGATGTAGGAAATGTACTTTTCGCCAATGGATGGGTAATGGATGAGAATGAAGATATTTTTATATACTATGCGTCTTCAGATACGCGAACCCATGTCGCTAAAACAAGTTTGGACACCCTTTTGGATTATTGCAAAAACACACCTCCTGATGGTGAGACCTCTGCTGGTTCTGTCCAAAACATTCTGAATCTAATTGACAGGAACCAAGGGTATTATCAACGATCATAAATGGATGAAATAGTTCAAAACAAAGAATTGCTTTTGTTTCAAAACGAAATAAGTGAAGAGCTTCGATCTATTTTGAACTATTGGCAAAAACATTCTAAAGATGACCTTTACGGTGGTTTTATAGGGAAAGTCGATAGTTTCAACAATAGGGTAAGCAAAGCTCCCAAAAGTGTCATTCTAAACACAAGAATACTTTGGACCTTTTCAAGAGCTTGCAACTTTTACAAAGATTCACGCTATGATGGTGAATGTGAACGTGCATTTGATTATTTACTTAATAATTTTAAAGATTATGAATTTGGGGGGGTATTTTGGGAGTTAGATCATTTAGGGAGCCCAATAGAAACTAGGAAGCAGGTTTATGCACAGGCATTCTGTATTTACGCTCTTTCCGAATATTATAGATACTCTAAAAACCCTAAAGCCCTACTTTGGGCTCTGGAATTGTTTAGACTTATAGAAGACAAGGCATATGACAAGGTTAACGGCGGATATATCGAAGCTTTTGACCGTCAATGGGGCTCTGTCGCAGATATGAGGTTAAGTGAAAAGGATTTAAATGCACCCAAAACAACAAATACACATTTACACATCCTTGAAGCATATACTGTTCTGTTTGAAATGACAGGGAATTTAGAAGTGGAAAACGCTCTCATCAATTTGCTAAAACTTTTTCATGGAAGAATTTTTGAGCACAACAACCACATGAAATTATTTTTTACAAGAGAGTGGAAAAAACTGTCAATGGAAATATCCTTTGGTCATGATATTGAGGCTGTTTGGCTAATGCTGCATGGGTCAAAAATACTGGAGAATACGGAACTTGTAGAACAAACTAAGGAGTTGATGGTAAAAGTCACCAAAACTTTTATTAACGAAGCTCTTGATGCTGAATTTGGTGTCATTAACTCAAAAGATCCTGAAACGCTAGAAATAGATACGGATAGGCATTGGTGGCCACAAGCAGAAGCAATGGTGGGGTTACTATATAATTGGAGAATTACCAATGACCCAAGTTGTTTAAATATATGCAAACAAATTTGGACATTCATATCGCAGCATATCATTGACCAAGAACATGGTGAATGGTTTTTTAGAATAGATCGAAATGGGAAACCTTACCTAGAGGAAAATAAAATTGGCCCATGGAAATGTCCATACCATAATAGCAGGGCGCTTATAGAAATACTACAAATACTGCGACAAAATTAAATCATTGCTTTGTGAATTAATTATCTTGACCGGGTCACTTCTTATAATATTGGATTTATCTCAGCACTCAATACGGCCAAAAGTTAGAAATCAATATTTATTGATATGCAATTTTAAGAGATCAATTATTTTTTAACATTAAATTATAAATTTGATCACTATATGATAAAATAAGATAATCCTTATGGATGACATTCCAATATATTTGTTTAACAATTAAAGATTACAACTTATCAAAATTCCAATTGTGTAATCTGCATTGAAAACTATTAACTAACTAATATTTAAATTATGAATCGAAAATTCACGAGTAAATCGTTGAAAAAACCTCAAATTCTTAGGATATCCCTAAATGTGGTTTTTTTAACGATTGCTATGGTCTTGTTTGCTCAGACATCTTGGGGTAATCACAAAACAGCAAAAATGTCAATTTTGAAAACAGTGTTTCAAGCGACGGTTAGTGGAACTGTTTCAGATGCCTCGGGAGCAGTCCTTCCTGGTGCAAGTATTGTTGAAAAAGGAACTTCAAATGGGACTCAATCGGACTTTGATGGAAATTATTCTATAAATGTAAGCTCTAATGCTACACTTGTAATAAGCTATGTGGGTTTTCTCTCTCAAGAAATAGCAGTTGGCAACAGTAGCATAATTAATGTTGTCCTTCAAGAGGATGCCAATCAATTGGATGAAGTCGTAATTACCGGTTATTCCGCACAAAGTACTCGGGATATTACTGGTTCGGTTTCCACAATCCAATCTGAAAACTTGGAAGCAACGGCACCTACTGGTTTAGAACAAGCCTTGCAAGGTCAAGCGTCAGGTGTTGTAGTTGGAAGTCAGGGTGGTCCTGGTGGATCTGCTGCCGTAAGAATTAGAGGGTTTGGTACCATAAACGGTAATGATCCTTTATATATTATAGATGGTACACCTACTGGTGCTGGACTTAACGACATTAACCCTAATGACATTAAATCCATTCAGATTCTAAAGGATGCCTCCTCAGCTGCGATTTACGGAAACAGAGCGGCAAACGGGGTTATCATTGTTACTACCAAAGGCGGAAGGAAGAATTCAAAATTGACATTTAGCTCTAATGCATATGTAGGGGTGGATTTTATTCCCAGCTCTGCATTTCCTGAATTGGCAAGTCCGCAACAGGTGGCAGAAAGTGTTTTTAGAGAATTTACAAATTCGGGTGGGGCGCCCAGTAACCCTCAGTTTGGTGCGGGGACTTCTCCTGTTTTGCCAAACTTTTTAATTCCTCAAGCAGCAGCTTCAGTTGATGAAAGCTTGTATGATGCTAGCTCAAGATCAACCTCTTTTACCAGAGCTAACCCACAGGGTACCGATTGGTTTGATGAATATTTTGATGCCGCCATTACGCAGAGCTATAATATAAGTGCTTCTGCAGGAACGGAAAATTCCAACTTTTTTGCATCAATGAGTGTATTAGATCAAGATGGTGTTGGGATTGAATCGCGTTTCACCAGATATACATTACGTGCAAATTCAACTTTTGATGTTACTGATAGGTTTAGAATGGGCGAAAATATTACCGTTTCTTTTTCAGATCAGATTACACCTCCAGGATCAGATGTGAACAATGGTACTATTGTCAGTTTATTTAGAATGAATCCATTAATTCCGGTAAGGGACGTTGGAGGCAATTTTGCTGGGTCTGGAGTCGGTGGATTGGGGAATGGTAATAATCCAATAGCTATTGCAGATAGAAATAAAGATAATAACAATCAAAGTTTTAGAGCACTTGGTAACGTGTATGGGGAATTTGACATAATTGAGGGACTGACTTTTAAGAGCAACCTAGGTTTTGACATATTATCCTTTAATCAAATTTATTTTCAACCACCACAGCTTGAAGGAGAAATATTTGATACTTCCACTTTCTTATCAGAACGCAATGATTCTTCCAACACCTATACATGGTTCAATACACTGAACTATTCTAAATCTATCAGTGATGACATTGAATTGAATGTATTGGCCGGAACGGAATTTAACAAGAATATTTTCAGAAGTGCCACTGTCAATAGAACCGATTTTGCAGCATTTGCTCCAGAATTAAGATTTTTAGATAATGCAAGTGGAAATTTTGGTGGATTTGGTATTGGTGGTACGGCAACTTATTTTTCTGTGTTCGGAAAAGCAGATGTCAAGATAAAGGACAAGTATTTATTGACAGCTACCGTAAGACGAGATGAAACTTCTTTGTTTAATGATGGTGTTAACAGTGGTGTTTTTCCCTCAGGAAGTGTTGGGTGGAGAATCAGCAATGAAGATTTTCTGCAAGACTCAGGTGTTTTTACAGATTTGTTGTTGAAAGTGGGTTATGGTGAGGTAGCTAATAATGGTAACATTAGAACGGATGCCAGATCAACTACATTAGGCCCTGATGTTGGCAATTATAATTATGCCACAGGAACCACATCATCAGCTACCGGTTTAGGAATCTCTCTAAGGGGAAATCCAGATATTACTTGGGAAACTACCGAAAGTTTGAATATTGGTATAACATCACGATTGGCGAATGCTGTTAATTTCAATTTTGATTATTACAGTGCTACGACAAAAGATATGCTATTAAATGTGCCTGGAGATCCGACTGTGCTTGGTGAAATAAATTCAGTGCCTGCAAATTTAGGTGAAATGACCAATAATGGGTTTGATGCTTCTGTAGCTTATGATAACTACCGATCAGATAATCCGTTCCAGTTTAATATTGGGCTTAATGTTTCGGCCTATAAAAATGAAGTGTCATTTTTGGATCCTGAAAACCCAGACAGTTTCATTGATGGAGACCGTATAAGAGATCAAAACCCTACAAGAACATTAGCAGGGCATCCCTTATCATCCTTTTTTGGGGTTACTTGGACTGGTATTGAAAACGGAAGGGTCACTTTTCTTGAAGATGAAAATGGAGACCCTGCTAGAGGAGTTATAGGTAACCCTCATCCAGATTTCACTTATGGACTTACCTTCAACGGCACGTTCAAGGATTTTGATTTTTCAATGCTGTTACAAGGGTCGCAGGGTAATGATATCTATAACTTTAATAAGTTCTTTACGGATTTCAACAAATTTGCTGGAGGACGTAGTGTAAACTATGTAAACGAAATAGGGTTGCCTGCTGTCACTTCTGATGCTGCAATAATTAACCGTGAGGCCCAGGCCTCAACTTATTATGTAGAAGATGGTTCTTATTTGAGAATGAAGAATATTGTTGTGGGTTATTCATTGCCAGAAGCTGTGGCTGAAAAACTAGGGCTTAGTAAGTTCAGGTTATACTTACAAGGTAAGAACCTAATTACATTGACCGACTACACAGGTTTAGATCCAGAGATAAGTTTAAGGAATTTTGAAGGATCAGTTGGTGCTCCAGAGCTTAGCGCTCCAGACAGAACAAATCCAGGGACCAACTTAACCTTAGGTGTAGATACTGGTGTCTACCCAATAAACAGGTCAATTATTTTTGGAATTAACGCTTCATTTTAAAAAAAAAATTATGAAAAATCTATTGAAACAATTATTGTTCTTTGCTTTAGTATTAAGCATAGGATCATGTAAAGATGAACTTGACGTTCCCCTTTCGGCAACTTCTGCAGACGAAATTGTTGCTACTGCAGCATTGGCGGAACAATTGACAGTGGGCGCTTATGCAGGACTTGAAATGAGAAGAGAATCGGCAGCTTCTAACTGGACATTTGGAGGTTGTGGCTCGGATGACGCTTTTAAAGGAAGTACCCCAGGAGACCAGTCAGAAATTACCCAAATGGAAATTTATGATGTCGCTGCTAATAATGAATATGTAAGACTAAGATGGAGAGGTCTTTATGAAGGAATAGCGCGTTCCAATGCTGCTATAGGGGTAGTAGCTGAAGGATTGGAATCTGAAGCTCTTACTCCAATGGCTGCCAATGCATTTTTGGCAGAGTTACGGTTTTTAAGGGGGTTCTATCATTTTCAATTAAGAATGACTTTTGGCAATGTACCTTACATTGACGAAACCATAACCGAAACTCCTACTAATAATACGGACATCTATCCAAATATTGAGGCTGACTTTCAATTTGCCATAGACAACCTTGATGTGGAAAGTACACGTTTTGGTGGCGCGAATCAATGGAATGCCAAAGCATATTTAGCAAAAGTGCATATGTACCAATTGGATTATGCCGCCGCAAAACCACTTTTACAAGATATCATTGACAACGGACCTTATAGTTTAATGCCCAGTTTCCATCAAAATTTTAACTTTGCATTCAATAACAATAGTGAGACTGTTTTTGCAGTACAATATGCAGTGAATGATGGTTCAGGTGCCAGTCAAGATAATGGAAACCAAGGTGACGAATTGAACTACCCCCATGACCAGAGCCCTTTCGGGTGTTGTGGCTTCTATCAGCCAACGCATGATCTCGTCAATGCATATTTAACGGATGCCAATGGCTTGCCATTGACTATACCCCCATCGGACCCAGCGAATTATGTGGCCAATGTTGATCCTAGCAATCCAAATAGCGAAACACCTGTTGAAGATGGGGATGCCGGTACATCCGTTTTTGCTGAAGAAACCAGAAATCTCGATCCTAGATTGGATTGGACGGTAGCCAGACCAGGTATTCCATTGTTTGATCGTGGAGATTTCATGCTGGCTTGGTCACGCGACCCAGCTGCTGGGGGCCCATACTACAGTAAAAAATTGTTATGGGCAGAATCAGAAGATGGTTTGGCAAGAGTAGCCGGTGCGTGGGGACAGAATATCAGTGTTATTCAGACAAACCTTATCCGTTATTCCGAAATATTGTTATGGAGAGCTGAAATAGCCGTTTCAGAAAGTGATTTAAACACAGCCGTTACATTGGTTGACCAAGTAAGGCAAAGAAACATGGATCCTGATACCTGGGTAAAGGAAAATGATGGAGTTACCAATGCTGCTAATTATGCCATAGGTCTATATGCAGACAACGGAGGCTTCCCAGATGCAACGTTCGCCATGAATGCTGTAATAATGGAATATCGCTTGGAAACTGCCATGGAAGGACGTCGATTTTTTGATTTAGTGCGAAGAGGTATTGCCAAAGAAGTTTTAGATGGTTACACATCACGTCCACAGTTTAGATCATACCTAAACGGCGTTACTTTTCCAGCAACTAGAGGAATCTACCCGTTACCGCAAGAAGCGATAGATTTGTCATTTGGTGCTTTAACGCAAAACACATATTAGTTTTTTTAAGTTTAGTTCTAGTTTGAGTTGATAAAAACAGGGATTTTCATCCCTGTTTTTTACTTTTATGTAAAACAAATTAAGGATGGAAAGATTGATAAAAAGCCTTTTGTGCATTATACTAGTTGTATGTTTTTATGCTTGTACCAAAACTGACTGGTCAAAAAAAATATTTGAACCTTTAAGTGAAAGACATACCAATATCAAGTTTTCCAATTCTCTCGTTGAAAATGATTCCCTTAATTACTTTACCTATCCATATCTCTACTTGGGTGGAGGGGTTTCCGCAGGTGATATCAACAATGATGGTTTGATTGATTTGTATTTTACTGGCAATATGGTGGAAAACAAACTCTACCTTAACAAAGGTAATTTACGGTTTGAGGATATTACCATTTCAGCCCATGTCACTGGAGACTCGCGATGGTACACTGGCAGCACCATGGCAGATGTAAATAATGACGGTTATTTAGATATTTATTGTTCCGTTGCGGGCAAATTCGAGCCCAAAGAAAACCAACTTTTTATCAATAAAGGCGATAATACGTTTATTGAAAGTGCCAAAGAATTTGGTTTGGCGGAAAATGGAAATAGTATTCAAAGTACTTTTTTTGATTATGATAAAGATGGTGATTTAGATGTCTATATAGCCAATTATCCTTCAACATCGTTCAATGCCCCTACCAATTACTATTTGTTCAAGATGAACGCTCCAAAAAACATTGAAACGGATAAACTACTTCGAAACAATGGGGACAACACTTTTTCAGATGTTACCAAAGAGGCAGGTCTGAAATCTTTTGGCTTATCACTCAGTGCCACAGTTGGTGACTTGAACAATGATGGTTGGCCCGACCTATATGTTTCCAACGATTTTAGTTCTCCCGACTTTCTATATCAAAACAATAAGGACGGAACATTTTCAAACATCATCAAAAAAGCCACAAAACACACATCACATTTTGGTATGGGGGTCGATATTGCTGATTTCAACAATGATGGTTTTTTGGACATTCTTCAAGTCGATATGGATGCTGCTGATAATAGGCGTGCAAAGGCTAATATGGCAAGTATGAACCCAAACTTGTTTTGGGTGAACGTGAACGCAGGTTTCCAATATCAATACATGCACAATACCCTACAGTTGAACAATGGGGTGATCAATGGGAATACTCCTGATTTTAGCAATGTCTCGAGGTTGGCAGGCATTTCTTCCACAGATTGGAGTTGGGGACCGTTGTTGGCAGATTTAGACAATGACGGTTTTAAAGACGTTTTTATCACCAATGGCACACGAAGGGAAATCAACAATAAAGACTACTTGAAAACGCTCGAAAAAAAGATTAATAACAATGATAGTTTGCTAAAGTGGAACCTCGCCTTTCCTTCTGAAAAAATTGACAATTTTGTTTTCAAAAATAATGGCGATCTCACATTTGAAAGAAAAAACAAAGATTGGGGCATTCAATACAAAGGCTTCTCCAATGGTAGCGTCTATGTAGATTTGGATAACGATGGTGATTTAGAAATTGTGACCAACAATATTGATGATTATGCCTCGATTTTTGAAAATAAGAGCTCGGAAACCAATAACCACATTACATTGCATTTTAGAGGCATAACTGATAACCACTTTGGTATTGGGGTGAAAGCGTATGTATATACTGATGGGTCAACGCAGTTGGAAGAGATGACATTAACAAGGGGATTTCAATCTTCCATAGCTCCAAGATTGCATTTTGGATTGGGCAAGAAAGAAAAGATAGATTCGATAAGAATAGTTTGGCCCGATGAAAAAATACAATCCATTATAGCACCCAGAATCAATTCTTTCAAGGAAGTTAGATACAATGAGGCAATTGCATTGAACAAAAGAGAAAATGAAAAATCAAATAGGATTTTTTCTACTGTACAAGATTCAAGCATTTCAATACTCCACAAACATGTTGAAAATTATTATGATGATTTTAATAAAGAAATCCTTTTACCACATCAAACTTCAAAATTGGGACCTGGCATTGGCATTGGTGATTTAAATAATGATGGTACAGATGATTTAGTAATAGCAGCTGCGGCACAAAATACCACAGTTCTGTTTTTCCAAAACAAAGATGGTGGTTTCGTTAAATCTGACACAGAAGTTTTTGCTTTGGATAGTGGTTCGGAAGATATTGGAATCCATATTTTTGATGTTGAAAATGATGGTGATAAGGATATCTATATCTCTAGTGGGGGGAATGAATTTTTACCAAACTCCAAACAACTTCAGGATAGGCTTTACATTAACGATGGCAGTGGTAATTTTCAAAAGGAAGTTTTTGCGCTTCCAGAAATGACCACAAGCAGTTCAAGAGTTCATAGTTTTGACTTTGACAAGGATGGAGATTTAGACCTTTTTGTTGGTGGTCGTCTTATTCCTGGAAATTATCCATCTCCTGCAAATAGTTATCTATTGGAGAACATAAGTAAAGGTGATAAGATTCAATTTGTCGATGCAACGGAAAAACTGGCTCCTGAACTTAAAAAGTTAGGGATGGTCACAGATGGTCTTTGGACAGATTTTGACAATGATGGATGGACGGACCTTATTGTTGTTGGGGAATGGATGCCGATAACCATTCTTAAAAATAATGGGGGTTATTTCTCAAATATTTCCCCAGCATTGGGGTTAGATGATACAAATGGATGGTGGTTCAGTATTAAAGATGGTGATTTTGACAGGGATGGCGATATGGATTATATTATCGGAAACTTAGGCAAAAACTTTAAGTATAAAGCTAATGAAGAAGAAACCTTTGACATTTACTTCAATGATTTTGACAATAACAATACCAATGATATAGTGCTGAGTTATTTCAGTGAGGGGGAGCAATTTCCAGTTCGCGGAAGAGAATGTTCATCCCAACAGATACCAGCAATAAAGAAAAAGTTCAAGAATTATGAATCCTATTCACAAGCAACCTTGGAGGATATTTACACCGAGGAAGTTTTGGAAAACTCATTACATTACCAAGTAAAATCATTTTCAAGCATTTATTTGGAAAACAAAAAAGGAAAATTTGTAAAAAATAAATTGCCAAATCTTGCGCAAATTTCTTCTATTAACCAGATTCTTATTGATGATTTTGACCAAGATGATAATTTGGACGCCCTTATAGTTGGCAATCTGTACAATTCTGAAGTGGAAACACCCAGAAATGATGCTAGCAACGGCCTTTTGTTAAAAGGAGATGGCAAAGGTGATTTTCTTCCCGTATTAGCAATAAACAGTGGTTTTTATGCTTCGGGAGATGTAAAAGATATGTCCAGGATTAAAATTGTTGACAAAGAGTATATTGTGGTATCCAAAAACTCTGATTATCTTCAATTTATTGAAATCCGATAAGCAATTCACAATATGGTTCCGCTAAGGGTCAAAAAACCTGGATTAAACAATAAACTTAGGTTGACTTTTCTAGATTTTTAACATTTTAAATCATAACAAACCGTTTACAGGACTTACGATATCGATTGGTTTCAGTCATCGGGATATTATTAAAATTGTACAATTGACTTTTGTTCAAGGGTATTATAAGGATTTGTTTCGGCCATTTTACTGTACCCAATTATGACCAGAACTATCGGCTGGCGGTTGACATCCATTATCTCACCACAGATGCAGAGTGGGGCATTATGTCAAACTAGAAATTGGGATGTGCAAAATATTTGGTGAATAACCTTTTAGTTATATAATAAGTGGTAAAATTGTAATCATAACTCTCGTTTACATATATGTATTAAACTGAATGAATTAGAAAATTATAAGTTTCTTAAGGTGAAAAAGTGCAAGGAGTTCTGTGAAAGAGGTGTTTTAAGCTCTAACTGATAACAATACATATTTAACTTTTTAAGAGTCCAATTTCTGGTCTTTTTAAGTGTTTTGTGTAATCGATCCCTTAATAGACTGTTTTTATTTATGACAAAAAGCAGCTGGATGCAGTAACAAATTTGGATTCTTTGATATTAATTTTACCAAAAGTGAAGGAAATAATGTTTCGAATTGTAGGTCTCAAACACCTTTAGATTAGCTTTCAAATTAAAACAGTATTGGGTTACTTAATCCCTTTTTAAGGGGTGGTCAAACATTTTTTGCTGTAACTTTAAATCATTTTGTCTATTCTTCCCTCCTTTACATAGTTAAATATCTTTTTAAACATATAATGAATCTTTGAGGTCCTATGAATAAGGGGCTGAAAGCGCAAATGAATACTATAGGAAGCTGATTTAGGTCCATGATATTGTCTTTTGATTCACCAAGGAGGATTGATATTAACACTGGTAAAGCATTTTTAAGTGTTACCATTGCTTCTCTTTCATTGTGATAGGAATCAAAAAGGTTGAAAAACAAAAAAGGGAAGGTTTAAATCACTTTATAGAAAGTAAAAAAATGATACGTTAATAGATTGATTGTGAAATAAATTGACAAAACACTTTAGAAGACTATTTTAAAATCTTACCATTTTGCAGTTTATGATGAGATTAATCAAGCGGTTCCCCCAAGAACAGATTCCGTTCTAAGCTATTTACATAGCTTTTCTTGAAATTTTCGGACAGTATAATATATGCTGAAAAAGAACTGGGCACCCCATGTATTATTGGGCTAGAGGCAGTACAGGTGAAGATATGCTTAGTAGATGTTTTACGTACGTTGACATCCAATGTCAATACTTGTTTTCGAATAGATGCACTGTCTTGATTCTTTCTCGTAAATATGATGTTTAATACATTGATGTTGATAAAATTCACATACCCATTGAATATCACATCGTTAAATTCAAATTGAGCGGTGAAATCGCGGCTTATGATAAGGTCATTGATATTCCATGTGTCATTCTTTGCTGGCATGATAAACTTATAGCTCCCCACAAGTTTTAGGTAATGATTGTGATGTGTGGACACAATTTCATTAAGATTGTTAGGAGTGAACAGCTTTGTAATATATACGTTGTCTTTGAGATAACTTACAATTCTATAATCGCTATCTTGAGCCAATGCTTTATTGGCTTGACCTTCATCACTAACTTTTTCTAAAATCACACGACCTGCAGCAGGGAAACCATCTTTTTTTACCGTAGAATATGTGCCAAGCAAATATTTGTGGCCATACTTCATCGTCCCTGAGAATAATGACAATAATTTTTTTACTGGTGTGGTATATCCCATTTTTGTCATTTCAATAAAGGTATAGTTCTCGATGACATTATAAGTACCCTCCCAATGTTCTGGAATTCTATAATCCATAATTACTTTTCTGCGATTTACTATTTGGACCAATGCCCTATCAACTATACCCCTTGCAAAAGCATAATAGTGCATGATGTAGTATTGGACATCGGAAAGGGTGGTCTCCGCAGGTTCGCCATTGATCACCTCAACCCTGTTGAACTCCTCGTTAAATTGTAAACCAAACTCTGCAAAAAGATTCTGGAGCAATTCAACCCTTGTTTTCTTTTCAATAATTACTTGAGGATATCGGTCAAAGTTTTTAGCCTTACTCAGCGAAGTGTAATTTAAGCGCAACTCTATTTCTTGCTGTGTGATTTTAAGGGATTTTAAAAGCAGAATGCTCTGTGCTATAAGATCTGCCGCTTGTTTATTGGTATAATCCATTTTACATTTTTCTGAAAATTTCTGAAATAATTTTCTTTTTTCAAAATTTAAGATTGATATCGTACAGATTTTCAAATATTTGCCATCAACTCTAACAACAACTTAAAATCAATCATGAAATTAAAACTATCCCTGTTATTATTGGGTTTGTTTTCGTTGGCTGTGCAAGCCCAATTAGTGCAAGGCACAGTTACCGACGAAGATCAAATACCTTTATTTGGTGTAACAGTATTACTAGAGGGTTCTACTGCAGGCACCACTACAGATTTTGATGGCAAATATTCCATCAGCGCAAATCAAGGAGACACCCTGACCTTTAGCTACCTAGGATACACCACCCGTACCATTGTGGTCAATGCCAGTGTTCTAAACGTAACATTACAAGAAGATTTGAACGAACTTGACGAAGTGGTCGTAGTCGCCTACGGTACTTCTACCAAAAAAGCACTGACCGGAGCATTGGTCTCCGTAAAAAGTGAGAAAATTACTGAACAGCCTCAGGCAAATTTGACCAATTCGCTTCAGGGTTTGGCTCCTGGGCTTCAGGTTTTGCAAGGTTCTGGCCAACCAGGCGAGGGGGCTGGTTTATTGATTAGGGGCATTGGTTCGCTTTCGGCCGGTGTTCAACCGCTCATTGTGGTGGACGGAGCTGTGTTCAACGGAGGACTGTCCCAACTCAACCCAAGTGATATTGAAAGTGTAAATGTGTTAAAAGATGCCAGTTCAGCCTCCATTTATGGATCAAGGGCTGCCAATGGGGTGGTTTTGATCACCACTAAAACTGGGAAAAATCAGAAAACCGTCTATACAATAAATACTGAGGTAGGTTTTACCCAAAATACCAACCCAAATGATTTTAGGGTCATGAACGCTACCGAATATGTAGAGTATTATCGAGAAGCTATGATCAACAGCGGTATAGACCCCGATGACCCAACAACAGGATTTTATCTACCCATTGACCAGACTTTTGATACCGATTGGGTCAATGAAGCTTTTAGAGCCGGATCCTACAAAAAATATGACTTTTCCGTTCGTGGTGGCAATGAAAAAACATCGTTCTTTTCATCCTTGGGTTATACCGATCAAACGGGGAGTATCGTCGGAACCGATTTTGAACGAATCACGGGTACCCTTAACTTAAAACACAAGGCCAACGAAAAATTTGACTTTGGTGGAAAAATACAGGTCAACTACAGAAATTCAAATGATCTGATTTCAGATACTGGTAGAAGCGGTCAATTATCAGGAGCATATAATACTGCGCCCATAGAGCCTATTTTTGCAACAGAAGACACCAATCCAGCCCTTGTAGGTGCCGGTTACAATTTTGATATTCCCAGTAATGCACAGCACAATTCCGTAGCAACTGCGGTTTTAAATGAAAACTCTTCAGAAATATGGAGCTTCAACACCAACTTAGATTTGGGTTACAACTTCACCCCCAAACTTAGGGGAGAAATATTGGCCAACTATTACTATTTCTCAACTATCAACAAAGATAAAATTGGAAAACTGTATTTGGCAGAGACCGAAGGAGGCAATGCTTTTGAGAATAGAGCTAGTGGTAACACATTCAATTTTATCGGGTCTTTGGCATACAACACCACTATTGGCGATGACCACGAATTTGAACTGAAATCCGGATTTGAAACTACTCGAGAACGATTTAGTTCCCTATCCATAGCAACACGTGACTTTGTTTTTGCCAATTTGAATGATGTAGGACTTGCCATAGGAGACATTACTCCTGACGACATAAATTCGGGCTTTGATGGTCTTAATCTAGCTGGCTTTTTTGGAAGGTTAAAATATGCATACAAAGACAAACTGTTTATTGAAGGCTCGTTACGTACCGATGGGGCTTCAAATTTTGGTGAGGCCAATAGATGGGGGACATTTGGTGCCGTAGGGCTCAGTTACGTTTTAACGGATGATCTTTTCAAAAATTCAGAAATCGTAAACAACCTAAAGCTTAGAGCCAGTTATGGCACCTCAGGCAACTATACGCTTCTTAATGATGACGGAAATATCGATAATTTTCTTTGGAGAGATCTATACCGATTGGGAGTCGATAATGCCATTGGCCCGTCCGATGTACTGGGTGGTGCCGCTGTAAGAAGCCCTGCAAACCCCTTATTGCAATGGGAAAAGAACGAACAATTAGATGTAGGTCTTGACTTTGGCCTATTCAACAATAGGTTGAGCGGTAGCGTAGATTATTTTCGAAGAAACTCCTTGGACCTTCTCTTTAATATCCCCCTTTCATTGACTTCCGGATTTGGTTCACAAACGGTAAATTCAGATGCAGAACTATTGAATACCGGTTACGAAGTTTCGTTGAATGCCTACATTTTAAGGAACGATGATTTTTATTGGAGGACAGATGCCAATGTCGCTTTTTATGATCAAGAAATCACAAGTATTCCTGACGAGGTAATATTTAATACAAGTATTTGGCAAGAGGGCGGTAGGTCTGACAACTGGTACCTACAGCGCTATAATGGTGTGGACCCCGCAACGGGTGATGCCCTTTATTTGGATGCAGACGGCAATTCCACTCCCGACTATGATAGTGATGAAAGCAGGGTTGTTGTTGGGCAGAGAACTCCTGACACCTATGGCAGTATCACCAATACTTTCGACTATAACGGCATTTTACTATCGTTTATGTTCTTTTACAGTTATGGCTCCGATGGGTATTTTGACCTTGGTGAAGAACTGAACACCGACGGTGCCAATTTTTCGGCAAACCAATGGGCCATTGCCCTGAACCGGTGGCAGCAGCCAGGTGACATTACCGATGTACCTAGAGCCATCATTAACAATCCCAACGGAGGATTTCAAAGCACCCGATACCTATATGACAATTCATATATACGATTACAAAACATAAGTTTGGGTTATACTTTACCCCAAAAAGTGGTCGCTAACTTGGGCATGAGCAATATCTCATTTAGACTTACTGGACAAAATTTGTGGACACATAGTGATTTCCCAGGTTTTGATCCAAGGTTTACAGACTCGGATTCCGTACAATATCCTGTACCTCGTACCATAACTTTTAGTGCTAACCTATCATTTTAAATTGCAGAACAATGAAAACGATATTTAAATACAAAGCTATATTCTTAATATCAGCTCTAGTACTATTGGGCTGTGATGACTATTTAGATGTAGAGCCAGAAACCGCCGTAGCCTCATCAAGTGTTTTTGAGACCCAAGAAGGTATTCTCATAGCATTGAACGGCGCATACACTTTCCTAAAACTAAAAGGGATCTATGGAACTGATTTTGCAGTAATAGGTGATGCCGCTTCTGATAATGGAAAGATTCCATCGGATAGGGAATCGGCAGGGGCAAATTCAGATAGGCTTCCACATGCCTATTTATTGAACCTCAACGCAAGTACCACTACGCTGCTTTGGCAAGACGCCTATATTTTGATCAATAATGTGAACGCCATTTTAGAAAATATAGACAAGCCTTCTGATATCACCGATGATGTAAAAGCACAAGTAATGGCAGAGGCCAAAGTTATAAGGGCGTATGCCCATTTCTGTCTGGTTCAGCTGTTTGCACAAGATTTTAATGCAACCAGTGATCAGTCGCACCCTGGCGTTCCAATAGTGACAGAAACAGGTATCGATAACAAACCGACCCGTAATTCAGTAGGTGAAGTATTCGATTTCATTTTTTCTGAAATGGATGAGGCCATAGCTATCTTGCAAAATGGAAACGTAATTTCCAGAGAAGGCGAACGCTTTTATTTTTTGGATTATTTTTCGAGCTTGAGCCTACGTGCCAAAATGCATTTCTATGTCACCGATTACGCTGCTGCCCTCTCAGATGCCAATACCGTTATCAACCAAGGAGGTTATAGCCTTATTGAAAATTATACCACCGGCTTTTACGAATCTGCAGGACTTGGGCAATTGGAGTTCATCAATGAATGGGCAGGTCCGGCAATAGTTCAGCAAGAGAGTATTTTTCAGGTTTATGTCAATGAAGCTGGTGCGGCTACCACTACGAACAGATCCATCATTGACATCTACACTTCTAACAACGGTAATGCTGCCCATGCCATTCCGAACGATCTTTTTAATCTATATGAAGCAGGGGATATCAGGCTTAACTGGTATAAAATTGAAAATACCGACCAACATGTCTTTAAGTATCCCGGAGAGTTTGGTGCCGCACCCGACGACACTCCTTTCTCCGTCATACGGCTTACCGAATTGGTTTTGATGAAAGCCGAAATCGAGGCAAGAAACGGGCAGGAAACATTGGCACGCAACCTGGTCAATCAAATTACGGCAAGGGCAAATGCCTCTGCCATAGTTTCTTCGGGAGATCAATTGATAGAAGATATCATAACCGAAAGAAGAAAAGAGCTTGCTTATGAAGGCAATAGATTATTTGACCTTAAAAGATTGCAAAGAGGTTTTACCAGAAACGATTGTTCTGCAGAAATCTGTACCATCACCTATCCTTCAGACCTATATGCGTGGCCCATACCGCAAGCAGAACTCAATGGCAATCCTAATCTGAATCAAAATGAGGGATATTAAAACAACGTATTTAAAATTTACTACAATGGACACTATTAAAATAGCCAAATCAAAATATGACCATCTTGGGTTGCTTGTAGCCGTTCTACTCTTTTTGGTAGTATTTATATCATGTGATAATGACGATGTAAACGAGGTATTTCCTAAAAACCAATTTTTTGCGGCCATACCTTTGAGTGCAAGTACTGTCGAGATTTTTGAAGATGAATCCGATGGGGTCTTTGTCCCCGTATCCATTGGAAACACACTAACGGAATCAGGTACATTAACATTCGAAATATCCTCTGGTGCCGTATATGGACAAGATTATACCACAGTGCCAGATGGTTCCTCAGGTTCCATCGAAGTATCGGTCAGTACCGGCCAAAACACGGTCTCGTTACAGATCATTCCATTAAAGACAGAAGCTGTCGATACCAAAACCGTTACGCTCAATTTAACAGAAGCTTCTGGTGGGTTATTGTTGGGCACAGAAACAGTTCCCTACACGCTTACCATAGCAGACCAAACCTTAAATCTGGAAACCATCGCATACACAAGTTTTGAAGAACCCTTAGCAGGAACCATCAATAATTACGCTGCACAAGACGGTGTTGAACAAATAAATGTATTGGATGATGGTGAAGGGAATAGATTAAACGCAGTAGATTATGTTTCAGTAGGCGGAGAAATGGGTTTTGACATGTCTTATATACCTGGAGAAGAGGGTGGTGAAGACGATGGTCTGTTTTTTGGTGTGACCAATGTCGTGAATGAACCTGATGAATGGAATATTGGATTTTTTAAAGATAGCGCACAAGCGTATGTAACCTCTGATGCCGATGGGCTTGCAGAAATTGTATTTGACGAAGTTACCATTCCTGCTGGGGTCGAGTTTTTAAAAATAAGACTTTCAACATACTTTGTTGATGCCAGTTGGGAAACAAGTGATGAGTTCGATGTGTTCTGGAGAACAGCGGATGGTGACGAGCTCCTTCTGTCCTTCAGATCTAATGAAGTTGATGAGTTAATGACAGACGCACCTGATGGCACGGGCAATATCATTATTGATGACTGGTTTACTTTTGATGCTTTTGTTTCCAATATTAAAACTGGTAGTCTTGTCATTCAAATCGGGACAAATAGTGGTTCCGAATTAGCATTTATAGATGCCATAGAAATAGGAATAAAATAGAACGATTAGCAATTATTTGAGTTAGTTATTTTAAGAGGACAAACGGTGGCCATCATCCACCGTTTGTCTTTAAAAGAAGAATATGGTCTTATCAAAAAGAGTTTTAAATTCAGCAACGTCAGCTACAGTTCGCATAGCGGACAAAGCCCAGTCTATTCGAGAAAATGGTGATAAAGTTTTTGATTTTTCAGCAGGAAGGGCCTTTGAGCACACCCCAAAATATGTGCTCGATGCTGCCATTGAGGCAATGCGAAATGGAGAAACCCACCAAACTATGGCCAAGGGCACGACCGCTTATCGGGCAGCCTGTGCTATAAAGTTAAAAAGGGAAAACGCCATTGAGGCCAACCCGGAAACAGAGATTGTGGCGACTATGGGCTGCAAACAAGGTCTTACGGTCTCATTGTTGACTATTCTCAATCCAGGTGACGAGGTCATTGTGGAAGACCCCTGTTTTGTAAGTTACCAACAGACCATCAACTATCTGGGTGGTGTACCGGTCGCCGTACCGCTCTTGCCTGAAAACAAGTTTCGATGGAAGCGCGAACAGCTTGAAAAGGCCATCACGTCCAAAACCAAGGCCATTATTTTCTGCACTCCTCACAATCCGACAGGGGTGGTACATACCTTGGAAGATTTGGAAGAAATAGCGTATGTCGCCAAAAAACACAATTTGGTGGTCATTACCGACGAACCCTATGAAAGGACCGTATGGGGAGGTAAAAAACACCTCAACCTTGCCACCCTTCAAGGTATGGACAAACACACCATCACCTTGATGAGCCTCACCAAAAGCTTCTCCATGGGCGGTTGGCGATTGGGTTTTGCCTATGCCAATCCTGAAAAGATAAGACAGATGTCCAAATTACAGCAACACCTGATAACCTGTGTGAATTCTTTTGCGCAGGCCGGTGGCATAGCCGCCTATTCGCAACCTCCAAAAGATGAAGTATTGGACTATTGGCTTGAATGGGAAAAAAAGGTGGTCTATTTCACAGAAGAAATCGATAAAATTGAAGGCCTTAGTTGCTATACTCCGGAGGGTGGTTTTTATGCTTGGGTAGATATTTCTGCTACCGGCATTTCATCAGATGAGTTCTGCGACAGACTGCTGGAAGAACAACAAGTGGCCATTATCCCAGGGGCATCCTTTGGACAAATGGGTGAAAACTATGTCCGCATCAATTGCGTAAAATCTTGGGAAGAAATTGAAGGTGGCTTAAAAGGACTTACCAATTTCGTAGAATCATTACCTTGATCCTATGATAAAAAGATATTTTAAAATTCCGTTTGCCACCAGGGTCTTGATTTGGATGCTCGCTGGATCTATACTGGGTCTTTTTTTGGGCGAAAGCATCCTATTTATAAAACCCTTGGGCATTGGTTTTTTGAACCTGCTCATCATGGCGGCCATTCCACTGGTATTTTTCAATCTTCTATCAGGAATCACAGCATTGGGCGATGTCAAATCCTTCGGAAAGATTGGTGGCAAGGTCTTGATATGGTACGCTTTTTCTACCCTGATGGCGATAGTCATCGGTATAATGGCCATGAAAATTTCAAAAGCGGGTGAAGGCATGACCCTAACGAGCGAGGTGAACAACAACATTGGTGAAATCCCTAATATTGGTGATTTACTGTTGAGCATGGTCCCCACCAACATCTTTAAATCCTTTGCCGAGGGCAACCTTATTCAAATTGTGGTCTTTGCCGTATTGTTGGGCATTGTCACCCTAAAACTGCCCATTGCCCAAAAACAGCCCATTGCCAAAGGTTATGATACTCTGGCCAACCTCATGCGAAAACTGGTGGAGTACATTTTATTGCTTTCCCCACTTTGTCTCGGGGCATTAATGGCGGCCACCTTTGGCGAATTTGGAGCCCAAATCATTGGGGCGCTTAGTAAATTTATCGCCACCATTTACGTGGCCCAAGTGCTGATGGTCATTATTTATATGGTATTGCTCAAAACCATTGGCAGAGTGTCCATAACATGGTTTTTGAAAAAAACAAAGGAGCTTTATGCCACTACCGTGGCCACCTGTAGCAGTCTGGCAAGCTTGGCCGTTGCACTTGATATTGCCGAAACCAGAATGCAACTGCCCAAAAAAGTCTATTCCTTTACGCTGCCCATGGGTGCACAGTTCAATAAGGACGGCACCTCCATAATGCTAGCAGGAATACTGATTTTTACTGCACAGGCAGCAGGCCTAAATTTTAGCTTTGCAGAATTGGTACAAGTAGTACTCATTGGCCTGTTGGTGGTCGAAGGCTCATCGGGCATCCCCGGTGGCGGTCTGGTCACGGCCATGCTTTTTGCCAAGGCCTTTAACCTACCGTTGGAAATTGTGGCCATTGTTGGCGGCATCTATCGCTTGATAGATATGGGCAACACCACTGTGAACTGTATGGGCGATATGGTGGCCACCACCATCGTATCCAAATTTGAAACCAACTGGAAACCTGAAACATCAAATTAAAAAATAACTGTCATGAAATACATCGTAGTCCTATTATTACTGATCCCAACCTTGCTTTTGGCACAAGAAACCAATAATGCGGGCACCAAGGAAGACCGTGAGGCTCTTTTTGATTACATCATTGAAAAAACAAAAATCAGGGAAGCATGGTCGCCCATAAAAAATGAAAAACTGAATTTTGACCCTCTAGCGGATATGCTGGCCTTAAAAGAGGAATTCATCAATGCCGATACCGATGAAAAACTATTTTATGCCATACAAAAAATAAGTGCCGCCAGAAGGGACAAACACCTTGGTGTAAGACCTGTTGATGATGGACTGGTATTGCCTGAGATAAACAGGGGCACGGCACCCGTGCGCTTCTTTCCGGATTTTAGTGATAAGAACAAGCCCTTTTTATTTGTTTCCGATTTGGGAAAAACCATTGGTGAACACGCAAAAAGAACACCAAAGATTGGCGACCAGCTTATCTCGGTAAATGGAGAAGCTATTGCCGATTACCTAAAACGGGTAAGGCAGTATTCCAGATATTCCACCAACGAAAATTTCATCATCAGGGCAGGGTATGACCTTACCCGTAAAAACAATAATCTGCCCCCATCTTTTTTTAAAGAAGACCTGACACTTACCCTAAAACCAAAAAGAGGAAGAACCTACACCCTTATCTTGCCCTATCTGGAAGATGTCTCATGGCAGTACGGTAGGGTGTTCGATACCTATGCGGGATACGAACAGGTAACCGATTTTGAATACGAAAGCTTTAAACTCTACAAACCTACCAATGCCGGCAACAAGACCTTGGTACTGTGGTGGTACGGATTTCGGGGCGATTTGCCCGAAGCCACCGATGCCCTTATTGCCTGGGCAGAGAAAAACAATGCCTTGGATTATGATTTGATTATCGATGCCATAGACAGTCGTGGCGGAAGTCAAGGCGCTTATGCCTTGGCAAGATTAAGTCCAAAACCGTTTAAAACCACGGGAGGTAACTTAAAACTGAGCGATATCACCTATCAGTTTGTTTCAGGCTACACCAACCGGTATTTGAGCAGAAAAGCCTTGATGGACCATGACAGCCGGGAAACTGAAGACGATGGCACTTGGGTCATCGAATGGTTGAACGGTCCCGTTTTAAAAGGACTGGCGGCCAACCAAGCCTACAGCAACAACACCCCTTTTAAATGTGCGCACTTGCCCTATTATTCCGATTGGATAATGCAGCCCGCCGAAAAACATTTTACGGGCAATATGGTGGTGTTTTTTGGGCCTTGGGGCGGTTCGCATTTAACCCAGTTTGCCGCCATGATACACGATAACAATTTGGGCCATACCATGGGCATGCCCGATGGTGGGTACAGCAATACTTGGGAATGGACAGAGGTATTGAAGTTTCCAACCACGGGAAAACCCGTCACCAGTTTTATGTGGGATATGGGGCATACCATTCGCCCCAACGGACAAATTGCCGAGGGAAATCCCGCCATGGTAGATGAGTACATTCCCGTGACCTGTGACAATTATTTGGAGTACAAAGCCCAATTGTTGCAAAAAGCAGAAGCCCATCTTAAAAAGAAGCCTAACTAATAATCAGACCTGTCAGGTTTCTGAAACCTGACAGGTCTTGAATACTTTATGCTATGCGATACCATTTCCTCCTCCTGTTCACCTGTACAAGCCTTTTATCATTGGCACAACAAAAGCCCTTGCAATACAAAAACATAGGTCCTTCAAGAGGCGGCAGGGTAACTGCGGTCTGTGGCGTTACCGATAGCACACAGGTGTATTATATGGGAGCTACGGGCGGCGGACTTTGGAAAACCACCGATGCCGGCCACCATTGGAAAAATATTTCGGACGGTTATTTCAAGAGTCCTTCCATTGGGGCCATTGCCGTGGACCAAAGCGACCCCAATACCGTTTATGCAGGTACTGGGTCCGATGGCCTACGTAGCAACGTTATTGTGGGCAAGGGCATTTATAAATCCATCGATGCCGGAAAAACATGGCAATTTTCAGGATTGGAAAATGCAGGACAAATAGGTGCCATCGAGATAGACCCGTCCAACAACCAAACCCTACTTTCGGCTGTTATTGGGCAACCTTTTAGAACATCGAAAGAAAGGGGCGTTTATAAATCCATCGATGGTGGAAAAACCTGGGAGCAAAAACTCTTCCTATCCGATAGTGTGGGTGCTGTGGATATTGAATTCGCCCCTAAAAACCCAAACATCGTATATGCGGCCATCTGGCGTGGTGAGCGCAAACCATGGACCATCATTAGTGGTGACACTACGGGCGGTATTTTTAAATCGAAAGATGGCGGTGAAAGCTGGAAAAGAATCAGCAAAGGGCTACCACAAGGGCTTATCGGTAAAATAGATTTTGCCGTAAGCGAGGCCCAACCCTCGTGGGTCTGGGCATTGGTACAAGCACCAACCGAAAAGGAAGGGCTCTATAAAAGTGAGGATTATGGCGAAACTTGGCAACACATTACTATGCCGGAAAAAGTACAGGAATCCATCATGTACCGTCCCTTTTACTTTACCAATCTGGATGCCAACCCTAAAGATGCCAACCAACTCTGGTCCGGCACCAAACTGTTCTGGACCACCAAAGATGGGGGCAAGACTTGGAATAAATTACCCGCCTATTCGCATGCAGACCATCATGATATGTGGATAAATCCTAACAACCCCCAATTAATGGTGGCCGGTAATGATGGCGGTGCTTCGGTAAGTATGGATGGCGGTAAGAATTGGACAAACCTGTTCAACCAAAGCACGGCAGAACTCTATTCCTGTTATGTGGATGACCAATACCCTTACTATCTGTATTCAGGGCAACAAGATAATTCTACCATTCGGGTGCCCAGTCGCCAGCCCCGTGGTGATGTGCTGTCTTCCAACGATGGCCATGGGCTATCTCAATTGCAGTATTGGGAATCGGTGGGCGGTTGCGAAACAGGGCCCGTGATACCCAAACCCGGAGACCCCAATACCGTTTATGCCAATTGCAAAGGGCAATTTGGGGTGTATCACCACCTTACCGGATTTCAGCAAAACTATTACGTGGGCGCAGAGAGCCTGTATGGCAACCATCCCGATGATATCACTTACAGGTTTCAACGCGTGGTGCCCATGGCAGTCTCACCCTTTGACCCCAACACCGTGTATTATGGGTCGCAATTTGTGCATAAAACCAGCGATGGCGGGGTAACGTGGCAGACCATTTCGCCAGACCTTACGGCCAACAAACCGGCATACCGCATGCGCAGTGGTGGCCCCATAGACGAAGATATTTCGGGCGAGGAATATTATAATGTACTCTATGCCATTGCACCATCGCCCTTAGAAGAACATACGATATGGGCCGGTTCCAATGACGGCTTGGTACATATCACACAAGATGGTGGCCAAATCTGGAAAAACGTAACGCCCAAAAACCTTCCCGAAGATGGCCGGGTTTCTAAAATACACGCCTCCAACCACAATGCAGGTAAAGCCTACCTCGTCGTGTATAGGGATTATCTGGGGGACGATGCCCCGTATCTCTATACCACATCCGATTATGGGGAGAACTGGGTGCTGGCCACCAAAGGCATCCCGGATGATTATCCCGTGCGTGTGGTCAGGGAAGACAGCGAACGCGAAGGCCTCTTGTTTGCCGGTACCGAATTTGGCATGTTCTTATCCTTTGATGATGGAGCCTCATGGCAACCCTTTCAAGAAAACCTTCCCATAGTACCTATTACCGATATGGCGATTTTTAGGGACAACCTTAACCTATCTACTTTGGGGCGTTCCTTTTGGATAATGGAAGATATGTCCGTATTGCGGGAATTTCAACCTGCCGATACCACAAAACTCCATGTTTTTCAACCTTCAAAAACCATTGGAGAGAACGTCAATCTGTATTTTACATCGGGAAAAACAACTAAAAATACCACTATTGAATTTATTTTTAAGAATGATGAAAACACCCTTATCCATCAAAAAATAGATACCCTGAAAAATTTCAAGACGAATACTTGGGGAGTTCAAAAAACCACTTGGGATTTAAGACACTACCTCAAAAGAAAAGGTGAAAAAGATTTTAAGGGCCCACGGGTTGCGCCTGGCAACTACACCGCAGAAATAACCATAGGTGGCAGTACATTTAAAAAACAGATTGAAGTACTGTTGCATCCCGAATTACAGGAAATTGGAACTACAATTGCCGACCTGAAGGAGCAAGAATCCCTATCGGTAAAAACCGCACAATTGCTCATTGCAGTACAGACCGAGCGCATGCAATTGGAAGAGGCACTGAAGACCGAAACTTCCAAACGAAAAAAAGAACAACTGAAAAAGAAATTGGCGTTTTTGATTAAGGGCAAGGAACGCTACGACCAACCAAAATTGGAAAACCATATTGCATATTTATATAGAATGATTGTAAGCGTACCCCAAAAGTTGGGAAAAGATGCTTTTGAACGGCACGAAGCCCTAAACGCAAGATTCCAACAACTAAAAACACAAAAAAAGCTCTAAACGGTATGCATATCATTGCCCATAAAGACCTTCTCAAAAGTAACGGACACTACAGCCAATGCATCGAACATAATGGGTTGCTGTACCTATCGGGCCAATTGCCCATTGACCCCAAGACCCGAGAAATCCCTGACACCATAGAAGCACAGACCGATTTGGCCTTAAACCATGTTGAGACTATTTTAAACGCGGCGGGCAGTACCAAAAATGACGTATTGCAAGCCCGTATCTACATCTCCAATATTGATTTATGGGATAAGGTAAACCAAAAGTACAGTGCCTTTTTCGGTGCACACAAGCCGTACGCTCCATTGTTCCAACCCGAGAGTTGCATTTTGGATGTTTGATAGAGATAGAAGTTATAGCGATTAGTTAAGTTTAGATTTGTCTTATATTAATAGCAATTGATAAAAAAACCAACATGAATTTCAAACCTATAGTTTTCTCAAAAGAGTGAAATTGTTTTTGAGTTGGATGTCATTTCGAAACCTTCCATTATTTTGATTGGCACCGTCAAAGGGAATAATACCCTGAGGCTTGCCTCGAAATTGAAAATTTGTTTCCAACGAATGGCTCGTTGGCTTGCCCCGAGGTAGTTTACCAACCTAAACCTAAGCACCTTTACCTCTAAAAGGTAACCTTCTTGGTTTTTATCAGTTTTACTGCCGACCGATTAACAAATAATGTCAACCATCGCAAAAAAGAAAAAATAATCAACACCCTATGGCTGAACTGACAGAACTGTTGACTATATTGGATTATGTTTTAAAATAGAGGCATTTCATGCTATTTTCTTAACTATTAGGATAAATTTCAGCGTATGTCAAAACAGGTGATTTGTTTTTTGGTGGTAATATTTATGGGTCTATACGCCCATTCCCAAAATTTCGGAAAGTTGCGGGTGGTCACCGATATCCCCTCCAGTTTGAAAGAAAGCTCCGGCATAACAATCTTTGACCAAAAATCAGCCTGGATGGTCGAGGACAGTGGCAACCACAACAAAATCTACAAAGTCGACTTCAAAGGAAAGATTGTCAAGGAGCTTACGGTGAAAGATGCCAAAAACCATGACTGGGAGGATTTGGCAAAGGACAAGAAGGAAAATCTCTATATAGGTGATTTTGGCAACAATCTCAATGGCCGCAAGAACCTGGTCATTTTTAAATTACCCAATCCCGAAGTTGAAAAAGGTGATAAAATAACTTCTGCCAAAATTGAGTTTGAATATCCGCAGCAAAAAAAATTCCCTCCCAAAAAATCAAAACGGTACTATGACACCGAGGCCTTTTTTCACTGGGGAAACTCCCTGTACATCATAACAAAAAACCGGACCCGACCTTATGATGGCAAGGCCATGATTTATAAAGTACCGGACAAAAAGGGGAAATACAAGGCCGAGCTGATATCGGAATGGTTTACTTGCAGCGATGGGGACACATGTTCGATTACCTCTGCGGATATTTCTTCGGACGGCAAGACCATTGCCGTATTGGGCTATGGACTTCTTTGGTTGATCACCGATTTTGAGTTCGATGATTTTTCAAGGGGAATATCCAAAAAATTGACCTGGGGATACATAGCCAACTCGAATCTGTCTGCTTTTTGGACGGTTCCACCTTACTGCTCTCCGATGAGCGGTCCAATCACCAAGGGGGAAATCTCTATCGTCTGGATATTGGGCAGCCCTAAAATTTCTTCATCCTATGTTAACCAAATAGAAACATAATATGCTTGCAGGTCCCGTCGACTCAAAATAGTATTGCCAGAAATTGGAACACCACTGAACGTTTAAAGCTGTAATACCTTTTCTGAGTTTTTCAGATGAGTGTTAAAAGATTCTTTGGAAAGAGGCTTGCCCCAGGAAGGTATCATACGTCCCATAACTTCCTGTCCTTTTTCTGAAGCTAAAACTCTTGGGAAGGCCTTCTCAATAACCTTCATCATTATTGGGACGGAGGTTGATGCACCGGGAGACGCACCCAATAAACAGGTTATCTTGCCGCATGTGCTACTGACAATTTCTGTTCCAAATTCCAACTGCCCCCCTTCAAATTCATCCTTTTTAATCGTCTGTACCCTTTTTCCGGCCACCAAAATCTCCCAATCTTCATTTCTGGCATCCTTCACAAATATGCGTAAGGCATTCATCCGGTCTTCAAAAGACATGGCCACCTGTTCAATAAGGTATCGTGTAAGCGGTAAATTATGCCAAAACACCCCCCACATTGAACGTAAATTTTTGCGTTTGATTGAATGTATCAAGTCTAAACTGCTGCCCTGCTTCAGGAATTTTGTTGTAAACCCTGCAAAAGGCCCAAACAACAATTCCCGTTTTCCGTTAATATAACGCGTATCTAGATGTGGCACGGACATGGGTGGGTCTCCTACACCGGCAAGACTGTATACCTTGGCATTGTGCTGTTGTATGACTTCTTCATTTTTGCAGACCAACCATTCGCCGCTGATTGGAAAGCCACCATAGCCATCTTTTTCGGGAATTTCAATCTTTTCCAACAACAATAGACTTCCGCCTCCCGCTCCGATAAAAACATGTTCCGCTTGCAAGCGACTTATCGCTTCGGTACTTACATTTTTTACTTTTACGCACCAGTCGGCACTACTGTTCACATCTACATCGACCACTTCTTTTCCGAACTGTACTTTGGTATTATACTGCGTTTTCAAGATATTGAAAAAGTGTTTGGTCAATGCCTCAAAATTCACCTCGGTACCCCTTTCAATCCTGGATGCGGCCATAGGCTCGTTCCCATCCCTTTTCTCCATAATCAAAGGAAACCACTCCTTCATTTTTTTGATATCCTTGGTGAACTCTATGGTATCGAACATGTAATGTTCTTTCATCACCTCGTACCTTTTTTCAAGATAATCGGCATTTTCCTTACCATAGACCCAACTATGGTGGGGCACTTTTGTGATGAAGGAAGAAGGGTCTTTGACCAGGTTTTCATTGACGAGAAAAGACCAAAACTGCTTTGATATTTCAAATTGCTCACAAATCTTGATGGCCTTGCTTATATCAACGTTTCCGTTTTTATCTTTTGGGGTGTAGTTTAATTCGCACAAAGCCGAATGCCCAGTACCTGCATTGTTCCAAGCGGCGGAACTCTCTTGGGCCACGTTATCTAAACGCTCCAATACCAGGACTTTTAGGCTAGGGTCGAGTGTTTTCAATAAAACGGACAGGGTAGCGCTCATAATTCCGCCGCCCACACATATAAGGTCATATTTCTTAATCTCCATAACCTATTAAGTTAATGCTTTTAAAGCGCTATCGCAATTTAATACCATCTTTGAAAGATTAAAATTTGTTAATGGGGATTTCTCCCTTTCCAAAAAGAAGCCAATGAGGATCCTGAAATATTCATCCAAGGCCCAAATACGGCGGGAGCCAGTCCCATGGTCGCCAATTTTCCCATTTCAAGGGCAATGCCTGAGGCCAGACCTGCATTTTGCATGCCAACTTCAAATGCAATGGTCCGAGCGGATTTTTTATCGAGCCCGAATAGACGTCCGCCTGCATATCCCAAAAGATACCCACAGCAATTATGTGCCACGACCACTGCAATAAGTACCATGCCCATGGCCAATAAAGAATCCCTGCCCGCAGCAGTGATGATGGTGATAATAATAGCGATGCCCATCATGGATACTATGGGCATGGCGCGATCCAACCACTTAAAACGCCCGTGCGCCAGTTTATGGAACAGCAAACCGGCAATTATAGGGAAGATTACAATTTTCATAATGCTCCATAGCATTCCCAAAAAATCTATGGGCACCAATTGATCGGCCAATAATTTCATAAGAAAAGGGGTCATCAATGGTGCCAATAAGGTGGCACAAGCTGTTAGGGTCAGGGACAAGGCCAAATTGGCCCCTGAGATATAGGCCATTACATTTGAGGCCAGACCACTTGGGGAGCAGCCCACCAAAATCACGCCTGCAGCGATTTCTGGCGGCAAACCTGACACATACGTCAACCCAAAACCAATGAACGGCATAATGGTAAATTGTGCCAAAAGCCCAATCAAGACCCCTTTGGGCATCTTTAAAACCCCTACAAAATCATTTATGCTCATAGAGGTTCCCATACCGAACATAATAATGATCAAAAGCGGAACGATCAATCGCTTGAGTAGAAACCCGCCCAACTCCACAAAAAAACCTGGATAGAACAAAGAGGCCGCTATGGCCGCCAAAATCAAGATGGTAAAGGCCAGACCCTTTAGTTTTGTTGAGGTTTGAAAAGCAAGGGCTAAGGACAAGAAAAAAGAAATGACCAAAAACCCTGTTTCACCTCCTTTTCCCATGAGCAGCATCACAATGACCGCCAATGCAACCAATGCACTGATCAAAAAGGAATATTTAGAAAATAGATGTGCCATAGATTGGAATTTTTACCACTTATAAGATGTTAAAATCAACCCGTACATGAATGAACCTCATCACTTATTCTGATTGATATACAGCACCATTTCGGTCACATGGTATGATGATTTGCCCATACTTCCCTTAGGCTCGGTTAAGATAGGGCTATTGTCTTCTGTTAGGAAAAAAAATTCATTCCCTCCCTTAAAATCTACGAAGTTGTCCCTGAAGAAGTTCAACAGACTCTTGAATTCATTAGGGAAAGATACTTTCATAAAGGATAGCGCAGTGATGGCTTCCGTATGCTGCCACCAAGTTTTTCTCTTTGAAAGGATCTTACCGGTAGCAGGATTTACTTCACTATAAAAGCCATTGGAAACCGAACCGTCCCAAATGGGTTTTTTCATGGTGTTTTCAATAACAGCTGTGCCTAGTTTCTTGCATTGCATTTGTACATCAGGATTTAAAAACGGAAAAGTTGATGATTGCAACAACACCCATCCCAATTGAAAATTATGGCCTGGCACCACATTAAAACAGGGTTCAACATTGTTCTCTTTTCCACACAACCTCCATTCCCTATCAAACTTTAAATTTACCCAGCCCAACTTGGCATTCCAGCCATATTCCAAAAGCAAGGCAATGTTCTCTTTTAAAAAAGGTTCATATTTCGCCCTGTTTTCCAAATCTTGCTCCCACATATAAAATAGTGCTGCTGACATGGGATATAAAATGGACTGCAGGGTCTTATCATCATGTTGAATACCTTCATCCATAGCATAAGATCCTACAAAACCTTTTGACCTTGCATCATGAAAATGGGCCCGATACCCTTCAAAGGCATCATGGAGCAATTTCAGGGTCGCTTTATCTTTTTTCAAACGGTGGATGACCGCCAGCCCACCCAATCCATAAGACTGTTGCCATATCCCTAAGTTATCTGGCATAGTTGGCTCGCCATTGATTTCAACTGTTTCAAAAAAATAGGTACCCAAAGTATCTTTAGACATAAAATTTTTAATAAAAAAATCACTGGCTTCCAATGCTTGTTTTTCGTATTTTGAATCAAATCTTGAGGCGTACTCCAAGGCATACAGCAATCGGCTCAAGGCCACCAAATGCACTTTATCCGAGGTTACTTTACCTTTAGAATCAACTTCTGAAAAATAAACGCCATGCGCTTGGTCAAAAGCATTTTTATCAAAGAACTGGATGGAATTCTCTACCAGATCGAACTCTAGGGGAGCTTCATGCAAATCATCTGTATCCATTTTCTTTTTTTCTTCAAATTTACATCCCAATAAAACCATGCTTATTGCGACTAGACAACATTTATTTTTTAACGCCATAAGTACACAAAGAATAAAGTGAAAATAAGTAATAGTACGGACAGTACCCGATAATTTTTGTACCATGCCACCCCATCCAAAACATCATCCTCCAAATAGGATTTATTCCACATCCATTCTTCAATTCGGTTATCAGGTTTGGTAAGTGCCAAGGTAAAAAGTACAATTGTAATGCAGGATAGTGTAAAAATTACGGGGGCTACCAACAAAAAGTGCCAGTCGGCCATGATGGTGTCATCTTTAAAGAACACCAAAAATACGGCCCCGACCAACCCTGCCATCAAACCGGCAAAAGCTGCCGTACCTTTGACCCGTTTCCAGAACATACCAAAAAGAAAAACGGCTACTATTGGCGGGGCCATATAGGCCAACACGCTTTGAAAATATTTTACGATGGAATCAAACTGTCCAATATAAGGTGCCCAAAAAGATGCTATTATAATCATCACCAGGGCCGAAATCTTGCCACTGCGCACCATGGCTTTGTTAGATAGGTTTGACTTGACCAAGGGCATGAAATCATAAGAAAACACCGTTGATGCCGAATTCAATACAGCACTCAGTGTTGAGGCCATGGCAGCCAATAATGCGGTCACCATCAACCCCTTTATGCCTATGGGCAGCAAACCAAATATCAAGTGCGGAAGTATCAAATCAGGGCGTTCGATCTCTGGATAGATCAGCAGACCAAATATGCCCGGCAATACCATGATAAAAAGAATGGGAAAATTCAATAACGATGCCAATAAGGCCCCTTTTCTTCCTTCGTTGATGGACTTTGCCGATAAGGTTCTTTGTACAATGGATTGATTGGTACACCAATAATAAAAGCCCAACAATGGAATGCCCAGCACAATGCCGAGCCAAGGCACGGATTCATCATCAATGGGCCTTATCAAACTTAGCATCTCTGGGTCGGTCTGTTTTACCACCTCAGCCCAGCCGCCCGCTTCGTTCAATGCGAAAACGGTCACCAATGTGGAACCCAATAGCAAAATTATCGCCTGTAAAACTTCGGTATGAATTACTGAAGACAACCCCCCAGGTATGGTGTAAGTGGCCACTGCAATGGCCAAAATCCAAACAATCTGCCAAATTTCCAACTGTGGAAATATCAATTTGACTACCAATGCCCCTGCGTACAACGCTTGTGCAATGTCCAAAAACACGTACCCTACCATGTTCATCGATGCCAAGTAATATCTTGAACGACTGTCAAAACGTTTTCCCAACCACTCGGGCATTGTAAATACATTCTTCTTTAAATAAACGGGCAATATGAACACCAAGAAGAACAATAAGGGGATTACTGCGACCCATCCATAGTTAAAAACGGCTATTCCGCTACTGTAGGCATCACCGGACCAGCTCAATAGCGAAGAACTGGAGACATTGGCCGCAAAAAGTGAAATACCAATAATTGGCCAGGTCATGGAACGACCTGCCAAAAAATACCCTTCACTGGTCTTGCTGGATCCTTTTTTGAGCCCCCACCAAATGATGCCAATGACATAAACCGCCATTACCAATAGATCGACCCAGCTTAACGAAACACCTAGTGCCTCCATAATTATTTGATTTTCATTATTGACTGTTCATTTGAACTGACCGTTGATAGGTTCAGCTCCATCGTTTGCTACTTCATTCTTTTTACCATTTTCTTTACAACAAAATATTGATATAAAAACCAATGGATTTCAAGAGGTTGAATTTCATTTTTGCGGTGCTTTCAATTATTCTTCGTTTTGATACGCCCCAGAAGAATAGGTCAATTCATAACTATGGGTGTATATTTCGAAAACAATGCCGAACGGGTCTTCAACATACACCATTTTATAGGGCTTTTCACCTGGGTAATATTCCCGGATGGGCATGCGCTGTTTCCCTCCGTGTTCCACAATTTTCTGGGTCAGCCCTTCTATGTCCGGATCTTGAACACAAAAGTGGAACAGGCCCGTGTTAAAAGGGTTGAATTCTGGCGCTTCTTTTTTACCATGCGGAAACGAGAACAGCTCAACACCAATGCCATCTGATGTGGATAGGTGCACGATCTCAAAGCTTTCCCAATCTTCGCCCAGAACATCTATGCACATTTGCCCTATGGCGGTGCCTTTTTCTTTGGCCACTTTTGCAGGTCCCATAATATGGTACCAACCCATAACTTCTGTATAAAAGCTTACAGCTTTTTCTATATCTGGAACAGTGATTCCGATGTGAGAGAACGATCTTGGATATTTTGATGCTTTCATTGTATTGATTTTTATAGTATTGACAATAATTTTCTTTATGACCTATTTGGTGACCACAATTTTACCGCTTGATTTTCCTTCAGAAAACCATTGCAAGCCTTCCTTGATTTCTTCAAACGTGATTTCCTGGGTACTATTGGTCTTTATCTTTCCTTCTTTGATAAGGTTTGCAATGTGCTCTCCTGTTCGTGCAATTTCCTGAAACTGCTGCGTATCCCCTGAGGTATACACGGCACCCAGTGCCACTTCAATGATTCCGGCAGCTTTTGTAAATGGCGCATATGGATATGTTTTTGGGATGCCGGCAATACCAACTATAATTCCATTATAGCGCAGTAATGAAGCGTATTGTTCTATATCCTTTCCAGAAATACAATTGATGATATAATCGACACCGCCATCTTTGGTGATACGCATCACCTCATTGGCAATGGCATTTTCTTTATAGTTGATGATAAAATCGGCACCAAGATTACGTATCCTTTCAAAATCCTTACTTGCCGTAGTGATGACGTTTGCACCCTTTAATTTGGCAAATTGAATGGCATACCCACCAACTCCACCACCACCTGCAGTAATAAAGACCGTTTGTCCCGGTTGCAGGTTGATTTTTTGGTCAATGGCTTGCCAGGCGGTCAAACCGGCACAGGATATGGCCGCGGCATCTTTATAGCTTAATCCTTCTGGGATGCGGCTCACAATGGCACTGTGCATTACAACATACTCTGCAAAAGCGCCTGTCTTAAAAATATTGACCATGCCAAATATACGGTCGCCCACAGCGATATGGGACACGTTTTTACCAATTGCGGCCACTTCGCCCGCTATATCATGACCGATTATCCTTGGGGTTTCCAGACCAAATGCACCTTGGGTCACTTTATAGTCCACCGGGTTTAGGCTAAATGCCTTGGTTTTTATCAAAACGTCGTTATCTCCTATCTCGGGGACAGCAACGTCTTCCAATGCTATGTTTTTATCTCTTAGTATATATGCCTTCATCGTTTTTTAAAAGGGATGTTTTAAATTTTTCACATTCATATCGTTCGTTCCAAAAAGGTAATTATGTCCTCCGGTGACATTCGCTCCGTATAATTGGCCTCGACATGGGCTGCAATTATGGTACGATTTTGGCCTATTATAAACGTAGCCGGTACCGGAAGTGTTTTGGAGCCATCTCCATTAAGAAGTAATAAATCTCGTCTTTGATGGTAATCCTCACCGGGATCGAATTGTAAATGATACGCTTGGATCACCTTTTGGTCGCTATCGCTCAACACTTCAAATTCAAGTTCGTTTTTTTGCGTCATACTCAGGGCATCATCCGGTTTTTGTGGACTTATAGCCATTACCGTTGCATTGAATTTCTTAATCTGGCCCATATACTGTTGGACTTCCCGCAGATCGAGATTGCACAAGGGGCACCATTCGCCCCTGTAAAATTTTAGGATAACAGGACCCGATTTTAAGCTTTCGGACAAGGAAATTGAATCGCCCAATGCGTTCGGCAAAACAAAATCAGGGGCTTTTTCCCCAACTTTTAACCCTTTTGCATCCTTGGCATTTGCAATCACCAACTTCTGAAAATCTTGCAGTGTACCCATAACTAATTGTTTACTCTTTTCTCAATTAAGGCTACGATATCATTATACTGGTACCGTTTCGCAAATTCCAATGATGTGAATCCATCATAAGCGGTCAGGTCCAAACGTGCACCGGCTTCGATCAATAATTTTGCAGCTTCTGTATGCCCATGCCAAATGGCATCATGCAGTGGGGTGTAGCCATTGTTCGGTCCTTGGTCATTGATGTATTTTTGGGCATCTTTATGACTTAACAGTAGTTTCACGATTTCGGTATTGCCGCTATACGCACTTTTATGAAAGGCGATCGCATTCATCTGATAACCTTTTTGCCCAATATCCGCCCCGGCATCCAAAAGCAATTTGACAATGCCAATTTTATTGTCCCTAGCGGCCAACAAAAGAGGCGAATGACGCGGATATCCTTTCCCCATTACATAGGATTCGGTATTTACAGGTTCACCGGAAGCTATTAGGGCTTTAACCTTTTTTTCCCTTTCGGATTCTGTTAGATTTCGGTCCACAATGGCCTGAAAAATCTTTTGTTCAGCAACCTTCTTTTCCAATGCTGTTTCATAGGCATCGAGAATATCGGATAGTTCTTGGTAGCGTTTTGCATCATTTTCATTTGGATTTTTATGCCATCCGCCTACGATGTCCCTTACCGTAGAGCCCCCGGTAGGGGATTTGATATAGATATTGATGTCCTCTTGTTTTAACAGTGCCTTTACGTTCCCCGGTTGGTTATGCCAAACGGCTACCATGAGCGGTGTAAAGCCCGACCTTGGTGTAATAAGGTTTACGAAAGCGCCGTTTTGCAACAAAATTTCAACAATTTTAGCATTGTCTTGCTCGCAGGCTATATGCAAAGGACTGTTTCCCATAAGTGCGTCCAATTGATTTACATCTGCACCATTTTCGATCAACCTTATCACTTTTACTTCATCGCCTTCAACTATGGCTTGGTGCAAAGGGAGCAAGCCTGTTTTGGTTTTTTTGCTCACCGCAATCTTCTCCGCATCGCCATGTTCTGCTATATGATGCTGTTTGTCGTTACAATTGGCCAATACTATTGAAAGTACCAAAATTAAAAGTTGCTTTTTCATGTATGATGTCTTTTTAAAACTGTTCTATCATATCCTTCATTGAAACAATTTTTATATCATGCTTGAAATCCATGTTTTCGGGATGGTATTTTATGGTGACGGTCTGGTTTGCATCCATATCAAAATAGTTGTCTTCAAAGAAACCATTGTCACTTTCAAAAATTAAAAAAACATTTTTAGCATAGGCACTGGCCGACAAATGGATGTAAACCACATCCGAAGCATCTTCAATTGTAGCATCAATGGTGGCTTCCTGTAACTTCAACTTTTTTGGTTCTTCAAAAAACAAGCGGTTGTCCGCAATCACTTTCTTGTCTTCCATCAATTCAAAAAGAAGGTATGTTTCATCTGAAGCACGATTTTTCAACAATAATTCTTTGGGCAATTCAAGCACAGTGTTCACCGTATTGACATCTTGTCCAGATACGGGTATAATTTCATTATGTAAAACAGCTCCACTAAAATTCAATAACTGCCATTTTAGGTGGCCGTTGTTGATCCTTTTACTATCAGATATCAATTTTACCTTTACATTTTCAGTTTTATTTTCGGCATAGATCAAAACTGGATTGTAAAACTTTTTTGCATAGTAATGGAACGCTTTCCACCTTAGATCATAATCTATACTTGCCCAAGAACATACCGGCCAGCAGTCGTTTAATTGCCAATACAAAATACCCATGCACTTGGGCATTAAGCTCCGAAAATACTCGATGGCATACTTCATATAATCGGCCTGCTGCACCTGGCTTAAATAAGCAAATCCATCAAAATCTTTGGGGTACGGATAAGCCCGCTCCATATACGTTTTGATAAGGGAATACCCCCTGTGGTGCTTTTGATGGGTTTCCATGGCCGGGGAACCCAAAAATCGCTGCTCTTCTTCTAAATACCTATCTATGGTTCGTGGATCTGGCATAGATTGAAAACCAAACTCACTAATGAACCGGGGCTTCAATTTTTTATAGTTCTCCACGGGATAGCCCATGTGCCAAACATCCCAATGGTGAATATCGCCATAGTTGTCATCATTTGCAGGTGCTTTATAATCGCTGCTTGGCGAGCTTGGCCAATACACCAGATTTGGGTTATGTTCGGCCACAAGGCTCTTTAGCAATTGGTTGTTGAGTTTTTCGTAGTCTTGCTTGAAGACCTTGATCTCTTCTTCTTTGAGGCCGAAGCGGTTTTTCATTCCGTCGCCATCAAAGTCGTAGATCCATTCATTTTCATTATTACCACACCACAAGGCCAAAGAAGCATGGTTTCTAAGTCTTTTGATATTGTCAACCACCTCATTCTTTACACTCTCCAAAAAACCGTCATCGGCCGGAAACAGTGAGCAGGCGAACATAAAATCTTGCCAGACCAAAATACCATGCTCATCACATAGTTCGTAGAATTCATCACTCTCATAAATGCCGCCGCCCCAAACACGCAACATATTAAAATGGACTTTTTTGGAGGCCAATATGAGTTCTTCGTATCGCCGTTTATCGACCCTATCAAGAAAGTTATCCGCAGGAATCCAATTCGCACCTTTGGCAAAGATTTTGACACCATTGACGACAAACTCAAAGCTTTCGCCCCACTCGTCTTTTTCTCTGCGGAGTTCAAGGTTTCTCAATCCTATTTTTAAGTTCTTTTCATGAACTACTTGACCATCTTCAATCCATTCGACTTTGAAGGCATAGAGATGCTGCTCCCCATAACCATTGGGGTACCATAGTTTGGGATCAGCCAATTCAAAATCATGTGTTGTGGTATTGCCGCCATTTTTGATTTCCACTTCGGTATCGACTAAAACCGTACCCGTTCCTTTGTGTATCAGACGCAAGGTGCCACTGGTGTTCTTCGAGCTATAAAATTCTGTCTGCAAAGACAATTGTGCCAACTGCTTGTTCAATGTTTCTTGCTTGATAAAGATCGTATCTGTTTTAGCATGTGATCTTGCCTCAAGGATAATCGGTTTCCAAATGCCCGAAGTTACAAATCGTGGTCCCCAATCCCATCCGTAATGGTAGGGTGCTTTTCGGGTCAATGCAGAAGCCTCAACCGCATTATCTTGTAGCGCATGGTAGCGAAAATCCAGCTTTGCCATCTCTGGCAATACTTTATTGGTCGGTGATTCAAAACGGATATGCAATACGTTTTCACCAAACTTGATTATATCTTTCACCGAAGCCCGCCAAGTGCTGAACATATTATAGGTCACCAACAGTTCAGTATCGTTGAGGTAAATGGAGGCATAGGTATCCAGACCTTCAAAGACAAGCTCGATCTCATCTTCTTTTAAAACATAGGCATCTACGGTAAAGACCGTTCTATACTCCCAGTTCTTGTACTCGATCCACTGACATTTGTTTTCATTGGCGCCAAAAAAGGGGTCTTCAATCTGCCCATTGTTAAGTAGGTCAGTATGAACGCAACCCGGTACTGTCGCTGGCAACCATTCTTGTTTATCAACCTGTTTAAACTTCCAATCTTGGTCTATTTCGATTTTTATCATTGGTTAAGCAACTGCTTTATAATTTATCTAGGTCATATTTGCCCAGAATTTCCGCTATTTGTTGTTGCATTTCGGCCGTTAGCTCCCACTCTAAAGAGGCAACGGTGTCTTTTGCGTATTTTTCATGGTCCAATCCCGCAATAATGGGCCCCACCTCTTTCTGGGCCACCAGCCAATTGATCGTAATCTGTGATAATGGCCTATCGATCTCTTTTGCAAACACTTTTAGGTCATCAACAATTTTCAAATAGGAAAGCAAGGTTTCGCCGAGCAATTTTGGATTTTCTGAACGCTTGTCATTTTCATCAAAATTCCCTTCCGCTTTAAATGACCCTGTCAACAATCCCTGAAACAATGGGCTATAGGGCAAATACATCAAGCCATTTTCACGACAGTAGGGAAGTATTTCGTCTTTGGTCTTATATGTCAGCGGTATGCCGTGGTACGTATCGGGGTTATGCTCAAACATATTGTACAAGCCTTGAAAAGAGGCTACCTCTCCACAAGAATCGGCATACTTCAATTGTTCCAAGCTATAGTTTGAAAGGCCTATATAGCGAATCTTGCCCATCTCCTTGATTTCTTCCATCGCTTCAATGGTTTCTTTTAGATCGGTATCTTTATCGGGCCAATGACATTGCCACACATCCAAATAATCCACCCCCAATCGGGTAAGACTACGGTCAATTTCTTTCAAGAGGCTCTCTCTGGTCAAGTTCACATCCACATGCAGATCTTCTCCCCATACCAAACCACATTTTGAGGCAATGAACAATTTGGACCGATCACTACCCTTAAGTGCTTTTCCCAACACGGTTTCAGAATGGCCCTTGCCATATACAGGAGCGGTATCAAAAAAATTCACCCCTAGGTCCAATGCAGTATGTATGGCCCTAATGGACTTGGAATCCTCAATATTGTTCCATTCCCCTCCTATGGACCAGCAACCAAAACCAATGGCTGGCAAAGCTTCATTATTTAACCGAGTGTATTTTTTATATTTCATGTGAGATTATATTTTATTTTTCCAAAAAATCAACAAGTTCCCAAAGCTCCGCTCTATGTGCCGTTCTTATATTCAGGGTATTAGCAACATCTGTTTCGAAATCCCTATCGCCATGGTCTTTATGGGCTTTACTATATGCTCCCAAATAATCCAAATTATCGATGTCTGAAAAGTCCGAAACGGCACTAATAGTAATAAACTGATAATTTACATCCAAACCATGCGGAAACTGGAGTTGATATACCGCCCACCAGTCTTATGAGCTGGTTTTGATCAGTTCTTGATGTGCAGGCTTCCATATAGTTTTTTCCCCTTTTATATAAGTATCTTTATTTTTCTCATCCACAATAATAAATGCCATCAACATATATTGGGATGGTTTGTTCTTCCCTGTAAAAGCCATCAATTTTGACATTTCTGATTTTACAGTCTTTGATGGTTCGTCAATTATATTTTTATCGTATAAGTGTTCAATGGAATCGAAATCGGCGTGGGTAGTAATGGTTACATAATTGTACTCATCTCCTGCAAAACGCACTTTATACAGATACCAACCTGTTATGATACCTTGATCAATTCTTTGTTGATGTATTTTTTTTAACGCCTTTTCTTTTTCCAAAAAGGTGATTACGTCAACGGCTTCTACTTTCATAAAGTCCGTGACAACCACTTGTTCGGGAAGGCCTTTCGCAAAGGTTGTTGCACTCATAAAAGCTGTTAATACCATCAAAAAGTACTTCATCATTTTCTTCTTAGCTTGAATGTTCATACAGGGCACCTACTTCTCAAGGTGGTCCACAAGTTCCCATAATTCTGCCCTGTAAGCCGACCGCAACTGTAAGGTCTTTTCCATATCGGAATCAAAATCCCTGTTGGGGTGTGCCTTTTTATAGGCGCCCAAGTAATCAAGGTCTTCCAAATTTTTATATTCGGACACCGCACTTATGGTGATAAACTGATAGTTGACACTTGATCCATGTGGAAACTCCAATTGGTACAATGCCCACCAATCTTGAACCCCGGCATCATTTAGGTTCTGGTGCGCGTCTTTCCAAACCTCTGATTCCATTTTAATATAGGCATCTTTGTCCTTTTCATCAACTTGAATAAAAGCCACTTTTAAATACTTTGAAGGCTTATCCATTCTCGCAGTGCCTATGGCACTTGAGGCCAGAACGCTCATTTCGGAACGCATTTTGGTCCTTGAGGCCTCGGTCTCGTCTTCAAAACAATCGTACCCCAAATCTGGATGCACATTCTCAATGATTTGACGTGGATAAGGGTCTTCCAATTTCACAAAATCGTCATAAGTATTGATCGTAGCAAAGTTGTACGGGTTATCGTCATAAGCAAAGTGTACTTTGTACAAATACCATCCGGTAATGATATTCTGATCAATCCTAGCTTGGTGGACCGGCTTCCATGCCTTTTCAGCTTTCACATAATTATCTTGAAAGCGGTTGACCACCTTCATATAATCCATTACTGCAAAAGCTTGTAAATTTTTATTTGTCATCTATACTTGGATTTAAAAAATGGCCCTTAAAAATACCCCTATAGTTGTCAAACTTGATAAAATTCGCTAAAATAGTATCAGAATTCAGCAAATCTCTATAAAAACAATGAAGCCTTTTTTTGAACAGGTACGACCATTGACCAACCGATCATATTACCTAAGGGAAAAACATGCGCCTTTTATGACCATGCCCTTCCATTACCACCCAGAATTAGAGCTTACCTTGAATGTTGGCAACCACGGAAAACGTTTTATTGGCAACAGTGTTGAACGACTTGATGATTTTGATTTGGTCTTTATAGGCCCCAACCTGCCCCATGCCTTTATAAGTGATACAGAATTTGAACATTCGCAAGAAATTAAAAAGGCATCATCCATTGTATTACAATTCAATTTTGAAATGTTCGGAGATGCATTTTTGCAACTTCCGGAGATGGACATACTCCATTTACTTTTGGAAAAAGGGAAACACGGCATGTGGATCGGTGGTGAAACAAAAAAAAGGATAGCCGATAAAATGACGGCCCTATTGGAATCATCAGAAATTCCATCTCTACTGATTATTTTGGACATTTTACATGAGCTTTCAAAAACAAAGGACTACCGCCTTTTGAGCAGCAAAGGTTTTATCAAAGAATACCATGCTCCCGACTTTCATAGGTTGAACGTCGTTTATGATTATATCGTAAAAAATTTCAGGGAAGATATCTCGCTTGGCGATGCAGCTGAGGTAGCAAATATGAGCGAGACCGCATTTTGTCGATTTTTAAAAAAAAGGACCTTGAAGACTTTTGTGCAAATTATTACCGAAATGCGTGTTGGTTATGCATGCAGCCTTTTGAAAAAAGATATCTACAATGTAAAAACCATCGCTGAAGAAGCTGGATTTAAAAACCTTTCCAACTTTAACCGAAAGTTCAAAAAAATAACGGGGCACACCCCTTTGGCCTACGCAAAAGCTTTTAGATAGGTAACTGTTCATAAAAAGATAACGCTCTTTTTTGAAAATTAATTACTGTCGCCAGGGATAAAGAGAATTTTCTAGAGGTAATTTTCTTGGAAAAAAGTAAACAAAATAACCTTGATAAAATGACGAGTGTAAAACAGCTTCCGCTAAGCAGCTATGAATTATATACTATTGCAAGCAACTTTCTGGGGTAGTGATTATATGCGCATTGACCCAAAACCTATGAACTACTTTATAAATGATGAGTAAGTTGTTTTAAGAAATACTGTCATGACAATCAGAGAAAAGTAGTCTATGGTGAACCTTATCCTTGTTCGCAAAGTTATTGTGCATGGTATGTAACCCTTTTGGCAAGAGTGAGTTCCGCACCAGATAAGATTCCTGAACATATTGGATATAGATAGATCATTGTCTTATAGAAGGATTTTTAAGGAATTTAGAAGGTTTCACTTTTTCTTTAAAATAAGCCCTGATCATAGTTTGCTTACAATTTAACTAGACTATTTCAGCCGAATTTTAAAACTCAAAACGGCTTAAATGGACGAATGAGGTAGGCCAATATTCAAGGGTGAACTAAGAACAATTTTGTTTAAAAGATTTCTTTACTGGACAAAGGAGAGGTTTTCTTTATTGTCGTTTTAACGACATAAAGACTATAAATTAAGTGTTAGTTTCGTTGGCAAGATTAAACCTAACTTGCCTAAGGGGCAGACATTTTTTCTCCAGTTGCCCTGCCAACAGCAGGGTGTCGAAGAAAGAATTGGAGTAATCAAATCACCACTTAAATGTAAAGAACATTGAACAAATGCAATTTGATTGTGCTCTAAGTTCTAGATAACACCTTGAAAATGGCAAAATCGATAAAAATTCAAAAGGCGAGTCTTAACCAAATGAAAGAGACTATGAGGACCAAAGCAACCATTTTTTTATTCCTGCTACTTTTAGTCTCATATGGCTATGCACAGAACACGGGAAAACTACCAGATAAGGAAAAATCCCATGTTTTTTATGCGACCGGTAATCTGGTCACGGCGCAAAGCCATAAAGAAAGTAAGGTGCTCTCTGCCATAGCAAAAGAAATGGGCAAAGATGCAAACTCAACACTGCTATTGCTTGGCAACAATGCAAACTCTAAACTATTTTTAGAAAAAGGCGGAGCCAACAAGATTGGATATTTGGACCTACTCAAACCCTTTTCCGATCGTGTTGTTTTTATTCCCGGACATAGAGATTGGAGCAATGGTCTTGATGCATTGAAAAGCCAAGAAAAATATTTAAGGGATATTTTCGATGACAAAAACGTCTTTCAGCCCAAGAATGGATGCCCCCTAAAGAAAATCAAGATTAATGAAGATATTGATTTGTTGGTCATAGACTCGCAATGGGCATTGTCCAATTGGGACACAGTTCCCAATATCAACGATGGTTGTGATATAAAGACCAAGGTTGATTTTTATGTTGAAATTGAACATGAAGTTGTCAAAAGTCAGGGGAAAACCGTGCTGGTTGCCGTTTACCATCCGTTGAACAGCTACGGAAAGTACGGTGCCGCGTTATCACTGGGCCTCAATTCCCAAAATATCAACAATAAATATTATAAAGAGTTCAGTGACCGTCTGTTGACCATTGCGCAGCAAAATAAAAATTTGGTTTTTGTATCGGGCCATGAACAGAACATGCAGTTTATTCTCGATAAGAATGTACCCATAATCATAAGTGGTGCTGCAGGTACGATCAAGAATGCAAAGAATGGTAGAAAAAGTGTGTGCAGTTTTAATGAAAATGGTTTTTCCAAGATTGTGGAATACACAGATGGTTCCATGTGGATGGCGTTCTACGGAGTATCCGATAACTTTACAGTACCCTTGTTCAGTGCAGAAATTGTTGGTCCGCACGAGGTCAAAACAGTTCCAGATTTTAATGAAAAAAATACACCGCAAACGGTCTCAAGATCTATATTTCAACCAGAAGAGTTAAAACGGTCCGGTTTCTATAGGATGCTCTGGGGTGAACATTTTAGGGATGATTATACAACTCCCATAAAAATGGAAACGGCACTTTTGGACACGCTTTATGGAGGGCTTTCCGTTGTTAGAAAAGGTGGAGGGCACCAAACCAATTCCCTTAGGCTTGAAGACAAAAACGGCAGTCAATATGTAATGCGTTCTACCAGAAAAAGTGCTTTGCGCTTTATACAGTATTTCATTTTCAAGACGCAATATTTGGGCCCGGACGTAGAGAATACCTTCATGGTTAAGCTATTGCAAGACTATTGGACCACCGAAAATCCGTATGGTGCGCTTACAGTAGGAGACTTGGCAGATGCGATCAATGTCTACCATGCCAACACAAAGCTGTATTACATCCCCAAACAAAAAGCATTGGGCATTTACAATGATGACTATGGTGACAAGTCGTACCTTATTGAAGAGCGTGTTGCCGATGGCCATGAGGATGTGGCCAGTTTTGGTAATGCAAAGCAAATAATCAGTACCGCGGACATGCTGGATGAATTAAGGAAAAAAGAGCATGGTGCGGTCAATAAATCAAGGTATATAAGAAGCCGCTTGTTCGATAATGTTCTAGGTGATTGGGACAGACATGCCGATCAATGGCGATGGGGAGTCAAAAAGAATAGTTCAGGTGAAGAAATCTATCAGCCCATACCAAGGGACAGGGATCAAGTATATTCGGACTTTGACGGAGCAATATTGGGCTTGGTGAGGATACTGAACCCTATGCTGCGTTTTATGCAGCACTATGATGAAACATATAACTCCGTAAGATGGTTCAACGATGCCGGTGATGATATTGACTTAGCCGTGCTTGTAGACCATAATCGTGAAGATTGGCTTAAAGAGGCCAAGTATATCAAAGAAAATCTGACGGATGAAGCCATTGAGAAAGCCTTTTCCAAATTTCCAAAGGAAATTGACCAGTCCAAAGTGGAACGGACAAAAAAGGCTTTGAGGGGAAGGGTTGAAAACCTGGACAAACTGGCTGTTGAACTTTATGAATACATTCGTTCTACTGTACTTATCACAGGTAGTGATAAAAAGGATCATTTTGTAATCACCCGAAAGCCTGGTGGTATTACCAATGTCAGTATCTCAAAAGGAAAAAATGGGGATAAGTACTGGAATGTGGATTATGATCGTTCAGAGACCAAGGAGCTTTGGATATATGGTTTGGATGGTGAAGATACTTTTGAAGTGAACGGGGATGGAAATCACATGATCAAGGTAAAAATAATTGGAGGTAGAAATAATGATACTTACCGCATCAACACTAAGAATAAGGTAAGGATATTCGATCAGCGATCCCAGCCAAATACCTTTGAAACTTCTGCAAATAAGGTGCTTACAGATGATTATGATCTGAATACCTATCATTATATGAAAAATAGGAGGGATTTGCCCACTGCATTGCCAATCATAACATCCAACCCCGATTTGGGATTGTTGATAGGTGCAGTTTACAACTACACCAAAAATTCATTGCGCCGCAATCCGTTTACGGCCAACCATAATTTAAGTGTGGCCTACATCACTGAAACCTCTGGTGTTGTTGCCTCGTACCAGGGAGAGTTCGCAAACCTGTTCAATAAGGTGAACCTTGGTATCGATTTGGGCTATTCCAGCCCCAATTACACCATCAATTTCTTTGGTTTTGGGAATGAGACCACAAATATGGACGATGACATGGGTTTTGACTTCAATCGGGTGCGTCTGCAAACCTTACGCTTTTCACCTTCACTCATCTTCAGGGGCTATCAGGGAAGCAAGGTAAAACTTTCCGTGAGCTATGAGAATATAGAGGCCCAGCGTACACCTGGTAGATTTATAGAAACGGCCAATGTGAACCCCAATGTTTTTCAAGCCCAGAATTTCTATGGTGCCGAGTTTTCTTATGGATATGAAAACTTTGACAATGCCAAATTGCCCAAGGGAGGAATCGGCTTTAACCTGACCGCTGGGTACAAGGCCAACTTTGAAGAAGACAGAAGTTTTGGATACATCATTCCGGAACTAAGGTTCACTACAAAACTTGACAATAGGGGCATATTGGTCTATGCGACCAAGTTCAAGGCACAGTTCAACTTAAGTGATGAATTTGAATTTTATCAGGCGGCAACCTTGGGCGATGGAAATGGCCGGGGAGGGGGCTTAAGAGGATTTAGACATGAACGTTTTAGCGGTAAAAAATCATATTACCAGAACTCCGATCTACGATTATCGTTGGGCAGGATAAAGAACTCCATATTTCCAATTTCATTTGGGGCATACGGTGCCTTTGATTATGGTAGGGTCTGGGTAGAAGATGATAACTCTGGCAAGTGGCACAATACCCCAGGTGCGGGACTGTACTTCAACCTTGCCGGGTTTACAACGGCCAATGTTGGTTATTTCGATTCAGATGATGGAGGACGGCTCAATATTCTTCTGAGCTTGGCATTTTAAAATTACAGAACAGTTACTGCTTGTTCAAATGGTTTGAACTTTTTCCGTGAAGGCATTGAACGGCTGTTTTCCATTGTGTCCAAAAAAATTCAGATGGGCATTCTGTGAAAATTTAACTGATCTAATTGGGGGACATATATGTTGTTAAACACTAAAAACTAAAAGAAAATGAAAATCTTAAAAAAATCAATTATACTTGGCCTTTTCACATTTGCTTTGCTGAACACTACAGGTTGTAAGGAGAAAACAAAGACAGAAAAGGAAGAAGATACCGGAAACACAGTTGAGGCCACCGCGCCCGATGCAGTAGTGGAAAAGCAACAAGGATACGCTTTGGACGGTCTTGAACATGGATTCGCCCAATCCCCTGTCAACATCATCACCAATAATGTGAACGATGTATCCACGCACAAAGTGGCACTGAACTATGAGTCTTCCAAGGAGGTGGTAAAAAACCTTGGGCATACGGTTCAGGTAAATTATGATCCTGGAAACACTATTTCATTTGACGATAAGATTTTTGATTTTAAGCAGTTCCACTTTCATACACCATCTGAACACTTGATCGATGGAATGACCTTTCCAATGGAAATGCATATGGTCCATACACTTCAAGGGCAAAAAGATGGCGATACGCCCGTATATCTTGTGATAGGCCTCCTTTTTAGGGAAGGTGCCGAAAATCCGTTCTTAAATGAATTTATGGCCGCCATACCTGATACCGAAGGAGAGGAGAGCGCACCAGATGGCAAGGCAGTAAATGTGAATAACCTTTTAACACAGGCAGGAGCATTGGAATACTACAACTATCAAGGTTCACTGACCACCCCACCCTACACCGAAACGGTAACATGGTTGTTGGCAAAGCATATTTTTGAGGCCTCCCCTGATCAGATCCAACGCTTCAATAAACTGGAGGGCAACAATGCAAGGCACGTGCAGGCACTATACGGACGAAAGGTATTGGAACAATAAAATCAAACCAAGGGGCATTTGCTGAACATGGACAAGTGCCTTTTAATATGTAGCTTAATGAAAACTCCCTTATCATTACTATTCGCACTTTTTTTCTGTATTCAATTCAATGCCCAACAAAACTCCAAAGAAGATACCGAACCTTTGCTTAGGTTCTATGGCTTTGTAAGGTTCAATGCCACATATGATTTTCAGGATTTGGGGAGAAGCGACCTTTTTAGGCCTTCCGCAATTTCGGTGCCCAAGGAAAGCCCCCGCAATTCTGAATACTTTATGAGTGTAAAACAATCTAGACTGGGAGTGGAATTCAATAAAGATACCGAAGTGGGTCCCGTGCGTGCGGTAGTGGAGATAGACTTCCATGATACAAGTGACCAGATTTTGGGTTTGGCGCGCCTTAGGCACGCATACCTTCAATGGAAGGGACTTACCATAGGACAGACATGGAGCACGTTCTATGATATTGCGGCGCGTCCCCACATTATTGACTTTGAGGGCGCAAACAGTTCCACCTTAAATAGGGCACCACTTATCAGGTATGATCTTTCTGTGGGCGATGATACCTTTTCCATTGCCGTGGAAAACCCAACGGAACAGATTACCCTTACCGGCGATGCGGTTGTGGAAAATCAGAATATTCCTGATATATTAAGTTCTTACAAATTGCGCTGGAACAACAAAAAGGACTTTGTGAAGTTTGCGGCTCTGCTCCGTCAGTTAAGGTATTCGCCCGCTAACGGCGATATAGACTCAAAACTGGGATGGGGAGGTCTCTTCACGGGCAAGATAAACACCTTCGGCAAAGACAACATCAAATTCCAGATTTTAGGAGGCAGTGGTATAGCGCGATATATTGAAGGAGTCAGGGGATTGGGATACGATGGTATTTTGGATGAGGATTCCAACAGTTTGGAGACCTTGGACATCTATGGTGGGTTTTTGGCCTATCAACACCACTGGAGCGATCACTGGAATTCCTCCATTGTTGTGGGGACCACCCGTTTGGATGATAATGACCTCTTTGCCCAGGACGATTTCAAGTCAGGCGATTATGCTTCCGTGAATTTGTTCTACGAACCACTATCATGGATGTTGTACGGAGTGGAGTATTTGTACGGTAGAAGAGAAAATATTGATGGTGCGATGCCAACGGAAGTAGGATTCAATTTGGAGCGACCCTAAAATTTTGAGTTAAATTTGAATTTGATGTTTTTTTTCAGACCGGAAGCATTTGTGCCAAGTTTATGCTGGCCGTTTATAGTGCTCTCCAAACGGGGAGCATTTTAGCTGACTTTATAAACCTTGACCTCATGATCGATGTTCCTCAACTTTAGTTGGTCGATCATCTCAAAAGCGTACTTGTCCATATTCAATTCATTATAAAACTCTTGGGAAACCAGAAACTGGGAGCCATATTTTTTGTTCAATTCTTCGAGTCTTGCCGCAATGATTACGGCGGTACCGCTTATGGAAAATTGTTTTCGCATATCGTTGCCAATATTTCCCATGACTACTTTTCCGGTATGAAGCCCAATGCCGATCCGGGTTTCAGGGATTGCTCCAGAAGAAGACAACCTTTCCACTTCCTCAAGAATCTCAAGCCCTGCCCTTAGTGCTCTATTGGCATGGTTCTTATTCTCTACGGGTGCCCCAAAAGTGGCCATTAATCCATCTCCCAATATTTGGTTTGTAACTCCTTTGTGCTTATTTATAATTCCGATCAGCGGACTAAATATATCATTTTGGTAGCGGATCACATCAGCAGGTTTGTTCTGTTCTGCAAACACACTGAACTTTCTAATGTCCATAAACAAAACGGACACTTCCCTTTTCTCAGAAGTGTTGTTGTTGGCCATTAAGGCCTCTACTACTTCTTTGGAGACTTGCTGCCCAAAAAGTGATTGGATTTCCTCTTTTTTGGTGGTGGTGACCACGAGTTCTTGGACCGTATTCTTGATTTCCCTGGTCAGAAAAACGGCCCCCAATGCGGCCATGAACATAAAAAGACTGCGTGCCATGTAAAGAATAGGGGGGAAATACAATACTTCACCGTTTTTATCAAAGGTCTGTATGGCCCAGACGGTTACAAAGAGATACCCTCCCGCCGCTACTAGACCGGTCACTAAACTAAGCCTGAGGTCAAGGTTAAGTGCAGAGACCCCTATTAAAATAAAGTAGAACAACATTAATGGGGAATCTAAGAATATATCGCTTTTTTCAACATAGCAAAGGAAAAAAAGCAACAGACCTGGCATTGCAGCCTCAAATGCAACATTGCCTATTTTCAGAATGTCAGGAACAACAATCTTCTTTTTTAAATATGATTTGGCGATAAAATACCCCATGACTTCATAAGCCAAAAAAGCAAGAAACCAAAGTACAATGTAAAACTTGGTGTTTTTGTCGTTAAAAAAGCTTGTCGTACCGGAAACCAGAAAAAAATCGAACGATATAATCGCAAGCCCTAAAAACAAAGCAATAATGAACAATTTGATTCTTTTGAACTCACTTTGGGCTATTGCGGCATCCAATCTTTGCCGTAACAAATCTATTGCATCTGTTTTCATCCTACAAAATATGAAATCCAAGATTTTTAACTGTCGCCCAAACGTCTTGTACGGCATTAATTTCACCATGTGGGAAGGGCAAAAAACAGCTGGTATTTTTATTTCAGCTCTCTTCTCAACCATATAAAGGGAAGATACTCTTTGTGTTCTGGAAGTGCATGTGAGGCATATAGGTCCATATCTTTTTGAAGTCTTGTGAAGAGATTTTGAAGGTGGCGGGTTTCTTTAATGGAGTGGGCCAACGCATAATAAAAACGAAGGTAAAAGCTTAAAACATCCCTGATATCAAATTGCGGGGACTTATATCACATGGTGTTTTTTAAGTTGATACATTCCCTGTAAGCGCTATCATAATCTCTTTCCGTTTCATAAGGGTAGGGCCAACACTTTTGTACCTAGATGATTATTTTTTTGAAACAATTGTCAGGATGTTAAAAAGTATCGTCTGTTGGCACGAAAAATAAAAGTGATTTAAAAATAATAAATGGGTGTTCCGTAACATGAAGGAATATAATGCTGGCATTGGCTAGGGAGGTTGTATAGACTGTTTTTGGCAATATGATGTACGGTCAATGATTTAACGCCAAATCAACCAATCTGCAGGTTTTTGTTTGCTATAGATGTATGGGGTTCTTCATGTTCAGTACGAATTTTGGATGGGTTTGTTTACGGTAATCGGGGGTAATTTGGAATAGGGTTACAACAATTGAATATTCAATTTCTATTGCTGTCGGTTTTGCGACATATCCAGTTCGGAAGAAAAGTTAAATTCGTTGAAAATAATTAATAAAACCAGTGGATTTAAGCACAAAATTCTGGCATCTGTTACAATTTAAAATGTCAAATAGGTTAAGTAAAAAAGAGATGATTCATCTGTGTAGCTCCTTGGTTATGGAATATTATAAAAAGGGCGATCAAATTAGATTTAATCGCAAGACACCGAAGGACGTTTTTTTTCTAAAAAAAGGTACCATCAAAATAGTGCAATTATGGGATAATGGTGATGAAATCGTAAAGGATATCATTAAGACTGGGGATATTTTTGGTATTCATGGGTTATTGAATGTCGATAAAATAGATGATTACGCAATTGCGATAGAGGATACAATGGTATGCGTCATAGATGCATCAACTCTCCAAAATATGATGGGGGAAAATGAAAACCTGAACAATTATATTTTTAAGCTGGCAGGTCTGCATATCAAAAAATTGGAAAGGAAACTGGAATCGTTGCTTTATAAGGACTCTGAAACCAGAATCAAGGAATTCATCATTGAACATATTTACGAGTTTGGAGAAGAGAAAGATGGTACAATCATCACAAAAAAGCTTTTATCGGACAGTGACATCGGCAAGCTTACCTCTACTTCTAGGCAGACCGTCAACAAGGTATTGAACCAAATGAAAAAAGAGGGGGGCATTTATTTTGACAATAAAATTGTCTCTATGCAGAAGAGAACAAAAAACCGTAGGTCAAATTGAATCAAAGCAGGAGAGAACTGAAAGCAAGGGTAAGTAGAAATCATGCTTTTTTCCCAAAAGTCAATTCTGGTACAGTTGGTTCCTTGCCAAAAGGATATTAGGTTTCCTATGTAAATAAAAGTGAATTAAAACCATCAAAAATCAACAAAAATGAACACGAAAATCAAAAAATCCATTACTGTAGGAATTACGGCAACAATAATTATGAGCCTCGTAATGATGATTACCGCAATGTTTGGGATGCCAAAAATGAGCCCGCCCAAAATGGTTTCCAACATTGTTGGAGCGCCCCTTGCCGTGGGATGGGTCATGCACTTTGTTATCGGTGTGGTTTTTGCCGCTCTATATATGTTCTTGTTTCAGCCCAAGATCAAAATAGGCAATAGAATTCTCAGAGGGGTTGTTTATGGGATTGTTATTTTCATTTTGGCGCAGATAGGCTTTGGTGTCCTGGATGCCATATTTGGTGGTGGTGAAACGCCGGGACCAGAAGGCTCCATGCTTCCAATGGTCATTGGTGGTATCATGGGACATATCATTTTTGCTATTACTGTTGTCTTAATGGTTAAAGATCCCAATCCATCCTAAAACAAAAAAACTCTGGATTTTGCCCCAGTTCAACAAAATAACAATGAACTGGTATGGCATGGGAATATCGTAACCTGAAAAAAGTGCTTTTCTGGGGACTAACTTCTCAAATCGTTCTTTTAAACAGCCCTAAAATGCGTTGCCATTCCCTTGGAAATCTTTGGGTCAGAGCAGCAAATTAAGGTTTGAAAAAATTTTATTGTGAAAATTGTAGAAAAACAGAAAAAATCAATGACAGTCCTCATGATTTGCTTCCGTTTTTAACTTTTCATTAATTTTTGTTTAATTTTTAAAAAGTGTCTTTTTTGCGACAGAGACTGTCTTTTCAATGAGGTAAATTGGATTGCGATTTAATTCAACATCTATTCAAATGATTCCAAGGCAACTACTGGTCCCCTCGAAATCACAAACTGTAAAAGCATTTTTTTTGATATATTTTATAGTCCTTCATGGAGTTTTGGCACCTTGGGGAAGCAAAGAGATTTATGGTTTTTTTAGATGTAATTGCACAGGAATTTTTTAACAAATCAAAAGGAGGCAATCTGGTCTAAAAGGGTAAAACAAGAAGTTTTGCAAGGATGTTAAGGAACAAAAAAGTTAAACAAAATTTTAGGTAACATAAATGGTAAATGGAAATGTCGCTATGAACCCACTAAATAATGTACATGAATAGTTACGATGTGATAATCATAGGGACCGGTGCCGGAGGCGGTACTTTGGCTGCAAAGTTGGCCCCTACGGGTAAAAAAATATTGATTCTTGAGCGAGGGGATTATGTGCCTCGTGAAAAGGAAAATTGGGATACCGAAGAAGTTTTTGTTAAAGCAAGGTACAAGGCCAAAGAACCGTGGATCGATTCCAAGGGTGAGGAGTTCCATCCAGGTATTCATTATTGTGTGGGAGGAAACACCAAGTTCTATGGCGCAGCCCTTTTGCGCATGCGGGAAAAAGATTTCCGTGAAGTCTTGCACCACGGTGGTGTGTCGCCGGCATGGCCCATTTCTTACCAAGACTTACAGCCATATTATATGGAGGCAGAAAAAATGTATCATGTGCATGGTGAGCGTGGTAGCGATCCCACGGAACCATTGGAACATGGACCGTACCCAGAACCCCCTTTACCTCATGAGCCAAGAATTCAAGAACTGTTCAATGATATCAAAGAATTGGGCTTGAACCCTTTCCCTTTGCCCATTGGGGTAAAAATACCAAAGGGTGAGGGAGAATCCCCTTTTGTATTGGATCGTTTTGATGGTTTTCCAGACCCCACGGAATCCAAGGCCGATTCCCACGTAATGGGCATCAAAAAAGCATTGGAACATCCTAATGTTACCTTATTGGTCAATGCTGAGGTCAAAAAGCTCTTGACAAATGAACAGGGAAGTAAAATCACCGAAGTGGTAACCGAGGTCAATGGGATTGAAGAACAGTTCACTGCAGACACGGTAGTAGTTGCCTGTGGTGCCATTAACTCTGCCGCACTATTGTTGAAATCAAAGAACAAAGCCCATCCAGATGGTCTTGCCAATGGTTCAGGGGTTGTGGGCAGAAATTATATGTGTCACAACAATTCGGCAATGGTGGCACTGTCCAAGAAGCCCAATCCAACGAAATTTGGAAAAACATTCGCGCTAAACGATTTCTATTTTAAAGGAGACGAAGACTTTAAGCGCCCTATGGGCCATATTCAAATGCTGGGTAAGTCGGATGCCTTGATGTTCAAGGGAGATGCCCCCAAGCTTGCTCCCAACTTTACCCTAGAAATGATGGCCGAGCACGCCCTTGACTTTTGGATGACCTCAGAAGATCTACCAGATCCTGATAATCGGGTAGTACTAACGGAAGATGGCAATGTTCAGCTGCTGTACAAAGAAAATAACCTGGAAGGTCATAAAAAGTTGCAGAAGAAGCTAAAATGGATATTGGAACACGTAGGGTGCCAGACCCACTTCTTGCCCAATAATGTGTATTTGGGCAAGAAAATACCGTTGGCGGGTACGGCCCACCAATGTGGTACGGTACGTTTTGGTAAAGACCCTGAGACTTCTGCACTAGATACTTATTGTAAGGCTCATGAAGTGGAGAATCTCTATGTTGTTGACGGTAGCTTTTTTCCATCAAGTTCTGCAGTGAATCCGGGCTTGACCATTATGGCCCAAGCATTGCGCGTTGGGGATCATTTAATCAAAAATGTACTGTAATATGTTTCGAGGCATAATTTTTTCGACTGTTGTCCTGCTCTCGCAAATTGTAATGGGTCAATCGGCAATTGCTGTGGATAAAGTGGTCATTACCGTTTCCGATTTGGATGTTTCCGTACCATTTTATGAAGAAGTACTGGGTTTCAAAAAAAATCAGTCCTTCACCATAAAAGGAAAGGAATTGGAGCAACTGTTGGGTATTCGAAATAAAAATCTGTCCGTAACCATCGTTGAGCTGCAGTTGGGCAGTGAAACCATTGCTTTGCAGGAATTTGACAATGAACTGCAGGATAGACCAGTTCCATTTGACTCTAAAAGCAATGATCATTGGTTTCAGCACATGGCCATTGCGGTGAGCGATATGGACAAGGCCTATAAAAAACTATGGGATGCAGGGGTACCACATGTGTCAACCGCCCCACAGACCCTACCGGCATATATCACCGAGGCAGCAGGAATAAAAGCCTTCTATTTTCAGGATCCCGATAGGCATAATATTGAGATTATCTATTTCCCAAATGGTAAGGGCGATCCAAAATGGCAGCAGGGCGATAAAGGGCTCTTTATGGGCATAGACCATACGGCCATTGGTATTGAAAAGACCGAACCAAGTTTGGAATTCTACGAAAACATATTGGGATTGGAGGCCAAAGGTCACAGTGAAAACTATGGGCCTGAGCAAGAACACCTCAATCAGGTTTTTGGTGCCCGATTATGGATTACAGGCCTCCGTGCAAAAAAAGGTATTGGTGTGGAGTTCTTGGATTATATAGCCCCGCCTGGTGGGAGGCCTTATCCTAAGGACAGTGCGCCTACAGATTTATGGCATTGGCATACCATTATTAAGGTGGGTAATCTAAAGGATGCTTTTCTGAAACTACAACAGGCCAATGCCACATTTGTTTCCAATGGTATTGTCAATTTAAACGGAACTGAACAATTTATGGTCCGTGATGTTGATGGCCATGCAATTTTGATCACAGAATAACTAATTGGACATAACAATACTGTAAAATGAGAATGAGAAAAACAACTATACTGGTCATAACCATTCTAATGGGCACCTTGGGGCTACATGCCCAAAAATGCAAGCAACCCTATCCAGTTGGAAAACATTTGGTAAACACCGACGAGGCAGGGAATAACATTGCCATGGAAAGTTATGACATCCTTACTTTTTTTGATAATGACCCGAAAAAGGGAAGTCCGGATTTTTCAAGCAATTATGAAGGAATAAATTATCTGTTTTCTTCGGCTGAAAACAAAAGTAAATTCGATGACGCCCCAACAAGATATTTGCCACAATATGGTGGTTTTTGTGCTGTTGCGGCTTATTTCAATAAGGTTGAGGAATTACAGACCTATTCCATTTATCAAGTGGTGGATGGTAAACTCTATTTCAATAAAAATGAAAAGGCGCATGCCGTTTGGGTAAAGAAAAAGCCAGAAAAAATAATCAAAAGAGCTGATAAAAACTGGAACTGCCTTGTTGTAGAATTGGGATTGGACATTAACGAACCCTATGTCGAGCCAGCTAGTATCAAGTAAACAATCAACCTTAAACATAATTACAATGAAAATTTTAAAAACAATGACATTAGCAGCGGTTCTGTCCATAGCTGGAGTAGTAAATGCACAAGTTGAACAGTCTTACACCCTGACATTGGAGGGGGCAAAAAAAGTGATGAAGGCAGCTACCGATTATGCCAAGGCGAATAATTCTCCTGGTGGAGCCATAGCTATTACAGATGAAGGTGGGCATGTTATCTTATTGGAAAGGTTGACAGGCACTTTTCCCGCAGCATCAGAAGTTTCTATAGGCAAGGCAAGAACCGCGGCCACATTCACATTTGAATCAAAAAAGCTGGAAGACGCCATCATAGGGGGAAGAACCTCATTGATTACCGTTGGGCACAATATGTTGCGTGGTGGCATTCCCCTGAAGTATAAAGGACAAGTTGTAGGTGCAATAGGTGTAAGTGGTGCTGCTAGTGCAGACCAAGATGTTGAAATCGCAAAAGCAGGTGCTGCAGCAAAATTTGATTGATAGTGATGAAGTTAATTAATTTCCCTTTGTTAGTTTGTTGTTTTTCTTTGTTTTCCTGGGCACTTCTAGCCCAGGAGAGCAGAGAAATTGTGGTCGATAATCCAGACGTTATCGTTGATTTACGTACTAATAAAGGTGTTGCCATGTTGAAAACGGAATGGCGGTACAGCGATGCCAAAATTGTGGATGATACCTTTGGTGCCCCAGGCCCATCAAAAAACGATCCTCTTTACCTTTATCCAACAGGTAAACCTATGCCCACATGGAACATTGAACCCAAGGCTGGTGGAAAAGATTATGATGATACAGCTTGGGAAAAATTAGGAGCGACCACACTGGAAGAACGGCGTTGCCCTGGCAGACTGTGTTTCAACTGGTACAGGCTAAAGATTACGATTCCCAATGATATTGATGGTTTTGATCCTACGGGATCTACCGTATTCTTTGAAATTGTCATTGACGATTATTCTGAGATTTGGATCAACGGCGAACTGAACAAGACCTTTGGGCAATCCGGTAACGGTATCGTCAAAGGGTTCAATGCCAGAAACCGCGTTATTTTAACGGACGATGCCAAACCCGGTGAGACCTTTCAATTGGCGGTCTTTGGTATCAACGGGCCACTGGCGGATATTCCTGATAATTATATCTGGATTCGTTCTGCAACCGTTGATTTTCATAAAGAGTATAAGGTCAATAAAGACTGGAAAGGTTTGGGTGAACTTGTAGTCTCTCAGCCTGAGCTGGCCGATGTCATTGACCTTGACGAAAAGATTGAAAAAGTGGCGGAAGGGTTTCAATTTACCGAAGGGCCTGTCTGGCATCCGGGCGGATACCTTTTGTTCAGTGATCCCAATGCCAATGTCATTTATAGGTACAGTCCAAAGACAAAAAATGTTGAGGTCTATATTACCAAATCAGGTTATACAGGTACCGATATAGGGAAAATACACCAGCCCGGTTCCAATGGCCTGACACTAGATCAAAATGGCAGGTTGTTTGTCGCACAGCACGGTAACCGTAGGATCATTAAACATGAGCGTAAAGGCCCAATAACCGTAATTGCCGATAATCATAGGGGTAAACGTTTGAACAGTCCCAATGACCTGGTATTGAAATCAGATGGGACGCTCTATTTTACAGATCCACCCTATGGCTTGGAAAAAGCGTATGATGACCCTAAAAAGGAAACCCCCTATCAGGGTGTTTACCGTGTTAAAAATGGTAAGGTAGAACTGTTGTCCGATAAAATTGGCGGACCTAACGGAATTGCTTTCTCCCCAGACGAGAAATACCTCTATGTAAGCAATTGGGACATTCGCGATATTATGAATTCCAAAACGTTATATCGATTCCCCGTGAAGGCGGACGGGTCACTTGGGGAAATTGAGCTATTTTATGAAATGGACCAGACCAATGGAGCGGAAGCTCTGGACGGAATGAAAATTGACCTCAAGGGAAATATTTATGTTTCGGCACCTGGTGGAATTTGGATCATTTCCCCAAAAGGAAAACTATTGGGCAAGATCATTGGTCCTGAAAGACCAGCAAATTTGGCCTGGGGTGATGATGGCAAGACCCTTTATTTAGCGGCGCACAGTAGTTTGTATAAAATAAGAACAAAAATAGGGGGTAAAATGCCCGGATTTAAAAATTAGTAATCAAAACAATATATGTATCAAAAACCGAATGAAAGGTTGGCAGGTCAGACTGCTATTGTAACCGGGGCAAATTCAGGTATTGGTGAAGCTGTGGCAATGGCCTTGGGAAAGGATGGTGCCAATGTGGTCATCAACTATATCTCAAACCCGGAGGCAGCTGAGGAGCTTGCCCAAAAACTTAGCAACGACTCCATTTGTGGGGAAGCCATCGCCATAAAAGCGGATGTCAGCAAAGAAGATCAGGTGGAGCATATGTTCAAACAGACCATTGATCATTTTGGTACGGTTGACATTTGCGTTCCAAATGCTGGGCTCCAACGGGATTATGCTCTTCATGAAATGCCTTTGAAGGAATGGCAATTTGTGTTGGATGTCAATCTTACCGGACAATTCCTATGCTCCAGGGCTGCTATACAAGAGTTTCTTAGAAGAGGTATGCGACCTGAAATATCAGCTGCATTGGGAAAGATTATTCACATGAGTTCTGTGCACGAGGTCATTCCATGGGCGGGTCATGCCAACTATGCGGCCACGAAGGGTGCCATTATTATGCTGATGAAATCGATCGCCCAAGAATATGGTCCCCAAAAAGTGAGGGCGAATAGCATTGCGCCTGGAGCCATACAGACCCCAATTAACAGAGAAGCTTGGGAGACCCCAGAGGCACTCAACAAATTGAACGAGCTGATTCCATACAAACGCATAGGAAAACCCTCTGATATAGGTGCAGCGGCAGCTTGGTTGGCTTCTGATGAGTCTGACTATGTGAACGGTACTACCATTTTTGTTGATGGTGCCATGACCTGCTATCCAGGTTTTACAACTAATGGTTAGGAAAAAATTGATGCCATCTGTTAAAAAAGTTTAGGCAAATATTGAATGGTCCAATAAATAATTGAGAATGAACTACGTGCCAATAGAAAATTATGGTATTGTTGGAAATATGCAGACCGTTGCATTGGTCGGAAACAACGGTTCCATCGATTGGTTTTGTTTTCCAAGGTTTGACTCCCCCAGTGTATTTGCCAAAGTCTTGGACAGCAAAAAAGGGGGGTGGTTCACTATTACGCCTATTGAAACGGAATATAAGTGCAAACAGTTTTATTGGCCGGACACCAATGTCCTCGTTACCCGATTTCTTACTGATGACTCGGTGTTTCAAATTGTGGATTACATGCCCGTGGGCCATGATTTACCTACAAAGGATGACAATTATTTGGTGCGAAAGGTTAATGTTATTAGGGGTAAAGTGAAGCTTCGGGTTGAATGTAGGCCAGCCTTTGATTATGGCCGGCAAGCGCATCAAACCGTTTTAAGTGAATTTGGGGCCGCTTTTCATTCTGATGATCTGAGCTTGGCACTTTCTACCCAAGTGCCGCTGAAGGAGAAGAAAGGTGCCATCTTCGCAGAGATAATGTTGGAAGAGGAAGAGTCGGTCAACTTCTCCATAACTGAAATTCAATCAGGATCAAGCTGTACAAGTTGTCGTTCAAAAGATGATATCTATACTGACTTTACGACCACGGTGCACTTCTGGCGGGACTGGCTCAAACAATGCAGTTATACGGGTAGATGGCGTGAGATGGTGCATAGATCTGCCCTTACGCTGAAACTGCTCACCTATGCCCCTACGGGTGCCATTGTGGCGGCACCAACTTGTTCGCTGCCTGAAGGGATAGGGGGTGAAAGAAATTGGGACTACCGCTACACTTGGATAAGGGATGCCTCCTTTACGGTCTATGCCTTTATGCGAATAGGATTTCATCAGGAAGCAAAAGAATTTATGCAGTGGATACAAGACCGTTGTGAAGAGCTGAATGCTGATGGATCCTTACAAATCATGTATGGTATTGATGGTAGGCATCAGCTTATTGAGGAACATCTTGATCATCTTGAAGGCTATCGCCAATCAGCACCCGTCCGAATTGGCAATGGCGCTTATGACCAGTTACAGCTCGATATTTATGGGGAACTCTTGGACGCTGTGTACCTCTACAACAAACATGGTGAGCTCATTTCCTATGATTTCTGGAAGAATTTAAGAAAACTCGTCAACTGGGTTGCGGATAATTGGCAGCGGAAAGATGAAGGTATATGGGAGGTAAGAGGGGGACAGAATCATTTTGTCTATTCAAAATTGATGAGTTGGGTGGCATTGGATCGGGCCATTCGGCTGGCGGATAAACGCTCCTTTCCTGCCGATCGTGATAAATGGCTCAAAGTAAGGGACGATATCTATGAGGAGATCATGGAGAAAGGATGGAACGAAGAATTACAGGCTTTTGTCCAAAGTTATGGCAGTGATACCCTTGATGCGGCAAATTTGATGATGCCCTTGGTGTTTTTTGTATCGCCAAAAGATGAACGCATGCTCAAGACCCTTGACGCCATGAACCGACCTCCCAATAAAGGAGGGTTGGTATCGGACGGATTGGTATTCCGCTATGACGTTTCCCTGACCGAGGATGGTTTGGTGGGCGAAGAGGGAACGTTCAACATCTGCACGTTTTGGATGGTAGAGGCACTTACCCGGGCCGGTAGGCTGGAAGAGGCGCGACTTTTATTTGAACAAATGTTGGGTTATGCGAACCATTTGGGACTTTATTCGGAGGAGACGGGAGCGACGGGAGAGGCCTTGGGGAATTATCCCCAGGCATTTACACACTTGGCCCTTATAAGCGCTGCATATAACCTTGACAAGGCCTTAGCGTAACTACTACGGCTCTAAATGATAGAATGTATCAAAGGAATTAAAATAAGAATATGGCAAAGAAAAATAATGCTGAAGAGTTAAGATTAAAAGAAAACTATTCGGGCAAAAAAAAGTGGTTGGAATGGGGACCCTATTTGAGCGAACGCCAGTGGGGAACGGTTCGTGAAGACTATAGTGAGCATGGAGAAGCATGGGATTATTTTCCCCATGACCACGCACGAAGTAGGGTATATAGATGGGGGGAAGACGGTATCGCGGGAATTACCGATAGGCATTGTGCCGTTTGTTTTGCTGTCACCTTGTGGAATGGAAAAGACCCCATACTCAAAGAAAGAATGTATGGCTTGACCGGCCCCGAGGGAAACCACGGTGAAGATTGTAAAGAGCTGTATTATTATTTAGACAGTACGCCGACGCATTCTTACATGAAGCACCTGTACAAATATCCACAGAATGAGTATCCCTATGCAGATTTGTCCCATACCAACAGAAGCCGTGGAAAATACGATCTGGAATATGAATTGTTGGATACGGGTCTTTTCAATGAGAACAGGTATTTTGATGTATATACCGAGTATGCAAAAGGCGATGATGAAGACATTTTGGTAAAGGTTACGATACACAATAGAGGTCCCAAAGCCTCAGAAATTACGGTGGCCCCTACTTTATGGTTGCGGAATCTATGGAGTTTTGGGCAGGCCGAAGGTGTGCATAATATCAAAAAGAAGAAAAACACCGCAAAGTACGGTGCTGTTGAATTGACACACCCCAAGTTGGGCAAGTACAATCTATATTTTGAAAAACCTGCCAAATGGCTGTTCACGAACAATGAAACAAACCATGAGCGTCTCTATGGTATGGAAAATGCGTCGCCCTATGTAAAAGATTTGTTCAACGATGCCATTGTAAACAATGATTTTGAACTGACAGATGCCGTGACCGAAGGTACCAAATTTGCCCCCATGTACCAAAAAAAGGTACCTAGTGGAAAAAGTGTTGAGTTTAGGCTGCGCTTTTCCAAAGAAGAATTATCAGGCAATCCGCTGACAGATAAGTACGATGCCATTTTTGAGTCTAGGCAAAGGGAAGCGGACGAGTTTTACGGGCAATTTGAGAAGGGATCCTGTAAAGACACCGCCAATATCCAACGGCAGGCATTTGCGGGCATGCTTTGGTCCAAGCAATATTTCAATATTGACATGGAAACATGGATGAATGGCGACCCTGGGCAACCAGAGCCCCCACAACAACGGAAATACGGGCGCAACAACAATTGGATGACCCTGAACAATGAGGACATCATTTCAATGCCTGATAAATGGGAGTACCCCTGGTATGCCGTTTGGGATTTGGCTTTTCATACCGTTCCCTTGGCAATGATCGACCCTGAATTTGCCAAAGACCAATTGGTTCTCATTCTTCGGGAATGGTACATGGCACCCAATGGGCAAATACCAGCTTATGAATGGGCCTTTTCTGATGTGAATCCTCCGGTACATGCATGGGCGGCCTTTAAGGTCTATGAAATCGACAAGAAAAAAACGGGTAAGGGCGATATTGAATTCCTCAAAAGGGTGTTCAACAAACTGTCCCTCAATTTTACCTGGTGGGTGAACCGGAAAGACCGAAATAACAACAACGTATTTCAAGGTGGCTTTTTAGGGCTTGATAACATCGGTGTTTTTGACAGAAGCAGTCAAATTCCCGGTGGAGGGCATTTAGAGCAGGCCGACGGTACTGCATGGATGGCCATGTTCTCCTTGAACATGCTGCAGATGGCACTTGAAATTTCGATGGAGGATGATTCGTATGAAGATATGTGCACCAAGTTCTTTGAACATTTTGTGTACATCGCATCCTCATTGAACCGGATAGGGGACAACTGGTCCGGCAGTTGGGATGAAAATGATGGGTTCTTCTATGACATCCTTGTCTTGCCCGGAGATAATTACATCCCGATCAAGGTCAGGTCTTTGGTGGGTTTGATGACGTTGAACTCCGTATTGGTGCTTCCTTATGAAAAATTGAAAAAAGTAAAAAATTTTTACGCAGGGGTCAAATGGTTTAGAAATAACCGCAAAAAGCACGGTAAATACCTTGTTGTCGAAGAATTTAAAGAAGGCGAGGATATCCTTCTGTCCTTGGTGCCCAAAAAACGGATGGAAAAACTTTTAAAGGCACTGCTGGATGAGAAGGAATTTTTGAGCCCTTACGGAATCAGGGCACTGTCCAAAATACATGAAAACCCATATCAGATCATGCTTGAAGGGCAAATATTTGATGTCAAGTATGATCCTGCCGAATCATCGACGCATTTGTTTGGGGGCAATTCAAACTGGAGGGGACCTATTTGGATGCCTATGAACTTCCTCTTTGTACAGTCACTGCTGGAATACCACAAATATTATGGTGATGATTTCAAAGTATCGTGTCCGGCAGGTGTTGATCAAAAATTCAACTTAAAGGAATTGAGTCATGATTTGAACAACCGTTTGGTGAACATGTTCAGAAAAGATGAAAATGGCGACCGTCCCGTACATGCCCTACATAAAGAAGTGTACCGTGATGAGCATTTTAAAGATCTGATATTGTTCTATGAATACTTTCATGGTGATAACGGTCGTGGCGTGGGTGCTACTCATCAGACCGGATGGACTGGCTGTGTGGCACACCTCATTGATGAATCTTGTTGGTAATAGATGAAAGCATTCATTATAACATATAAAGTTCACCTTGCAAAATGTATACTCCTTAAAGGAATACTGATTGGGCTTTATCTAATAGCTTTTTCAGCTTGCAGGCCGGGAAACACACCAGAGGAAACAGCGAGTATCGTAAGCGTACCAAAAGTTCCAAAGGTATACAAGACCATAGGGAAGATCGAACGTATTTCGTCAGAAATAGATGCAATTATCCCTAAAAATGCAATTATAGAAGTATTGGGTGAAGGTCTGGTCTGGGCCGAAGGCCCTTTGTGGATTCCAGAAAAGGAATGGGTGCTTTGTTCTGATGTCAAAGAAAACCGTATCCTTAAATGGTCTGAAGAAGAGGGGGTCCAGGTTTATCTTGAACATTCAGGCTTTACGGGTAAAGAGACAGATAGTAGAGAGCGCGGGTCAAATGGTTTGGCTCTTGATAAAAATGGAAACTTGGTCCTTTGCCAGCACGGGAATAGGCAAGTGGCTCGTATGAAGGCCTCCTTGGAATCTCCAAAACCAGATTTTGAAGTCTTGTCCGGTAATTATGATGGATGGCGGTTGAACAGTCCCAATGATCTTGTCTTCAATTCTAAAGGCGACCTGTATTTTACGGATCCACCTTACGGTCTAAGTGAAAAGATGATGAATGACCCCAACAAAGAACTCCCTTTTCAAGGGGTATATCGATTGGATAAAGAGGGGAAACTCATTTTGTTGACCGATAAAGTAAGCCGACCCAATGGTCTTGCCTTTTCCCCAGATGAAAAAACACTTTATGTTGCCAATACAGATGGTGACAATGCCGCATGGTTGGCGTTTGATGTTTTGGAAGATGGTACTTTGGGCACAATGGAAGAAATATTGAATGTAACCGATCTTATAGGAAAAGAAGTAGGTTTTCCTGATGGGGTCAAAGTAGACAATCGTGGAAACATATTCACGGCAGGTCCGGGAGGCCTTTGGATTTTTAGTCCGGAATACAAGCTCATCGGAAAAATAAAACCAGGGGAATGGGTTTCCAATTGCGCATTTAACAATGATTATAGTGAACTCTATATCACAGCAGATTCTTATCTGTTGCGTGTAAAGTTACATACATAAAAATCAACTAATTACTATTATAAATGAATTTAAAGGATAAGAAAATCGATGAGTTGCTTTCAATGGAATGGTTGGAGACCAATGGTCTTGGCAGCTATGCTTCTTCGTCGATCGTGGGTGCCAATACCAGAAAATATCACGGTCTTTTGGTTGCATCCATGAATCCGCCCACAGAACGTACTGTTTTGGTGGCCAAAGTGGAAGAACGCATCTTTAATGGTGATGGGGATACCATTGATGATTTATCAGTGAACCAATACCCGGAAGCCATACACCCTAAAGGGTATGCCCATTTGCAATCTTTCGAAAGAAGACCCATTGCAACTTGGATTTACAAAGGAAAGGGTTGGAAACTAAGCAAAAAAGTGTTCATGGTACCCCATAGCAACACAACAGTGGTCATTTATGAAAACTTGGGAAAAAACGTATTTGATATGGAAGTTCACCCCTTGTTGGAGCATAAAGATTACCATTGGACCATGCACCAAAACAATTTTGACTTTTACTATGAAACGATAAAGGGAGGAATGAAAATTTACCCCTATCCGGACAGTAGCCCCTTTTATATAGGTTGGAGCCGGGGAGATTTTATTGAAGAAAGGGCATGGTACAACAACATCCAACTCTACAAAGAGGCCTATCGTGGTCAAGAATCCACAGAAGATTATTACCGCATAGGTATGGTCAAGGCAAATCTGAAAGCTGGCCAAAAAGTTTCGCTGACCTTTACTACCGAGGAGAATATGGTGGGCAAAAGAACCTCCGACCTGGAAAAAAAAGTGGAGAAATCGCTGGCTTCTTTAAGGATGGGCAGGATCAAAAACGATTTTTACAATGATCTTTTGGTATCGGGCAATCAGTTTGTGGTTAATAGGGCATCCACCAACTCCAAATCGATAATAGCAGGTTACCACTGGTTTACCGATTGGGGGCGTGATACCATGATAGCCATGCGCGGACTTTCCATAGCTATTGGTGACCAAGTGACTTCAAAGTCGATTCTATCCACTTTTTTGAAGTACGTCGATAAAGGGATGTTGCCCAACCGCTTTCCCGATTATGATGGTCAAGAGGTGGAATATAATACCATTGATGCCACCTTGTGGTTGTTTGTTGCGCTCTATGAATATGAACAACGGTTCAATGACACCAAATTCATTCAAGACAACATCAAGATACTGGAAGAAATTCTGCTTTACCATATCAAGGGAACGCTGTACAACATTCATCTTACCGATAAAGGTTTTATCTCTGGTGGTCAGGAAAACTGGCAACTTACGTGGATGGATGCAAAAGTAGGAGATTATGTGGTGACACCGAGAATAGGCTGCCCAGTGGAAATCAATGCACTATGGTACAACGCCATGTGCATATATGAACACTTTTGCTCAGGGTGCGATGTCAAAATCCATAAACAAATCAAAAGCACAAAAGAAACTTTTCTCAAAAATTTCGAAAAATCTTTTATGACCAAGGATGGGTACTTACTTGATGTTGTGAGTGAAAAATCTCGTGATGAATGTTTTCGACCCAATCAAATCTACGCAGTTAGCCTTCCCTTTTCTATTTTAAGCAAAGAAAAAGAAAAGAAGATCGTAAAACTGGTCGAAAAAAAATTGCTGACCCCTTACGGGCTCCGGACTTTGGATACCCAAAACCCTCAATTTATCGGGAATTACAGGGGTGATCAATGGGAAAGGGATACTGCCTATCACCAGGGAACGGTATGGCCATTTCTTTTAATGGAGTATTGGCAAGCTTTTCTTAAGGTAAACAACTTTTCGGCCGCAGCAAAAAGAAAGGTACTGGTTTCTACGATGAGTCTCCAAAGTCACTTTTACCATTCTGATTGTATCCATGGCATCTCCGAAATATTTGATGGGGAAAACCCAGAGACGGGAAGAGGTTGTGTTAATCAGGCATGGTCGGTTGCTGCGATGGTAAAATTATTTGCGGAACATGAACTCTTTAATCTATACAAGGAGTGAAAACAAAAAAAATAATATCGATTTATGTAAGCGGATTCCTTGTGGGGATAGCTCTGGTACTTTTTCCTGCAGCTGGCAATCTCTTTGTTGACCCACAGTATCATGGCTTTAGCAGTGCCCAATACGGTTCCATCTTTATACCCCAAATCGTGTTTGCGATTGTATCTTCGTTAAGCGCGCCCAAGATAGCCCAAAAGAAAGGGATGAAAACCGTTATGCGCTATGGGCAATTTTCCATACTGCTCTCCATGTTACTGCTTATGGCCAGTAATTGGCTTATGGAGGGTAATGTGGACTATTGGGCAATACTTTTTGCCACAGGGTTTTTAGGCATCGGATTTGGTTTTACCATTACGGCACTTAACCCTTTTGCCTACAACCTATTCCCAGGAAAGGAAACTTCGGCCGTCACCGCCATGCATATTATGCTGGGGTTGGGAACGGCCAGTGCGGCATTGTTCCTTAATGCCTTTTTAGAAGCGGGATTCTGGTGGGGGGCACCATTGGTCGTAGCTGCGGTGGTCTTTATCATTTGGATCTTTACCCTGCCACTGACCTTGAGTTTACCCGATGCAGATGACAAACAGGAAAATAAAACTAAAAGAAAGATTCCAGGGCGGATTATCTTATATATTCTTGTGGTGTTCTTGTACGGTACCTGTGAGGCTACCTTCGGTAATTTTGGAGCGGTATTTCTAGAAAAGGAAGGAGGACTCTCTACAGCTAAAGCTGCTCTTGGCCTATCCCTGTTTTGGGGGGCATCACCGTAGGACGTCTTCTTTTTACCTTTATCGCCCTAAGGTTTTCCAGCGAATGGCTCTATGGTATCGCGCCATTTTTGGTTGCTATTGTCTTTTTTTTGTTACCATCGGCGCACAGTGAACCTTTTTTATTGGCCTGTATGGCATTGGGCGGGTTGGGATGTTCAATTCTTTTCCCAAATTCCATCAGTTCGGCAACGGAAGGGTTTCCAAAGTATGCTGCCCTTATTTCAGGTAGTTTGGTGGCTGCCATACAATTGGGTACCGGTTTTAGTTCCAATATCATTGGTATGCTCAACGAAAATTATACGTTGTCCAGCTTGTTCCAATTCTCCACGATTTATGCGTTAGTACTCGGTACACTGATTACCTTTTTAATATTTACAAAAACCAAAAAAGAAGGGCATGGGCAACTATCTTAAACCTATCCATACGGATTATTTGAAAATCGATACTCCGCAGATGATTGAGGTGGATCGATTGATGATGGAAGAATATCACATTGATCTTATCCAAATGATGGAAAATGCCGGACGTTGTTTGGCCATACTGACCAAGGAAAGGTTTTTTAGTGGTGATGTAGAGGGGAAGCGCATCGCTGTGATGGCCGGTACAGGGGGCAATGGAGGAGGAGCTTTGGTAGCGGCAAGAAGATTGCACAATTGGGGGGCTAATGTAAAAGTATTCGTAACAGCAGAAGAGGAAAAGTTTACCCCAATACCCCAACATCAATACAAAATTTTAAAACGAATGGGGATTTCCATTCAATTGGCCGACATGCTGGATGGGCTGGAAAAGGTTGATGCCGTTCTTGATGGAATCATTGGCTATAGCCTCAAAGGAAACCCAAATGGATTTGCTGCAGGAATGATTCTGTGGGCAAATTCCCAACACGCCCCTGTAATCTCTTTGGATACCCCCTCAGGTCTTGACCTGACAAGCGGTATCCTATATGAACCAACAATAAGAGCATCTGCCACACTCACCTTGGCAATGCCCAAAATAGGATTGTTTGCCCACGAAACAAAAAACATGATAGGCGAACTGTACCTGGGTGACATCAGCGTACCCAATGAACTCTACCAAGAAAGAACACTTGGATTAAACCCATCGAACATCTTTAGGTATTCAGATGTGGTAAGATTGTTTTAAACTCACTATGATATGCTTTGATTATGAAAAAGTCTTTAGTAGTACTTGCAACTGAGCAAGATGAAGCTTTTTGCGACAAATACTTTGAGGGCATAGGCCCATCCGGTGAAATGTTACTGGAGTACTCCGTTTATGATGCAATTGAGGCTGGTTTTGACCAAATTGTCTTTATTACAACGAGTGATATCCAAAAAATAATCAAACCGCCTATTAAAAATAGATTTGGAAGATTGATAAACATGCGTTGGCTTGGAACAGAACCCCCCATATTTAATTTGAGGAAGGGCATTCCAAATGAAAAGTTTACAAACAACGCTTATGCACTATGGAAGGCAAAAAAACACCTCAATACCCCTTTCTTGGTCATAAACGCACGCTATTTTTATGGTAAGAGCATTTATAGACAGGCTATAAAACTTTTAAATCAGTACGACAACGATTTTGCCATCTTAAATTTTCCTTTGGGGAAAACGCTTTCGCCCTATGGCTGCGTAGATAGGACCATTTGTATTTTAGAGAAGGGGAGCGATCGGCTAAAAAAAATAGTCAAGTTGGAAAAAATCAGAAAGGTGAACGGGATTATTAACCATGCGGAAATCAAAAATCTAGCTTTGTCAGAGCAAATGTTGGCTACTACGGATATATTCTGCCTTAACCAGCACTTTTTTAAAGCTTATGAAAAGATGGACAATCCCAGATTAGGAGGAGTTAGACCAACGGACAAAAAGATAACGATTCCTTTCATGCTCAACCATTTGGTTGAAAATAATGAGGCAAAGGCAAAAGCATTACATGTAAATTCAAATTGGTTTAGCATCAGGTACAAACCCGAACGTACTTTGGCAAAAGATAAGATCAAAAATTTAATAGCAAAAAATCTTTATTCGACATTGGCTTAGTCCGTTTGATATTTGATCTAGCTTTTTTAAATATATTTCAACCAATTACTAGCATTGCTTTTCTATGCCTTTTTTCAAATAGGCTCTCTTCACAAGAATTATAAGGGCAATATGTAAATAATAAATTGAGGGTAAAGTAAAGGATTGTTGTAGATTTTGTTTGGTTATCACTAATTTTAGGGACAAGGCTTCAATTATCCAATTAATGATGAATAGGCCTTTAGTTGATCGCTATAAACGACATAAACCATAATACATGGAAAATTGGTACTTGCCTATTACATTGCTTCCTGGAATTGCCTTAATGCTCTTGTCAACTTCCAATCTTATGGTGGCGTTGAACAATGAGATCAATGACTATGTGGGGAGTAAACCAATAAATGATAAGATCATAACCAGAAAGTTGGCACAATTGAAACTGTTGAACACTACAATGGTGCTATTTTATGTTTCCATAGCTTTTTTGGTCATTTCGGGATTGCTTGGTGGTATTGGTCTAACGGTCAATCTTAGAGAAAAGATAATGATTTATATAACTATAATTGGTATTGTTGTGTTTTTGCTAGGGATAGTTTGCTTAATCAGTTATTCCTATAGATCTGTGAATATACATCAAGAACAATTCAAAACCGATTAAGAAAGAACAGTTCTGTTAAGAATCCACTAGTAAATGAAAGCTTTGATTGAAGTAGATAAAGCTTTTGCAATTTTATATGTTATTTTGACTGATTATTAAATCATGGTTCACGACAACATAAGGGGATTGTGATTTAGATGATGTATGATGAATTTATATAAATTTTCGTATCTATATAATTATACCTGAACTCGATTTCTTTCGGATGTGGGTAAAAGCTACTTTTGTGCTCTCCCTTGAATCTTGACGACTTGTCTTTACAAATCCCAGAACCCTTCGATTCCATTGATATGAGACTTACCCTTAACGAACTCCTTGTTTCTGTAATCTAATCGTAGCTTCCCTGTTTTTGAGTGAGGTTATAATTCCCCAAATGCTAAACTTTGAATTTCAATTTTCTATGCTCTTATTTTCAACAGATTTGTAGTATCCATCGTGTTAGGGTCTGATAATTAGACCACAAGGAATTATGTTGACGGAAGTAAATATAATTGATTGTACCAACTTGGAAACTGTAAAATTTACTAGAAGAATATCTTGTCTTTGAAATGAAGTAGTATTTAAAGGTTTGTGGAATTAGCTATCTATTTTAGTCTAGCTAATCTAACCAATGTTGGTATAAGAAATTCTTCATTTTTTTTCTCGCTCTAGACATTAGTACCCAGCAGTAGGCCTCCTTGAGGCTCAGTTTTTGGCAAATCTCTGAGGTCTCATAGCCATTATGTCTAAGTTTAAAAACGAGTCTTTCTTTGATTGTCAAAGTAAGAAGTCCTTGACATATAATCGAATTTAACTCTTGTGTCAAATAATTAGACTCAGCAGTGCTATCGTTGAGCCTTTTATTGAACAATTCATTTGCATACTTATTATCATAGTCAGATTGAAGGGTTAAGCGTTCAGAAACCAAACTTTTCTGTGACCCCAACCTCCTGTAATAGTCATATATCTTGTGTCTCAAAATAGCGATCAACCATGTCAACTCTTTTGATTCTGATCTAAAAGTGTCAGAGGATTTCAAGCCTGCATAAAATGTGTCTTGCACCAAATCTTTGACCACTTTGCCAGGAACTCTACTTCTCGCATATTCGGTTAGCGAACTATAGTAGAGTTTTACCCAATTTTCCGGTTGAAGTCGAACCATAAATTAAACCGTTACAGTTGTGAAATTAATTTTTAAAATTTCAAGAAAGTGTCATAAAAACGACATTTAATAAGATTTGATTGAATAATTTCAATTGAGATATATTTTATGTTATATGGAGTTTTTAATTAGACAACATTAATGCTCTCATTTCCAACTTTTTTGAAGTAATTCCAAATAACTACACTGTAATGGACGAAGTTCTCAGGACGTTAGGCCACATTTGCTAGTTCCGGTATAGTATGGTCCAGATCCTACTGGAAATAAATTGACTTATTCCAATTATTTGAAAGAGCACATGGTATCGCCATTAATATTATTATTGATTGCTGCTTATCCATTGTATTGGTCTAGAGATTGCAACTTTCTATGGCATTCAATGCGTCGAAAGAATTCTTGGTCAGTATTGCGTATTGGCAAATCAATTGAAAGCTTAAATGGAAATTGGGAATGCTTCGAATTATATTACTTCAATACAGGTTTTTTGGTAACACCATACTTCACTAATGTTTGAATCGAAATCAGTGACTTAACAAGATAGAAAGAATAGTATTTGATTCTTTTAATTGGCTCGTTGGTTATAGCGAAGACAACACAAAATTCAACAAAAAGTTCTTTCTAGCCCATGTAGGGTTGTATCACTTAAGGAAATCAAAGTGCAAATATAAACATTGAGTTGAATCTCAATTATTTTGGAAAATATGTATTACACTTTATGAATGATATTATCTTGGTTTGTTAATGTGCCAATTGTGAATGACCTTATTTAGAGCAAAGGAAATTTAGCAAAGTAGAAATCAATCAAAAGCGGCTCACTTAAAAAAAGGTAACAATGCTCACTTTGAAACGGCGAAGTACGTAAATCATTAAAAACCGTATGAACTTAATTTTTTTTGGAAAGATTTACTTTTATAGACTATATGTTTATTCCATAAAAAATTGGATTATATGACCAGTCTTACACCACCAAGTTCAGATACTTTATAGGGGAACCTATCATCAGGGGATCCAATGAACATAAAATTGACAGGGATATTCCAATCCGCAGAGAGTTTTTGAACCATTTCTGGTCCAAAAACACCTTTGAGCTTAAGGTATTCTATATCAATCTTGGGGTATTCCCGATCCAGCACCTCAATATCTTTTTCCAGTTGTTCAGAAAGATATACCTCGTCCATATAAGTGGTAACAACTTTAATCTTTTTAGTTGGCTCGTTTTTAGAAATATAGAGCATGACCTTGTTAAGCGTTGCTATGTCATCGCCATGGGTAAAGAACACAAACTCTTGCGAATTTATATCAATTATGGTTTTATATATTTTTTTATTGATTTGGCCAATATACCTATCCAATGGCTTAAAACAATGTTTTGTGATGGTCAGCAGAAAGGTAAGGATAGCGTTTCTATTGAGCATAAAGAACACTATTAGAAATGAGGGTCCCAAATACTCTAAAAACACCTCAAAATAGCTGGGGTTCATTACCATATTACCAACCAATGCCGCTATTACGGCAATCACGGCCAGAAACAACCCCGACCAAGATGATTTTTCTGGTCTGGGCAGTCGTTTACGACGTATTTTCAATAAAAAATTTCCGAATCCGAAAAGTGCCATGACCGATAAAAATGCAATGGTATAGACCCCGGCCAAAGCACTTAGATCTCCCTTGGTGATCAACAATATTGATAAGCACATGAAAAAGAACAAAATGGGGATCCGATAATAACTGCCACGCTTGTTTTTCTTGAGCAGCAATTTGGGCAAAATCCGATCCAGAGTCATTCGCTCCACTAGTCCTTTGACCCCTACAAAAGATGTAAGCACCGCACCGCTCAATACCAGGGCAGCATCAACCGAAATAAGGATGGACAGCCCATTGCCCCCTGAAAGTTCGCCCATATAGGACAACAGTGTTTCCTTGTGTGTTGCAACCTCTGGAATGGGGATGAGGGACAAGGCCAAAAACGCCATCAATGGGTTGAACACGCTTACCACAATCCACATATTGCGCAGCGTTTTTCTAAAGACCCCTTTTTCCTGTTCTTCCACATAATTCGCTGAACTCTCAAAACCGCTTATTCCCAACATGGCTGCGGAAAACCCTAAAAATAAAGCGGTGACCACGCTATCTCCCTGAATCGGCCTATCAAAGTTTGCAGTTATAATCCCCAAACCATTTTCATAAAAATGATATAGGCAAAAAGTAGAGAGGGTTACCAGTGAAAAAATATGGAAAATAAATATGGCACTTGCCACGTTCGCGGACTCCCCTATACCTACAATGGTCAGCACCATAAAAAAGAGCAATAACAGAATGGTCGCCGTGATTACAGGCCAACCGTTCCATAAGCTGTGCACATAGTACATGCCTTCACTTGCAGAGATGACCGCAGTGGCCATATAGGACAAAAGGGTCAGGGTCGCCGCCAATGAGGCGGTTGATTTGCTCGTAGTGTTCAACAACGCATTGTATGCCCCACCATTTAGGGGCAATGCGCCCACGACCTCACCATATATTTTTCTGAACAGAAACAGTACTGCCGCTACTATCAACAGCGATATCCAGGCATATTGACCGGCATAGCCAATGGCCAGTGCGGAAACATACAAACATGACGAGCTTATATCATTGCCACAAATGGCCGTTGCCGGAAACTCACTCAGTTTTTTTGACATTCAGTATTGATCTCTTTTCAATTGTTATGGATTTACACGGCCTGTTCTCTATACTGAATGGTAGAGGGGGCAACACCAAAGGAATCGGGCAGCATAACATGGGTAAGCTGGTTGATACCAACTTTAATCAGTGCCTGATGGTGAATGGTATGTTCCAAGTTATACATGACCTCACGAAAATAGTTGGATTCCATTTCCTCCCTATTCCCGTTCAGCTCATAGACCATGGTGAGTTTTTTATCAGGTTTTTCCAATAGTTGTTGAATCTGGCCCAAATGGTATATGGCAAAATCTACATCGGTCTCAATACGTTTGTCCCTTTTGCGCTTGTCATAGCAAACTTCGTCAAATTCAAAACCGCTGAGCAAACATTGGTACAGCTCAATGATATGCCTTGTATGCTGGCCTATCGTGGCCTGCGATAGTGTCTCACACGGCTTTGAATAGCAATCCTTGGGGAGTTGAAGCAATACTACTTTGAATTCTTCCAAGGTCTGTTGTGATGATTTGAACATTACTTTATAGGTATTGGTTTGAAATGGTTTTTATAAAAAATGAAAAGCATATATAGTGAAAAGCCCAAATACAGACAACCCATTATAAAACTAATGATGTAATTGTACTGTTGAATATTTTTAAATATGAATTGTCCGGTAAGGATAAAAACGAACAGACCTGTTGATGACCCTGTCCCAATTCCAAAAAGGTAAAAGAAGTACATTCCTCGGTTTGTGTTCAACAACTGTTTTGACTTTAGGAAACTGTTCCAACCTAACCAAAATGGAAAGTGCATTGGATTCAATGCGCTCAAGAGCAGACCCAGTAAAAAAAAAGACTTTATCATGGGAATCAGGTGAAGGTCTGCTCCTAACTCCTTTTTCTCTCCGATCAACATAAAACTGGAAATAGACAAATAGAACAAAACCAGTACTGCTACTGGCATAATGTATAAAAAAGCCCTGTTCCTTAAATCAAGGGTATTGCTTGACCAGTTCAATGTGATCCTAACAACCACCAATTCTATAAGTACGACAGCCAGAGCAAACCATATTAGATCATTGACACCTTCAAATACCGCAATATGAAAGGCGGTAACATTTAGGGTGCCTAAGGGCAATGACCCCAAAAAACTGATCAAAAACCCAGTGAATCCTATTCGTATGAGCTTGTTCATACTATCGTGCTATAACAAATCAAATATGAAAAACAATGTTAAAATTTACTATTATTTGGTATAAACCGCTTTAACAGTAACCTCAACCTTTTTGGCGATATTGGTTGAAGGTTTACCCCCAGAAAACGTAATGCCATAATCTCCAAGGACGACATCCATTTTGGAATCCAGGGTAACTTGGCCACCCTTTACGGTGATGGTTGCTATTTCTGTTATGGGTTTTGTCTGCCCTTTGATGTCCAAATCTCCGGACACCTTGGCTTCGTAAGTTCCATCCTTTGAAAAATCGACACTTTCGAGATTGTTTATTTTGCCGATCAACTTTGCTTTTGGAAATTTCTTGGTATTCAAAAAGTTCTTACTGTTGTAATGTTTCTGCATCAATGCCTTTTCAAATTCAAAACCTTGCATGGGCACCGAAAAAACAATGTCACCCGTTGTGGTATCAATCGTACTGACCACTTTGTAATTGTTCGCCGTTATATCCTCAATATCCGTGTGGGAATAAAAACTGATATGGCCATCTTTGCTGATCAACTTATCCGCCGTAGGTTTAAAAGCCGATAGTGTAAATACTACCAAGGTTACTAATACTACTGATAATCTTCTCATTTTAAGTCACTTTTAATTATTACTTTCTATTGTTTGATATTATTCTTTTAGAACATCGCATTTTTCCATGATTACATCTTCATAGAGGTCAAGGTCTTCATCATAACCGGCCCCGGACCGTATAACTCCCTTGATCGTAACCTTATCCCCTATTTGAAGCGCTTCTGCATTGCTGTTGGTTTCGGCCATAAACGTAGAACTCACCCCAGCTTCTTCATCTGCATTTTTAAGCAGCACTACTTTTTGATTGTTCAAGTCAGTATCTATGGAAGCTACCGTTCCCGTTACGGCCAAAATTTTGGAGTCCCCTTCTTCTTGCAGATATTTGTCGTTCGCTGAATCTGCATTGGCCAAATATTCGGCCACAATTTCCTTGGCCGATATTCTGAAATCTATTTTGGAAGCTTGCACGTCACGTTGGGGCATATTGAATAGGTAAAGTACAATTCCCATGGCCACGAAAATTCCGATAAGGACTATTCCTAAAATTCTTTTTTTGGTTTTTTTGTTCATGATATTCTGTTGGTTTTACATGTCAAGAGACGACCATTTGTCAAAACCTGACAACTTAATGTTGAGAAAAAATAAAATCCATGTTTTTTAGACGATGGATATTGACCTAATTAAACAGTAAACATACTCCGCTTTTAAAGCAAAAACTGTCATTTTTACGACACTGATCTTTTTTTCACTTTCCTACATTTGATAGCCCACTGCCGTATCAGCATAGACAAAACCATCGCATATGCAGAAAACAGGTTCTGCCTACATTGATATTTTTAAGCAAAAACCACAAAAACATGTCAGGAAATGTTTGGTACAATGTCCATTGGTATAGCCAATAATTACTTTGAAGAATTCCATGCTTAACGATATATAAACAACCTGGGTATAATCAATAAATACAATTTGCCAGATGACCAATAAAAAAAGTAAAACACACCAAAACCCCGAAAATCAATACAACACCCACTTTTGCTTACCTGAAAACAATCACCCAGTAATAGTAGTTATTGGGGCAGGTTTTGCTGGAATAAATTTTATAAAACAGCTAGATGGCAAACCCGTACAGATCGTACTGATCGATCGTCACAATTTCCATCAATTCCAACCTTTGCTATATCAGGTGGCCATTAGTGGGCTTGAGCCAGATTCTGTTGTGACACCCATACGCAAGCTTTTTAAGACCTGTGGCAACATGATCTACAGAATGGCTACCGTGGAATATGTGGATACGGACCAAAACAAAGTCCAAACAAACATAGGGTACGTGAACTACGATTATTTGGTCATAGCCACTGGAAGCTCCACCAATTTTTATGGGTCAAAAAGTATTGAAAAAAACAGTATTGGACTGAAGAGCATCAACGATGCTATTAATATCAGAAGTTGGATGCTGCAAAACCTTGAAAAAGCGGTTGACGGGTGCAACGTGCAGGAAAAGAGCAGGCTTACCAAATTTGTGATAGTAGGTGGTGGACCCGCTGGGGTAGAAATGGCAGGTGCGCTGGCCGAATTCAAAAAATACCTGCTCCGTAGCGACTATCCAGAAATAGATCCGGACAGTATGCAGATATGTCTGGTGCAATCCGGTGATCAGATATTGCCCATGATGTCCAAAAAAGCATCGGACCATGCTTTAAAAACATTGCAAAAATTAGATGTGGACATCATACTTAACGGTCTGGTCAAAGACTATGATGGTGAAAAGGTCACGGTAAAGATGAAAGTGGATGACGAAGAAAAAATAATAAAGACAAATACCTTGATCTGGACGGCCGGGGTAAAAGGAAACCTAATACAGGGAATCAATGAAAAAGCCGTAGTCGGTGGAAGGTTCAAAGTGAATACCTACGGACAGGTCGATGGTCTTGAAAACGTGTTTGCCATTGGAGACATTGCAGCGATGATCACCGACGAAAACCCAAGGGGACATCCTATGGTAGCCCAAGTAGCCATTCAACAAGGAAAAACCTTGGCCAAAAACCTCCTTTCAAAGACAAAAAAGGGAAGTTTTTCTTCACACTTTCATTATGTGGATAAGGGATCCATGGCCACAATCGGTAAAAAAGATGCGGTAGCCGATTTAAAGGTCACTTTTTTACAAGGAAAGTTAGGTTGGCTCCTTTGGTCATTTATCCATTTGATTTCCATTACTGGGTTTAAAAACAGATTTCGGGTTGGAATAAGTTGGATGATGAAGTATTTCAGCTATGAAAAGGCGAATCAATTGATCATTAGGAAATACAGTAGAAAATAACGAGATAAGATACAATCGGTCATACGATGCTTTTGGGCATTCAAGGCCAATCACATTAAACGAAATAAAAACAACTAAAAATATAATAGATGAAAATAGGATTTGTAGGATTAGGCAAAATGGGGTTCAATATGGTACACCGCCTATTGATTAACGATCATGAAGTAGTGGTATGGGACCGGTCGGCGGAGACCATAAAGGAAATTGAAAAATTGGGTGCCGTCGGAGCCAGTTCATTGGAAGATCTAGTTGAAAAACTACCCTCAAGAAAAGTGGTATGGTTGATGGTGCCTGCAGGAAAACCCGTAGATCAAAACCTTGATGAGCTACTGGAAATGCTCAATAAAAACGATATCGTTATCGATGGTGGCAATTCGTACTGGAAAGACACACAAGCACGTGGTGAAAAAGCTGCAAAAGAAGGAGTCCATTTTTTGGATTGTGGCACAAGCGGAGGCGTTTGGGGGCTTCAAAACGGCTATTGCCTTATGTACGGTGGTGAAAAAGAAGCCGCTGAATATGCAGAGCCTATCTTCAAAACATTGGCTCCTGAAGATGGTTATGTGTACTGCGGAGCCCCTGGTACCGGACACTTGGTAAAAATGGTGCACAACGGCATTGAATATGGTATGATGCAATCGTATGCCGAAGGCTTTGAAATTCTAGAGAAAACCCCTTATGACCTCGATTTGGCAAAAATCGCCGATGCCTGGCAATATGGTAGTGTGGTCCGTTCTTGGTTATTGGAACTGGCTGTATTGGCACTGAACGAAGATCCCAAGCTGGACAAACTGAAGGACTTTGTATCCGATAGCGGTGAGGGACGATGGACCATACAGACTGCTATTGATTTTGACGTGCCCGCCCATGTAATCACGGCATCCTTGTTTACCCGTTTCCAATCACGACAAGAAGAATCATTTGCCATGAAGATGCTCGCTGCGCTTCGAAACCAATTTGGGGGGCATGCCGTTAAATCAAAAAATAATTAAGGATGACGGATAACCACATATATGTCATTTTTGGTGCTTCGGGCGATCTCACTAAACGTAAATTGGTGCCTGCGCTGTACGCCTTGTTCGTAGAAGGCTTGCTCCCCGAAAAATTTGCCTTGCTCGGGGCTTCACGTTCTTCAATTTCTGACGAAGATTTTAGGGATAGAATGAAAACCGCGATCTCTGAATTCAAGGAAATTGACGATTCGAGCAAGATCGGTGAATTCGTTCATAAACTCCATTATACATCGGTAGATTTTAAAGACGAGGCCGCCTTTGCCAACTTCAAGCAAAAGTTAGGGGCTTTGAGGGAGGAAAAGGAAATCGGCGGGAACACCGTTTTTTATCTATCCACTCCGCCTAGTTTATACGGCGTGATTCCCACCCACCTTGCTTCTGTTGGATTGAACAATGAGGAAGACGGTTGGAAACGGATGATCATTGAAAAACCTTTTGGCTATGATCTGGATTCGGCCTTGGCCTTGAAAGACAAATTGTTAAAAAGCTGGAATGAGGAACAACTCTATAGAATTGACCATTATTTAGGGAAGGAAACGGTACAGAACCTTCTCGTCACCAGATTCTCGAACGGGACTTTTGAACCGTTATGGAACCGCAACTACATCCACCATGTGGAGATTACGGCCGCAGAAAGTATTGGCATTGAAAAACGCGGAGGGTATTACGATAAATCCGGAGCCTTGCGCGATATGGTGCAGAACCATTTATTGCAGGTTGCGGGCATTACCGCTATGGAGCCCCCATCATCTTTAGAACCATCGGCCATACGGAACGAAATTTTAAAGGTGTTCCAATCCATACGCCCAATGAAAAAAGAAGATGTAAAGACCCATGTGATCAGGGGGCAATACACAACGGCAAGTGCCAACGGTGAAAAATTACAGGGGTATAGAAACGAAGAAGGTGTAGGGCCAAATTCGATCACAGAGACTTATGTGGCCCTAAAATTCCACATAGATAACTTTAGATGGGGCGGGGTTCCCTTTTACATCAGAACCGGAAAAAGGTTGCCGACACGGGTCACCGAAGTGGTCATACATTTTAAACGCACACCACATTTTCTGTTTTCCCAAGGATCCATGGGCAATACCTGCAACCAATTGGTCATTCGCATACAGCCAGATGAAGGTGTTATGATGAAATTTGGTATGAAAGCGCCAGGTTCAGGTTTTGAAGTTGAAAACGTAAATATGGATTTCCACTATTCCGAACTTATCGATAAGCGCATTCCATCGGCCTACGAACGGCTCATTCATGATTCCATGAAAGGGGACACCACCTTGTTTGCCAGAACGGAAGAAGTACTTGAGGCATGGAAATTCCTGTCCCCTGTAATCGAAAGTTGGAAAAATGATGAGGACATTCCCGTTTATGGATATCCCGCGGGTTCGTGGGGGCCTTTAGCCGCAGACGAGCTGATAGAGGATAAGGCAATGACATGGCGCTATCCTTGTAAAAACCTTTCCAATGATGGAACCCATTGTGAATTGTAATTTATAGAAACGACCAAGATGGATTTGCAGAGTAAGGAGAACCCACATGTTTTGGTAGGACATGATGGTGTAAACGTTCAAAGTGACTATGAAAGCTAAAGATTTAATATTGGCGGCAGATGTGGGTGGCACAAAAACACTCATGTGCCTATTCAACATGATTGATGGCAATCCCCATACAATCAAGACCAACAGATATGTAAGTTGCGATTTTGATAGTCTCGAAACAATCGTGAAAGATTTTCTTGGGGATTTTGAAAGTGTCCCAAAAGCGGCGGCATTTGGTATTCCGGGACCTGTGGAGGACGGTATGGTGAAATCCACAAATCTCCCCTGGGTCATACAAAAGAAAAACCTAAGTGTCAAAACAGGAATTGAGCACATACGTTTGGCCAACGATTTGGCGGCAACGGCCTATTCGATACCAAACCTGAATCCTGATGAAATCATCAATATCAAAGAGGGTAAGCTCGTGAACAGTCCCGAAAGGTATGTGGTCTTGGCACCAGGTACCGGACTGGGGCAATCTTTTTTAGTCTGTAGTGAAGGTAGAAAAACGGTCATCCCGTCAGAAGGGGGACATGCCGATTTTGCGCCCACTTCCAAAATGGAATCCGAGCTTTTCGGCTTTCTATTACAGAAATTCGGACATGTAAGCTACGAGCGTGTCATCTCCGGTATTGGCCTTCCCAATATTTTTGATTTTCTGGTCTCCATAAAAAAAGAAACACCTGAAAAGATGACTCTGGAAAGGATGAAAAACGAAAAAAGAGCTGTGGTCATTACTAAAATGGCCCTTGAAAAGAAGGACATGGTATGTGAGAAAGCGTTGGATATTTTTGTTTCCATTCTTGGAACACATGCCGGAAACCTGGCACTCGCTTTTCTGCCCGATGGCGGCATATACCTTGCAGGGGGAATCCCCTTTAAAATCCTATCTAAAATACAAGGAAAGGGCTTTATGGATAGCTTTTTACGAAAAGGAAGAATGAGGGAGGTTGTGGAGCATACTCCCATAAATTTAGTCACTAACAATCAAGCGGCTATGAAAGGTGCTGCTTTAATGGCCTATGAACTTAGTCAACAATAAAACCGATCAATAATGAAAAAAGATTTAGAACAACTCTGTATCAATACCATCAGAACATTGTCAATGGATGCCGTACAGGCAGCGAACTCCGGACACCCTGGCACACCAATGGCACTTGCACCGGTAGCCTATACCATTTATGACCGCTTTATGAAATTCAATCCGGAAAATCCAGATTGGGTCAACCGTGATCGTTTTATCCTTTCTGCCGGACATGCGTCCATGCTACTCTATAGCACTTTGCACGTTACCGGGTACGATGTTACTTTGGACGATATAAAGTCCTTTAGGCAATTGCACAGCAAATGTGCTGGCCATCCTGAATATGGCCATACACCCGGTGTCGAGACTACCACCGGGCCATTGGGACAGGGATTGGCCACTAGTGTAGGGTTTGCCATTGCCCAAAAATGGTTGGCCGATCGTTTCAATAAACCTGATTACAACCTTTTGGATTACCGCATTTTTTCCTTGGCGGGCGATGGGTGCATGATGGAGGGAATTTCCGGTGAGGCCGCCTCCTTGGCAGGGCATTTGGGGCTTAACAACCTTATTTGGCTCTATGACAACAATAAGATCACCATTGAAGGAAATACCGATCTGGCCTTTACCGAAGATGTGGCGACCCGCTTTATTGCCTATGGATGGAACGTACAACGGATCGGTGATGCCAATGATCTGGAAATGTTGGACCGTGCGATCAGCATTGCCAAAAAAGAACGGGGCAGACCCACATTGATCATTGTGGACAGCCATATTGCCTATGGGGCTCCTACCAAGCAAGACACGCACGGAGCCCACGGATCACCACTTGGTGAAGAAGAAATTAAGGCTACAAAAGCCTTTTACGGTTGGGATCCCGACAAAAGCTTTTTTGTACCCGATGAGGTGAAAAAATACGCCGAAGAAATCACCGCACGGGGGAAGACCCAAAATAAGGAATGGGACGATCTATTTGCCAAGTACAAAAAGGACTATCCGGAATTGGGTCATGAACTAAAATTGATCCAGAACAAAGAACTGCCCCAAGGATGGGACAGTGACATCCCAGTTTTTGAAGCGGGGACCGAAGTGTCTGGTAGGGTGGCTAGCAGCAAGGTACTGAACGCCATTGCATCAAAGATTCCGTTTATGATAGGGGGATCTGCTGACCTTTCACCCTCTACCCTTACCGACCTGAAAAAGGAAAGCAGTTTTCAAAGCGACAACCATGGCGGCAAAAACATACACTATGGCATTCGCGAACATGCCATGGGAGCCATTGCCAACGGAATTGCATTGGCAGGTCTAAAGACTTTTGATTCCACTTTTATGGTGTTCTCCGATTATGCACGTTCTTCCATTAGGCTATCGGCATTGATGAACCTTCCCGTAACGCATATCTTTACCCACGACAGCATTGGTGTTGGTGAAGACGGCCCCACACACCAGCCCATAGAACATATTGCGTCGTTGAGGGCTATACCCAACCTTGAGGTCATCAGACCTGCGGATGCCAATGAGGTCGCCGTTTTATGGAAACACATCATGCAGTCTAAAAATACTCCGACGGCATTGATCTTGAGCAGACAGAACCTGCCTGTTTTTGATAGGACAAAATACACCTCTGCAGATGGTGCCCTAAAAGGTGGCTACGTCATGGCGGATAGTAAAGGAACACCAGATGTCATTTTGATTGCAACAGGATCAGAAGTACAAATAGCCATAGAAGCCTATGAAGCTTTGAAATTGGAAGGCATAAACCCCAGAGTTGTAAGCTTACCAAGCTGGAACCTATACGGTCAACAGAGTCCAGAGTACTGGGAGTCCGTTTTGCCGTCCAAGGTGAAGGCCAGGGTGGCCATAGAAGCGGGTTCTACCTTCGGGTGGAGAAGGTTCGTTGGACTTCATGGAGAGGGTGAAGTATTGGGAATGAGAACGTTTGGAGCCTCAGGAAAATTGAACAACCTGCTCCAAGAGTTCGGGCTTACGGTCGATGCGGTCGTCAGTACCGCAAAGTCAGTTATTAAGCACGATTAAGATTATGGAAATGATAGTTGGTATTGCCTCGGACCACGGGGGTTTTGAAACAAAACAAATATTGATGGAGCACCTGAAAAGCCAAAATTATACGGTCATCGACTTTGGAAATACCGTAAACGATTCCACCGATGATTATCCTGATTATGTGATTCCACTGGCCCGAGCAGTGGTTGAGGGCAAAGTAAATCGGGGAATCGCCATTTGTGGAAGTGGTGTTGGGGCATCAATAGCTGTCAATAAGGTAAAGGGGGTCAGGGCTGCCCTGGTTCACGATAATTTTGCCGCACATCAGGGTGTGGAAGACGATGACATGAACATCTTGTGCATGGGCGGAAGGATTATTGGGGCCGAAACCGCCCTAGAACTGGCCTCTACTTTTTTAAGGGCTGAATTTTCCAAGGCCAATCGCCATGTCCGTCGGCTTAAAAAGGTAAAAGGACTTGAAGACAGTTTCGGAATTGTTCCCGAATCCAAGAAAAAACATAAATCGAAATAAAACCTAAAAAAATGAATGCAAATACAAAAAAACTGTACGATCAAGGCGTAAGTATTTGGCTTGATAATATTACACGAAAAATGATCGATGATGGCACTTTAAAAAAATATATTGAAGAGCTTAAGATAACCGGGTTGACATCGAATCCCTCCATTTTTGAGGCTGCGATAGCCAAAACGAACTATTATGATGATGCGATAGCGAAAATCAACACATCTGGATTGAGCGACGAGGAGCTTTTCTTCAGCTTGGCCATTGAGGATATACAGCGTGCTGCGGATGCGTTTCTTCCCGTGTTCAAAGCTACCAATGGACTGGATGGTTTCGTTTCCATTGAGGTTTCGCCTTTGTTGGCCTATGATGCAGAAAGTACCTTGAAGGCTTCCAAGACCATCCATGGGCAGGTGAACAGGCCCAATGTGTTTATAAAGATTCCAGGCACGCCCGAAGGGCTTCCAGCCATAGAACAATCGATTGCAGCAGGTATCCCCATCAATATTACCCTATTGTTTTCTGCGGAACAGTACGAAGCAGCGGCGATGGCCTACCTTAAGGGTATTGAGGACCGAATCAAAAACGGACTGAACCCAGATGTTCGATCGGTGGCTTCCGTCTTTGTAAGCCGTTGGGACAGGGCGGTCGCAGACAAAGTTCCTGACAACCTAAAGAATAAGTTGGGTATTGCGGTCATGTACAAGACCTATCATGCCTATCAGAAGTTTTTGGCATCCAATAGGGTGCGCAGAGCCGTAAATTATGGGGCATCCCCACAAAGGGTGCTTTGGGCAAGTACCGGCACCAAAGACCCAAATGCGTCCGATGTTCTATACGTAAAAAGCCTTATCGCTCCTTTCACGGTGAATACCATTCCTGAGAAAACCTTATTGGCCTATGCCGATCATGGCGAATTGGACAAACCCATGGTTGACAATACGGAAGCGGCCGATTCGACTCTTGACCAGTTCAATGAACTTTCCATAGACTACTTGCAACTGGCGCAACAATTGCAAAAGGAAGGTGCCGAATCATTCAATGCTTCATGGGACAACCTGATCAAGAGCATCGCATCAAAAAGAAAACTAATCAAAATATAGACTAAATGGGCAGTACATTAACAAATTCGGGAAGCTGGAAATCACTGCAAGCACATTACGGCACCATCAAAAACCTTCACCTTAAAGAGTTATTTGAAAAAAGTACCGATCGTGGGGAGCGGTTTACAGTGGAGAATGTGGGTATTTATTTTGACTATTCCAAACATCGAATCACTGAGGAAACTTTAGATCTGCTATTTCAATTGGCCAAGGAAAGAGGGCTTGAGGCCAAACGGGAAGCCATGTTTTCCGGTGAAAAGATAAACACTACCGAAAATAGGGCGGTGCTGCACACGGCCCTGAGGGCCCCTGAAGGATCAACGATAATGGTGGATGGGCATAATGTGGTACCAGAAGTGCACGCCGTACTCAACAAAATGGCCGATTTTTCCACTAAAATCAAGAGCGGGAAATGGAAAGGCCATACGGGCAAACGCATAAAAAACATCGTCAATATAGGTATTGGTGGCTCTGATCTGGGGCCGGTAATGGCCTATGAGGCTTTAAAACATTTCAGCCAAAGGGATCTGAGCTTTAAATTTGTTTCCAATGTGGATGGCAATGATTTTGCGGAAGCCGTTCAAGGATTGTTGGCAGAGGAAACCCTGTTCATCATTTCGTCCAAAACGTTCACCACTTTAGAGACCATGGCAAATGCCCAAACTGCAAGAAGTTGGGCTTTGGAGTATTTAAAAGACCCCGAAGCAATCGCCAAACATTTTGTGGCCGTTTCCACCAATGAAAAGGAAGTGTCGAAATTTGGTATCGACCCAAATAATATGTTCGGTTTTTGGGACTGGGTGGGCGGTAGGTACTCCATGTCCGGAGCCATTGGCCTTTCGACCATGATCGCCATTGGCCCCGAACACTATCATGCCATGCTCAATGGTCTGCACCAAATGGACGAGCATTTCCGCACGGCACCTTTGGCCCAGAACATCTCGGTAATCATGGGATTATTGGGGCTATGGTACAATAATTTCTTTGGGGCGCAGACCCAGGCCGTTTTTCCCTATGACAAGTTCTTGCACCGTTTTCCCGCCTATCTGCAACAATTGACCATGGAAAGCAACGGGAAAGGCGTGACCCTTGGAGGGGAGAAAACCGATTACGAGACCGGGGCGGTATATTGGGGGGAACCTGGCACCAACGGTCAGCATTCCTTTTACCAATTGATCCACCAGGGCACCAAGATCATACCTAGTGATTTTATCGGGTTCAAAGAATCTTTGAACCATTTGCCACCGCACCAAGACTATCTTATTGCCAATATGATTGCTCAGGGCGAGGCACTCGCCTTTGGAAAAACATTGGACGAAGTCAAGGCAGAAGGCATTCCCGATGTGTTGGCACCACATAAGGTTTTTGGGGGCAACAGGCCTTCTTCCACTTTTTTCTTGGACAGGCTGAGTCCTGAAAACCTTGGGAAACTTGTGGCCATGTATGAGCATAGCGTTTTTGTGCAAGGGGCAATATGGGATATCAATCCCTTTGACCAAATGGGCGTGGAATTGGGCAAAGTGCTTGCCCAGAACATTATTCCAGAATTACAGCAAAAGGACAGCCCGATACATCACGATAGTTCTACCAACGCATTGATCAAATTATATAGGGGTTAAGTATTCAACATGATTAAAGCAGTAATTTTTGATTTGGACGGCACGCTGGTTCAAACTGAAGTGCTTAAGGCAAGATCGTATGCTGAGGCCATTAATATTTTGACCAATGATGCCGTTGCCGTTCAAACGGTCCTGGACAGTTTCAGTAAGTATGTGGGGCTTTCCAGAACCGAAGTTGTCAATGGTCTCACCAAGGAATTTGGAGCACAGTTGCAAAGTGATTTCAATGATAATAAACCAGAAGTCATGAAGGATCGAGTCTTGTCAAAAAGACTTTCCCTTTATCACGATATGATTGAAAATGCAAAGCTTCTTTCGCAGCACTTTTGTCCATATAACCTTGGCCTGCTTCATAAATTGCATGGTGATGAGTTTACATTGGTATTGGCCACCATGTCCAATTTAAGGGAAGCCGATAAAATACTAAAGGTCATGGGCATAAAGGACAAGTTCAAGTTCATATTGACAAAAGACAACGTAAATGTAGGAAAACCAAATCCTGAAATTTATATTAAGGCAAGGGACCTGTTACAGATTGAGTCCAATGAGTGTCTTGTTATTGAAGATTCGGTAAATGGAATTAAGGCGGCATTAAATGCCGAAATGAACGTTTTTTCCGTGACCAATGACATTACCCGTATGTCCGTTCATGCTTCTGACTTACTTCCCCAAAGAAAGGTTATCGACAATTTGGAAGAGTTAGAATCGAGCATTTATGGTTATATTCATGAAAGCCTTATAAACAACAATTAACAAAGATATATGGAATATAAACCAATGTGTTAATGAGTTTATGGAGAGGCTTTAAAATTCTGCAAAAACAGTATTGGAGTTTTTACTAAATTTGAGGGCAGCGTATCCATAAAAATGAATGACACAATAGAACTTTGGTTCAATACATATTCTGATGACCTGTTTAGGTGGGCTTACCACAAAACATCTTCAAAGGACACGGCCGAAGATTTAGTACAAGAAACTTTTTTAGCAGCCGTTAGGGCATTCGATGGTTATAAAAAAGAGAGCAGCCCCAAAACATGGTTGTTTGCCATACTGAACAATAAAATAATTGACTTTTATCGGAAAAGGGCAAAAGCCATTTTGATAAACGGGGAACAAGCAGAACAAAAATTCATTGACCACACCGACTCTTTCTTTGATTCAGACAAACGCTGGACACTGAATAATGAGGCAATACTCTGGGAAGAAGATACTTATATTTTGAACAATGAAGAATTTAGAAAAGTCTTAAAAAAATGCTTGGGGAAATTACCCGAAAAATGGAATTTTGCCATTACTGCAAAGTATTTGTTGGACGAACCTGCAAAACTAATTTGTCAGGAACTTGATATAACATCGTCAAATTATTGGCAGATAGTTCATAGGGCAAAATTGATGCTCAAAAAGTGTGTTGACTTTAATTGGAAAATATAAAAGGAAAAGATGGGTAAGGTCAAAAAAATAATGAACTACTTAATGTATTCATGTCAAGAAGCTACTGAGCTAATAGAAAGGAGAGCTGTTGTGCCCTTATCTTTAGAGCAAAGAATTAAGTTAAGAGCACATATATCAATGTGTAGTGCGTGCCAATCGTACGAAAGGCAGTCCCTATTGATGGAAAAGATAATACAGCGCCTGATAAACTCTCCTGAATCTAAGGAGAAACCAATCAAAATGAAGGATACTACAAAGGCCAAGATTCTTGAAAAATTGAAAAACCCTAAATAACTTTTAAATATTAATATTAATGTTTTTGGTTCGTAGGCGTTTTAAGTAATTGATTAGATAAACACATTTCAATGCCATCAGCCCACATTACGCTTTTAAAGCTGGAAAGCCATATTTCAAAACTATAGTCCTGATTATATTAAGTATCGAAGGCCCGCCCCCAAATAATTTGCCAAACAGATTTTAATGTAAACACCGAAATATTTTCTGTCAGGGATTCAGTTTCACACGTCTAAAATTAAAATCATAGACCGTGCGTGGCCTTTTCCTATTACTTTTTATTGGTGTTTTTGTATATCAAGATGGCAAAGCACAGACATGTTGTTCAGGAGGCGTGCCATTGTCCAACAACCTTGGTTTGCCCAATGAAGGCAAAGGTGTTCTATCATTGGGGTTAAATTATGATTATAACAATTTGAACACCCTTAATGCAGGAACCACGGAACTTGATGACAGTTCAAGACAACGAATTACAAACTCGGTGTTGTTCAATATAGGGTACGCATTTACTGATAGGCTAGCTGTGGAGACACTGTTCACATGGGTCAATCAATCCAGAACTATTTCACAGTTTGGAAATCAAAATTTTACTGAGACTTCTGGTATAGGCGATGCGGTAATTCTCGTCAAGTATTCAGTACCAGATTTTTTGGGACACCGAACCGTACTGAATTTAGGGGCAGGAACAAAACTTCCATTGGGCAAATCTGATATTCTAACCGATCAAGGTATCCAGCTCACCGCAGATCTGCAACCGGGCAGCGGTGCATGGGACGGTATTGGGTGGATGTCCATTTCGAAAGGGTTAAATTTTAGACCATCTGCCACGCTTTCCGCTACCTTCACATATAGGCTTACAGGTGTGAACAATTCCTATTTGAACAATACTGCGACCTATGAGTTTGGCGATGAGGTTCAAGCAAACCTTGGATATACCGATCAATTCACACTCTTTAATACCATTTTCAACCCAGGGTTGGTATTTAAATATAGAAAAGCTTTCGAAGATAAAATAGACGATCAAGAGATACCCAATACCGGGGGCGAATGGGTATTTGTAAGGCCAGAAATAGCGGCGCAGTTGACCCCAAATATTACGATCAACTCCCGTTTTGAACTCCCGCTCTACAGTTATGTAGAAGGTACGCAGTTGACCCCAACGTTTCGCCTCACCGCTGGTGTGGCATTTACGCTGGATATCAAAAAGAAGAAGACTTTAATAAATTAAATTTTAGCTATGAAAAATATATTGACAATGGCTTGTGTATTAGTATTGGATGCATGTAGCACCTCAAGTTCGAGTGAGGAATCTGGTACAGGTCTGGGGCAAGGAGACAATAACCCACCTGTGGTCAGCTTGGAGTGGAGTATTCCCAGATCAGAAGTTTTGGACGGAGGCCCTGGAAAAGATGGTATTCCCGCATTGGTAAACCCCATTATGGCCGATGTTCAGGCCATCAACTACCTCAGAGATACGGATTTGGTCATAGGAATCAAAAATGGTGATGATGTAAGGGCCTATTCGCATGCGATTTTAGACTGGCACGAAATAATCAATGACAATCTTGATGATGTTTCGGTGGCCATCACCTATTGCCCACTAACGGGAACCGGTATAGGATGGGACAGGATCATAAAAGGGGTAGAAACTACATTTGGGGTTTCAGGACTTTTGTATAATACCAATCTGATTCCTTATGACAGGGCCACGGACAGTAACTGGTCCCAAATTTTGAACGAGTCGGTTAACGGAGAGTTATTGGGTGACAAAGTAGAATTGATAAGACTTTTTGAAACGGACTGGCAAACATGGAAAAGCCTCTACCCCAATTCAAAAGTTGTGACCACAAATACCGGGTTTTCACGGACCTATGGTGCATCACCCTATGGTGATTATAATACCAACAATGATCGATTTTTGTTTCCTGTTCCAAAAGACCCGCGATTGCCTTCAAAAGAAAGAGTGCATGCGATAATAGATGGCTCCGATGCCAGAGCTTACAGGTTTTCTGATTTTTCATCCAACAATATCATTCGAGACACCTTTAAGGGCAGAAATTATCTAATAATTGGAAATACAAATTTCATTGTATCATTTGAACTAACAAGCGAACCAGACCAATTGGAATTTGAATACATCCATACAGGTTCTGAGGTATTGCTCCAAGACAATGAGGACAATCAGTGGAATATTTTTGGAGAAGCCCTTAGCGGTCCAAGAGAAGGTCAGTTTTTGGATACTTCAGCTTCTTTTATGGGCTTTTGGTTTTCCATACCCGCTTTTTATACTACAGAAATTTTTGGTAGTTGAACTGTTGTCATTAACTAAACCACATTTCTTAAGTCGAACTCACGTTATAATTGTAAAAAAACAAAGAAAGTTGTTATAGCATCCCTCCAAAAAACACATGACAGGCAATGAATGTTATCACAGAAACGATAAGGCCCACCAAAAAAACATTGAAGGATTTTCGCAATAGGCCGTGTTTTCTATCAATGGATTTGCCCAGGTAGTACGTATCCTTGGCTATTGATCTATACAGGTCGTCCCCTTTATAAATCAAATTGATGATTTGGTCCGAGTATTCCTTTTCGTCCATATTATGAAAATTTCCAAAATACAATAAATTGGTAATTTTAACATTGCCATGCCTGGGTTCGGGTCTGGTGGCAAAAACGGCATAGGTTATGGAAACCAAATTGGTAACAAGCATCATCACTGAGGGGAATATCAAATGGGGGTCTTTATGCAAATGCCGCAACACGGTTCCAATGATGATGGAAAGGATAAGTGCATTGATTGTAATTAGAATATGTGATTTCCGGTCGATCATCGTATTTAGCGTATAGTGGTTTTTAGACACCAAACGGAACAAGGTCTCGGCTCCACGTTCGGAGCGTGGTTCAACTTTGGCCAGTTTCTTTTTAAGTACCTTCAAATGGGCCTTATCAATTTCTAATTCTTCGGCAAGATATTTATCTTCCAGCCTTTGTTTGTTTTTATCACTCATTATTTTCCTTTTAAGAAGTTTCCAATAGGCATTTTAAAATATTCTCAACATACTTGTAATATATGGGATTTATGTTTAATTAATAGTGAAATCATTCTTTAATCTTTACCTAAATTAATTTGATTTATAGAAATGTTTGGCCACTGCTACCATTTAAGTTGAAGCATTTTACTCTATTTTAAATCCCATCTTGGAACCTATAAAAACAATGAAGCCTTTTTTTGAACAGGTACGACCATTGACCAACCGATCATATTACCTAAGGGAAAAACATGCGCCTTTTATGACCATGCCCTTCCATTACCACCCAGAATTAGAGCTTACCTTGAATGTTGGCAACCACGGAAAACGTTTTATTGGCAACAGTGTTGAACGACTTGATGATTTTGATTTGGTCTTTATAGGCCCCAACCTGCCCCATGCCTTTATAAGTGATACAGAATTTGAACATTCGCAAGAAATTAAAAAGGCATCATCCATTGTATTACAATTCAATTTTGAAATGTTCGGAGATGCATTTTTGCAACTTCCGGAGATGGACATACTCCATTTACTTTTGGAAAAAGGGAAACACGGCATGTGGATCGGTGGTGAAACAAAAAAAAGGATAGCCGATAAAATGACGGCCCTATTGGAATCATCAGAAATTCCATCTCTACTGATTATTTTGGACATTTTACATGAGCTTTCAAAAACAAAGGACTACCGCCTTTTGAGCAGCAAAGGTTTTATCAAAGAATACCATGCTCCCGACTTTCATAGGTTGAACGTCGTTTATGATTATATCGTAAAAAATTTCAGGGAAGATATCTCGCTTGGCGATGCAGCTGAGGTAGCAAATATGAGCGAGACCGCATTTTGTCGATTTTTAAAAAAAAGGACCTTGAAGACTTTTGTGCAAATTATTACCGAAATGCGTGTTGGTTATGCATGCAGCCTTTTGAAAAAAGATATCTACAATGTAAAAACCATCGCTGAAGAAGCTGGATTTAAAAACCTTTCCAACTTTAACCGAAAGTTCAAAAAAATAACGGGGAACACCCCCTTTGGCCTATAGTAGAGAATTTAGGTAATGATGTTACAAAACTCTTTTCACTCTAAAAAACCATGAAGATTAGCTTGATTTGGTCGCTCTACCATTACTTGGGAAGGAAGGAATTATTATTCTATATAGAAAAGAAAGGTTGAAGTTTGAGGCAGAAAACAGATTGAGATTTGGCCCTGTATATGGAAGTAGTTGGTTTGAACTTCTTGATTATAAAAAAGATGGTTTCTTTAGAGATCATTATAGTAAATGGAGGTAATACAGATAAATCTTATGTACAAAAATCATATGATGATATGTAATTCATCTTAGTGATTGAAATAACAATTATGAGGGATCCTGTTTACATGCCTTAAATGGCGCAACGCGTATCGCTGCAGGAGTAGAAAGTAAGTTTTCCAAAAAGTGCTTTATAGCATTATGTTTAAATGATAGAATAGTATTAGGAAGCATCTTGGGTAAACATTAACTTTCTAATGTCAAATAACGTGAATAAAGTAGAATATGAGATTGTTTTATTTAGCATTGTGCTTATTATTTCTTGTCCTAAGTTCTTGCACAACTAATCAAGATATTAAACGCCCACCAAACATAGTTCTCATTCTAACAGACGATCAAGGTTGGGGCGATTTAAGTTACCATGGCAACACCAATACAAGTACACCCTACATAGACTCAATAGCGCATAAAGGAGCCGTAATGGAGAATTTTTTTGTTCAACCAGTTTGCTCGCCCACTCGCGCAGAATTGTTAACTGGAAAATATCATCCAAGGCTAGGGGTCTATTCCACTTCCGCAGGTGGTGAAAGGATGGATCTTGGAATTAGCACTATAGCAGAGATTTTCAGAAATGCTGGATATTCAACTGCTGCTTATGGTAAATGGCATAACGGAACACAGCCACCCTACCATCCACTTTCCAGGGGTTTTGATGAGTACTATGGGTTTTGTTCTGGTCATTGGGGCAATTATTTTAGTCCAATGCTAGACCATAATGGCCAAATTGTACAAGGAGAGGGCTTTCTAGTTGATGACTTGTTCAATCATAGTATGGAGTTTGTTAAAAAGAATAAGAACGATCCCTTCTTTCTAATGCTTCCGGTGAACACGCCACACAGTCCCATGCAAGTTCCTGACAGTTATTGGAATAAATTCCAAGAAAAAAAACTAAAAATGACTTATCATGGTGAGGAAGAGGAAGATCAGCAATTCACCAAGGCAGCGTTGGCAATGGTAGAAAATATTGATTGGAATGTAGGTCGGTTAACCAATTATCTTGAAAAAGTAGGATTAAGTAAAAATACGATCGTTGTCTTTATGTCTGATAATGGACCGAACGGATGGAGATGGAATGGAGGAATGCGAGGTAAAAAAGGATCTACTGATGAGGGTGGGGTCAGATCACCATTATTTATCAAATGGCCTGATAAAATTAATGCTGGGACTAAATTTAAACAAATACTAGGAGTGGTGGATTTATTACCCACATTGGCCAACTTGGCGCAAATCCCGTTGACGGATTCTTTGCGTTTAGACGGTATCGATTTCAGCGCCAATCTAATAAATGGCCAGGATAAAATTATTGATAGGGTCGTTTATAACCATTGGCAAAGCAATACAAGTATCCGAACTCAGAAATATCGATTGGATAAGGATAATCGATTGTACGATATGGACAATGATAGAGGACAAACAAAAGATATTTCTGAAAGCGCAATATCATTAAGAGATTCTCTGATTAAACTGAAGGTCAATTGGGAAAAGGAGGTTGGTGTGCTGGATATACATAAAGAAGAAAGACCTTTTCCATTAGGTGCTCCAGGTTATAATTTCACTCATTTACCCGCTAGGGATGGTTTGGCTCATGGCAATATAGCAAGAAGCAATCGTTGGCCAAATGATTCTTTTTACACCAATTGGATAAGCTTAAATGATTCAATAACATGGGATGTTGATGTCCTAAAAACTGGTACTTTCGAAGTATTTTTATACTACAGTTGTAAACCAGAAGATGTTGGTGCAGAAATTCAATTGGAATTCAATGATGAGAGTATCGCTACTGTAATCAATGAAGCTCATGACCCTCCCCTAATTGGCGCTGAAAAAGATAGATCGCCGAGGATGGAATCATACGTAAAACATTTCAAAGCATCTAAAATGGGAGAAATAACACTTCAAAAAGGGGAGGGTCAACTGAGTTTAAAGACTATAACCATGCCTGGAAATAGCTCTATTGATTTTCGTCTATTGAATTTTAAACGCAAGGATTGATTCATCGGATAACATTAATTTGTAATCCGAACTATCCAAATTCACTGCGTATATTTCATATTAAACCCGTTATGTCAGAACTGGATGTTATACAACGGTGTTGGGTGGGATTAAAGTTGCCAAATGCTAAAAAAATCTGCGTCGATCAATAGAAAATAAGATTGATATCTATCAACTGGTAGAGCCTATATAATAAAACTGGGACTTCGACCCAAAATCTGAATTTAAAGGAAAAACTTCAAGAGAATTTTGAGAAAATTTATAGGGAAGTTAAGGAAATTATCTAAAATCTATTACTCTTTACAAAAGGCGGATTTTGTAAAGAGTTAATGATTTTTGATGTAACTTCATTGACCTTATGGACAATTCCGGAACTATTATGAAAGGGCCAATTGTAAAGAGTAATGATAAAATAACAGCCGATGCCCATGAACGAGGGAAGGACTATCTAAGCCCTTATGAAATAAAGCTGCTGTTGGAGGCCTCAAAAAAAACCAGATATCCAAAACGTAACTATCTTCTTGTGCTTATGATGTACAGGCATGGGTTACGGGTAAGTGAAGCTATTACCTTGAAGAAATCTGATGTGAACTTAAAAGAATCCAGAGTTTGGGTACAACGCTTGAAAAGTGGTCTTTCCATGGATCAACCGATTGTAGGAGATGAGCTCAGGGCCATAAAGCGATATTTAAGATCTAGAAAAGATAATCTGCCATGGTTTTTTATTAATGAAAGAGGGTCACCTCTGACCAGGCAAGCTGTGAACTATATTTTAAATCGAGTGGGAGAGAAGGCAGGTCTAGAAAATATACATCCCCATACCTTAAGGCATTCCTGTGGTTTCTACTTAGCTAATAGAGGGTATGACCTTCGCTTGATTCAAGACTATTTAGGACATCGCGACCCTAAGCATACTGCACATTATACTAGAATTGCCAGTAGGCGGTTTGAAAAACTATGGGAGTAGAAATAAAGTTTCTTGAATCACTCTTTTATTGAGAACCAAGTAAAAACTAGAGCAGGTTTTCTTGATTTTTCTACATTCTTTAAAAAATTCTAACACCCTCATTTTGAGATTTTACCTTAAGATATTGTTCAATTTACTCCGTCTTCTCCATGGCAAAAGTGTCTTAGTTTATCATCATCATAATAATAGTTCACTTTTAGTTGAAGATTTATAAAAAGGAATCTGGGGTTCAGATAACCTAATTCAAAGAGGTAAATACTCCTGTTTCATCAATCTGTTGTGCAATATCCCGTAACATTTTACCTGCCCTTTTTCTAAGTATTTCATTTTCATTTTTTGGTGTATTCTGTAAAATTGCATTTTCATAATCAATGCCGAATTCAATTCTGTAGTAGTCTGGATAGGGCGGCCAAAGTATACCGCCCACAGCGGATGAAAGTGAGCAGTGTAAACGAAGTACTTAAAATCGATTCATTCGTGTGTTAAAATTAATGATTATTCCTTAGTTTTTTTCTCATTGATTCCCCTTTTATGCCTATCCTATGTGCGGTATGCACCAAGCGATCGAGGATTGCGTCCGCAATGGTCTTTTCCCCAATTATCTCATGCCATGCCTCTACGGGCAGTTGGGAAGCTATTATCGTCGATCGTTTTCCGTGCCTGTCCTCTATTATTTCCATAAAGGAGTGCCTGTTTATATTGTCCAAGGGTTTCAGGCCAAAGTCGTCCAGTATCAGCAGGTCCTGTTTTTCGAGCTTGCCTATCAGTTTTAGATATGAACCGTCGGCCTTTGATGTCTTTAGCGTGGTAAAGAGCTTTGCGGTATTGAAGTACATGACCTTGCTGCCCATCGAGCAGGCCTGATGGCCTATGGCGGAGGCCATATAGCTTTTGCCCACGCCCGTGCTCCCCGTAATGAGGATGTTCTCTTTTCTGCCGATGAACTCGCAGGACGCAAAACGTTGCACCTGGTTCTTGTCGATGTTCCTTTCGGGAGTGTAGTTGATCGCTTCCATTACGGCACTGTACCTGAACCTGGCCGCCTTGGTCAGGCGTTCTATCTTGCGGTTCTGCCTATCGTCCCATTCGGACTGCATAAGGTAGGCCAGTAGTTCATCGTTGGTGTAATCGATGCTCTGGGACGAGAGGCTGGTGTTGAAGGCCCTAATCATTCCGTGGAGCCTTAACTGTTTCATTTGTTCCAATGTCTGTTCGTTCATGATGCTTGTTTTTAATTATTGTTAAGCGATTATTATTTGTAATAGTTCCCTCCCCTGATGTTTTCATGGTCGGGCACCTCGGTGTTGTCCAGTGGGTCGTCTTCAAGGACGTCCCACCCCTTTTTCAGGATACGCTCTACCATTTTGTAATTGTATGCCCCATAGTCGGATGCGCGCCTGCAGGCATTGTCCAAGCGCCGGTTTCCTACTTTCTTGGCCAAGTGGAGTATGCCCAGACAGGACTTATAGGACTGTTCGGGATGTTGTTTCTTGTCGAGTATCCCGATGATGTATCCCTTGCAATGGTCGCCGATATGCCCTGCCCAAGCGATGAACTTCTCGCTGCTCCATTCGCTGACGAACCGATGGTGCGATGGCATATGCTCCGCCATGGTGGTATACCCGTACTTCTGCCTTTTCCTTGTATGGGCGGCAAGGCGTTCGTGCCTGTGGTATATCTCGACGAAGCTATGGGTGTAGACGATCTTGATCTGCTTGCCGATGTGCCGATAGGGTACGCTGTAATAATGCTTGTCCTTGCCAAGGTAGATGTGGCTGTTCTTGTGTACGGTGCCCTTTGCGTAGAATCTTATCTCGTACCGCTTCAATGGAAGGGGCTTGAGTTCTTGCCGTTCCACTTCCTTGAACAACGAGTACCGGGAGTACTCCCTTCCCCTGAACGACCTGTCATTGTGTGTTTTCAGTAGTTCCGATATGGCCTTGTTGATTTCGGTTACGGAATGGAAGGCCTGGTTGCGCAACGGCGCAAAGACCCTGGTGTAGATGATCCGGACGGCATTCTCTACGATGGCCTTGTCCCTTGGCCTGTAAGCCCTTGTGGGAAGTACGGCCGTTTCGTAGTGTTCGGCGAAATCGGCAAATGTCTCGTTGACCTTGGGCTCGTAACGACTGCTCTTGGTAACTGCCGATTTTAGGTTGTCCGTAACCATTGCTCGGGGAACCCCGCCGTAAAACCAAAGGGCGTTCTCGGTACAGCGCATGAAGTCTTCCAGTTTTTGGCTTGTACAGGCCTCGACATAGGTATATTGGCTACTTCCCAATACGCATACGTAGACTTCCAGTTCTTGTAGCTCCCCCGTATGTCTATCTACGATAACAAGCTTTTTCCCCGTAAAATCTATGAATAGCTTGTCGCCCGCTTTGTGGGTAAAGTGCATTACGGGGGAGACTTCCTTTGTCCATTCCCGATACCAGTACCTGAACTGTGAGAGCTTGAAGCCGTCCGGGTGCTTCTCGTAATATTCCTCCCATAACAATTGCTTGGTAACACCCGTCCTGCGTAATTCCCTGTCAAAATAGGGAAAGTACTTCTCGAGGGTCTTCAATTGTTCGCTCTTGGGCTTTTGGTCCGACCGGAAAAGCCTGTGGATCTCCTCCAGGGTCATTGCGGACACCTCATAGGAGGTCAGCTTGTACCGCTTGAAGAAGTCGATGTACTTGGTTACGGTATTGCGGGAGAGGCCCAGCTGCTTGCTGATGCCCCGTTTGCTCGCGCCCTCGCCGTACAATTTGAAAATCTGTTTTGCCTTGCGCATATCTATCTGTTTGTTTGCCATCGTCTTTTTTACAAAAGAACCGATGGTAACCCACAAATAGAATCGATTTTTTAGTGGTTCACTTTCGTCCGCCCGGTGTGGCTCACTTTAACCCGCCCGGGGTGGTATACTATGCCCGTTTTTTGCAACTTTGGCGCCCCTGGATCTGCAACAAATCAACCAGCGGAAATAGCTTCATATTGGCAATTTCCTGGAGACGTAAGCAACTTCCAACGTCCAACGTTTAGTGGTCCAGCAGCAGGAACATATCCACTATTCAATGCTTCGAACGCAAATATTACGGATACATCTTTTGTTAGACTTAGAAACATTGCCTTGTCATATTCAATTCCGTCGGAAGTTCTTTCCAAACTTAAAATAAGAGATTTGAGGATTTATGCTGAGGCCCAAAATGTTTTTACTCTAACGAACTATAAAGGACTTAATCCCGAAAGTCAAAATGGAGCAACATCATTGCCTCCCTTGAGAATTATTACAACCGGCCTACAAATCACACTATAATTTTAGAATCAATTATGAAAGTCAATAACACAAAATCGTTGAATTATATAAAACTGTGTTTTAAAAGAGCTTTTTGCAAAGCTATGCTCATTGTTATAATTGTAATCAATTTATTTGAGCTCTTGTCTTGTGAAGATTTTGTTGAAGTGGAGACTCCGCGAAATGAAATAGTCTCAGCAAATGTTTTTAATAATGATGCAACAGCCATTAGCGCCATTAGTGGTATTTACAGCAATATGATAAATGGAAATTTATTATCATTTTCTAGTACAGCAATGGATAAATTTGGAGGATTGTCCGCTGATGAATTTTTTAGCAATGCAAGTTCAGATCTTGAACAGCAGTTTGCATTAAATGCTTTGTTGCCAACAAATGGCCAATTAGCAAGTACGTTTTGGGGTGATTTATATGAGCAGCTTGTGAATGCTAATGCCATTATCGAGGGCCTTGAAGAATCTACCCAGTTGACGCCATCGGTAAAAGAGCAATTAGAGGGAGAGGCAAAGTTTATACGTGCTTTTTATCATTTTTATTTGGTCAACATGTTTGGCCCAGTTCCAGTAGTTACAAGTACTAATGTTGAGGTAAATAATACTGCTTCCCGGATACCTATAGAACAGGTTTATGAACAAATACTTATTGATTTGTTGGATGCTGAAGAATTAATGGAGAATAATTTTGATACAGCCAATGGAGAACGGGTAAGGCCTAATAGAGGTACTGCACAGGCTTTGTTAGCAAGGGTATACCTTTATGTTGAAAATTGGGCAAAAGCAGAAGAGTATGCTACGAATCTAATCAACAATACCGCACTTTATGGTTTAGAGTCCAATTTAAACAATGTTTTCCTAGCTAATTCAGTAGAAGCCATTTGGCAGTTAAAACCGAATACACCAGAAAATTTCATTACTCCACAGGCAGCTAGGTTTATTCTAACTACAGCTCCTTCAAATAGAGGGCTGACAGTAGCACTAACGAACGATTTGTTCAATGCATTTGAACCTGGGGATTTGCGACAAATCAACTGGATTGGTACTGTTGAGGACGGAGGAACTTTTTATTTCCCTTTCAAGTATAAAAATGTAACCATAGCTTTTGAAGAATATTCCGTTGTTTTTAGACTTGCTGAACAATATTTGATTCGTGCCGAAGCAAGAGCCCAACAGAATAATTTACCACGTGCCATTGAGGATTTGGATTTGATACGACAACGCGCAGGTTTAACATTAATAACTGATACAAATCCAGGAATATTACAATCAGATTTATTATTAGCCATTGAACAAGAAAGACGAGTAGAGATGTTTACCGAATGGGGTCATAGGTGGTTCGACCTAAAACGAACAGGTCGAGCCGATGCTATCCTGGGACCAAAAAAGATAAATTGGGAATCTACAGATGTGTTATATCCAATTTCTGAGGCTGAGATTTTAGAGAATCCCAATCTCCTACCACAGAATGATGGGTATTGAACTAGACAGTTCTGTCGAAATAATTTTCCATAAATAACAATAAATGATAGAAAAACGATATGAGAAGAATATATCTATTAGCTGTAGTACTACTTAAGATTACTCTGTTACAGGCCCAAACGGAGCCATTAAAGGTGGGAGACCCAGCTCCCAAGGTCAAAGTATTTAAATGGCTGAAAGGAGAGCCTGTGACGAATTTAGAAAGAGGCAGAGTACATGTTGTAGAATTTGGAGCAACCTGGTGTGCACCCTGTACGGCAGCCATCCCACACCTTTCCTCATTATCTGACAAGTACAGTAAAGATGTAGATGTGCTCAGTTTTTTTATAAAGGAATTCGTGCGTGAGCCCAAGGACCCAAATAATCCAGAATACGTCAAAAAAGTGGAACGATTTGTCCAACGCCATGATAATAAGATTAAGTATAAAGTGGCGGTAGATGATGTCAATCGCTCAATGGAGACAAGTTGGCATATGGCAGCAGGATTGAGAGGTGTGCCCTATAGTTTTGTTATAGACAGAAACGGACATATTGCCTGGATTGGGTTAAGTACAAAATATAATGTAATAGATGAGGTGGTTGAATATGTTACAGGCCCAAATTATCGACTAAGTGAAATGGTTGAACGGAATGAAAAGGAAAAATCAAAACGACAGAATTTTAATAAAGACGAACTGTTTCTGGCCGAAGGAAACGGTGGAAGATCCGATAATTTTGACTTTCGGTCAATATTTAGAAAGTCCAAGGCCAAATATCGAGTTGCCAGCCCTCTTTATATAACTAGTGAAGGATGGTTCCATGAGAATTTAGCCTCGGTCAATTCCATGCCGGGACGTATACAGTTTGTTAATATGCAATTGGTGGAACTGTACAATGCGGCCTATGCGGATACTCTTGAAAACATTCCATTGCAGCGGAATCCCATAACTTGGGAATGGTGGGCTGAGTCTAATCCATACAGGAACAGGTCTTATGGTGAGTATTGGTACCATCCGATTGTTGAAGTCAGTGATACGACTGCTTTGGGTTCTACAAATTGGCGAAAAAGACAAACGAGATCAATTGAAAATAAATACGACTATAGTGTGCAGGTTCCTATGAAAAAAGCCAGCGCTGGATTCATTCAGAAAGTAATGCAACGTGATCTTCAAAACTATTTTGATTATGACGTAAAAGTGGAAATACGTGAAATGCCATGTTGGAAGTTAATGGCAACCAATACAGCGAAAAAAATGCTGGCCACAAAGACACCTGGCAAATCAATTAACATAATATACCCGGAAGATGGTTCTTTTGTTTTTAAGAATGCTATTGTAAAAGATATCATTTGGGTTTTGGGCCTAAAATATGGCTTTCAACAATTGGATTTATACAATTTGAGCGTTGAGGACCAAGCTCCTTTTATAGATGCAACAGGTATTGATTATGAAATTGATTTTGAAATGTCCGCTACAAATCAGGAAGACTTCCAAGGTTTTAGAAAGTACCTTGAATCCAATGGCCTAAAATTAGAGAAATCCACCAAGCCTATGAAAGTGGTAGTGATAAAAGACCCAAAGGGCAAAACATTATAAGTGCCAACATATTATTTAATACGTAACACAAAAAAGAAAATCATGAGAAAATTGAACATAATTATAGTATTATTATTATTTTCAGCTATCACCTTAAGTTGTAGTGAGGAAGATAATATAATTCCATCTGCAGCTTCTTTAAAAGTATTTCATGGGGCTGTGGATGGGCCTCCATTGCATGTTAACTATTTTGAAAGACCAATAACCCTTGCAAGCAACCCTACGTTAAGGTACCGTCTAAGCCAAGTCTATACAATCCCAGCGGAGAAAGAAAGGGAAATAAGTTTTATAAATTCAGTTGATACTCTATCTACATTGTTTTCTACAACAATCTCTATTCCCGAAGGAGGACTGGGAACATTGTTTTTGACCGGTGAGAATGAAGATATTGATGGGTTTTACTTAGAGGATAGAATACTCACCTTACAGGATAGTTTGGTTGGTGTTAGGTTCATTAACCTTTCTCCCGATATTGGAGAGATTTCGGTAAGAGTTTCCGGTGAAACGAATGATTTGGCAAGTGGTCTTTCTTTTAAGGATGGAACGGAGTTTATGCCATTGCCTGCGACAAGGGATATTTCGCTATACACATTCCAGTTCGTAGATGAAACGGAAACTGTAGTAGCTTCAACAAACTTGGTTCCAGTTCCCCCCGTGGGCATAATGCCACTGTTCAAAAATATAACCTTTGCCCTAGTTGGACTTAAGGATAATGGGGTTAGTGGGAGTAGTCTCTTGGTACGCCCTATTAATAGTTATTAATAGCATTAGTACACTCAAAATCCAATAATCATTATTTAAATGAAATCAAGAATAGGTATAGTATTTGCACTAATAATGTCTTGGTATTCAAACAACTGTTCAGCTCAAATAATCGAACCGGCCACCTGGTCTCATGAGGTGTCTGATGCGGATGTCAAAAAGGGACAGGTAGTGGAGCTCTGCTTCAAAGTGGAGTTGGACCCTTCGTGGTACGTATACGCCACGGACCAGGATCCAAACCTAGGACCATTGCCAACTACCGTGACGTTCACTGGAAAGGGCTTTGAGCTATTGGGCGGACCGGAACCGATAAAGGTCATAACGAAGTACGATGGGGTATGGAAAGGAGAGGTACGCATCATCACCGAATCGGGAGGTGGCTTCAAACAGCATATAAGGATATTGGAGGATAATCCGGAGATAAGGGCGGTTATCAACTACACGGTCTGTTCCATGGAAACGGGACAGTGCGTGATGGGCGAGGAGGAACTTGACATCGACCTTAAGGCCCTCCGATAACAGCATAAAAGCGCTTTTTTAAAGAAAAGAAACCAATTACACATAACACGATAAAAAATCCAGTTGAAACGACTATGGACGGTCTTCTTACATTCATGATATTGGCATTCGGCTCTGGCCTTGCAGCGGTCCTGACCCCTTGCGTGTTCCCTATGGTACCGCTCACGGTGAGCTATTTCGGGCATGACGGGAACAGGGGACCGACCCTGGAGGCGACCAAAAAGAAGAACCACAGACAGGGGATCAGAAGGGCGCTGTTGTTCGGCTTTTTCATTGTTCTGATCTACGTGGTCGCGGGGACCTTGGTGGCCAAGATGAACGGGCCCGAGTTCGCCAATTGGCTCAGTACACATTGGCTTCCGAACTTATTGTTCTTTGTGATCTTTCTGGTCTTCGCGGCCTCCTTTCTGGGCATGTTCGATATCACACTTCCGAATACATGGGTGAACAAGATGGACAAGAAGAGCAGTGCCAAGGGGACACTGGGCGTGTTCTTCATGGCCTTTACCCTGGTACTGGTCTCCTTTTCCTGTACTGGCCCTATTGTGGGAAGTGTGTTGGTGCTATCGGCCGGGGGACAGATTATCAAGCCGATTGTGGGGATGCTTTGCTTTTCATTGGCATTGGCACTCCCTTTTACATTGTTCGCCGCCTTTCCGCAATGGCTTAAAAAACTGCCAAGGTCGGGAGGCTGGCTCCAGGAGGTAAAGGTGGTCCTGGGCTTTCTGGAACTGGCCCTGGCACTGAAGTTCCTTAGTATCGCGGATCAGGTGTACCATTGGGGCATCCTGGACAGGGAGGTGTTCCTGGCGATATGGATTGCGATCCTTACGCTTTTGGGCCTTTACCTTTTGGGGAAGCTGAGACTGCCCCATGATTCGGAAAGCAACAGGACCACGGTACCAAAACTACTGATGGCCATTGTCGTTTTCAGTTTTATAGTATACATGGTCCCGGGGATGTTCGGGGCGCCCCTAAAGCCCTTATCGGGCTACCTGCCGCCAATGACCACCCAAGAGTTTAACATACAGTCCAATGGGATTGGCAATGATTCAGACAACATACGACGGGGTGAAACAAATACGCTGCCCACGTCGGGCTGTCCCGAGCCCAAACATACAGTGCTGTTCAAGTTGCCACATGGTCTTGACGGCTATTTTGACCTGGAGCAGGCGAGGGAATGCGCAAAGGCACAGGACAAACCCATCTTTGTGGACTTCACGGGCCACGGCTGTGTGAACTGTCGGGAGATGGAGGCCCGGGTATGGAGCGACCCTCGCGTATTGGAAATTCTGAAGAACGATTACATAATCTTGGCCCTGTATGTGGACGATAAGACCGAACTGCCCGAAAGGGACCACTACATCAGCGAATACGATGGCAAGACAAAAAAGACCATTGGGAAACAGAACGCAGATTACCAGATTGTAAAATATGTGAACAATGCCCAGCCGTTCTACGTGCTGATGGACTCGGAAGAAAACCTGTTGGTGGAACCCAGGGCCTATGATCTGGACATTGAAAATTTTGTTGAATTCTTGGAGTCTGGGATAGAAAAATTTGAATCCAGGGATTTGGAACAATAATATAAAGAGCAAGCTTACTTAGAGTAGAGTTAGTTTGAGTTAGTCAAAAGGGGAACGGTAAGAATTGGAACAATGGTTGGTTTTGAAAAAAACCGCTTCCCCTTTTTGGATTGAAATAGTGAACAATCATATCAAAGGAATACCTAGGCTTTGTTTTCATTAGAGGTTATTTGAATTAGTTAGCAAACCGGTAGATCAATGCAGAGGATCTTTTGATGCACCGATGTCCACACTTCGTGAGGGCGTGGACTCGGATATTGGAGCGGAAAGGCCCGTCCTGTCACAAGGTGGGCCGTCCACTCTTTTTATATTAAGAAGGTAGTATGCCATGGAAAAACGGAACAAGATATTGATGGTGCTCATATGGCTGTGCGCATCCTGCGCCCTGTTCTTTTTCTTTCTATGGCTATGGAAGATGGTATTCGGATAGAATATGTAGTGCCTTTCTAAAGGGACCGGGAAGGACAAATGAACATAGTTAGTTAGTTTTAAAAAAGGTGTGGGCCTGCCCTGGAGGTGGGCCCTCTCGCCAAGGAAAGAACCATGTTGGAACGTAACAGGATATTGGTGATTGGGGCCGGTGGTCAGTTGGGCCGGGAACTCTGCCGTACTTTGGCCGCGGTCTTCGGAGAGGATGCCGTTGTCGCCTCGGACATACGGGAAGAGGTTCGAACACACTTCTCCTATTGCCATTTTGAGCCCTTGAACATCTTTGCACCGGACCGGATGGACCGCATCATACAAGGGCACAACATTACCCAGATATACCATCTGGCGGCGATTCTCTCCGCCGATGGGGAAGTGGACCCCCATGCCACCTGGCAGGTAAACCTGGACGGGCTCTTGCTCGTATTGGAAACGGCACGGCGCATGAAAATCGAAAAACTGTTCTGGCCCTCCTCTATTGCGGTATTCGGGGGCAACACCGAAAAAAAGGGAACAAGGCAGCATACGGTCATCCAGCCCAACACGGTCTATGGCATCGCCAAATCGGCAGGGGAGCTCTGGTGCCGCTATTACCACAAAAAATATGGATTGGACGTTCGCAGCCTACGGTACCCGGGCCTCATCGGCCACCGTTCACTGCCAGGGGGCGGGACCACGGACTATGCGGTGGACATCTTCCACCATGCCGTACAGGGAAGGCCCTATACCTGCTACTTGGAACGGGACATGCGCCTGCCCATGATGTACATGCCCGATGCGGTAAAGGCTGCTTTGGATTTGATGCGGGAACCAGAAGAGAAAATCAAGGTCCGAACGGGATACAATATCCAAGGGATGAGCTTTACCCCTTTGGAAGTATATGAAAGTATCCTACGGTTCTACCCCAAGTTCAAGGTGCGCTTCAGACCTGATTTTAGACAAAAAATCGCAGAGAACTGGCCAAGAAAAGTGGATGACAGCTTGGCCAGGAACGACTGGGGCTGGAACCCTAAATATGACCTGGATTTTATGACCGAGGATATATTAAATCATTTGGAAAAGGGACCATTGAGTAAAATCATTATCTAAGATTTTCTCATAGCCCATGGTTCATTAAAAGACCTCTCGAAGATTTATTTTTTGTTACCTAGTTTCTTTTTCAAAATATCCATATCCTCTTGAACCTTTTTCTCTATGATCTTGGCATATATCTGTGTGGTCTTTAAACTTCTGTGGCCCAAAAGCTTGCTTACGGTTTCAATTGGGACTCCATTGGTAAGGGTCACCGTTGTGGCAAAAGTATGCCTGGCCATATGAAAGGTCAAGTTTTTTGAAATACTGCACTGATCGGCAATCTCCTTAAGGTAACTGTTTAGTTTTTGGTTGGAAATTATGGGAACCAATTTCTTGGAAAACTGCGTTCTGGGATGATAGGCATATTTTTGGATAATGGATTCCGCCAAGGGCAGTAAAGGGATTTTGAACTGGACCCCGGTCTTGTTTCTTTTTCCCGTTAACCATTTACTGCCATCATCATTAAAAACAACACTTTGATTGTCCATCTGAGCGATATCGGCATATGAAATTCCGGTATAGCAGCTAAAAACGAAAACATCTCGAACAAGGGCAAGGCGTTCAATGTGGATTTCGAGATCGATAATGTCCTTGAGCTCCTTTTCGGTCAGGAATTCCCGCTCCTCCCTTTCCATATGTGGCTTGAAACGGACAAAGGGGTCACGGTCGATCCACTCCATATCATAGGCCAAGGTTACCATTTTGCGCAACCTTTGTATATGTTTCATCACTGCATTGTTGCCTATTTTCCCCTGGTAATGCTCAGGGCTATATTCCCTTAGGAAGTGCTCAAAACTGATAACGAACTTATGATTGAGCTGCTTCAAGAACCTGTCCGGTTTGCCAAACTCGCTTTGGACAAAGGCCAAGATATATTTTTGACTGGTTCTATAGTGGCATAGTGTTTTCGGGGCCAGTTTGCTCTTCATCTTTTTGTTGTGGAACTCAAAAATGTCCAACAGCGAATGTACTTTTTTATCCTCTCCGAGATATCTGAGCTTGATAAGTTCGGCTGACAGAATTCGTCCCTCCCGTTCCAGATCGCGTTTACACTGAACTAGATCAGCCCTGACATCGCTGAGATAGTTGTTGATCTGTCTTGCGGTCATGTTATTTCCCTTTGCTCTTTGCCGTGTGGCGTCCCAGAGGTCTAAATTGATCTTTTGTTTGAGGCTCAACCCTGCCCTTTTACCGTTTAGGGAAATACGTGCATAGATCGGGGATTCGTTGTTTCGGTCCGCTCTGGTAGAATAGACCCAAAAAAGGATGGAAAATGTGGATGTGGTGCGCATTGTTGTCGTCTTTTTAAATGAAACATTTTTTGTGACGAAAGCCAAATCAACACTGCGGTCTTAGGTTATCCTGGAGGCCAACTTACCGATTTGTGACCAAATTTGTGACCATTTTGGAATTATGTTGACGATTTGTGACCAAAACATATCAAATAATACCAAACCAAATGATTTTCCAAAAAACATAAAACCCTGCCAATCATATAATTAGCAGGGTTTTGGTTTTCTTTGATAACCGTTCCAGTGACCTGACTGGGGCTCGAACCCAGGACCCTCTCCTTAAAAGGGAGATGCTCTACCAACTGAGCTATCAGGTCTTACTTATTTCAACATTTATATGCTGCTCTAAGCGGCTGCAAATATAATATCATTAATTTATTTTACAAGATGATTTAATGATAAATTTGTGTTTTTTTCAAATCACTTTTAATTCTAATAAATGAAAGTAGTTTTAGTTGGTTATATGGCAAGTGGTAAGTCATCTATTGGTAGGTTGTTAGCCAGGGACTTAAATCTAAAATTTATCGATTTGGATAAATACATCGAAGACCAAATGAAAAAATCGATAGCCACTATTTTTTTAGAAAAAGGGGAGATTTACTTTAGAAAAGTAGAGCATGAGATGTTATCAAGGGTACTAAATGAAAACGAATCAATAGTTCTTTCAACAGGCGGCGGTACACCTTGTTATGGAGGCAATATGAAAACAATCGTTGAAAATGCTAACCATTCCATTTACCTACAATTGCCAGTTTCAACCTTGGCAAATAGGATTAGCCAAGAAAAGGATGATAGACCTTTGGTAAAGAATATTGAAAATGATGATTTACTGGAGTTTGTTGGAAAGCATCTTTTTGAAAGAAGACAGTTTTATGTCCAGGCCAAGCATTCGGTGAATGCAGATAAAAAATCAATCGAAGTATTGGTTGATGAAATAAAACAGCTTTTACTCTAAGTATACAGCATCATTTTTGGATTGAAATTCAACTCTAATATGTTCGTTTAGTGATGTAGACAGAGAAATACCTTTATAATCAGCTTTAATAGGGTATTTTTTGTGATTTCTATTTACCAGCACAGCGGTCTTGAGCTGTTTTATAGGTGTTTTAAGAAAATGATGGACTCCGTATATCAGAGTAGTGCCAGAATTTAAAACATCATCAACTAGTACAATGGATTTGTTCTTGTATGCTTCTTCTGTAATTGAAGTACTGACACCACTAGCCAACGGATTTTTCTTATCCATATTTATTTTACACAAAATAATTTGAGCGTCAGTGATTTTCTTGAGAACCGCGGCTATTTTTTTTGCAAGATTTAACCCTCCACCTTCTATACCGGCAATTATAATTTCCTTCTCATCAACATTGGCCTCATAAATCTGGTAAGAAATGCGTTTTACCGTATGCTGTATTTGTTCGTGGGTCAATATGCGGTTCACCATAAATTAAATATACTAAGAATCAAAGATAAATAAACCAATCATTCAGATTCATCCAAATATCCATCAATATCTCTTCTGTCCTTTTTGGTAGGTCTTCCCAATCCTTTCTTTCTGTAATGATCTTTTGCAGATTTTAAAAGTTCCTTGTGCTCAAAAGCTTCTTTTGGGGTGGTTTCTTTTCTATAGATATCCACCAATTTTGCTCCAACCCTGCTTTTGGGAATATCCAAAACGGTTAGCTGGTAATCAATTTGGTTTTTTCTTACAAGCAACTTATCCATAGGATAAACTTCTCTTGAAGGCTTAATAACGGCACCATTAACTCTAACATGCCCTTTTTTAACAGCAACTGCAGCAACGTTTCTGGTTTTATAGTATCTAATACACCAAAGGTATTTATCAATGCGCATAAACTCTGCAAATCTTTGTTAACGAAAGAAGCAAAAATAATGGAAAATTGTATCTTGCGCAGCTAAATTATATACTTGATGAAGTACGGGTTTTTTCTTTCTTTGTTTTTTGTCGTATTACTTTTTTCTTGCAAAAATGATGATGACGTAGATCTTGTAGCTGTTCCACCTTTATTGCTGGCAGATGTTTCCCCAGAAGATGATGAAGAAATTAGAGAATTTTTAGAAACTCATTTTTACAATTATGAGGAATTTGCATCACCACCGGCTGGTTTTGATTTTAGAATAAAAATAGATACCATAGCAGGAGAAAATGCGGATAAAACCTCTTTATGGGATAGAGATGAACTTGAATCTGCTACTATTGATGTTTCATCTTTTGAACATGGGTTGACAGTAGAAGAAAATGACATACCACATACCATATACTATCTTTCTGCCAGGGCTGGTACAGGACCTAATCCTACTGTAGCGGATTCTGTATTTGTTCGCTATGAAGGAAAACTTCTTGATGGAACTTCTTTTGATGCTTCCCTGAATAATCCTGTTTGGTTTGATTTGGCTCGATTGCAAGATCTTCAGCAAGGGTTTAGAGGGTTTGCTGAAGGCATTCCGAATTTTAAAATAGGAGGAAGTGTAATTGAAAATGGAGATGGCACCGTGGAGGTTGAAGGATATGGTGTTGGACTTATAATCTTCCCATCGGGGTTAGGTGGATTTTCAACAATAAATGGAGTAATACCCCAATACAGTCCTCTTATGTTTACGATAGACCTTTTTACTTTAAATAGAACAGATCATGATGGTGATGGTATTCCTTCCATTGATGAAGATGTAAATAGAAACGGTTATTTATATGATGACAATACGGATGCTGATGATGAACCAATTAATGTGTCATTCGCAAACTTTCAAGATGCGGATGATGATGGTGATGGGGTTTCCACCAGGAATGAAATTTCAGATGAAGATGGGAACATTATTCTTCCCTATCCTAGTACGGGAGATATAGAAGATTATCTAAATCCGGATGTTCAACGAACACCAGATAATAATTAAAATAAAAAAGGCCCACTTTTAAGTGGGCCTTTTTCTTATTTATAAATCTATTTTTTTATAATTTAACGGATAAGGCAAAAATTATCTGTGATGGTCTTGAATCTACGCGACCATCAATATCTGTAATATTATTGGAAATAATTCTTGCTTCATTTTCTGAGAATCCACGTTCGTAGCGGACATCCACACCTATTTTACCAAGATTGACACCAACACCTGCATTCAGCCCCACAGTAAAATCATTTTCAACATCTTCTACCTCTATATCTCCTAGATCATTCTTTAGAGTATATTGAAAAGCCGGACCAGCAAAAATATGCAAGGGGCCTATTAGTTTATACCCTAAAAGAACAGGAAGATCCAATTTTGAAATATCGTAGTCATTGGAATCGCCGTTGACATCATAGGAGCTTTTGGTTTTAGAATAAACCAGTTCTGGTCTAAGGTAAATCTTTGGGAAATCCAATTTTCCCCAAAAACCTACATGGTAACCAGCTTTACCTTCGGCGCCTTCAGAAATGTTTTGTCCGGCATCACCAACGGATCCAATTAAATCTCCGTTCTTGTTGTAACTAAGTCCGGCCTTAATACCAAATCCTGAGCCGCTTTGTGCAAATACAGCAGACCCCATAAGGGTCAACACTGCAATTAGAAGTGTTTTTTTCATAAGTGTTTCGTTTTAATAGATTGAAGAATATCAAAGATGATACCGAAAAATTATTTTCGTTTCAACACTTTTAAAACGGCAGCTTCAACGGCTTTATTGTTCAAACCATACTTATCCATGAGCTGTTCTGGGGTTCCACTTTCGCCAAAAGTATCCTGTGTTGCCACAAACTCCTGAGGCGTAGGGTGATGTGAGGCCAATACTCTGGAAACACTTTCTCCAAGGCCACCAAGGTAATTATGCTCTTCAGCAGTAACAACACAACCTGTCTTTTTTGCTGAAGCCAAAATAGCTTCGTTGTCAAGAGGTTTTATGGTGTGGATATTTATTACTTCAGCAGAGATTCCTTGATTTTCCAAGTTTTCCGCAGCAAGCAAAGATTGCCATACCAAGTGTCCTGTTGCAATAATGGTGACATCCGTACCTTCATTGAGCATTAATGCCTTTCCAATTTCAAACTTTTGGTCAGCAGGAGTAAAGTTGGCCACCTTGGGTCTTCCAAAACGAAGGTATACGGGGCCATGATGTTCGGCTATAGCTAAAGTAGCAGCCTTTGTCTGGTTAAAGTCGCATGGGTTTATAACGGTCATACCCGGAAGCATTTTCATTAAACCTATATCTTCCAAAATTTGATGGGTAGCACCATCTTCTCCAAGTGTAATACCGGCGTGGGAGGCACAAATTTTTACATTTTTATCCGAATAGGCTATTGATTGACGAATTTGGTCATAAACCCTACCCGTAGAAAAATTGGCAAATGTTCCAGTAAATGGAATTTTTCCGCCAATAGTTAAACCAGCAGCAATACCCATCATATTGGCTTCGGCAATTCCTATCTGAAAGAAACGCTCTGGATTTTCATCAATGAAGGTTTGTATTTTAAGAGAACCAACCAAATCGGCACAAAGTGCAACAACATTTGGGTTTGTTCTTCCCAGTTCCGTCATTCCGGCACCATAACCACTTCGAGTATCATTTTTTCCTTGATCTATATATTTTGTCATGTTTGTTGTCTTAAGAATTAATAATCACCTAAAGTTTCTGGATTTTGTGCCAATGCTGTCTCCAATTGTTCATCGCTTGGAGCTTTACCATGCCAGGCGTGGGTATGCATCATAAAATCTACTCCATTACCCATCATTGTAGTCATTACAACACAAACTGGTTTTCCTTTTCCAGTTCTGCTTTTGGCCTCATTTAAACCAGCTATCACTTGTTTTAGGTCATTGCCATTTTCAATTTCCAAAACATCCCATCCAAAAACTCTAAACTTTTCAGCAACATCACCTAACGGTAAAACATCATCTGTGGATCCATCTATTTGTTGTCCATTTAAATCGATGGTAGCAATATAATTATCTACCTTATTTCCGGAGGCATACATAATGGCCTCCCAATTTTGTCCTTCTTGTAATTCTCCATCACCATGTAAACTATAAACTAGTTTATTGTCACCATTTAGCTTTTTGGCTAGAGCAGCTCCGATGGCCACGGACATACCCTGCCCCAAAGATCCAGAAGCTATGCGCACACCGGGCAGTCCTTCATGAGTTGTAGGATGCCCTTGTAAACGAGAATTTATCAACCTAAAGGTGTTCAATTCATCAACTGGGAAATAACCTCTTCTTGCCAATACACTATAAAATACTGGTGAGATATGGCCATTTGAAAGGAAGAAAAGGTCCTCGCCATTTCCATCCATATCAAAACCATCTTTTAACTCCATGATTTCGTTGTATAGTGCAACAAAAAATTCGGTACAACCTAAAGAACCTCCAGGGTGCCCTGAATTTACTTTGTGGACCATTCTTAAAATGTCTCTTCGGACCTGGGTCACTAAATTCTGTAATTCTTGAGTGCTTGGCATTGTGTTAATTTTATTGTGTCAAAAGTAACCGCATTCACTTTGTTAAACAAGCGACTGCGGATTATTTTACGAAACGCTTTGCAGAAACAAACTTTATTTTTTTGTTAAGGCTTTGTGGAAATGAGTTGGCTATATTTGCCCTTTTAAAAGCAACAATTGAAGTTTACTCTAGAAAAAAAGGATAATCTTAGTAAAGCCAGGGCCGGTGAATTGTCATTAGATCATGGTATTATACAGACACCAATATTCATGCCAGTAGGTACGGTGGCTTCTGTAAAAGGGGTACACCAACGAGAATTAAGAGATGAGATAAATCCAGATGTTATACTGGGTAACACCTATCACTTGTATTTAAGACCAGGAACTAAAATCTTGGAACAGGCGGGTGGATTGCATAAGTTTATGGGTTGGGATAGAAATATTTTGACCGATAGTGGGGGGTACCAAGTGTATTCACTTTCTAGCAATAGAAAAATTAAAGAAGAAGGAGTAAATTTTAAATCTCATATAGATGGGTCAAATCATTTTTTCACTCCAGAGAATGTGATGGAAATACAGCGGGCCATAGGTGCAGACATTATCATGGCTTTTGATGAGTGTACACCTTACCCTTGTGATTACAATTATGCAAAACGCTCTATGCATATGACCCATAGATGGTTGGACAGATGTATCTCCCATTTAGAAAAACTTCCTTTTAAATACGATTACTCCCAAACCTTTTTTCCTATTGTACAGGGTTCAACCTATAAAGATTTAAGAAAACAATCAGCGGAATACATTGCTTCCGTGGGTGCGGAAGGAAACGCCATAGGGGGACTGTCAGTTGGGGAACCCGCAGAAGAAATGTATGAAATGGCAGAAATTGTCTGTGATATTCTTCCTGAGGATAAACCAAGATATTTAATGGGTGTAGGTACACCGATTAACATTCTTGAGAATATTGCTTTAGGTGTGGATATGTTCGATTGTGTAATGCCAACACGTAATGCACGTAACGGAATGCTGTTTACGGCACATGGTACAATCAACATTAAAAACAAAAAGTGGGAAGATGATTTTTCTCCTATTGATGACATGGGAATCACTTTTGTGGATACAGAATATTCCAAAGCATATTTAAGACATTTGTTTGCCGCCAATGAGTATTTAGGCAAGCAAATTGCAACAATACATAACCTTGGTTTTTACCTTTGGTTGGTGCGTACCGCCAGAGAGCGTATTTTAGCAGGGGATTTTCTTGAGTGGAAAACCAAAATGGTACAACAAATGGACAAAAGACTCTAATGCTTACCATACTTGATAGATATATTTTAAAACGCTATTTGGTTACCTTCATGGGAATGCTTTTGCTTTTTGTTCCCATTGGTATAATGGCCAACTTGGCTGAAAAAGTTGGTAAAATTATAGACAACGAAGCACCTTTAAGTGAGGTCATTGTGTTTTACGGGAACTTTACTTTGGTTATTGGCAATTTGCTACTCCCTATTTTCCTCTTCTTATCCATCATATTTTTCACTTCTAAATTGGCAAGTAACACAGAAATAGTTGCTATTCTAAGTTCTGGAGTTTCTTATGCTCGTTTTTTAAGACCTTATTTTATAGGTGCTACTTTGGTGGCAATCCTAATTTTTATGATGGGTATGTTTATAGTTCCACATGCTAGTATAGGATACAATGAATTTGAGTATAAATACTTTAAGAAAGGGCGACAGGATAGAGTTACCAGTAATATATTTAATCAGTTAAATGAGGATGATTATATCTATGTAAGCAGTTTTGACCCAAATAGGAAGATTGGTTACAATTTTACTTACGAACATTTTGATTCAATTAAAAAATTGGATTATAAGATTTCTGCTACGAACATTAGATGGATAGAGAAAGATAGTATCTATAGACTAACCAATTATGTGAAAAGAAAACTTCGTAATGATGTTGAGATAATGCAAACCAAAAGAAGGTTGGATACCCTCTTTACTTTTAAAATAGAAGATCTTACCCCAGTATCCTATGTCGCTGAGACTAAGAATTTGTTTGAACTGAACAAGTTTATAGATGATCAAAAACAAAAGGGCGCATCTAACATTAATGCCTATATATTGGTTAAGTACAAAAGATGGGCATTGCCAATAACCGCATTTGTGCTTACAATCATTGCTGTTGCGGTTTCTTCTGTAAAAAGAAGGGGCGGAATGGGCTTAAATTTAGCCTTTGGTATTGGCGTAGCCTTTATTTATATCTTTTTTGATAAAGTTTTTGGAACATTAGCGGAGCAATCTGGTTTTTCACCACTGTTAGCAGTTGTAGTTCCCAATCTAATCTTTGGTGTTTTTGCGGTTTACATGCTAATAAAGGCCAAACGATGACAACAAAAACATCTTTTCTTCATCAGATAATTAGTAAATTGAGTGCTAAAGAGTGTCCTTTAAAGTTTTATATTTGTCCCCATTATATTTTCTGAAACCAACTTTCCATGGAGTATTTAGATTTTGAACTTCCCATTAAAGAACTTGAAGACCAGCTTCAAAAATGTATGATTATTGGAGAAGAAAGTGATGTTGATGTCACTGAAACATGCCAACAAATTGAAAAGAAGTTAGGAGAGGCCCGAAAGGACATCTATAAAAATTTGACGGCATGGCAACGAGTACAATTGTCAAGGCATCCAAATAGACCATATACCATGGACTATATTAATGCCATTTGTGGTGATACGTTCTTAGAACTTCATGGTGATAGAAATGTGAAGGACGATAAAGCGATGATTGGTGGTTTGGGTAAGATCGGAGATCAGAGTTATATGTTCGTTGGTCAACAAAAAGGATACAATACCAAAACCCGTCAATACAGAAATTTTGGGATGGCCAACCCAGAGGGGTATAGAAAAGCCTTGAGGTTGATGAAGTCAGCCGAGAAATTTGGAATTCCAGTAGTATGCTTTATTGATACCCCTGGAGCATATCCAGGCATTGAAGCGGAAGAAAGAGGTCAAGGAGAAGCTATTGCGCGTAATATTTTGGAAATGACACGCCTTAAAGTACCTATCATTGTTGTAATCATAGGTGAAGGAGCTTCAGGAGGAGCATTGGGAATTGGAGTAGGTGATAAGGTATTAATGCTAGAAAACACATGGTACTCTGTAATTTCACCAGAATCTTGCTCTTCCATACTTTGGAGAAGTTGGGAATATAAGGAACAAGCTGCTGATGCATTGAAACTCACTGCAACGGATATGAAAAAGCAGAAGCTTGTTGATGAAATTGTTCGCGAACCGCTAGGTGGTGCTCATACCAATAGAGAAAAAACTTTTGACACCGTAAAGAACAAAATTTCAGCACATTTTGAGGAACTTCAAAAGTTATCACCAAAAGATTTGGTAAAAACCCGAATGGAAAAATATGCTGAGATGGGTGTTTTTGACGGCTAATCACTGTTTACTAGCTCTTACTTCTTTTTGTTAATTTTTTTCTTCAAACATTTTCATGTTATTAACAGATTTTCTTAGTTATCAACATTAATTTTGTTGAACACCTGTGAACATCGCAGTTGGTCAATTTAAAGTTAACTAAAGGTTAATTACCTACTTTCGCACTTATGGACAAGCCTAGCCCAATTATTGGTCATAAAGTTGATAAGTCAACTCTAATTAACTTGGAGAGGGGTAAAATACCTCCGCAAGCAGTTGATTTAGAGGAAGTTGTGCTTGGCGCGATGATGATTGATAAAAAAGGGGTAGACGAAGTAATAGATATCCTACATCCGGATGCTTTTTATAAGGATGCTCATCGTCATATCTACGAAGCGATTTTCAAATTGTTCGAATCTTCCGAACCAGTGGATTTATTAACCGTTTCTTCGCAATTGAAGAAAGATGGACGATTAGAAGCTGTTGGAGGTGACTTTTACCTGATAAAACTAACCCAAAAAGTGGCTTCTTCTGCCCATATTGAGTTTCATGCAAGGATTATTCTTCAAAAATATATTCAAAGGAGCTTAATAAAAATTTCCAACGAAATCATTGAAGATTCTTATAGTGATTCTAAAGATGTTTTTGACCTTTTGGACAATGCAGAGGCAAAATTATATGAAGTTACCCAAGGTAATTTAAAGCGCTCAGCGGAAACAGCTCAAAACTTGGTTATTCAGGCCAAAAAGAAAATTGAAGAAATTTCCAATAAAGAAGGTTTAAGTGGAATCCCTTCCGGTTTTGATAAGTTGGACAAATTAACATCTGGTTGGCAGCCCAGTGATTTAATTATTGTTGCCGCAAGACCTGGTATGGGTAAAACAGCACTCACCCTTTCTATGGCGAGAAATATTGCTGTGAATTCAGAAATACCTGTAGCTTTCTTCTCTTTGGAGATGTCATCTGTACAATTAATAACAAGGTTGATTTCTTCAGAAACGGGCCTTTCATCGGAAAAATTGAGAACAGGAAGACTGGAAAAGCATGAATGGGAACAACTGAATGTAAAGGTAAAAGCACTGGAAAAAGCGCCTTTGTTTATTGATGATACCCCCTCACTGTCCATTTTTGATTTGCGCGCAAAAGCACGAAGATTGGCATCCCAGCATGGCATAAAACTTATAGTAATTGATTATTTGCAACTGATGACCGCCGGGGGAAGTCAAAAAGGCGGTAACCGTGAGCAAGAGATTTCTACTATTTCTAGAAACTTAAAGGCATTGGCCAAGGAATTAAGTGTTCCGGTCATAGCACTTTCCCAGTTATCAAGAGCCGTGGAAACCAGGGGCGGTAGTAAACGACCTATTCTTTCGGATTTAAGGGAATCAGGTGCAATTGAGCAAGATGCGGATATTGTATCATTTATTTATCGTCCAGAATATTACAAAATTGATGAATGGGATGATGAAGAACGCACCCCAACGCAAGGTCAAGCCGAATTCATTGTGGCAAAGCACCGTAATGGTGGATTGGATAATATTAGGTTAAAGTTTGTGGGTGCACTGGGTAAATTTGATAACTTGGACGACTTTGATTCCCCATTCGAGTTTCAATCGAAGATGAATGCGGATGAAGAAAACCCCTTTGCAACACCAAATCTGCCAAGTGCGAATGAGGCTTTTGGTAGTGCAATGAACAGTGACGATGACCCAGATGATAACGACGTACCCTTTTAAAATCATTTCCTTATTAACATCTCGAGTACAGTCGAGAGTTTTTCTCCTTGTATTTTTTGTTTTATGCTATTTTCAATCTTTTGGCTCGGCAATTCTTATTCCTATGGATTCCGAGAGTCAAGAAAATCATTTAAAAGCATATGGGATTACATATTGGGTACTTACAAAACAACAAAAGGTTCAATGGTTATTGAATTATAGAGGAGGTTCTTTTTTACTGCCCGATGGAGAAGTTATTAGAAAAGAATGCCAAATTAGAGGGGTGTCTTTTGAAGTGCTTTCAGATGCACAAGCGGAATCCATCTTAGATGAAATTAGCAGTCCTTCTCAAAATCAGGACGCTGTTATTCTGGAGAAAGCTCCCAAGATTGCGGTGTATTCTCCCAAAGGAAATTTGCCATGGGATGATGCCGTTACCATGGTACTTACCTATGCCGAGATTCCCTATGTTACTATCTATGACGAAGAAGTGCTGAGTGATAAATTGGTTTTGTATGATTGGTTGCATTTGCACCATGAAGATTTTACCGGACAGTATGGAAAGTTCTATGGAGCCTATAGGGCCGCACCTTGGTATATTGAAGGCAAAGCTGAAGCTGAAGCCTTAGCACAAAAATTGGGCTTTTCCAAAGTCTCTGAAGAGAAGAGGGCAGTAGCTTTAAAAATTAGAAACTACGTCATTGGAGGAGGGTTTATGTTCGCCATGTGTTCAGCAACAGATAGTTTTGACATCGCTTTAGCTGCAGAAAACGTTGATATTTGCGAGCCAATGTTTGATGGAGATCCATCAGATGCAAACTATCAGGGCAAGCTGGATTACGGAAATACTTTCGCTTTTACCAATTTTATTCTTGAACGTAATCCATTGCGGTATGAGTTTTCTTCAATTGATATGACAAATAAAAGAAGAAATGTACCTAAAGAATCGGATTATTTCTCCTTGATGGAATTCTCTGCAAAGTGGGACCCGGTTCCAACAATGCTAACACAGAATCATACGGCTTTGGTAAAAGGTTTTATGGGGCAAACAACATCATTTACCAGAGATGAGGTAAAACCAGCAGTAATGGTCCTGGGAGAAAACAAAATAAATGGAGAAGCACGTTATCTTCATGGAATAAAAGGGAAGGGCTTTTTTACCTTTTATGGTGGACATGACCCGGAGGATTACCAACATCGTGTAGGTGATCCAAAAACTGAATTGGAACTGCATCCAACCTCTCCCGGGTATCGACTCATTTTAAACAATGTCTTGTTTCCTGCAGCACGCAAAAAGAAACAAAAGACCTAGAAAACTCAAGAAGACTTTACAGCTGGGTTATACCAATATTTATGAAGACCACATCCAAAGGTCTACCATTGTTATTAACCACATATCTAAACCGTATTTTGCCATTGGCATTCAAAGGATAGATTATTGTACCTGAAGTGCCCACCAATCTCTATTGGGTAGTGATGCAAATCCCCAATAATTGCAATGCATCAAAAATGAGAACAATAGCAGCAATACCGGCAACAATTCGATAACCAATCTGCGTAATTTTAAATGGTTTTAACCATAGTATAGCAATACTGGCCAAAACCCATATTGCATCCTGGATTATAATGTAAAATACGGCGTTGGGGTTTGGATTTCTAACCTGGATAAAAACAGAATAAGAAAAGAACAACAATCCGATTCCAATTAACCAAAAGATGGTTGTTTTCTGTTGACCAAACCATTTGGCTATGGTTTTATGAAAGAGAATTAATGAAAGGCCTGTTAGGCAAGAGAAAAGTGCGTTGGATAACAAGGCAATTTGTAAGTAGTTCATTTTAAAACTTTTTACAAAAGTCCAATACATCAAGCAATTCTCTCTTGACAAATGTTAAGAAATAACCTTATTTAACTTTACGGAGTCTGCTCAAGGATTCGGGAGTAATACCTAACATGGAAGCAATATGCCTTAAAGGAACATGGTTAAAAAGAGCCGGCTCTTCTTTTAGTAGAGTTTCAAACCTTTGTTGTGCTGTGGTGTGCAAGTGAGCAAACATACTTTGTTCCAATAAGGCAAAAGAATGGGCCAATAACAGATTATCAAATTCTAACCATTTGGGTTGCTGCTTACTAAGGTCAAAATGATTTTTCCGACCAATTGTATAGATGGTACAATCAGTTACTGCTTGTATGTTCCAATGATTTTCAGTCTCAAAAACGAAGCTGGACAATGAGGTGATGAATTTACCACTATTGCCAATCCAAAAAGTAATTTCTTTACCCTCTACCAGATTGTACATTCGTAAATAGCCAGATACTATAAAGGCCATTTTCTGGCAAATTCTCCCTGATTTCACGAAAAAATCCCCTTTTTTAATATGTTGGACTTCAAACTTTGAAACGATGGAGTCTAAAGAGCTTTCGTCAATGGATACTTGATTTGAGATGCAGTTTTTTAATAGATCCATTTTCTAAATGTTCCCTAGTTTATATAGTAATCTAAATGTATAAAAAAAGCGCGAACCTTAAGGTCTGCGCTTTCTATCTAGGTTAGTTTTGTAGTTCTAATTGATATACCATGTAGAAAGATCAATATCTCCATCCACGATTTCTGGCATTTTTGCAATAAACGTTTTAAGATGATTATTGTTCATATGGTTTTGCCATAACTCGTGACTTTTCCAATTCTCATAAAAGAGAAATACGCCGTCATTCTCTGTGGATACATGTAGATCGTAATTGATACAACCTTCTTCTTTTAATGTGATTGGAATTAAAGCTGTCAAGGCTTCTTTTAGCACTTTTTCTTTGCCAGTTATTGCTGTTATTTTTGCCACTACTGTTAATTGTTTCATCTTTATATGTTTTTTAAAATTGAATGACTGTTTTACCTATGGTCTTACCCGATTCTTGCATTTGATGTGCTTTTTTAAGATTTTCAACAGTGAATCCTTCTAATGTGGTGGTCAATGTTGTTTTAAATGTTCCTGCATCTAACAGAGCTCCTATTTCGTTAAGAATTTGATGCTGTTTATCCATATCAGCTGTTGTATACATGGAACGGGTGTACATAAATTCCCATGAAAGGGACACGCTCTTAGTTTTTAGCAAATTCAGATTCAAAGGCTCATTAGAGCCGGTAATGGTGACAATATGACCTTGTGGCTTAATTATCTCAGTAGCAATTTCCCAGTAACTGTTGATATCCACAAAATCTAAAATATAGTCTACTTGATTATGACCAATTTTTTCAAGTTCTACTTTCAGGTTACGGTGGTTAACAACATAATCTGCACCCAGCGCAGCACACCATTTTTCAGATTCAGGTCTTGATGTCGTGGCAATCACGGTAAGCCCTGCTACTTTTTTTGCAATTTGTATGGCAATAGAGCCTACACCACCGGCACCTGCTAAAATCAGGACTGTTTTTCCTTTATCGGTTTCGGGATTCACTTTAATGCGATCAAAAAGGGATTCCCATGCGGTCAATCCAGTTAGTGGAATGGCCGCTGCCTCGACCATGCTTAAGCTTTTAGGTTTATGACCAACAATACGTTCGTCAATAAGTTGATATTCTGCATTACTGCCACTTCTTGTTATGTCTCCAGCATAGTATACTTGATCACCTACTTTAAATCGGGAAGTTTTATCACCAACAGCCTCCACAATTCCAGCAGCATCCCATCCAATTATCTTAGGAACGTCTAGTGTGGTATCTTTTGCTGCATTTTGTCTAACCTTAAAATCAACAGGATTTACCGAAATCGCCGATATTTTTACCAATAAATCGTGCTTCGCTGGAGCAGGTTTTTCTGTTTCAAACTCAAAAAAACTATCATTTTCTGTTATGGGAAGTGATTTTTTAAACCCTATTGCTTTCATGTTTTTTTATTTTATGCTTAGACACTATAAGATGAGACAAATTTAGTGGTAGTATAAAAACAAACTAAGTATAAAAATTGGTATTTTAGGTATAAAAAAAGGTTTTATCACCTTCTGAAGTGATTAATAATATGGTATTTGATATATTGAGCTCTGTTTTATAGAAAAAAATACAAATATGGAGGTTGAACAAATCTTAAAACCTTTTGAAATACATATAGAAAAATTGAAAATTTGGGAAAAGCGCCCACATAGGCATAATTTTTTTGAATTGGTTTATATAGATAAAGGGGAGGGACGACAGTGCATTAATCAAAGTAAATTCCCTTATGCTGCTGGGAATATTTTTCTTTTACCACCGTTGGATTGCCATTCTTTTAATATTAAAAAAGAGACAACTTTCTATTTCATAAGGTTTACAGACTTATACTTTTCAAAAGAGACTTTAAACGGAAGCTATGGTGATTGGTTCAAAAAACTATCCTATGTGTTGTCCAACTATAACAAAGTAGCTGGGGATATTATTAAAACAGGATCTTGTTTGGAAAGAGAGTTACTAGTAAATCTGATTAAACAAATTCATCAAGAATACTTGTCCAAAGATGATTATTCTGAGACTGTTATTGAGAGTCTTATGACAAGCGTTCTAAACATTTTAGCTCGCAATATAGAAAGAAGGTATGTTGAGGAAGGACGGAATAGGGACTATAAGTTTGGTGAGATTATTAGGTATATCCAACATAATATATACGACAAGGAAAAAATAAGACTTGAAAACTTATCCAATCAATTCAATGTTTCGCCAACCTATTTTAGTGAGTACTTTAAAAAGCATTCAGAGTATTCCTTTCAGGAGTATGTAATTAAATCAAAATTGAAACTTGCGGAAAGCTATTTTAAACATAGTGAATATTCCATAAAGGAAGTAGCATATATGTTAGGGTTTACAGACTCCAGTCATTTGTCCAAAACGTTTAAGAAGAATTATAACATGACTATTTTGGAGTTTAAAAAAGGAGATATCCAGGTTTGTTCAAACTAAGACGCTCTTTAACGTTCAAGAATGTGTTAATCTTTCTATAATGCGTTGATGCTCTGGAAATTTTGTTACTAGTTCTTTTTTGGTTGGCAGTTCAAAGTCCTTAAAATCAAAACCAGGAGACACCGAGCATCCTACAAGCGAATAATCCTCTTTATTTATTGTTTCGGCAGCAAACCAATGATTTCCAGGTACAACAAATTGAGGTACTTCTCCTTCTGAAAAATTGGAGCCAATTACATGTTCAGAATAGAGACCTTCATCAGAAATAATGTATAATTTGATGGGTGATCCATCATAAAAATGCCATATTTCGTCTTGCTTTATTTTATGAAAAGCGGAGAAGGTATCAGAAGTCAATAAAAAATAAATACAAGTAGCATAGTTGCGGTTGCCTTCATAACTAATGGGCAAAGAATTTTTGTCTATCTCTCCGTTACTTCTATAGGTCTCTCTAAAGTAACCACCCTCTGGGTGTGGATTTAGATTGAATTTTTTAATAATTCCTTCAATTTTTGTCATAGCATTTTTTCCAAAATGTGCTCCACACCATACTCATTATTGCTCAAGGTACTGTACTTTGCTACCTCTTGGACTTTAGGGTGTGCATTGGCCATGGCAAAACTATAATCGGATAGCTGCAGCATTTCCAGGTCATTGTTATAGTCTCCAAAAACCATGATTTCATCTGAATTAATTTTATAGGCCTGCATTAGTTTCTCCAGCGCATACCCTTTATGTGCATTTCTGTGAGAAACATCTACCCAATTGGAGCCAGATACTTTTACCTTTAAAGAACCCTCAAGGTGTTTTACCACCGGATAAATATGTTTTTCAGAGTTTTCAAAATGATAGATGGCAACCTTTAAGACTTCATCTTTTACTTGGGTTTGGTCATCTACAACTTTAAACTCGGTATAATATTCTCGGAGCATTTCTAAAAACTCGTTTGAGTTACCATTGACGTAAGCACTGTTTTTACTGCATAGAACGGGATGCGCATTAGTGGCCGGTGTAATCAAGGAGAGTATGGTGTCAATGTTTCTTTTATCAATAGGAGTGGTCAACAGCACCTCTTTTTTTCTTTTCACAAAAGCCCCATTTTCAGCAACAAAAATCACATCGTCTTGAATGGTTTCCAATTTATCCACCATACTGTGATATTGTCGTCCGCTTGCCGCAACAAACTGAATATTTTTCTGCTTAAGTTCTTTGTGAATTTCAAAGAAGCGATTACTTACTTCATGCTTAGAGTTTAGCAATGTGCCATCCATATCGGATACCACCATTTTTATCTTTGATAAATCCATTACGTATTTTAGAAATGCAAAGGTATGTGTTGAATAAGGAATGATGTAAAGTTTGTATTAATTTCACAGATTATGAAATGTTATCAATCTGAAATAAGACTTAAGCCCCATGCAAGAGGGTTTCATTTGATTACTGATACAATACTTGATTCTTTTCCTGAAATTGAGGAGATACAGTCAGGTATATTGCAAGTGTTCATTAAACATACTTCTGCTGGGCTGACCATAAATGAAAATGCTGATCCAACGGTAAGAGTTGATTTTGAAAGTCATTTTAATAAGATGGTTCCTGAAGATGCTCCGTATTTTATTCATACCTATGAGGGAGCTGATGATATGCCAGCACATATTAAAGCATCTTTGTTGGGAAGTTCTGTTCAAGTCCCAATAACTGATGGAAAGCTTAACCTAGGAATTTGGCAAGGAATTTATTTGTGTGAGCACCGAAATCATGCCTCCGGAAGAAAATTGGTATTGACGGCGTTTGGTTCATGATTTATAGAGTTGGGATTTAATGAGCCACTTTTTAAAGCTGTTTAAGAAGTTTTTTGCTAATCTTTTTGGCCCATACTTTGTACATTTTCTTAGAAGGGTGAAGACTGTCTGAAGCAATTAATGAAGGGTTTACCGCCGCATTTCTAGAAGATTGTGTAATTTCAATAAACATTACACCACGTTTTTTAGCTTCTTCTTCAATAATGGTGTTATACATACTCAACTCTTTTACAATCTTTTTTTTGTCTCTCAATTTGGCAAAAGGAGTTACACTCCAATCTGGTATGGATAGAACAAAAACATTTTTTGGATTGTCTTGTGCCAATGCAATGCTGGTCTCCAATAGTTGAGGAAACTCTTTTTTAAATATATCGATGTCTTTACCCTTATATTGGTTGTTAACACCGATTAAAAGAGAGACAAGTCCGTAGGATGAAGTCAATTGCTTGGTTTCAATATTGGTTGAAAGGTCTGAAGAAGTCCATCCAGCTTTTGCTATAATTTCTGGAGAATCTATTAAAACTCCCTTCTTTTTTAGGATTTGAACAAGTTGCTCTGGCCAGCCATTTATTTGTAATTCACTTGTAGCAGCGGTGTAGCTATCACCTAAAGCTAAAAATGTAATGTTTTCATTTTGACCAATTGATGTAATGGGGCCTAATAATAGAAGGAGCAATATTGGAATGTGTTTAAGCATGAAAAGATCATTAAACTCTTAAAATACAAAAATCCCACTCAATGGAGTGGGATTTTAATAAGCGGGGTAAGTTTATATTAACTCTTATTTTACTCTTTCAACCACTGCTTTAAAAGCATCTGGGTGGTTCATTGCCAAATCGGCCAAAACTTTTCTATTAAGTTCAATACCGTTGGATTTTACTTTACCCATGAATTGAGAGTAGGACATTCCGTGCATTCTTGCTCCAGCATTAATACGGGTAATCCAAAGTGAGCGGAAATTACGTTTTTTGTTTCTTCTATCTCGGTAGGCATAAAGCATTGCTTTTTCTACCGCATTTTTGGCTACTGTCCAAACGTTTTTACGTCTTCCAAAGTAACCTTTGGCCTGCTTCATCACTTTTTTTCTTCTAGCTCTTGAAGCAACTGAATTTACTGATCTTGGCATAATGTTTCATTTTTTTGTAGTAGGCGGTCAATTATTGACACTTTTATAAGCCTAACTCCATGGTTTATAATTAATGTACCGAATTGTGAACAATTATTTTAAACGTAATTGTTCTTTAATACTGTTAACATCAGACTCATGAACTAATCCAGAGTGTGTCAACTTAAGCTTACGCTTTTTAGATTTTTTGGTCAAAATATGACTCTTAAAAGCGTGCTTTCTTTTAATTTTACCAGTACCTGTAAGCTTAAAACGCTTTTTAGCACTGGATTTAGTTTTCATCTTAGGCATTTTCTCCTCTTTATATATTACTGCTGAAAATAATCAGCATCCCGCTTACTTTTTACTAGCTTTGGGTGCTAAGAACATGGTCATTCGCTTTCCCTCCAGTTTTGGCATTTGTTCCACTTTTCCTAATTCCTCCAGCTCTTGTGCCAATCTTAATAATAATATTTCGCCTTGATCCTTATAAACAATGGATCGTCCTTTAAAAAAGACATAAGCCTTGAGCTTGGCACCATCCTTTAAGAATTTTTCAGCATGTCGCTTTTTAAATTCATAATCATGGTCATCCGTTTGCGGACCAAATCGTATTTCTTTTACGATTACTTTGGTCGCTTTGGCTTTCATTGCCTTATCCCGTTTCTTTTGCTCGTAAAGAAACTTCTTGTAATCTATAATTTTACAAACTGGTGGAATGGCTTTTGGGGAAATCTCCACTAAATCCAATTCCAGTTCGTTGGCTTTTATCAATGCTTGTGGTGTAGGATATACTCCAACTTCAACATTATCTCCAACAAGCCTAACTTCTGGAGCTTTAATACTTTCATTGATATTATGGGGGTTTTTGTTTTCCCTCCTAGGTTGGGGCCTAAATCTTCTTCGTATTGCTATGACGTGTATTTTTTAATTAAACTAAATTTTGTTAAAACGACTTTAAGGTACTATTTATTTCAGTAGATACCAAGTCGGAAAATTCACCTATGCTTAAACTACCTCCATCTTCACCTCCATGTCTTCTAACAGATATGGTTTCAGACGTTTCTTCATGCTCACCAACGATGAGCATGAACGGGATTTTTTTAAGCTCAGCCTCACGGATTTTCTTCCCTACCGTCTCATTCCTATTATCAATGAGCGCGCGAATTTCGTAATTTTCTAAAGAACTTAAAACTTTTTCCGCATATTTTTCGTGTTTCTCGCTGACCGGCAATATAATAGCTTGCACAGGAATGAGCCATAACGGAAAGTTTCCGCCGGTGTGTTCCAGTAATAATGCTATAAAACGTTCCATACTTCCAAAGGGAGCTCGGTGAATCATTATTGGCCTGTGTAGCTCATTATCACTGCCTTTGTATGTAAGGTCAAAACGTTCAGGCAGATTATAATCAACCTGTATAGTGCCCAGTTGCCATTTTCTTCCTAGAGCATCTTTTACCATAAAGTCCAACTTTGGACCATAAAATGCAGCTTCTCCACTTTCAATTATATAGTTCAGTCCTTTTTCTTCTGAAGCGTTTATAATGGCTTGCTCTGCTTTTTCCCAATTCTTCACATCGCCAATGTACTTTTCGGGTTTTTCTAAGTCCCGAACAGAAACTTGTGCCGTGAAATTTTCAAAACCTAGAGAACCCAGCACATATAAAGAAAGGTCAATAACTTTTTTAAACTCGTCATTTAATTGATCCGGTGTGCAGAAGATATGCGCATCATCTTGGGTAAAACCTCTTACGCGAGTAAGCCCATGTAGCTCACCACTTTGCTCATATCTGTATACAGTGCCAAACTCAGCATAGCGTACAGGTAAATCTTTATAGCTAAAAGGACTACTATTGTATATTTCACAATGATGAGGGCAGTTCATTGGCTTTAGCAAAAACTCCTCATCTTCTTTTGGAGTATGAATAGGTTGAAAGCTGTCTTCACCATATTTTGCATAATGACCAGATGTTACATAAAGTTCTTTCTGTCCAATATGTGGTGTTACCACCATTTCATAACCGGCCTTCTTTTGTGCATTCTTTAAAAATTGCTCCAAACGTTCACGTAAGGCTGCACCTTTGGGAAGCCACAAGGGAAGCCCTTGCCCAACTTTTTTAGAAAAAGTGAACAATTCCAGTTCTTTCCCTAATTTTCTATGATCTCGTTTTTTTGCTTCTTCTAAAAGTTCAAGGTATTCAGTAAGCTCTTTCTGTTTGGGAAATGAAATTCCGTAAACTCTTGTTAATTGTGTGTTGTTCTCATCACCTCGCCAATAAGCACCGGCTACGCTCAATACTTTTATGGCTTTTATGATTCCTGTATTGGGGATATGTCCACCACGGCATAAATCCGTAAAAGAACTATGGTCACAAAAAGTAATGGTGCCATCTTCAAGATTTTCAATAAGTTCTACTTTATACTGATTGTCTTGATCTTTATAATAGGTAAGTGCTTCCGCTTTGGATACACTTCTCATTTTATAATCATGTTTGCCCCTTGCAATTTCCAAGGCCTTCTTTTCAATCTCTGGGAAATCTTTTTCAGAAATAGTATGGTCTCCAAAATCAACATCATAATAGAATCCGTTTTCAATGGAAGGACCTATGGTTAGTTTTATACCTGGGTACAATTCTTCCAATGCTTGAGCAAGAACATGCGAAGTAGAATGCCAAAAAGCTTGCTTACCTTCATCATTGCTCCATGTATATAGGGTTAAGGTTCCATCATGGGTAAGTGGTGTTGTGGTTTCCACAACAGTATCATTGAATTTTGCCGAAATAACGTTTCTGGCCAACCCTTCGCTAATACCTTTTGCAACTTCCATTGGGGTAGTGCCTTCAGAAACTTTCTTTATTGCGCCGTCTGGCAATGTAATCTCAATCATTTGTTCTCCTTCTTTAAGATGGTGCGCAAAGATACTATCTTGTGTTGATGCTTACAATAGTATTAGGCGTTCAATCGATAGATGGCTTTCAATCAAGGCTTTAGTGTTTTTCTCACTTGATTAGGATGGTGTCGGATAAAGAATACTACACTTTTTTAGAATTTAAGTAAATGATTTTCAAGTACTTGTAATTTTTTTTGATTTTTTTTTAAAATTGTTTTGTGGTATCATTTAAACCTCTCTATATTTGCACCCGCTTAGCTGATAAGGCTGGGTTTGAAAAGAGGGAAAATAGGCCTGGTAGGGTCGTTTTTTTTCTTTTGGATTGAAGAAGTTCATTTACATATTGTATAGACAGCGTAAAAGAGAATAACAAAGAACCATTTTGATGTCAAGGACTTGGTAGTTGTTTGGGAGTTGAATAGATATTTAACGATAGACAATGAAGAGTTTGATCCTGGCTCAGGATGAACGCTAGCGGCAGGCCTAACACATGCAAGTCGAGGGGTAACATTTGTGCTTGCACAAGATGACGACCGGCGCACGGGTGCGGAACGCGTATGGAACCTGCCCTTGTCAGGGGAATAGCCCAGAGAAATTTGGATTAATGCCCCATGGCACCATAGGGACACATGTTCTTATGGTTAAAGATTTATCGGACAAGGATGGCCATGCGTACCATTAGTTAGTTGGTAAGGTAACGGCTTACCAAGGCAGCGATGGTTAGGGGCCCTGAGAGGGGGATCCCCCACACTGGTACTGAGACACGGACCAGACTCCTACGGGAGGCAGCAGTGAGGAATATTGGACAATGGAGGAGACTCTGATCCAGCCATGCCGCGTGCAGGATGACTGCCCTATGGGTTGTAAACTGCTTTTATACGGGAAGAAACGCACCTACGTGTAGGTGTCTGACGGTACCGTAAGAATAAGGACCGGCTAACTCCGTGCCAGCAGCCGCGGTAATACGGAGGGTCCGAGCGTTATCCGGAATCATTGGGTTTAAAGGGTCCGTAGGCGGGCCATTAAGTCAGGGGTGAAAGTCTGCAGCTCAACTGTAGAATTGCCTTTGATACTGGTGGTCTTGAGTCGTTGTGAAGTGGCCGGAACATGTGGTGTAGCGGTGAAATGCATAGATATCACATAGAACACCGATTGCGAAGGCAGGTCACTAACAACGTACTGACGCTGATGGACGAAAGCGTGGGTAGCGAACGGGATTAGATACCCCGGTAGTCCACGCCGTAAACGATGGATACTAGCTGTCGGGACCTCGGTCTCGGCGGCCAAGCGAAAGTGATAAGTATCCCACCTGGGGAGTACGTTCGCAAGAATGAAACTCAAAGGAATTGACGGGGGCCCGCACAAGCGGTGGAGCATGTGGTTTAATTCGATGATACGCGAGGAACCTTACCAGGGCTTAAATGTAGTATGACAGGACTAGAGATAGTTTTTTCTTCGGACATATTACAAGGTGCTGCATGGTTGTCGTCAGCTCGTGCCGTGAGGTGTCAGGTTAAGTCCTATAACGAGCGCAACCCCTACCGTTAGTTGCCAGCATGTAAAGATGGGGACTCTAACGGGACTGCCGGTGCAAACCGTGAGGAAGGTGGGGACGACGTCAAATCATCACGGCCCTTACGTCCTGGGCCACACACGTGCTACAATGGCCGGTACAGAGGGAAGCCACCCCGTAAGGGGGCGCGGATCTATAAAACCGGTCACAGTTCGGATCGGGGTCTGCAACTCGACCCCGTGAAGCTGGAATCGCTAGTAATCGGATATCAGCCATGATCCGGTGAATACGTTCCCGGGCCTTGTACACACCGCCCGTCAAGCCATGGAAGCCGGGAGTGCCTGAAGTCCGTCACCGTAAGGAGCGGCCTAGGGCAAAATCGGTAACTAGGGCTAAGTCGTAACAAGGTAGCCGTACCGGAAGGTGCGGCTGGAACACCTCCTTTCTAGAGAAAAGACGACCGGACATTATCCGGGTCCGTCATCGAGGTGGTCCTTTTTTCTTTTATGCTGTCTTATAATATGTTTTAAAATACTGGCACTAGGCCAAAC